>CACNCK010000006.1 GCA_902618945.1 uncultured SAR86 cluster bacterium
TTAATGGTTACAAATTGCACACATGCTATTGCGACTGAAGAGGCTAAGTTCTCAGCTCCAGAGATTCTTAGAGGTGTCTGGCCTCATATGGTTATGGCCGGATTATTTAGAGTTATGCCAAAAAGAGCTGGATTAGATTTTTGTATGAGAGGTCAAGCAATTGACTCTAAGAAGGCTGAAGAATGGGGTTTAATTAATCAATCTGTACCTAGCGATCAATTAGATGAGGCTGTTGATAGACTAGCATCGGATCTTGCAAACTTAGCACCCGGAACAATGCAATTTGGTTTAGAAGCTTATGTTAATCAAGATGCTATGAATTTTGATGAAGCTCTTCCATATCTAGGTAAGAAGAGTGCTGAAACATTCGCCAGTCCTGATGCCCAAGAGGGTATAGCAGCTTTTCTTGAGAAAAGAGAACCTAAATGGGATTAGCTCATTCTCTTGAAGCTAAATAAATAGCAGCCAAAACTATTAATCCCCCGGCCATTTGTAACGGGCTCAATAACTCTTGCAGAAAAAACCATCCATAAAATGCAGCCGCCACAGGTTGCATCAAAAGTACTAATGAAGATAAATGGGCGGAAACTTTTGAAATTCCTGAGGTAATTAAACCTTGAGCAAGAGTTTGAGAAAAAATAGCATAAGAGATGAGTATAAAAAACTCTGATTTGCTTAAGATCAAGCTGTCCGCTTCAATCAAGCTAATGGGAAGCAAACAAAGAGTAGTTATTATTGTTACCAAAAAAAGAGTTCTTGCTGGTTGAAGCATAGTGGTCAAATCTTTTATAGATAATATATATCCTGCATAAAAAACAGCAGCCAGGATTCCCAATGAATCCCCGAAAACCATTATTTGCTCTCCTGGCAAAATGACAAGAAATACTCCTATTAAGGCAAGCAATAAAGTAACTACAAAAAAGATTTCAATTTTATAGCCAAGAAAAAAGACACCAAAGATAACAACAAAGACTGGCGCTATATTTGCCATGAGTGTTGCATTAGCAACCGACGTAAAAGTCAAAGACCAATTCCAAATTGACATGTCCAAAGCAAAACATAATCCGCCTAATACCAAAAAGAAAAATGTCCTTTTATCCCAAATTATCTTTGAGGAATCATTTCTTTCTTCAAATTTCATCCAGGCATATAAAAAAGGCAATGCAAAGAGGGATCTATAAAACGCTATCAATGAGGGTGATGAATCACTTAGTTTTACAAAAATTCCGGAACCTCCCAACATTGAAGCACCAATAAGTAATAAGAAAATACCTTTAACAAGATCTCTCGATATATTTTTTTCTTCGTTCAAAATCTTAAGTTATACTTTTGTAACATGAGCCAAGTTCCATCGAATAATCAAGAAATTATTTCGGTATCTGACATTAATAACCTTGCTAAAGGTTTATTAGAAAAGGATTTATCTAATGTTTGGATACAAGGCGAAATTTCTAGCTTCACAGCTCATGGATCAGGCCATTGGTACTTTACCATAAAAGATAAGAAGTCCTCTTTGAGTTGTGTCATGTTTAAATTTGAAAACCAAAGTGTTTTATTTGATCCTAAGATCGGGGATGAACTAATTCTAAATGGCAATATTAGTATTTACGCACCTTCAGGAAGATATCAATTTAATGTTAAACATATCGAGGTTTTTGGCGAAGGAGCATTATTAAAAGCATTTGAAGATCTAAAAATAAAGCTAGAAAATGATGGTCTCTTTGATCAAAGTAGAAAAAAATTGATTCCTAAACTTCCTTTAGCAGTTGCTGTAATAACTTCGGAAACGGGAGCGGTATTTCAAGACATCATAAACGTGCTTAGAAGAAGATCACCATTTCTTAAACTCACTTTGGTGGAATCTCAAGTTCAAGGAAGAACGGCAGATAAAGAAATTGTTAAAGCAATTAGGAGAGCCAATGAAGTAGAAGATTTTGATGTGATTATTTTAGCTAGAGGTGGCGGATCAATAGAAGACTTGTGGTGTTTTAATATGGAATCTGTTGCAAGAGAGATCTCAAAATCTCAAGTTCCAATAATTAGTGCTATTGGTCATGAAACTGACTTTACAATTAGCGATTTTGTTTCGGATTTAAGAGCACCAACGCCGTCTGCAGCCGCTGAAATAATAAGTCAGAATCATACTAATTTATTGGAATCCTTCTCAAGGAACAAAGACACTATTGTAAAGGGATTACTAAATAAAATTGAAGCCTTGAAAGAAGTGCTCGATTTTAAAATGGCTCTCATCAGACATCCCGGCGAAAAATTGAGAGAGACATCACAAAAATTAGATAATTTTGAAACAAGGATGAAAGATCTTTTGTTGAATATAGCCTTAGATAAGAAAAATAGATTAGAGAGAAATACCTCACAACTGAAGGCCTCTTCTCCAAAAATAGATATCAAATTTAAACAAACTAAAATAAACGAAAGTTATTTAAATCTTATTAACTCCATAAAATTGAATATAGAGAAAACCAAAAAAAGCTATCTTAAAAATATCAATACTTTAGAGGCGGTAAGCCCTTTGGCTGTATTGAGCAGGGGCTACTCAATTGTGACAGACGATACTAATAAAATTATTACCTCTTCTGAAGAGTTAAACATAAATCAAAAAATTAAAGCAAGATTTCAAAAAGGAGAAATTCTTGCTCAAATACTTAAGAAGACTGATGAAGACTAAGTCTTTAGTTTTATTGATATGTTTATCATCATCTTGTGCAAACCTTCCTACTCTTAGCAAAATAGAAAGCTGTTCTTTTCCTATGGATAAGAATTATCCAGGAGGATTGGTTAACTATTATCTGAAGTCAAATGATTCAGATTTAAAGAATAAGTTACAAATGGGCAATCTCAAATTTACGATTTGTAGAGATGATGATTTTAATGCGAACATTCTTGTTCCAATTCCACTTACGTATAGTAAGAATAAAATTGAAGTAATCCTCAATAATGAACTTATAGACTCGATAGGTATTGAGAATAAATTTTATAGGGAATCTAGGATACAGATACAGAATAAAGACTTTGTTAATCCTCCAAGTTCAATGCAAGAAAGAATCGAAAGAGAGTACCTACAAGGTTTGACCGCGAAAAATACCTTATCGTCCTCAGATCTCAAGCAAACAAAGATGGTTATACCCGTAATAGGTATAACTAGCAGTGAATTTGGTGTGAGAAGGTTTATAAATGGGAAGCCTAGAAATAGACACATAGGTTTGGATATTGCTGCCAATGAGGGCGAACCTATTAGAACTCCTTTAGATGGTAAAGTAATTCTTATCGGTAATTTCTTTTATAAAGGAAATGTCGTTTACCTAGATCATGGAAACGGCTTGGTAAGTAGTTATTCTCATATGAGTAAAGAGGCTGTCGTTATGAACCAATCGTTGATTGCAGGAGAAGTACTTGGATATGTTGGTAGCACAGGAAGAGTTACGGGACCTCATTTACATTGGGAGGTATATTTCCTGGGTATACCAATAAATCCAGAAATATTTGTTAATTAGTTATTTTCAGAGCCCTAATAGAGCTTCGAGGCTCTCCTGTGTTTGAGGTCCTATTAATGTGTGGATGAGCTTACCCTCGGGATCAAGAACATAGGTAGCTGGTAAGCTTGGTGGAGACTCCCATCCAAACAATGTTCCAGGATCATTTAAAATACTTGGGACATTAACACCAAATCTGATAATTTGATTTTCCAATTCTTCATCTTCGAGTCTATCGAAGTTATAAGTTAATACTAGAGCCTGTGCCTTATTATCATTATAAAAATTTTCAAGTTCAGGCATCTCTTTAATACAAGGTGGGCACCAGTCTGCCCAATAATTTACGATTAACCACTTTCCTAAGAAGTCATCCACTTTCCCAGAACCACCATCAACAAGCCTGTAATCTGGTTCTGAGCAAGCACTTAAAATAAAAATAAGATTTATAAGTAAAATATATTTTGTCTTGTAATATAGATCTTTTAATGTCATTTAATTTTTTATCCTATGAAGCATTTTACCATTTACCACAATCCAAGGTGTAGTAAATCCAGACAAACATTAGATTTATTAAAGCAGGAAGGTATCAATCCAAAAATCGTCCTATATCTTGAAGACCCACCGTCAGAATCTGATTTAACAAAAATTTTGGATTTTTTAGGAATTGAACCTAGAGAATTACTTCGAACCGCTGAAGTTGAATATAAAGAATTGAATTTGAAAGACAGAACTCTAGACAACTCAAAAATTATTAAACTTATGTCTGAAAATCCAAAATTAATTGAAAGACCAATTGTTGTTTCAAGCAATCAAGCTATCATAGGTAGACCTCCAGAAAATGTCTTAAATTTAATAAACTAAAAGGAATATGGAACAAAAAACTCTCTTAGAAAAATTTAAAAGTAATCCACTTTTTTGGCTTTTTTCAGGAAAATTATTTTTTTTATCACTGAATATAATTTTTTCAATCGTCATAATCATTTCAATATTTTCTTTTATCAGCTCTTTATTTGTAGATGAATTTAAAGATCCAACTAATAAAGCACTTGTAATAAGTCCAATGGGTCCGATTGTTGAACAAATTACAGGGTCAAACGATCCTATTGATCAGCTGAGTGGGAATTTGCCTAGGGAGTTATACGTTGGAGACTTACTAGAAGTCCTTGAATCTGCTGCTCAAGATGAGAGAGTACAGAATGTACTATTAAGCCTTGATAACATAGATGGGACCGGTCAGGCTGTTTTATATGATGTAGGAGTTGCTTTACAAAAAATTCAAGACGCAGATAAGACCATAATTGCTGTCGGTGATTATTATTCTAGAAGTGGCTATTATCTCGCGTCATATGCCGATGAGATAATTATGAATAACGACGGATTGATTAGCATAGATGGGTTCGGACGAAGTAGATTATTCTTTAAATCTTTTCTTGATAAAATCAAGGTAGATTTTAATGTTTTCAGAGTAGGCACTTACAAATCTGCAGTGGAGCCTTATTTAGATAATAAAATGTCTCGAGAAGCTAAAGAAGCTAATTTAGCTTACTTAAATGTTCTTTGGAATTCTTATAAAGATGAAGTTTCTAAGAATAGAGGGATTACATCTGATGAAATTCAGTACCTAGTTGATAATGCCGACAAAGTTTTGATAGATAAAAGCGGTTCAACATCTGAAGCTTTTCTAAATTATGGCTTGGTGGATAAGTTATTGCCCAGAACAAAGACAAGATCTTATCTTAAAGAATTATTTGGTGAATCTGAAGATAAGAAGTCCTTTGCTAGAATTTCTGGCTTTGAATATTTTCAACTTATACGTTCAGAGAAAACAAAGCAGCAAGGCAAAAATAAGATTGCCGTCATCGTAGCAAAAGGAACCATAGTTGACGGAGTGCAACCTCCTGGGACAATTGGAGGCGATTCAACTTCAAGACTTATTAGGGAAGCGCATGAAGACGAAAATGTTAAAGCTATAGTACTTAGAGTCGATTCAGGTGGAGGTGGGGTATTTGCTTCTGAACAAATTAGACAAGAGCTTCTAGAAGCGAAAGAAAAGGGTTTAAAAATAATTGCTTCCATGGGCAATGTTGCTGCTTCCGGCGGATATTGGATTTCAGCTAATGCACATGAAATTTGGGCTTCTCATAACACTATAACTGGATCAATAGGAATCTTTGGTCTGCTTCCTACATTTGATAGAGCTCTTAACGAAATTGGTATAAACAGTGATGGTGTCAAAACCTCAAAGATCGATCTATCAGGAGACATTACTCGACCTCTAAGTGAAGGACTGTCAAATATAATCCAAAGTGAAATAGAGTATGGCTATAAAAGATTTATAGGATTAGTCAGTGAAGCAAGAGATATTCCGATAGATCAAGTTGACCAAATTGCACAAGGTAGAGTATGGGCCGGGTCTTCGGCAAAAGAACTAGGCTTAGTTGATGAAATAGGAAATCTAAAAATGGCCATTAGAAGAGCTGCTGAACTAGCAGAAATTACCGAATACTCAACCTACTATCCTCTCCAAACTATTGATTGGAGAGCTCAATTGGCAAAAAGATTTTCAGGTTATGTTGGTTGGATGATCCCTACATACATAAAAGACAACTTCATACTAGAAAATGTAATAAATTCCCTTAAAGACATTTATCAACTCAATGACCCAAAAGGAATCTACATTATTTGTGAGGATTGTCCGATCTAACTTTTAATAGTTGTCTTATAAGTGATGGGGTAACTTTTTTCTTTTTTTTGAGTGAATACGCATCTAAATCATTCAAGAACTGTAACAAATCGGATAAGCCTCTAGAGGTATTATTGATAATAAATTCTTTTGTTTTGTTGTCCAAATCAATACCCTTTCGAGCTGAAGACTGAGATAAAGCATCTAATTTTTCTTCATTGCTAATTTCAGGTATTTCAATCGCAGTAAAATATGACAATCTTGACTTTAAATCTTTAAGGCTTATTTGCAGTTCTTTTGAAACTTTACATGAAGAGAGATAAATTTTAATTTTGCTGGTAAGGGCATTATTAATGAGTGAAAAAACTTGAGTTTCCCATTCTTCATCTTTTGGAAGACTATCTATGTTCTCTATTAGTATCACATCTAAGGACTCTAAGTTTTGTAGAATTTCATGAGATGATGCTCTCTTATCATTAAGAGATAAATGAAAGGTCCTTTTATTTAGATTGATAAACTCTCTGTTTAGGGCCTGCATAATATAAGATTTTCCTACCCCTTCTCTACCCCATATATAAAATAAGTTTGAGATAGAGTCTTCCTTTAGTGTATTCTTGAGGTAGTTTAAACAATCTATATTACTATCGCATTCAATAAACTTATCCAAGCTCACAGAGTCATCAAGTTTGATATTCAAACTAAGCTGATCAGGTGATTCGCTCATAAAAATTGTTCAAAAATTAATTTCCCTTCACTTTTAAAGTAATTAAAAAGACTTAAGAATGTGAAAATTATCACCCCAGTCATAGCTATCCATTCAAAGTAAAAAGGTAAAATTTGAAAAGCAGATTGAATTAGAAGAATAATAAATAATGCTATTGTCCATCCTGTGTAATGTTTCCCCCATCTATTAGAGAGAGCTTGTTTATTATTAAATAGAAGAAGATGTAGCATAGCTCCTATTAATACGATTCCATCTCTTGAAAGGATGATATATACAAACCACAGAGGGAGTTTGTCCGAAAAAGCTAGAGCTAATAAGGTTGCCACAATCAGACATTTATCAGCTAATGGATCAGCAAATTGACCAAAGTCGCTTTGCCAATTGAATTTACGTGCCAAATATCCATCTATGCCATCAGATAGACCGGCAATTATGAAAAGAATCAAAGCCAAAAGATCATTGCCTTGATAAATATAAAAGCTAATTGGCACTACCAAAATAAATCTTAAAGAGGTGATGATGTTGGGGAGAGCAGATAACATGACTTAACTATTATTATATTTGTAAGAAATTATTTCCCTAGAACTATTGTCTATTCCTTTAAAATCATCATTGATATTTAATAAGTTTTTGAGATCTTCAGATTTGCCATAATGTGAAAGTGTAATATCTAGTTTATCTCCCTCAACCTTTTCTAAAGAAACCCCGTACACAAGTACTTGCGATTTCAAGTCACTCAAAACATCTTCTAAAAAAGAAAGATTAGTTATACCAATTATCCTTATGGAGGTTTTATTTTTTAATTTTTTGTCTACGATTAGCGATTTTTTTGAATTAACTCTATCTAATAAATAATTAAGGGCTTCTGAAGGAGAAGACTGTTTTCCCAAAGATGTAAAGCATTTGGGACTATCTAGTAGAAGACCAAATTCATCCTTAATTGTGCATAGTAACCAGGCATCTAAGTCATATCTTCTGGAAATTCTTTTCATAAATTTTTCTGCAGATATTGATCCTAGAGATTCAAGATAATTGATATCCATCAGATCCATTAATGGATATATAATTTTTGAATTTCTCTTAGCGGACAAAGGGGTAAGTATTTTTTCTAAATTATTACATTTCTCGTATTCCTCTTTTGATTTAATGCTATTGCTCTCTTCTTTGCATGGTAGATAAGATAAAACTGAATTGTCATTAGATAACCAAAGGGGTAATTCATTTTCGGATAGATAAGATCGAATGAGATCCCCTTCAAAAATAAAACTTGCATAAATTTGTTTATCTTCCGTTCCCAATTTGTATTGATTAATATATTTTTCAGGAGTGTCTAACATTTTGGTGATAGATTTTTCTTTTATTATTTGTGAATCTCCACTGATAGTCACTAATAATGAAGATAGCCCAAGTTGCATTCCTTTTTTAATTGAAAACTGATCTGTTCCTTCAATAAAAACTTGAGATTCATATGTCTTTTTTAAGCTGAATATTTCTTGGGAGTTAGCAAAGCTAGTTAAATGCAGAAGTGCCAACCAGAAAATAAATTTTTGTAACATCTTTAATAAATCAGGAAGTATTTACCTAAGGTTGATAAAATAAAGCAAAATCTAATTTAAGTCGATGACTATAGAAGATAAAGACAACAAAGAATTGAACTACAAACAATCTGGTGTTGATGTTGAAGCTGGATATGCTCTTATAGATAAAATTAAACCTTTTGTGGAAAAAACAAAAAGACCGGAAATCTTAAGTGGCCTTGGTTCCTTTTCAGCTCTGAGTAGAATTCCAAAACATATAAAGAATCCTATTTTAGTGACTTGCACAGACGGTGTGGGTACAAAGATCGAAATAGCAAAGGAATTAAATACTTTTGACACTATTGGAATTGATCTTGTAGCTATGTGTGTCAATGATTTAATAGTTTGCGGTGCTGAACCACTTGTATTTTTAGATTACTATGTAACTGATAAGCTGAAAGTTGAAACAGCTGCAGAAGTCATCAAAGGGATTGCAAAAGGTTGTGAATTAGCAAATTGTTCTTTGGTGGGCGGTGAAACAGCGGAGCATCCTGGTGCCTTTCCTGAAAATAGTTTTGACCTTGCAGGGTTTGCACTAGGTGTAGTAGAAGAAGGAGAAATTCTAGGCATAGAAGGTCCTAAAAATGATGATATCTTAATTGGGATAGAGTCTTCTGGTTTTCACTCTAATGGGTTTTCCTTAATCCGTAAGGTTATAAAGGACTTTGACATTGATCTAGAGAAAAAAATTGGTCGTGAGAAACTTGGGAACATACTTCTAAAGCCAACTCATGTATACGTAAATGAAATCTTAGCTTTAAAAAAAATAACATCCATCAATGCCATTGCACACATAACTGGAGGTGGATTCGATGAGAATATTCCACGGATGCTTGGAGAAAATCAAAAGGCTATCATTGAACATGACTTTGATGATTGGCCCTCCGGGAAATACTTCAAATGGCTAATGGAAACAACCGGTATACCTAAAGAAAATCTAGTTAATACATTTAATTGCGGTGTAGGTTTGATAATCTCAGTAAATAAATCAAATGAAGCGGATGTTTTAGGTGCCTTGAACCAATCTTTGTTTGCAAAAACCATTGGAAAAATTCAAGAAAAAGAGCCGAACGAATCACAACTCTCATATGTCTAAATTTAATGAGTAAGTTTAAAGTAGCCGTCCTAATATCAGGCAATGGTTCTAATCTACAGGCAATAATTGATAAATTCCAATCAGACGAAACTGTTGAGCTGTCTTGCGTTTTAAGCAATAAAAAAGAAGCATATGGGCTAAAGAGAGCTTCCAAAGCAAATATTGATAATTTCTTTCTGGATCATACCATTCACTCTACTAGAGAGGACTTTGACAGAGAATTAATAGGAATTCTGGAAAAATATAAACCCGATTTAGTTGTTCTAGCAGGATTTATGAGAATTCTTAGTCCCCTATTTGTAAATAAATACTCAGGTAAGTTAATAAACATACATCCCTCTTTATTACCTAAATACAAAGGCCTGGATACTCACAAAAGAGTATTAGATAATAATGAAGAATATCATGGCGTTACTGTTCATTTTGTTGACAATACGTTAGATGGAGGGCCAATATGTGCCCAATCGAGCTTAAAAATAGAAACAAAAGATATAAATGAATTGCAAAAAGCTATCCATAAATTAGAGCATAAGCTTTATCCATGGGTTATTGATCAAATAGCAAATAAAAAAATTTTTTTGTCTGACGGGGAAATAATTAAAAAAGTATAGATAATGAAAATAACTCATTACTTGTTACTAATAATTGCTGTATCAATGCAAATAATAAAAGCTGCAGAAGAAATCAAACCTTCTCGCGCTACACTTGAAAGTAATGTGGGAGAAATGCAAGTTGAAATGATCAAGCTAGACAATGGCTTCTGGAAGTTAACATCTTTATTGGATGGGGGTTCAATAGTCAGAAGAGAGGAATCTGAGGTTCTTGAACTTATTGATAATCAAATTAAACCTCTAAACTATAATCTAAATCAAAGAATATTTTTAAGAAGGTATAAGGCTTCGGCTGAATTTGATTGGAGCAAAGATGAAGTCTCATTTATTGAAAATAAAGATCAAGGAATTATTGCTCTCGAAGATGATGTATTAGGTCCTAGTTCGGCATCGTTGCAACTACGTCTAGACTTTAGAGAATTCGGTGAAGAAAATATTCCTGATGAGATTTCTTACATCGTGTATTACAGAGGTAATATAAAAAATAGAATTTACAGCATAAATAAACAAAAAGAACCAGTTGAAACAACTTTTGGAACCTATCAGGCTTATAAAGTTTCTAGAAAATTTAGTGACAAAAGTGATCGTTCGCAAGTATTTTGGTTAGCACCTGATTTAGATTACTCAATCATTAAAATTTATGACAAAAATGACAGAGAATTCGAAGCAAAGATTAAATACTTTCAGGAGATAGGTTAGGCCTTAGGCAATGTTACGCCTCTTTGGCCTTGATATTTACCCCCTCTGTCTTTGTAACTGACTTCGCATTCTTCATCAGATTCTAAAAATAGCATCTGAGCCACGCCTTCATTGGCATAAATCTTAGCAGGCAGGCTGGTGGTATTGGAAAACTCCAAGGTAACATGGCCTTCCCATTCTGGTTCTAAGGGGGTTACGTTCACTATAATTCCACACCTTGCATAAGTAGATTTACCTAAGCAAATTGTTAAAACATTTCTTGGTATTTTGAAATATTCAATAGTACTAGCAAGCGCAAAAGAATTAGGTGGAATTACACAAACCTCACTTTGAATATCAACAAAACTATCTTCATCAAACCTCTTCGGATCAACAGTAGCGGAATTGATATTGGTAAAGACCTTAAATTCATCTGAACATCTAACATCATAGCCATATGAAGAAGTACCGTAAGATATTAATTTCTCTTCATTTTTTCCAAGTCTTACTTGTTCTAATTCGAAAGGCTTAATCATTTCATGATTAATTGCCATTTCCTTGATCCACCTATCAGATTTAATACTCATGTTTTTTAAAGATTATTGCTACGTATAATACTGCTGAGTAAATAAAAAACATAAATATTTATTTCAAGGATGAAATGATTTAGCCATTTCTTTTAAAGAGCACCTAAATGTTTTGGTTTCACAAACTTTGATAATAAGTACCCTGTTATGAGCCAATTTATTGATTCACCAGCAATTATTACCAAACTCCAAGTTAGCGAATTATTGGCCCAAAAAATATCAACTTCGTTATAAATTGAAAAAGAACTTCCTAAAAGAAAAATAAATAATATTCTTTTTTTTGGTGTGTCTAACATGGACATCACTCTGTGCATTATCCAAGTTAAAATCAGAATAACCATAAATTTTAAAAAGAAACTCCATAAATAGTCATAATTGGTAATGATAGTTTGCTGTTGAGGGATAAAAGGCACTAGGAATGAACCCGCTAGGTAAAAGCCTACAATTCCACAAGAAAAATTTACTAATGTTGTTAAAAGAAGACCAAAGAAAACCTTCATTTAGTCTTCAATCCCTATATTCTGTCTTCCACTAAATGCATGCATTATCGTTCCTTTATCAACATACTCTAACTCACCCCCTAAAGGAACACCCCTTGCTAACTTTGTAACCTTAAGATTCTCTATAGTCTTGATTTTGTCATATATGAAATGAGATGTCGTTTCTCCTTCTAACGTTGAATTAGTAGCTAAAATAATTTCTTCTATCCTCTCTTCTTTAACTCTTGCAAATAGTTTTTCAAGTCCAAGCTCATCAGGACCAATATCATCGATCGGTGAAAGGTGTCCATGCAATATAAAATATTGACCTGTAAATTGGTTGCTCATCTCAATTGCAAATACATCTGAAACTGATTCAACAACACAAATCTGCTTCTTGTTGCGTTTTTCATTTGAACAAATTTGGCAAATCTCATCTTCTGTAAATATTCTACAATTCAAACATTTATCAACACTTTCCAAGGCCTTAGTAAGCGCATTGGCCAATATTAAGCCACCATTCTTATTTCTTTCAAGAAGATAAAGAACCATCCTCTGCGCTGACTTAGGGCCTACGCCAGGCAAACACTGAAATGCCTCTATCAAGCTATCTACTAGAGGGCTAACTTTACTCACTTTTCTGTTCTAGGTTCTATTGATGACTCAACTACCTTAGCTCCAAAAGCTTCAACTAAACTTTGGACATTAGGATCTTGCTCAATTTCTCTTTGAGCCTGTCTTAATTCTTTTCTTTTTTCTTCTTCCTTAATCTGATTTGGAGATTCTTCTGAGTACTCTCCCTCCTCCAAAAATAAGTTACATTGAATGTTGTAGTGAGAAGAAAGAGCATCTTGAAGTTGTTTTCTATGCTTTCCACTAAAAACATTTAGTTTTTCACTAGGCATAGATAAATAAATTACCGTTTCGTCAGACTTGATAAAGGAACAATGAGAGGCTAATTGCTTAGTACCAGGATCGAGTTTTAATTGGTCAAACACTCGCTTCCAGTTTGTTGAAGTGATGTCTAGTTTTTGAAAATTCTTTACTTCAATATCTTGATTTATTTCTTCTTTTTCTACTTTTAAATCTTCAGTAGAATTTTCAGTCTTCCTTATTTGTGAAAAAGTATCAGTTTTGTTTTCTAATTCTAATGACTCAACTTTTTTTTTAACTTCTTCCATTTCATTAGGAATAAAAGAGACCATTCTGAGAAGAGCCATATCGAAACCACCAGACAAGCTTGGAGCTAATTCCATATCTCGTTTAGCAATTAGTCCGATTTGATATAGCATTTGCAGATCTTCTTCAGAAAGTAGCTCCATCAATTTCATTGCTTCCCCTTTATTGAGATCAATTTCATCAAGAATCTCTTCAGAAACTTTGGCAAAAGATAGTAATTGTAGGTTTTCTAAAATTAAGTCCATCAACCTAAAATAATCGATACTTAATTGGTTGATTTCATTTAGATTATTCAATAAAGACTTTGGATCTCTTTGAGCTATACTGTTGATCAATTTGAGTACGTTGTCTGAAGGAAGTGTGCCTAACATATTAGCTACAGCTTCATCAGAAAGTTTACCTTCACAAAAAGCAATGGCTTGATCGGTAATAGTTAAAGAATCTCTCAAGCTTCCTCTTCCTGCTCTAGCTATTTGCTCTATGGCATTAATATCAAAATCGATATCCTCTTCTTTCAAAATATAAGATAGTCTTTCTATTAATTGTTTATTAGTGAGATTTTTAAGATTGAATTGTAGACATCTTGAAAGAACAGTAGCAGGAATTTTCTCAGGTAAAGTAGTAGCTAAAATAAAGATAACATGCTCGGGTGGCTCTTCTAAAGTTTTTAGAAGCATATTAAAACTTTGAGTTGAAAGCATATGCACTTCATCTAAAAGGTAGACTTTATATCTTGAAGAACTAGGCATATGCATAACTGTTTCTAAAAGTTGTTTAGTATCATCAACTCCTCTGCTAGATGCAGCATCTATTTCCTGGAAATCCATAAAACTTCCTTCAGCAATTGATAAGCATGTGGGGCATTTTCCACAAGGTTTAGAGTCTAGTCCCTCTTCACAATTGAGACTCTTAGCTAATATCCTTGCAATGGTTGTTTTTCCAACACCTCTGGTGCCACTTAAAACAAATGCCTGATGAACCTTTTGATTATCCAAACTATTAGATAGGGCCTGAACGACATGTTCTTGCCCGACGACTTCTGAAAAGTCATTGGGTCTCCATTTTCTAGCTAAAACTTGGTAACTCATGTTGTCTTCATTAGTATAGTTTAAGTTAAAAGAAGTTTTATAAATTTTCCCTACTGAATTCTGAAAAAGCCTTGTCTATATCTTGAAATTCGTAACCTCGGTAATTTAAGAATTTTTTTAATTTAAGAATCTCCCTCGTTTCCATAAGCTCTTTTCCGTTCGTTTTCTTTTTTAAAGATTTCAGAGCACATGCCGTCCAATCAGTATCTTTTTGAATAGAATCAAAAATACTTTCTTTTATACCTCGTTGACTAAGTTCATTTTTGATTCTAAGGGGGCCAAAACCTTTATTTTTTCTGCTTTGAAAATAACTTTCGGCAAATCTTTCGTCACTTAATAAGCCATCCTTCACTAGATCACCAATGACTTGAAGCAACATATCCTGAGACTCAACCCTGTATGAAAGTTTTTGAAAAATCTCTTTTTCGGAGTGTTCTCTTCTTGAAAGAAAATCCATAATCTTCAATCTAATTGTTTTTGGTTGATCTAAAATTTTCATACCTCATTAAGTATATTCTTTCTAAATATATAAAAACATATAGAATTATGTTCTTTATTTGGAAGAAAATTATGCAGCTAAATTATTTAAATAAACCTTACTTTGAAAATGGATCAATAAAAAATATATCTTTGGTATTACAAGAGCTTGGAGTAAAAAACCCACTCATATGCACTGATCCTGGCCTAGCTTCCATCGGGATGTCCGATAAGATAAGGGGCCTTCTTTCAAATGAATTATCTCCTACTTTCTATGAAGAAACTCCTGCAAATCCTACCGAAGAGGCAGTTAATATTGCCCTCAAAGCATACAAAGAAAATAATTGTGATGGAGTAATAGGTTTTGGAGGTGGTTCAAGTATGGATTTAGCTAAAGCTGTTGCATTAATGGCTAATCATGAAGGAGATGTTGTAGATTATTCTGTTAATGAGGGAGGTGTAGGAAAAATCAATGAAACTATGCCAATGATAGCTATACCTACAACTTCAGGTACTGGCAGTGAAGTATCATTAGGAGCAGTGATAATCATGAATGATGGAAGAAAGCTTATTTTAGCTAGTGAACATTTAAGACCTGATGCTGCAATCTGTGACCCGGAGCTTACCCTAGGATTGCCACCTGTTCTTACGGCAGGGGCAGGAATGGATGCTTTAACGCATTGCATAGAAGCGATTCTTTCTCCAGTTATAGACCCACCTGCCGAAGCAGTAGGTTTAGATGGAGTTGAAAAGGTTGTTGGGGAAGAGAGCTTGATTAGGGCAGTAAAAGATGGTCAAGATAAAGAGGCAAGATGGAACATGATGATGGCCTCAACTGAGGGAGCAATGGCTTTTTCGAAAGGACTGGGCGCTGTTCATTCCATGAGCCATGCAATTGGTGCAGACCAAGAACTTAGACTGCATCACGGAACATTAAATGGTGTTATCTTGCCCACAATCTTGAGGTTCAACAGAGATCATGTTGGCGATAAGTACTCAAAAATATTGCGTGCCATGGGAAAAGATAAATCTAATGATCTCGCTGAGGAAATAGAAATCCTTAATAAAGCCATCGGTCTACCCGGTGGTTTAAAAGAGATGGGAATTACAGAAGAAATGATTCCAGGGCTTGTAGCTCACTCGATGACTGACCCTAGTAATGCTACAACACCAAGGCTTCCATCGCAGGAAGAGTGGGAAAAATTGTTTTTAGATGCTATGTAATTGGTTTATTTATCTGGAAAATCAGCATCATCAGAATTAGTTTTATTCTCCTTATCTTTGTAAGGGATGTATTTAGACCATTTAGGTCTATTAATTCTATTGGTTTGTTTTTTGGATGCCTTAAACCTGAGAAGGTAGAAAAAAATTAGGAAAGATAGTATTCCTAGTATCGCGATAAATGTATTCACATCTTTATCATCTTGATCTTAATTTCATTAACAGTCTAAGAATTTCAATATAAAGCCATATTAGAGTTGCAACTAAAGCCATAGCACCAAACCACTCCATATATTTTGGAGCTCCCTGCTCATCCGCTTGTTCAATAATGTCGAAGTCCAGGACCAAATTAAGTGCCGCAATAGCGACGACGAAAAGGCTTATACCTATACCCATCCAACCAGTATCGGAAAAAATTGAGAAGGAGCTTCCGGTGAAAAGACTAAAAATAAAACTGGAAAAGTAAGTGAGAAAAATACCCAGAGTTGCTGCAAATATCATCAAGACAAAATTTTGAGTAGGTCTAATTATTCCAGTCTTGTAAGCCAACAATAAGGAAGCTGCAACGAAGAAAGTCAGAGAAACTGCCTGTATAACAATTCCAGGAAACATTGCTTCAGCTTGTTGAGAAATGATTCCAATCACAAAGCCCATACCTACCGCATATATTGGGCCAGTTTTAGGTGCTAGATGTGGTCGGGGATTTATTATCCACCCAATAAAAAAGAAGTAAAAACCGAAAGTTGAAATAGCGGCTATTACACCAGAAACTACTCCAATTGTTGAAACTAAAGACATAAAAGGTCCCTGAAAATTCCAACTGATAGCCGCAGAAAAAACTGTTAAAAACAGTAAAATACCAGTTTTATTGACTGCACCTTCCAACGTCATCTTTTCTCCACTTGTTGAAGTTTCTTGAAAAGCTGATGACCTGATTATTGGATTACCTGATCTTCCAAAAGTATCTAAAGCTTGATGTCTTGACATAATTTTATTAGTTGTTAAAAAAAATTTACTATATTATCTATTCCTATTATCAAAATTGCCAGTGCAATTGACCATATTAAGCAAGCGATTATTGAGCTAATAAAAAAGACAACCGATGTCATCGATGAAATGCCGGCTATAAAAGGAATAAAAGGTCTTATTGCTGGTATCAGTCTTCCAATTAAGATTCCACCCCAACCATATTTTTTAAAAAAATCTTCTCCTCTTATAAAAACAGCTTCTCTTTTTTGTAAAAACTTTAGTCTCTTCAGTCTCGGACCAAAAAATAATCCAGAGTAAAAACTTAGGATATCTCCTACCCAAGAACCTAATCCTGCTCCTATGCAAATATAAGTAAGCTTGATATCGGATTCACTTAGCCCAACTGCAAATAATAAAAGAATTACACTAGGCCAAACTGCACCTGAAATAAAAAAAGATTCAAGAAAACCTATAATAAACATCGCAAGGCCAGCATACTCAGGATTGCTTATAATCCAATTTAAGAACTGTTCTGAATTCATTTGAGTTAGGATAATTATTAAGAAAATTTTAAATTTAAGGTAAGTACATGATAAAGAAATGGGAAAAAAATTCTTCTAAATATTTATTAGAAAATAAAATCTTTAAAATGAGGGAAGATTTAGTCACTTCTCCAAAACTTGGTACAGAACATAGTGTTTGGGTGATGGAAGTACCCACATGGGTAAATATTATTCCTATTACCTCTTCAGGAGAGGTAATTTTGGTAAATCAATACAGATTTGGTCTAGAAAAGACATCGTTAGAAATACCTGGAGGAATGGCTGATCATGGGGAAGATCCAAAACAAGCAGCTATTCGAGAATTGAAAGAAGAAACAGGTTTTGAAGGAAGTGAAGTTGTTGAGATAGGAAGAGTAGAATCTAATCCTGCAATTTTTGCCAACCATACATATACATACCTAGCTCTTAATTGCGAAAAGTCTGCTGATCAGAATTTGGATGGAACCGAGGACATTGAGATTATCACTAAAAATATTGACGAGATACCTTCTTTGATAAAAAATCGGGAGATTGAACATGCTTTGGTTATAAGTGCCTTTTATTTTTATAACTTGTATAAGCTAAGTCAAAATATGTAATGTGGACTGAAGAAGACAAAATAAAAGGGAAAATTCTTTTCTTTTCTCCGAACGAAGAAGGTACATCTTATTTTACCGACTCGTTAATATATATATGCGATCATAATGAGCAAGGTTCGCTAGGCTTGATTTTTAATAGACCTTTAGAGCTTGATTTAAAGGAGCTACTGAGAGGCTTAAAGATTAGTGAAGTTGATAATGCTAAAGGGAATGTATTTTTAGGTGGGCCCGTTAATCCCGGAGCAATATTCATACTTCATAGTTCAGATAAATGCTGGAAAGGAACCTTAAAAGTGAGTGAACATGTTTACATGAGTACTGATTTTGAGGCTATAGAGGACATTGCTAAAGGAGATGGCCCCAAAAATTTTAGGTTAACACTAGGTTATACAGGCTGGGGTCCGGGACAGCTCAATACTGAAATCTCAGATAATGCTTGGATTGCATTTGAAGAAAATAGTAATTTAATTTTTGAAATAAATCCAAGTGACCAAATCAATGAAATGTCAAAAATTGTTGGTTATGATATCCGAATGATAAGTCCTAATTTTGGTAGCGCATGAAAATAAGCAGATTAGTATCAATATTATTAGCACTTACCTTTTTTGGGTGCTCTGATGATATTCAAATTTTGGAAGAGAGAATTAAAACTCAAGCAGAATTAAATAATACAGAAATTTCTTCTGCAGAGATAAAAAGGACTGCACTCTATCTCCATGCTTGGAGTAAAAAAGATTTTTATAAGGATGCAATAAATGAGTTCTTAGAAGAGGATAAGTTAGATTTTCCTGAAGAAATTGAAGTTCTTTTTACAGGTAGTTCTAGTATAAGATTTTGGAATTCTTTGGAAGATGATATGCAACCTCTCAAAGTTTTAAACAGAGGTTTTGGTGGTGCCCATATCTCCCATGTCAATCATCATTTTGAAGATGTCATTCAACGTTACTCTCCTAAAGCTATTGTTTTCTTTTGTGGCACAAATGACTTAACTGCTTTGAAAACACCTGAGGAAACTATTCAAGATTTCGAAGTCCTAAAAGACAAGATTCATCAAGCTTTACCTGGCGTTCATTTATTCGTAATAGGTATAAAACCGTCTCCAGCTAGAGTTTATTTAGAAAAAGAAGAGATAGCTTACAACGAGATGATTGCCGAAATAGCCTCGAGAGATGATTTGGTAACTTTTATTGATATCTGGGATGCTATGTTATCGGCTGAGGGAGAACGTATTCCTGACCTGTTTATTGAAGATGGTCTTCATATAAATGCTAAGGGGTACGAGATTTGGACAAAACTAGTCAGAGAGCAATTAAAAACAATGTTTACTCTTTAGGTAATAATCCAAACATCTTATAACCAATAAAATCATCTGAAATACCATTTTTTGGTCTCTCAGGGAGGGTAGTAATGGGAAAAGCAATAGGAGTTACGTCACTATCAATTTTTTCTCCTACCTTAATCTTAGATCTATCGACACTAAAATGAAATTTATCATCGCCCCTAGTGCATCCATCAGCAAAAAAAATCGCGGTATGAACTATTCTGTCATAGTTTGAAATATTTGATTTAGCTCTGTGAAATGTCAAACCATGGTGAAAGGAAACATCACCCTCTTTCATAGATTGATAACTTATTTGATCTGGACTTACATTAGCAGTTTCCAAAAAATTATTTTCATCAACCTTACCTGAGAAAATATTGATAAATTTTTTGTCCTTAATCTTATGAGAGCCTGAATAAAATCCTAATTGACCATTAGTCTCATCAATATCACATAATGGAATCCAGGCTGTTATTGTTTTGGTTTCTTTTATAGGCCAATAGGGCTGATCATGATGAGGGTCAGTTTCTCTACCGCCCGATTCCTTCACTAAAGCTTGATCATGCCATAGTCTGATTGCCTTAGTATCTAAAAGATTTGATGCTATTTTACAGACCCTTTGATCGAAAGTTAGCTTTCTAATATCTATGTAATCTTCCCATAAATTTTGGCATTGAGTAAATGACTGTTCATATTCTGATCGATCTTTTAAAACCCTTTCATCAAAGTGTTTTCTCTCTTTAATAGCTTCTTTTATTACTTCTCTGTAAAATTTAATTTCAGAGCTATCAAATAAGTCTCTTACGACTACAAAACCGTCTTCGTTAAAACTTTTTTTTAAATCTTCAAACATGCTTAAAGAGATTAATTACAAACTTAATAAGAATATCATAAAGTGCTTAATTCTTTGTGGAGTTATCTTTACGAATCACAATGTATTTTCAGAGGCAAAGTACTACGAAAGCGACTCAAGTATCGAACTAATATCAGAAACATACTACATTCAACCTGGAGACAGTTTTATGTTGGGTGTTAAATTTAAACTTGCAAAAGATTGGCATACTTACTGGGAAAATCCAGGTGATGCCGGTGAAGGAGCTACTATAGATTGGATATTGCCAAAAGGTTTAGAAGCTTCATCAATTCTTTGGCCAGGACCAGAAAGGATTCCCGTTGAGCCCTTAATGACTTTTGGTTATAACAATGAAGTGGTTTTATTAACAAAGATATCTTCATCAAATGACATTGAGTTTCCTATTAATATTGAAGCGAAAGTTGGTTGGTTTACGTGCAAAGATATATGTATTCCTCAAGAAGGTACCGTAGACATTCAAATAAATGAAGGTTTATTCATATCTTCATCAAATCGAGAAGAAATAAATGATTATTTAGAAACAGTGCCTAGTGACTTTAATCAAGAATATCGAATTGAGAAATTAGATGATAGTTTCTTCCTTCAGACGTCTATAAAAGATGGAGAACATTTTGATGACATCTATTTCTTTCCTAAAGAATACGGCTTAACCAGTTATGTTGAAGAACAAATTTTTGAAAAGAATCAAAATAGTTTCATTTTAGAAATTAAAGCTTCTAAAGCTGATCTTAATTTAAGTAAATTTGAAGGTGTAATAGAGGCGTCAAACAAAGAAGGTAAATCCTATTATCAAATATCATTCCCTCTGACTGCAGATTTACCAAAAAATGAACAAGGAATATTGCTATTGATTGTGTTTGCTTTCCTTGGCGGATTGATCCTTAACATCATGCCATGTGTATTTCCCATACTTAGCATCAAAATATTGAGATTTATGGAACATGGAGAAAATTCAGCCTCAAAAGCCTATAAATTCGGATTATTTTATACCTTAGGGGTAATCTTGAGTTTCTTGTTAATTGCACTACTTTTAATCTTATTAAAATCAAGTGGTGAAAATATAGGTTGGGGATTTCAGCTACAGTACCCCTTAGTCATAAGTATTCTTTTTTATTTATTTGTTGCACTAGGCTTTATGTTCATGAGTAATTTAGTCTTTGGCAGTCAAATGGGGCAATTGAGCTCTATGGCCCAAGTAAAGAATGAATCTCTCGAATCTTTTCTTACAGGCATCTTAGCGGTAGTAGTGGCCTCGCCTTGTACAGCTCCTTTCATGGGTTCTGCAATTGGTTTTGCATTGCTTCAGCCCAGTGGAAGTTCATTTCTTATTTTTCTTAGCTTAGGATTTGGATTTGCACTTCCTTACTTAGTGCTCAGTGTAAAGCCTTCATTATTATCTTTCTTACCAAAACCTGGTGCATGGATGGAGACGTTCAAACAATTTATGGCATTTCCTATGTGGGCATCCGCTCTTTGGCTTTTGTGGGTATTAAGCGGTCAGGTAGATAGCAATACAGTGTTATTGGTCTTAGTTGGCGGTCTAGTTATCAGCCTTTCATTATGGATATTAGAAAAGAATACTTCATCTCAAAAGTGGATAAGGTGGTTGGTAAGATTTTTTGTTTTAATTTTAGTTGTGGGTTCAATATCAATTATTCCAACTGAATACAGCACTAAAGATACTCAAGAAGAAAAAGTTTTTAGTGAAGAAATATTGAATGAATATAGAGAAGCTAAAGAACTTGTCTTTTTAAATTTCACAGCTGACTGGTGTATTACTTGCAAGGTAAATGAAAGAGTTGCTTTGAGTTCAAAGAAAGTCACCGAATTAATGATTAAACGCAATATTATCTATCTAGAGGCTGATTGGACTAGGAAAGATGGAGTCATTGCCAAAAAATTAGAACAATTTGGTAGAACTGGTGTACCTCTATATTTACTTTATCCTTCAGAGGGCGAACCAATTATATTGCCAGAAATTCTTACAGAAGATATTCTATTAAGATATCTAAACGAGCTTAGCTGATGAAAAAATTTATTACTCTCACTTTCCTGATTTTCTATTTTTCACAATTCTTATCGAGTTATGTAGAAAATGAGGATAGCGCACCCGAATTCAAATTATCTGACAGCTATGGAAACGAAATATCTCTAAGTTCATTCATAGGTAAAAAAGTTGTACTGGAGTGGACAAATCATGGGTGTCCTTATGTTGCAAAGCATTATGAGACAGGAAATATGCAGTCTACTCAAGAATTTGCTAAAGAAGAAGAAATCATATGGTTGAGCATTATTTCCTCAGCTCCAGGCACTCAAGGATACGTTTCATCGGATGAAGCCAATGCGCTAACCATTACGAGGAAGGCTTCTCCATCACATGTTCTATTCGATCCAACAGGCGAAGTTGGTCGAATTTATGATGCCAAGACTACTCCTCATATGTATATAATCAATGAGGAAGGCCTACTAAAATATCAGGGAGCAATTGATGATGCTGGTGGTAGAGGGTTTATGAGTAGAGATCTTCTAAAAGCAAAGAACTATGTAAAAGAGAGCCTGAAAGAGATGGGTACCGGCGAAGCAATATCTTCACCAGTTACAAAGCCTTATGGGTGTTCTGTAAAATATGCCTCTTGAAAGATTTATTCCGGGGCTTTAAATACTGATCCTAGCTTTTGTCCTAATCCCATATCTCCCGAAAACTTAACTTTACCTTGCATAAAAGCTCCCATTGCCGCTTGCTGATCTCCAGAAAATACTTTTTCCATAGTCTCTTGGCTATCAAAAGTTAAAGTTAAACCTGGATCTTCATGCTCAGACTCTACTACAGATAAAGCTCCATCATTTATATCCACATAGAAATTTGTTAGATCTTCGATATTAATTTGAATTGTTGCTTTTATTCCTTTAGCACCTTCAGCATCAAAGGCAGTTTCAAGTCCACTTTTTAATTCTTCAAAAGTTGCCATATTTACTCCATTTCATTTTTTTGTGGACTTATCTTCTCAAATTAAGTGAACTTAAACCACCCTATGCGGAAATAAATTGATAAAATTTTTGTCATGGATAGAAAAGACATAGATCAACAAGCTAAAAAAGATTTCTCAAGTAAGATTAATGAGCAAGTAGGAAGAACTTCTAGTAGAGAATTAACTCTCACAAAGCACATGACTGAAGAACAGAAAAAAAGTTGGAATGATTCAGGCTATATTTTGATACCTAATTTTGTTGATGAGAACTTCTGTAATGAGATGAATGATGAAGTGATAAGCATCATAAAATCTATTGTTCCAGAGGATAGTGCTTTTAGTCACGCCTATGCGGGTGATGGTCACATAGCGATAAGAGAAATGAAACCCAGTAAAAATGCTACTAGCATTGAGGATGAGATATCCAAGCTCTTTAGAATTCACTCAAAGGGTATTTTTAATTCATTTATCAGAGATGAGACCTTATGCAATCTACTGGAAGATATAATTGGACCTGATATAGATTGTTTTCTAAGTCAATTTATATTCAAGAATCCAGGAGCATGGGGACAACCCTGGCATCAAGATTCTTCTTATTTTCCTTTCGACAGAGAACCGCAAGTTGCAGCTTGGTTAGCAACAAGCGAAGCTACACTAGATAATGGATGTCTGGTAGTTCTTCCTGGTTCACATCATGAACATCTTCATGAACATCTACCGGATGAAAGAAAAGAATCAAATTATGGATATACCGAAATAAAGGATCATGATTTCAGCGATGAAATACCAATGACCTTAAATAAAGGGGATTTACTATTGTTTCACAGCTTTCTAATGCATAAATCCTATGACAATAGGTCTGATTCTAGAAGAACAGCAATGGTTTATCATTTTGCTGAAACCGGTACTGATTATGGAGCTATTGATAGTCCAACTAACGAGTGGATCTCTATTAGAGGTCGTGGACTAAATGCTTAAATTTTTAAAATTAATAGGATTAGTTTTAAGTCCTTTTCTTTTAATATTTATCTATGTCTTTATTTCCTCTTCAGGCCTAGTTGGTAATCTTCCTGAAGATGGAGAATTAGTCTATTCTCCTAGACCAGTTGACAATATTCCATTAAGTGAAAAGCAAATATTTTTTGGTGATTTGCATGTTCACACTACCTTTTCACAAGATGCATTTCTCTTCAGCTTGCCCATGCTTCAGGGAGAAGGAGTTCATCCTCCGGCTGATGCATGTAATTTTGCTCGTTTTTGCTCCTCTTTGGACTTTTTTTCAATTACTGACCACGCAGAAGGAATGACTAAGAAGATGTGGCAAGATTCCTTAGAATCTATGAGGAACTGTGATTCTATTTCAGATGGAAACAATAAGGATTTGGTTGTTTTTGCCGGTTGGGAATGGACACAAATGGGGGCTAATCCAGAAACACACTATGCGCATAAAAATGTAATCCTTAGAGACTTAAATAATGTTCCTGATGTACCAATTGGAGCAGGTCTTACCGGTCTTGATTTGCTGATTGAAAATGGCCTGACACCTTTTTTACCATTAGTTGCTGATTTTCCTCCTGAAGCAATTGATTTTGATTTTCTAAAATTTAGAGATGAATCCTATTCGATCCCATTTTGTGATCAAGAAAGGAATTTAAATGAGGAATGTAAGGAAAGGGCCGAAACTCCCAAAGAATTATTTGGTAAACTCGATGAGCTAGGTTTAGAAGCAATTGTCATACCGCATGGGACAACATGGGGAATACACTCTCCAGCGAATTCTAGTATGAGCTCCCAACTCTATAATGGTAATCATGATCCTGATAAACAAAGACTTATGGAAGTATATTCGGGTCATGGAAATTCAGAAATCTATCAGAAATTTCTTCATGCTGAAGAAATTTCTCCAGGAATATTCAAATGCCCTCCTCCAACAGATAACTTTGAGCCTTGTTGCTGGAGGGCGGGATTAATAGTTAATGAACAATGTAAAAAGGAAACTGGTGTTGCATGTACAGAGAAAGCAAATGATATTAAAGAACAGTTTGCCAATAATGCCTCAGGATTATTAAGATTTGGTCTTGTTGAAAATGCAACAGAAGAAGATTGGAATCAATGTGGACAACTAAAAGATTCTTTTCTTCCAGCCTATACCTACAGGCCTGCTATGAGCTCTCAAGCTGCATTAGCATCTCAAATTAATACAAGTGGAGTCTTAAATTCCTTTAAATTAGGTCTCATAGGATCAACAGATAATCATAAGGCCAGGGCTGGAGCAGGTTATAAAGAATTTGCAAGAAAATCGATGGGGGATTCTTGGGGAGCGAAAGATAATTTAACTTGGATATTACCTCCTGAACGTGGTGCATCTTTTTATTCAACAGGAGGTTTAGTAGCAGTTCATGCTGATAGGTTAGATAGGCACAAAATTTATGATTCTTTGTATGAGAGAGAAGTATACGCAACATCGGGTGAAAGAATCTTACTTTGGTTTAATTTAATTAATGGTCAGGAAGAAGTTCCTATGGGAAGTGAATTGGCTTTTTCTGAGAATCCATTTTTTGAAGTAAGAGCTGTTGGATCTTATAAACAGCTTCCTGGGTGTCCTGATTATGTAAATAATTCTATGTCAAAAGAAGAGATAGAACGTCTTTGCTTAAATGAGTGCTATAACCCAACTAACGAGAGAAATTTAATAGATAGAATTGAGGTTATTAAAATAATACCTACCGAAAATTTAGATGCATTGGATAATGCTATTCAAGACCCATGGTTAGTTTTTGAGTGCAATGACACCGGCCAAGGTTGTTTGATATCTTTCGAAGACAAACAATTTACTGAAGAAAAAGTTAGTTCCGTTTACTACATAAGAGCCATTCAAGAAGAAAGCCTAGCTGTGGGGGGAGACCCTCTTCGTTGTGAATACAACGAAAAAGGAGAATGTATAAAAATTAAGCCCTGTTATGCCAGTGGACCGGATTTTGAACCTTCTGATGACTGTTTAGCTCCTATTGGAGAAAGGGCTTGGTCATCCCCAATTTTCTTAAACTATCTAAATTAAAGCTAAAGATGATAATATGCCATCTCAAATGTTAATAGTAGATGGATTTTAGCGGTAACCACATCCTTTCTATAGATCAGTTCGATCGTAAAGGCATAGAAAAATTATTTTCTGTTGCAGATAAATTAGAACCTTTCGCCTCCAAAGAAAAAATAACACGAGTGCTTGAAGGCGCGATCCTAGGGAATATGTTCTTTGAACCAAGTACAAGAACTAGGATAAGCTTTGGTGCTTCATTTAACTTACTTGGAGGAAATGTAAGAGAAATTACAGAAGTAGGAAGCTCTTCCCTAGCTAAAGGTGAATCTCTTGCAGATACAGCTCAAGTTCTAAGTGGATACAGCGATATTATAGTTATGCGACATCCTGAGAATGGATCAGTAAAACGCTTTGCAGATTCAAGTAGAGTTCCGGTGATAAATGCTGGAGATGGATCAAATGAGCATCCCTCTCAAGCTCTTCTAGATCTCTATACTATTCAAAAAGAACTGTCAGAAAATAATAAAACGTTAGATGGCCTTAGAATCGCCTTAGTGGGAGATTTGAAATATGGAAGAGCCGTTCACTCATTATGTAAAATTCTCTCTTTTTACTCTAATGTAAAATTAAATCTCATTTCTCCTAAAGAACTAAAACTTCCTCCGGAGTTATTAAATCAGCTAAATGAATCTGGTCTAGGTCTATCTGAGACTGGGAATCTTGAAGAGGGAATATCTGAAGTTGATATTATTTATATAACGAGAATTCAAGAAGAAAGGTTTAAGAGTAAATCAGATGCCAATAAATACAGAGGACTACTAAGCCTTAACCAGTCTATTTATACTGCTAATTGTGAACCAAATACCGTAATTATGCATCCTTTACCCAGAGACTCTAGAAGTGATGCAAATGAATTAGATAGCGACTTATACGAAAATCCCAATCTAGCAATTTTTAGGCAGGCAGATAATGGCGTTGTAATTAGAATGGCCATGTTTGCTTTAGTTCTGGGTATAGAGGACAAAATTGAGGAATCTTCAAAATTAGTAAACTGGAATGTAGGTTTGGATAATTAGGTTAAAGAACTTTCTATATCTTCCAACAAATCGTCGATAGACTCTATACCTGCTGAAAGCCTCACTAGACCATCACTTATTCCAATCTCTTCTCGAATTTCAGGTGGAACTGATGCGTGAGTCATAATTGCTGGGTGCTCAATAAGACTCTCAACTCCCCCTAGACTCTCTGCCAAAGAAAATAATTTCGTTTTTTCAAGAAAGTTAGTAGCACTTTCTAAACCGCCTTTTATTACCACCGATATCATACCTCCGAATCCATTCATTTGCTTCTTGGCAATATTGTGCTGTGGATGACTTTCCAGACCAGGATAAATTACTTTCTCAATTGAAGAATGGGACTCTAAAAAAAAAGCAATATCCAGCGCATTTTTACAATGTCTCTCCATTCTAACTGGCAGGGTCTTTAAACTTCTCAATAGCAAAAATGAATCAAATGGATTCATAATTGAACCTACGGCATTTTGAAGATAAAGAATTTCGTTAGCTATTTTTTCTTTATCTGGCGAACAAACTACAACTCCTCCTATTAAGTCCGAATGACCATTCAAGTACTTAGTTGCAGAATGAACGACAATATCAAAACCTAGTTCTATTGGATTCTGAACAAAAGGAGAGCAGAAAGTATTATCGCAAACTGAGATTAAGTTATGTTGTTTAGCAAAAGCGGAGATAGCAGATAAATCAGCGATTTTAAGAAGAGGATTTGTAGGGCTCTCAACCCAAATCATTCTGGTCTTATCATTAATTGATGCTTCAAGGTTATTTAGATCGCTTAAATCACAAAATGTAAAATCGAGTCCAGCAGAGCGTTTTCTTACATTCTCAAAAAGTCGATAAGTTCCCCCGTACAAATCATCCATTGCAATCACATGATCTCCCGCATTTAGTAGTTCTAATACAGTTGCACTTGCTGCCATACCGGAAGCAAAAGCATATCCGAAAGTGCTACCCTCTAGATCAGCTATGCAAGATTCCAGTGCTTTACGAGTTGGGTTAGTGCTTCTTGAATAATCATAGCCTTTGTGGACTCCTGGACTTTCTTGCACGTAAGTTGAGCTTGTATAAATAGGAGTCATTATGGCCCCAGTAGTTGGATCAGGTTCTTGTCCAGCATGAATGGCTCTTGTTTCAAACCCTTGTTTATTCTTTTTTAAAGACATAAAAACTATTTGAATTTATTACGATAGTAATTAATTAAATCTACTTTAGTTACGAAACCAATAAAAGTTTCACCATCAAAAATTATGGCTACTTTACCTTCAGTAAGTATTGAAAGTAATTCATCTTTCGAGGCATCAAATTTTAATGTGTCTAAATGATCCATCATGTAATCAGAAACATTATTAGAGAAAGAAGATTGATCTTTGCTAACAGCAAAAAGTAAATCTTCTTCATCGAGAATACCCACTAACTTATCTCCTTTCATAACCGGTATTTGAGATACGTCCGATGCTCTCATTCTATTGTATGCAACAAGTAAAGAATCGGTTTCGTTGACACTTATCATTTCTCCTTTATCAGCTCTTCTATTGATTAAATCCCTTAAGTCTCCATAAGTTTTTAAATCAAGGAGATTGTTATCCTGCAACCAGGCCTTATTGAAAGCTTTTGATAAATATTTGTTACCTGTGTCACATATAAAGGTCACTACATTTTTATGTTCCTTTTGCTTACGACACCACTTTGCTGCAGCAGCAACCAAAGTGCCTGTGGAAGATCCGCCAAGAATACCCTCTTCTTTCAAAATGATTTGTAAGACTTCAAAAGCTTCTTTATCTGAGACTGTTTCAGCATCATCCATAAGAGAGACCTCGAATGTATCTGGAATGAAATCTTCTCCTACACCTTCTACTAGCCAGCTTCCGCCATCGTAATTATATTCACCTTTGAGAACTGCATCTGAAATTACGGAACCTTCAGGATCGGCTGCAACCATGCAGATAGATGGATCTTTAGACTTGAAGAACTCTGCAAGTCCTGTAAGTGTTCCACCAGAGCCTACCCCTGCTACTACTGCATCGATATTCCCTTGCATTTGCTCCCATATTTCAGGTGCTGTGGTTGTCCTGTGAGCAGTTGGATTAGCTGGGTTACCAAATTGATTTGCAAGAAATGCTCCTGGTGTTTCTTGGGCTAACTTTCTAGCCATATCTTGATAATATTCAGGATGACCTTCTGGAACATCGGATCTAGTTAAAATTATCTCAGCGCCAAGACCCTCGAGGTGTAAGATTTTTTCTCTACTCATCTTGTCTGGAATTACCAAAATAATTTTATAACCTTTTAACGCAGCTATTAATGCTAACCCAATTCCAGTATTACCTGCTGTTGCTTCTATAATTGTTCCACCGGGCTTAAGTTCACCCGACTTCTCTGCTTCCTCAATAATAGAAAGACCGACTCGATCTTTTATGGATCCTCCAGGATTGTTCAATTCTAATTTCACATAAAGGTCGCAAGGCCCTGTATCAAGAGACTTCAATTTCATCATAGGTGTATTACCTATTAGATCTAAAAGGGAGTCATTCACGTCCATATTCATAAGGTGCAAATCTTACATTAATTCTTATAAAATGATACGCATCAATATAAGGATATGACTATGGAAGAAATAAATTTAAAACAGAGAGAATTCTGGTCTGGTTCAGGTGGTGATGTTTGGGTAAACAAACAAAGTGAGATGGATATTATGCTTAATCCATTGGGAACTAAAGCAATAAGTAAACTAGATTTAAGTGGAGTAACAAAAATAATAGATATTGGTTGTGGCTGTGGCGCAACTACTCTAGAAATTGCAAAGCAATTAGGTGAAGGAGAGATCATAGGTGTAGATATATCCGAGCCTATGCTGGCTAGGGCAGCTCAAAATGCTTCTGATCAATCTTTATCTAATGCTAATTTTCAAGTTTTAGATGTGCAAGTTGACGATATGCCATCTGATTTTGATATTGCCTTTTCTAGATTTGGTGTTATGTTTTTTGAAGATCCATACCAGGCTTTTTCAAACATATACAAATCTATAAAAGAAAATGGTCAACTCAGTTTTGTATGTTGGCAAAATCCATCTTTGAATCCTTGGCAGAGTTTATCCTTACAAGTTATAAAAGAGTACCTTGATCTGCCCTCTCCTCCTCCAAAGAGCCCTGGACCATTTGCATTTGAAGATAAAAATTATATTTCAGATATTCTCAATCAATCTAATTTTAAAGATATAGAGATAGAAGATAATCAAGAAGACATTGTTATGTTTTCAGGAAAATCTATTGAAGAGGCTTGTGAGGACTATCTAACTATTAATCCTGTAGTGACTGAAATGCTTAAAAATTCAAAAGAAGAACTGAAAGATGAAATCCTTAAAGCATTAGTTCTCAAGTTTTCAGAGTTTCACAATGGCGATGGGCTGTTGTTTCCAAGTGCAACTTGGATAGTTACAGCAAGAAAGTAGCAATTGTTCGTTTTTTATACAAAAGAATTTGCGTTTGCACTAAATTTGTACGAATAGCGATAATAAGATAGTAAAATCTATGGCATAGAGATTGCATATGATCAGGTATGGAATCTAATAAAAATCTAAAACTTAAAACCCTCGGCAAAATAGGAAAAGAAATCAGCTATTTCATTCCTTTGGTAATGGGAGTCTATTTCATAGCAAGCTTTGTAAGTTCGACCTAACCTTATGTCTGCAGAAATTCATGTCTGCAGACATAACGCCAAATAATACAAAAAAGAAATGGGGTATTGAAATGAGTGATTTGCTAAGAACCACACTCACAATATAAATATTAGTCTCTTATGTGATTTTCGATACTATCGCTGATCGTCTATAAACTAACCAAACTTACAGATTGTAAGTTTATTGCCGTCCAAATCTCTGACATACCCACCATAAAAAATGGGTGCCCTTTGACCTGGAGCTCCTTCATCTGTAGCACCCAATGATAAAGCTTTTTCATAAAGAGCATTAACATCTTCTTCAGTTTCCATAGTAAAACCTATCATACTTCCATTACCCACAGTGGCCTCTTCACCATCATAAGGAACAAATACGGCAAAATTTGTATCATCTCCTGGCATGGTCCAAAAAAAGCTTCTTTCATTTGGTCCAAAGCTAGTAGCTCCCATATCCTCAAACAAGGCATCATAAAAACTTTTTGCTCTTTCTAAATCATTAGTTCCAACTGTTACATATTTAGCTATTTTTCCCTTCATACCTTCTCCTTAATTTTTAATTTGTTAAATTCGTCCCTAGTTTTGAATTCTAAAACTGTAGCGTTAATACAGTATCTCGGCAAACCATTTGGCCCATCTGGAAATACGTGACCTAAATGTATATCCGAAGTTACCGATCTTATTTCAATCCTTCTCATTCCATAGCTATTATCCGCGAGTCTATATACTGAACCTTCAACAGGTCTCGTGAAAGATAACCAGCCTGTTCTAGAATTAAATCTATATTTTGTATCAAATAAGGGAGCTCCACTTAATTTATCAATGAAAACTCCATCGGGTGTATTCTTAAAGATTTCGTATTCCTTACAATATCTTGCATCAGTCCCATCATTAAATGCCACTCGGTATGCCTCAGTATTTCCTAATTTAAATAACCCCAGAGCTTGATAAAACTCTTTGGAAGATAAGTAACCTTGATGTCCGAAAACTTCAGAACCTCTCTCTAAAAATAGTATGGTAGGCGTTGCCCATGTTGGAGTCTTTACAGCCAAACCCTCTAAGTTGGATGCATCTCTGTAAACTAAAGGTATGCTCCCTGCGTATTCATCAGAAACATCTTCACGAAATTTCTGGCAATATGGACAAAAACCTTCAGGTTCAATTACGACGATACTCTTTCCAATCTTTAAAAGATCGTTGTCTTTTTTAGGTAAATAATCATTCCTAGCAAACTTAATACCAGTTGAATGATCTGGACAATAGCCATTTGGATTCTTCTTTATGTAATCCTGATGATAATTTTCTGCAACAAAGAACTGCGATAAAGGCTTTACGATAGTTTGAATATCACCGTATCCACCATCTTTTAGCAATATTTGATATTCCGCAATTAATTCCAAGATTTTGCTGTGCTGTGCCTTATCTGAATACAAAACTATTGATCTATATTGAGTTCCTATGTCATTACCCTGCCTATTTAGCTGAGTGGGATCATGAGATTCCAAATAATGAATTATCAATTCTTCAAGTTTTATCAAATTTTTGTTGTAGGTAACCTCTACAACCTCAGCATGATTATTTGGGTTGAATTTATTGGAGAATTTTGTAATGTCTCTATAAGTTGGTCTTACGCCTTCTCCATCAGCGTAACCAGATACAGCATCTATGACTCCATCTAGCGCCTCATAGCCTTTCTCCGCCCCCCAAAAGCAACCAGAACCTAGTACGATTTTCTCTATATGGTTTGTAGAGTCATTTTCAGAAGAAAATAAAAGAATACTTATAAAGACAGTAAAAACAGTAAGAAACTTTTTCATCTTAAATTAAAGCCCCCAATTATTATTTGCCAACCAACTTATCGAAATAATAAAGCCCCAGATTGATTGAGTAATCAGAACTATTAGACTACCGATAGTACCTAGTGCTCTAAATATGCTACTTGCCCCCTCTCTGGTGATACCATAAGCATGAGATATTCTAGAGATTAAAAAAACATCTCCAAGGATAGCGATAGCCAGAGTTGGAATGTTTCCAACTGTCTCAAGAAGGAATGAAAGAATAAGAAATAGAAGTGCATTTTCTAATAAATTAGCATGGGCTCTTGAGATTTGTAACAATTCAAAGCTATCGCCTAAACCAAGGTTTGTTCCAGTTTTAAATCTTTGACGACCAGTTAAATAAGCCAATATCAATGCGAGTATTGTGAGTGCGCAAGCATAAAAAAGTGTGACCATTTTAATCTCTATAATTCAATTTGATGGAAGTGTATTGTAATAAAGTTATTTAATTAGGTGTAAAAAATGAAATCTTTCTTTTAAATTTTCATAGTATTTTTTTGAAAAGCCTTTAAATCAAAGGGAAAGTAGCCCTTCAAAGGTGGAACGTGTTTATTCCTGAAAAATTTAACTAATTCTCGCAACATAGTTTTGTCTATTAACTATATCAGAGGTTTTTATTTGATAAGAAATTAACCATATTTAGAGCTTTTCTTACACTCCTCTATTAGATGAACCATTAGTGTTCTGAACCCCAACATTCTGTATTGTCTTTCAGGAAAAGCAAAATATTTGATAAAGGGATGATCGTCTTGAATTTTTAAGTTTAATACTTCCCATCCTAGTAGATTCTCATAAGCCTCCTCTATAGCCAAGAAAGATTTATAGACTCTACCCAAGTTAAGTTGGATAGCGTGGTCTCCATTGTCAAATTCAAATGCATTAATTATCTTGGCATGATTATTTTCAATATATTTGCCATCAAAATTTAAGACCAAATCAACGTATTTCTCTTCCAAAGAAGTGAAATCAAAATCTGGGAACTTAGTTTTCACTTTATTGGTAGAGAGTTGTACAAAAATTGAAGGTTCTGCTAAGCAGTCTGAGTCATCAACCATCACATACATTCTGTCCTCCCAAATCAAGTTACTTCTTACGCTTCCTGCATGAACTCCTTCAAGAGTGAATTCGCTGTTGGGAAACCAATGTGTCTCATCATGCAGAGAGTTATATTCAACTTCGCCAAAAATAAAATTGATATAGAAAAGCATAATTAAGATATGTATTGATCTATTCATTTTCAAAAGTTCCCAAATAAATCAATGCCCTTTTTTTGCAAGTTGGAAATACATTAGTAACCTGCCCTTTTGTTTGGTCTGATGGAACTGCTGAGCAACCTAAATCAACAAATAGACCGCGAAAAGGAAATTGCTTTTGTACCTCAGAATCATATCCTGCAGGAATTCCATAGCTTGGTTCTGCGATACCTTTTGAAAGGTTATCTCCATGCACCCAACATATATTTTTTCGCAGAGCATTGATCTCTCTTTTATGCTGCTCTTTAGTTTTCATATATTTATAAAAATTTTTTTTAAATTCAATAAAGAGAAAATTTTCCTATTACTTCTAAATCTTCTTCTGAATCCTCTTGATAGTCCTTAGCATTAGTCAAACTCAAAATATAAGTTCCTAAGGTCAAAGTTGAGGTGGAGAATAAAAATATGAATAACAGTTGAAAAGAATAGTCTCTATATGCAAAAGACAAAACAAGAAAAGATAACAAGCCTAGTAAATAGATAAAAAATCCTATTAATCTCATTAGACTTTAGTCTCCTTTACGGTCTCTTCTTCATAAGGAACAAAAGATTCACAAATCTTTGTTGCTTCCACAATTGCTTTATCTAGATGATCTAATACCCATTTATCTTTCCCATAAATAGAGTCTAATTCCATTACTCTTGCGCCTCTTAAGCTAGGAAAATTTCCTTTAAGTTCAAGCACTGATCTTTCCTTTAAAGCTAGATAAACTTTAAGATCTATCTCTTTTTTCTTTTTATGATTAACTCTTATATTTGCCTTTATTACAGAGTCCTCATCTGGCTCATCAAAATCCTCTGAATCAGGTGAATACATAACAAAACTGGGTTGATCTGCAAAACAATGAGGTCTTTTTACATGAAAAATAAAGCCATTATCAGACTGGGGATTCTCGGAATACTTCTTTACTAAAAGCATATGAGGTCCGGCATTTATAATCCGGAATGAGTCAATTGTTGTTATATCAATTTCAGAGAAAATACTAAGAGGAAAAAAGGCAAAGAAAAAAAGAAAAAATTTCATATAATTATTGAACGGTTGGTTTATTTGATGGATCTAAAAAAATTGAAAAGAAATCTGCTTGATGAATATCCGATGAATCATCAAGTTTTTTCTTTTCTTCTAAGGAACGCTCTAGACCAATTTCCAAAAATGCATTTACTCTTTGCCTGGCGAACTCTAAGTCCTTTGATTCCATACAGAACCTTGAAACACAAAAAAACGCCATAGCATCAGATATTTCTTCTGGATCAAGTCCTAGATCTAGAAAATACTCCTTTAGACAGTCTAGTCCTAAGAATATCCGATGAGTGTCATCTTCAATTTCATCTTCATCAGGAAGAGATATTTTGATAATTGTTTCTTGGTTTAAGTCTTTTATTTCCATCTGGAAATAGTAACTTATTTGACGTCATATCATGACGCACTAATGTACAGCGTAATCTACCAAGTCCATATAAAAATTTACCAAGGACATTTCTTTTGAAGAATTTGCTATTGGTTGATTGAGGTTTGGAGAAGCTACCAGAATAGCTAAAGTTTGAGCTCGTGAAAGAGCTACGTTGAGACGGTTTCTCTCTAAAAGAAAATCTGCACCTCTTGGAGCACTTTCTAAATCACTTGCAGCCATAGAGATAAGAACAATAGGTGCTTCCCTGCCTTGGAACTTATCAACTGTTCCAACTTCAAATGATGACCCCATAGCCTCTTGGAGTAATCTTATTTGATGATTGTATGGAGAGACTATTAAAATATCTTTTGGAGTTATGAACGACTCATTGCCCTCTTCATCTGTTTTTTTACCTTTTAGAAGATTAACAACTAATTTTTCTATAGCCTCAACTTCTTCAGCACTAGATTGCTCATTACCTTCATGATGAACAGGTAAGTAACAGATACCTGACTCCTTTTCTAAATTCGCTTTACTTATTTGTATCTTTCTAGAGTTTGCTACGTCTACAGACTGTAATCTTCCGTCGTACACCCTAGATGATATGAAATTACATATATTTGAATTAAGTCTATAGGTATCAGGTAAGAGTAAGCCTTTATCTGCTGGAACAGTAGAAAATTCTCCTAGCAAGTAATCAAGGCAAGAAACCCCGGAGTCCTCGGGATGGACTCCTTGAGTTGGTTGAGATAACTGCATTTGATCTCCCATAAGAATAATATTTTTACAGCATTTACTCATTCCTACCATGTTTGCCAAAGATACTTGTCCAGCCTCATCTATAAGAAGATAATCCAGTTCGTTCTCCATTTTGTCATTTGCAAATGTCCAAGCCACCCCGGCAACTATCTTAATTTCATCTGATAATTCGGCTTGACCAACATTTTTAAAAAGTTGAATCCTAGAATTATCATAAAGTTCATCCTGCCCACTATCTATTCTAGCTATATCACCCGAGATGCCGTCCTCATCCATAACATTTATTACTTTTTCAAGAATATTATTTATAGCTTTGTGGCTATTAGAGGCAATCCCAATCTTATAACCTTGATTGACTAAGGAAGATATAACTCTTGAGCCAACATAGGTTTTTCCTGTACCTGGTGGACCTTGCATACATAAATACCCTCCATCCAAGGAAGAAGAGATCTCGATAGCTGCTTCCAAAGTATTACTGCCCCATTTTGATAAATTAATATCTCCCTCCTTTTTTAAGTTAGGTCGATCTTTGGACAAAAAATTATCTAAGCATTTATTTAATTTACCAGTCTTTAAATAGTTTTCTGCTATTTCTTGAATGCTTGTATCAATAGGTCTTGCAGGAACAATGTTGAGAGGAATCAAACTTAAATGATTGGGTAGCTCCTTAGTTGATTTAAGTTTTATATTGCCGTCATTAGAATTCATCTCATGCACGGTAACGTTTATGTTTGTGTCTTGCTTTACACGCACTGAATCACCTCGTTTGATCTTTGTTTCTTGGTTTGGATCAAATGAAAATGTATACGCTGAAGACTTGGTAGTGATTTCTTCAATTTCTCCAGTTGCGACTAGATCTCCCAGGCAATCTAGATCTTCAACAAGCTCTTCATCGGTTGACTCTAGTCGATCAAAAAGTCGCCAGTAGGCAGGCTTATTTTCTCTTTTATGGTAAAGACATAGATTTGCCAAGATCCGAGCATGAGGCTTTTTATCTTTCTCTGATAAGCTGCTGACTAATTCATCTAAAAGATTTGATGCATCAATCCTCTCAACCTCTCGTTCTTTGCTTGCTCTAAATAAATAAGAAATACCTTCTTTTTCTTGAATAACTCTCAACCAATCGGACAAAGAAATTAATGAAACACAATCATCTTTGTTGTAATTCCAAATCTCTTTCAAATATTCACTATCAGTATGATCTTTTGTATCTCCCCTTTCTGCAGACCAGACTTCATAAACTACTGTTGAATCTTGACCACTACTTACTTCGTTATCCCTTTCCTCTCTAAACAAAGGCTCTATAGCTTTTAAACCATAGCCTTCCGCTCCTATGCACAAAGACTGTTTTACTACTCTATATAAATCCACGAACACTTCATTTCTCAAAAGATTGTCAACCTCTCTTTCGCGAGTCCCGAAATGACCCATGAGCTCCCTTATAGCTGTTATCTCAAATTGACCGTAATGATATACGTGCATTGCATTATCTTGTTCCCATCTTGCATAAGTCCAATCAATGAAGTCTTCAAAAGCAGTTTTCATTTCTTCTTCAGAATGAGCCCACCAACAGTCGAAACCTTCAGCGTTATCTTCATGTGCTGCACCCCATAAATAATGAAGAGGAATCTTAGTAAGCAAAGGATTACTTTCAATATCGAAATAAATATCTAATTCAGATTTAGGAGGCAGTGAGGATAAACCAAGCCCTATTTCTACATTTGAGAGTAAAGAATAAGGTATGCCTCCACTTTCTTTGGCTTGATTTTGCATAACTGCCTGCAACCTTAATCTGTCTAAAACTCTCTTATCTAAATTGTGAACTTTGATATCGCTGGTAGCTAATTCTTTTAAAGTATTAATACCCGCTTCATTTAATTTAATAATTTGAGAATGTTTGATATTGGCTACTTGAAATAAATGATCTCTTTCTTCAAGAGTTTTTTTCGCATGTTCACTAAAACGTCCCCAATTTCTATAAATATCAGGATCAGGAAGCTCACTAGTCATGTTGGTGTTTTGGAAGACTAAGAACTGTTTTCTGATTTCTTTATAAAAAACAAAATAATCTTTTACTTGAAAACGTTCCTTTTCTTTATTGCCATATATAAGAACACAAGTGTCTGTCAAAGTGCCCTGGAGCTCCGATAACATCTCTGAATAGCAACACAATTGAATTAAAAATTTCGGTCTGGATTTATTAGCTAGTTTTGCATCCCAAATCTCATAAGCGTAATCACCAAAATCTGATTTGCCTTCAATTTTATGAAGGAAGTCTGCTCTTCCAAAAAAATTTTTATCTCCCAAAGCTGCTTGATAAATAAGTTCAACACCTTCTTTCATAGCTTCTTTGGTGGCATCAATCATATCCTGTTGATCGCCATCTAGAATGATTCGTGAAGACATTTCGGAGGAAAGATCATGAAATAAATCCATTTCATGCTGATCGCCTTTCTTGGAAGCAACTTGCATAAAAGGATCTTCTTGGTCTTCCTTTACAGCGTCTTTATCAACCTCTCTTAGATACTTATAAATAAGTGATTCAAAAGGTGATTCAAAGAATCTCATTAGACTGGATGGTGAATGTCTCCTGATATCGCTCATTTATATTTCTTATTCATAGATTTGATATTTTGAATCATTTCCTCTCTTAAAAAGTTCGGTCTTATGACTTCAACTTGACCTGCAAAACCAAGTAGCCACCATCTTAATTGAGCTGTATCACTTACTTTAGCTTTTACAAGCAATCTACCATCATCAAGAGGTGTAATTTCTTGATCTTTAGATAAAGAGCTTTCTGTTAAATGAAAGCCAGCAGATCTATCAAATTTAGCCTCAAGGTTTATAGATTGGTTGGAATAGAGGTATCCCAAATTATTATCTTTTATATATTTATCTACAGAGAATCCTTTAGGTTCATAGGAGGTATTGCCATTCCATTCGGCTTTGGTAAATCTGTGCAAAGGTAAAAATCTTGGATTATCCTTATCCTCATCCATAGAACAGATTAAATAATGAATCTGTCCCCTTAAAACTAAACCTAACGGATTAATAATTCTCTCTTTAGCCCTTTTCTCTGCTCTATTCGTATAAAGCACTGAAAGCTGTCTGTCCTTAAGAAGAGCATCGTAAATCTCAGCTTCAACTTGATCATTAATCTTAGGAGCTTCTAATCTTTGCCATTGATGCTCTACCCTAACACGCTCTCTCCAACGACTGATTTCATTTCTCTTTATTTTTTTCAAAATAGAATTAGCACGATCAAAGAAAACTTTAATTCTTTTAAAGCTCTTGCTGGGCATCAAAGGTTCTAAGTACTGTTCTGCCAAACTAAAAGTCAGCGCTTCAATCGGGTCCATAGAAGGTTGTAAACCAAAAGCGCTTTGATGCCAAGACCATCCAAAGGGTCTTTCTCTATCATCGCATACGATTGGCATAACAGACTCAAGAGACTCTAAGTCTCTTTGTATCATTCGAAGCGACACCGAGTATCCCAAGTCATTTAATTGAGCTTGGATTTCCAATGTACTGATCTTGCTAGGATGTCTTGGCAATATCTGAAGAAGTTGGAGCTGTCTAAGACTACTTTCAGGCATGAATGTATTTAATTAATTGTGACGTCATTATAGGACGCTTTATAAAAATATACTTATAAAAGGTTGACAATGCTCAAAAAATAGTATAAAATTTTTTCTTGTATTTAAACAAATTTTATTGATCAACCTATGCGAAATTACTTCTCCCAACCAAGACCTTACGTTAAGTTCCAAAATAGCCAATTAATCGAAGAAACCTTCTCTGCTCATTTAGCTGGCGATACATTAAAGCTTGAAGATATACGATATGAACTATCATTTAGAAATCGGAAAGTCGCACAAAGTCTCCTAAAAGGTATAGATCTACTTACAAGCTAGTTTTAAAAATTACTCCTCCGACAAGAGGTAGTGCCAGCAGACGGTGCACTACATAGAAAAACATCTGCAATGTGAGCTTTCCTCCTTGAAGTGATCGCATTGACAGCCTGGAAAGACGGGCATTCTTATGAGTCACCTCATGACGCCTTACAGGTTAAAGTAAATCGATGAACCAACTTACAAAAATTGAACAAAGGAGAAGTAAACTTAAAAATCTGCTTTACCATGTACTAGATTTTATTTTCTCTTTTGCTATTGGAGTAACAGGTCTAGTTGTCTTAGTAGCATATGTTTTAACTGGAATGCATGTTTACTTAAAGATTGCCTCCCTACTCTCATTGCTTGTAATTTTGATTTTTTTAACTACTACAATTATTTCTTTATTTAAGTTTGGCTTTGATACCCTGATTGTAGAAATGGAAGTAAAATTTTTAGATGTATCTCTTTATTCAACTTTTATTTTTATAACTTTTCTATTTCAATTCTTAGAACTATTTTATTCTGTTTAATTCATTCTTATGTTGAGACTTAAATAAAGGATTACTTGCGTATCTTTCTCACCTTTATCATTTATTATTTCTTTCTCTACTACATGATCTATTATTGTTGAAGTTTTTGATGACGGCGTATCAAAGGCTGTAACTTCAAATAAATAGTCTTCATAAGCAGAGCTAATTTCAGATGATCTATATAAAGCAATTTTATCGTCTCTAAAATCTAGAATACATTTACAAGGTAAAGTTCCATCCCATTCTATGCTAGGTGTAACGCCTGAATGATAAATCATTAAGAAATCTTTAAACATCTCTTTTTCATCATCTATAAAACCGTTATTTGCAAATAAAAAGCTACTTTTTCTGCTGTTGCTTAAATAAGAATAATAAGTAAGTTGTCCAATTAGATTTGGTAAATCTTTGTTTATTTTCGTAAGAGTTTTTTTAAAGTTCTCTCCTTCTATACAACATTCCCAGGAAGTAGAGTTTTCTTCGACGTATCTAACCGATCCCTCAACATCAGAACTTTCTTTTAATCCGCTTTGAGTTCTTCTTAATTTTTTGGGATTAGCCTTTAGGATATTGAAATCTCTAGTTGTAGTAATCTTGTAAGAAATAAGGGTTTGAGCAGAAGCGTTGACTAGAGTAGGCTTTCCACCTACTGAACTCTTTAAACTAACTCCTTCAAATAAATCTTCGTCTTTAAACTTAAATAATAGGTCTGCTTTCACACCTGCTGGAGCTTTTGAAGGTAAATCAATGGAATCACAAAATTCTATAATTTTGTCATCCTCAATTAAGAAAGCACTACTTCCATCCCTTACTAAGGAATAAAAGTCATGAAAAACCTCTTCTGCATCTTTTTTATTAAACCTTTTATCATTAACATAGAATGCTTCATCATCTATATTTCTATATATTGTTTTATCTTTTTCTGAAGCTTTAATTTCGACTACCTCAGCATATTCTTCGGTGATCTTTCCCTCTTTATTCCCCAGGTTTATATGCCAATTTGATGAATATAGTAATTTTAAAAGGGCTAAAGATTCAGACCATTCTCCTTTGTTCTTTTTTGCTTTCCAGTCAATCACAGAATATGGCTAATCAAAAAAAATCGAGCTTTTTAGGATCGTAACTTTTTCCTTTGGGTTCTTCTCCGCTCTTCAAATAAAAAAGAATATTTTCTAAGGTTGCCTGAACAGCATTTACTGCCACGCTATTACCCAGTTGTTTCATAGCCGCTTGCTTGCCAACTGGAAATTTAAACGATTTTGGATAGCCCATCATTTCTCTTCCTTCTTCTACTGATAATACTCTGACCTCTCCATTCACTCTGTAAGAATCCCAATTCCTTCTATCGTCAATACCAGATCTTGCGCCACCTACTCTAAGTGTGAAACCTATCTCTCTATCACATTCTCCCTTTAGTATATCCGACATGGTTTTCTTGAGAGGTATGGGTTTTGGAAATAGAAATTTACTACTGCTTGTAGTTTCATCTCTAAACCCTACCATAAAAACTCTCGGTCTGTGCTGAGGAAGACCATAATCAGAAGCTTTAATTGTTTCGTACCTAAATGAATAACCTAATTGCTGCAAAGTTTGTCTGATTGTTAAAAAGGTTTTTTTATCGTCGTGATTTATGAGATGTCTTACATTCTCAAGAAAGAAGGCTTTAGGTCTCTTTGCCTGAATAATGCTAACAATCTCAAAAAACATATTTCCTCTATTTTCATGTGCTTCTTGAAATCCTTTTTTATATCCCGCTTGAGAAAAAGGTTGGCAAGGAAACCCAGCACACAAAACATCATGGTCTGGTATAGAAGATATATCTTTATGAGTTATTTCTTGGATATCACCAACAAAATTATTTTTTTGTTTGAGCTTATTGAAGTTCGGATCAATCTTAGAAAAATTGAAATCATAAGTTTTGCAAGCATCCTTATCTATCTCAGAAACAAATACGCATTCATTTGGATATTTCTTTCTTAGCTTGTGAAAAGCCATATGAAAACCTCCAATGCCTGCAAAAAGATCTATAAATTTAATTTTCTTCACTAATTCAATTCCTAGAGTTTAGAGTAACTACCTTTCAAAATTATTCTCTAACCATTCAATATCCTCACTCCATTCCTTCAAAGCTTCATGATGTGTTTCATGAATTTTTGCAGAACTAAATGCCATCAAACAATTAAAAGTCTTTTTTATCCTTTTACTTGAACCATCCTCGCCCCACTCTTCCATATAGGAAGGATTATTTACCAAAGGAATAGGACCAGATATGACATCGGTTAGAATTTTTTGTCTGGTCAAAGGTTTTAAGCCATCCATGCCAACTTTGTATCCCATTGCTGATAGTAAACCGTCAGACTGAGAGAGATATTCTCGATTTTCTGATGATTTCCTACTCACCCACTCTTCTTTAATAAGGTTAATTCTCTCTTCAAGTATATGAGAAGAAGATAGGTTATCTGCATCAATTAATTTTTTTCTAAGCGAGATATAGGATTTACTCAACCTCTCATATTCCCAGGTCTTAATCTTCTCTTTTAATTCTCTAGAATCCACAGCCATAACTATATCAAAGTACCACTCAAACTGATTAAGGTATATTTCTTAGAATTCCTACTATTCTAGTGTGCCACTTACTGTGCCACTTTTGTGCATCATAAAACGACCTTAATCTGTTTAAACCTTCTTAATCGGTAAAACGGGATTTGGCTGAAAAGCCTTTAAATCAATGGAAAACTAGCTATGAGAGGTGGTAGACACGAGTGGACTCGAACCACCGACCCCCACCATGTCAAGGTGGTGCTCTAACCAGACTGAGCTACGTGTCTATCGTTGAAATGAGGCATTATATAGAGAATTTTAAGAGTTTGATGACAAATTTAAGGTACATTTAAGGGGTAAACACCTCTACTTTTCTAATAGATAGAGATTTGTATGAGTAAGAGTTTCCTTTGTATACAAGACAAATGTAAGATAGAACAAAGAATGAAGAAAATAAAAAAAATAGAAGTTGAAATGCTTTGCATACAACGTAGAGGAGATTTGAATGGATAAAAATACCTTACTAACAATAACTGCTTTCATATACTTTTCAATGGCAGTTGCTCACACTGCTAGGGTTGTCTTTGGGGCAGAAATGATTTTTTTTGGTATCAGTTTGCCTTATATAGCTTCAATATTAATTGCTATAGGAATCTCTTATTTAGGCTGGAAATCATTAAGCTATAGAGAGAATTGATTAAAATATTTATATTAATATTTTCCTTTATCATTATGTTCTCTATATCTCTTCTTCATGACTAGATGAAGGACCTTCTAATATTCTTGTCTTGCATAATAATATTTGTAATATTAATTAACATTTATGATTAAAAAACTTGTGTTCATATTGGGGGTTCTGCTGTCTGCCTTTGCTTGGACTGATGTAAGAACAGATGATGAAACTATCCAACTGGAATGTGAAAAAACTTATTGGTTTCAAATTGATTTAGTCAGAAATGAGCATCTTGCTTGGAAATATGATGAACCCAAAACTCCGCTTATTTTGAAAAGTATTGAAATGAAGCCAACCGAAATTAAATTTGTTGTGAGTAATGAAGATGCACTTATCAATAGAAATACAGGTCAGGTAACTTTAAAAAAATGTCCCGCATGCGATTTGGAAACTTATCAATGTAAAAGGATTACTATTGAACAATCTGCAGAGGCTAGAGAAATAAGACTGCAGGATATTGAAAGTTCGAGATTATTTTAGATGAACTACGTTAGTGAAGTTTTATTTACTCTGATAATCCTCACAGATTTTGAGGATAAATAAACATAGCCCTGATGAATATACTTAAAGGATTTAGTTTAGTTGTTCATTGGGGAAGTTTCCTATCGGGAATTCTTTTTGCGCTCACTGCGCTTTATATTAGTGTCCTTCCAAATTTATATAATATTCAAAGGTTTGGTTTAATTGTGTTTGCTTTATTCGTTTTCTTTTCTTGTTCTGGATTAGGTTGGCTAGCAAGGTACACCTTAGTTGGGAAGATACACTTTCTACCCTGGAAGAAAATAAATGATTAAAAAAGAGTAATTAATATTATTCTTAATATCTAAAATAATCATCAAATGTTGATAATTTTATTAGTTTTATTAACTGCTTGGGAGGTTTATTGGACTTATCATGCTTGTTGGATTGCTTCCAAACTAAATGAAAAAAAGACTTTTTTATTTTTTTTAATTTTTAATCTTTTAGGAATTCCCGAAATCATCTACATTTATAGAAAGAAAAAAGAATATACTAATTTGAATGAATAACTGGGTGAATTGGGTAATAGGTATTTGTCTTATAATTGTAGTTGCAATTGAACTGTTCTTTTAAAGAAATATGATTGAACTTATTTTATTAGCAATATTAATTTTTATCGGAATATTATGGTTTAGAAATTTATCCGATAACTCTAATAAAGAAGATAATCCAGATGTTGAAAAAGCAAGAAAACAAATGACTAATAAATGGAGTGTCTACATCTCAATACTTGTAGTGAGTGGATTTTTTGTATGGTTACTTATTACAAATGGAAACTTTAATTAGTGATCTTAAGTCTATGCCAAAAAAACTTTATAAAATTGGTGATACAAAAAAAGACCGAAAAGGTAGGAAAATTTTCTTTAAAGGTTATTCAACTGAGCGCTCAAAGAAAGGTTTTCCTATAGAGCTTTGGGAGCCTTTTGAATAGTGATAAAAAAATTGCTCAAATTGTTTTGGAGAGCAGGCGTTGATGAGGTCAAGCCGCCTATGCGTCAACTAATGACAGAGGACGAATTTAGTAAAAGGTCTCTTATAGGTGATGAGGGGGATTATGACGACATGTCTGAGCTGATAGATGAGTTTGGTGAAAGCCTCGAGGAAGAAGAAGTCAATTCGGTATTCGATAACCTAAAGGAAAATAAACGAAATTAGGATATATCTATGAAAAAATTACTGTTAACACTATGGTTTTTATCTTCTTATAGTCTTTATTCTTTATCTTTCGATGATCAACTAAAAAATATTATAAGTACCGATGATTCCAGATTGAGCAAAGTTGAAGAGTCAATGAAGAAAAAATGTAATAGAACATTCCCAAATTATGGAAATAAGCTCAGAAAGAAATGGGTAAGTTGTAAAAGGTCAGACGAGAATTCTGTCTAGGTGCTCATTTTCTTCTTTCTATTTTGAATATGAATAGCCTTTTGATTCATCGCTAGTGTCGCTTCATGAAGCGCCTCTGAAACGGTGGGGTGACTGAATATAGCTGTACTAAATTTTTCCGATGTAACTTTATTATCCATTGCAATCAAGCCTTGTTGCATGATCTCAGATGCGGAAGGTCCAAAGACTTGAATCCCTAGTATTTGATCTGTTTTATTATCAGCATGGATGGTAACAGAACCTATTGAATCTCCAGATGCGAGTGCTCTTCCGCTAGCAGCAAAAGGGAAAGATCCAGATTTGTAATCTACCTTAAGCTTCTTAAGCTCATTTTCACTTCTACCAACCCAAGCCACTTCTGGATAAGTATAAATAACATTGGGGATGTGTGCATAATTGATTAGGGAATCTTCACCAGATATTCTCTCTGCAACCATAATTCCTTCTTCCGAAGCTTTATGAGCTAGCATTGGTCCTCTCACAGCATCTCCAATTGCCCATATGTTCTTAGTCTTAGTCTGGCAATGTTCATCTACTTCGATAAAGCCTTTATCATCTATGGAAACTAAATCATTATTGAATAAATCTTGAGTATTGGGCTTTCTTCCAATTGCTATAATCATTTTTTCAGCCTTCAGATTAATATTTTCTCCATTTTCTTGGAACTTAACTTCCACACCAGTCGTTGTATCTGAAATATCTAAAATGTTAGACCCAAATCTTATATCTAACCCTTGTCTGTTAAATTCTCTAAGAATTTGTCTAGACATCCTTGCATCCAACATTGGCAAGAACTCTTGTTGAGCTTCTAAAATTGTTACTTCGGACCCTAATCTTGCCCAAACACTTCCTAATTCCAGCCCGATTATTCCTGCTCCAACAACTATTAATTGTTTGGGTATTCCATCAAACTTCAAAGCGCCCTCACTATCGACGATGTTGTTTGTGAAGTTGATATTATTTAATTCTGTAGGTCTAGAACCAGTAGCAATAATGATATTCTTGGTTTCATAAAAATGACTTCCACTATCTTTAGATACTTCAACTGATGTATCAGATGTAACTTTTGCTTTGCCTTCGATCATATCAATCTTATTAGACTTAAATAACGCACTCACTCCATTAGTCAGCTGCTTTACGACTTCATCTTTCCTGGACATCATCTTTTTCAAATCAATACTTACATCCTTTATTTCTATACCATGTTTTGAATACTGGTCCTCCAACTGATAATGCTTATATGAAGAATCTAGTAACGATTTTGATGGAATACAGCCAATATTTAAGCAAGTTCCACCAATAGATGATTGCTCAACACACCCTACTTTCAGTCCGAGTTGCGCAGCTCTTATTGCAGAGACATATCCCGCCGGTCCGCTTCCAATTATTAAAATGTCGTACATACTAAAAATGTAGTAATCATATCATCTATAAATTCTCCTTATTAATTCTTTATTCTTAAGAAATAAAACTTTAAGGTATATTTATAAAGTGAAAAAAACTCATTTTGGGGCTTTTAATTAATTATGATAAGACTGATACTGATGCTGCCAAATTTTATCCTTCTGTGGTTATCTGGCAAAAAACAAATCACACTAGGAGGAAGAAAATTACTTCCTGCATTTCAACTTATTTGTGAGCAAAACGAAAAGCTTGGAATCCAATATAAAGATATCTCACCAACTGACTTAAGAGAGAATTATATAACTCAGAATATTGCCAAGATTGGCCTTGAAGAGATAATTACTACAAACCACAAGGTGCCAGTTGAAGGCGATACCATAGAAGTAAGAGAATATTCTTCTGATAGTATTAATAAATCTGGATCATCACTAGTTTACTTTCATGGAGGCGGTTGGGTAATTGGTGATACCGATACTCATGACAATGTCTGCAGATATATCTGTAAGAAATTAAATATAAAAATATTTTCAGTAAATTACAGGCTCTCACCAGAATATAAATTTCCTATTCCCTTTAATGATTGCTTTGATGCTTACGAATGGATATCAAATCATGCAGAACTCTTAGAGGTTGATCCAGAAATGATATCAGTCGGTGGAGACAGTGCCGGAGGAAACTTAGCTACTTCAATATGTATTGAGAGGAAGAAAAAAGAAAAACCTCTACCAAACGCTCAACTTCTTATCTACCCTGCGACCGACCTTAGATTGGTAACTAATTCAATGATAAAAGATTGTAATGAAGGATTTGTGCTTACTGAGGAGTTGATGAAGTGGTTTGTTGATCATTATCTGGATTCGGATCAGCTAAAAAATGATCCACGAGTTTCGCCTTTGCTAGCAGAAAAGCTTGATGGCCTTCCCCCGGCTTTAATTATAACCGCCGGTTTTGACCCATTAAGAGATGAAGGACTGCAATATTCAGAAAAGATGAAACAAGACAATGTTACTGTTGTTTACAAAGAATATCCGGCTTATATCCATGGTTTCTTTAATATGCTACAAGTTCCAGGTATAAAAAAATCCATAGATGAGATATGTGAAGAGTTTAAAGGGCTCATAAAATAAAAGGCCCTATTGGACCTTTTATTAGTTAATAATATGAAACCTTAATCTCTAGTAATAATAGCCTCTGTAGATTGGTCGGAGTATTTAGAAAGTTCTTCCCTTGCAATAACCCTTCTATGAACTTCATCAGGTCCATCAGCTAATCTGAGTGTTCTCATGTGAGCATACATGCTAGCTAAAGGAAAGTCCTGACTAACTCCTCCGCCACCGTGCATTTGTATTGCTCTGTCAATTAACCTGCATGCTACAATAGGTACATGTACCTTTATTTGTGCGATTTCACTTCTAGCTACTTTATTTCCAACAGTATCCATCATATGTGCGGCATTTAAAGTGAGTAGTCTTGATGTTTCTATATCTATTCTACTTTCAGCTATATAGTCATAGTTAGCGCCTAAAGTTGAAATTTTCTTTCCAAATGCAATTCTTTCTTCAGATCGTTTGATCATAAATTCTAGTGCCCTTTCCATAACACCAATGGTTCTCATGCAATGATGGATTCTTCCTGGACCCAATCTTCCTTGAGAAATCTCAAAACCTCTCCCTTCACCAAGCAGTAAATTTTCCTTTGGCACTCTTACATCTTTAAAAGAAACACGACCGTGACCGTGAGGTGCATCATCATATCCAAAAACATGCATCATTTTTTCAATTTTTATTCCAGGAGTGTCCATAGGAACAATAATCTGCGATTGCCTTTGATGTTTAGGATTATCTGGATTTGTCATGCACATAAAAATGAGAACTTTACATCGAGGATCGCCTGCTCCTGATGTCCACCATTTCTCACCGTTAATCACATACTCATCCCCATCTAGCACCGCCGATGAACATATATTTGTGGCATCAGAAGAAGCGACAGCAGGTTCAGTCATTGCAAAGGCAGATCTTATCTCTCCATTCAATAATGGCTTCAACCATCTTTCTTGTTGCTCCTCATTTGCATATCTTGCCAAAACCTCCATATTTCCAGTATCCGGAGCAGAGCAATTGAATATTTCTGAAGCTATACCAGATCTTCCCATAATTTCAGCTAAAGGTGCATAATCCAAGTTACTCATACTTTCACCCATAGGATTCTCGGGAAGAAATAAATTCCAAAGACCTTCAGACTTTGCTATTTCTTTTTTATCTTCAATTATTTGTGGAATTTGCCATCTATCCCCTTGCTGCGTAAATTCTTCCATTTGTTGGGCGTATATAGCTTCGGCCGGATATATATGATCATCTAAAAATTTAGAGATACGCAATTGCAAATCTTTGGATCTATCAGAAAATTCAAAACTCATTTTTTTCCCCTTATCATTTATATAAATACCGTTTTGGTATATTATAAATCTTAGTTATAACGTTTTATTATCAATTTTGCAAATCATAGAGATATATAACTTGTTAGTCTATAAAACTCAGTTAATTCTGCAAAAAAATCTAATCCAATATGAAAATTAAAGATACAGACCTAAATTTATTCATAGCATTTGATGTCATCTATACAGAAAAAAACTTGACCAAGTCTGGGCAGGTTCTTGGTATAACACAACCGGCTGTAAGTAATGCGTTGGCAAGGTTAAGGGACCTTTTTAACGATGAGTTATTTATAAGAACATCGAGAGGAATGATTCCAACACCTGTTGCAAATCAATTGATTGGAGACGTAAGAAACGCTTTATCCCTAATACAGAATACAATTTCCGTAAGTGAAAAGTTTGATCCATCAACTGCAGAAATGACTTTTAAAATTTCAATTGGTGATACTTCAGAATATAGGCTTCTTCCTTTATTGATCAAAGAACTTGCGAAGATAGCTCCTAAGGTAAAAGTTGAGACCTACCTCACTGCAAGAAAAGATGCTCCTAGAGAACTGGCCTCAGGTGCAATAGATTTTAGCATTGACCCTCCTCTTCAAAGTGATCAACACCTAAAACATGAAAAAATATATCAAGAAGATTATGTGATGATCGTTAGAAAAGATCATCCCATATTAGATAAGGAAAAAATAACCATTGAAGATTACCTAGATCTTTCTCATATCCATATTTCAAACAGAAAGACTGGGATGGGCCATGTGGACATGACACTCTACAAATTAGGTTTGACCAGGGATATTTACTTAAGAGCTCAACACTTCCTTGTAGCACCTTACATAGTTGAACAGTCCGATATGGCCATAACTACTACCAAAGGGTTTGCCGTCGATCGAAATCTAGCCTGGAGAGAATTGCCTTTCGATATTGATCCACTAGTTTTGCATCTGTATTGGCACGAGAATAATGATAACGAGTCTTCATCAAAATGGATGAGAGAACTAATGCTAAAAACTTACGGAAAACTTCAACAAGTTAGTTGATTATTGGTGCGGATGAGAGGACTCGAACCTCCACACCTTGCGGCACCAGAACCTAAATCTGGCGTGTCTACCAATTCCACCACATCCGCGAGAGCGATCATTATAGGCATACAAGTGAAGAATGTAACCTATTCGTTTTCAGCTTGAGACATGGCTAACTCAAGTTTATTAAGCTCCTCTCTTAGATTTAGTAATGATTGATTTACCTGAACGCGATATGCATTAAAGGAATCGATACTCTCTTCAATATCTGTCAATCTATCAGAGCCTATTTCTACAGGTGCAGTATCATCAAAGCTATCTATCTGACTATTAATATTTTCTTGAATATTTTTAATTCTAGCTAACTCGAGTGAAAGGGCTCGGTGTTGAGCAGATAAAACTTCATCTTTTTTATCTATACTTTCAATTTTTTCATTCAAACTCTCAATAGAATTTAAATTTTCAGAAATATTTTTTCTATTTCTCTTATTACTAAGATCCCACAATTTTCTTACTTCTTTATTGACAAACTTTAAATCTGCATCGACTTCTTCAGTTAAGTTACTTATTTGATCATCCTTCTCTGCGAGTCTCTCTTCCAGAATACTAATTCTTTCAACAAAATTTTGTCCAGCTTCTTGTTGATTTCCTGAGGTGTTAAAAAACCATAGAAATAAAATTATCAAACCGATTGAATTTAATACCAATAACAAAGAGGAAAATAAAAAACCTCCTCCACCAGTCCTTCTCGTTTTTCTATTTGAGGGTAATTCCGGTCTTTCAGGTTTTATGTCCTTTTTTTCTTCACTAAGATTTTGATTCATAGTTTCTTAATTTGCTCTTTAATTCTATTTGATCGCATATACAATAGATCCTAAAATAGAGTTTAACAATTAATCTAAAATAGGATTAGATTAAAATAGAGGAATATTATGAATTTTGAATTTTCTGCTGATCAAATGCAATTAAAAGATATTGCTAGAAAATTTCTTGCAAAAGAAGAATCAGTCAAAAGAGCTAGAAAAGTATTAGAAGGTGAAGAATCATTTGATCAAGATCTCTGGGCTCAAATTATAGAAATGGGTTTCACCGCTACTGCAATCCCTGAAGAATATGGCGGACTCGGATTAGGGTACTTAGAATTATGTGTTATTGCTGAAGAGCTAGGAAGAAGCTTGGCTCCAACACCTTTCTCTTCTAGTGTGTACCTGGCATCTGAAGCAATAATAAATTTTGGTGATGAATCACAGAAAAAATCTTTTCTTCCAGGTCTTGCTTCTGGAGAAAAAATCGGCGCTTTTGCTCATAATGAAACTAATACTTCACCTACAGAAGCTAATATCAGCTGCTCTTTTACCGGCGGAACTTTATCGGGTACAAAAATTGCTGTAGCTGATGGAGATGTTGCAAATACTTTTATAGTGACAGCGAATAATGGGACAGGCGTAAGCCTGTATCTAGTTGATGGATCAGCTGATGGCATACAAATAGAACCTCAATCTACACTAGATCCTTCAAGATCTCATGCTTCTATCACTTTTACTAATACTCCAGCAACTGAACTTAAATCAGACTGGTCAGATGTTCTATGTTTACTTGATAGAGCAGCTGTTTTGTTTTCATTTGAACAATTAGGTGGTGCTGAAGCTTGTATGGACATGGCAAAGGAATATGCTATGGGAAGATACGCATTTGGAAGATCTATTGCTTCCTTCCAAGCAATAAAGCATAAGCTGGCAGACATGTTTATAGCTGTCGAACTCGCTCGTTCAAATTGCTACTACGGAGCTTGGGCACTAAGTACCGATGCTCCTGAATTACCCACTGCTGCTGCAACTTGTCGCGTTAGCGCAAGCCAGGCTTTTCACGAGTGCTCAAAAGAAAATATTCAAACTCATGGAGGTATGGGTTTTACTTGGGAATTTGACTGCCATCTCTATTACAGGAGATGTCGCCAACTTGCTGCAAACATAGGTAGCCAATCAATTTGGAAAGATAAACTAATCGGTTCTTTAGAAAGAGCCAATCAAATATAGGAGAAAGATATGGACTTTAATGATACTCCCGAAGAAGCTAAATTTAGAAAAGAAGCTTACGACTGGCTTGCATCAAATGCTGAACTCAAAGAAGGACCAAAAGATAGTTGGAGAGCATCGTCAGAAGAAGAAGGCCTAAAGCAGGTCAAAGTATGGCAAAAGAAACTTCATGACGGTGGATGGGCATGTCTTCATTGGCCTAAAACATATGGTGGCAGAGAATCAACTCCTATAGAGAGGGTGATATGGGGCCAAGAAGTCTCGAAATTCAAAGTACCTGGAGGCTACCTTGAAATTGGTCAAGGAATGGCTGGCCCAGTAATGATGATGTATGCAACTGAGGAACAAAAAGAAAGGTATCTACCTCCTATGGCAACAGGCGAAGAAATTTGGTGTCAGCTCTTCAGCGAACCAGCTGCAGGTTCTGATGTGGCAGGAATCAAAACTAAAGCCGAACTGGATGGGGACACCTGGACTATTAATGGACAAAAGGTTTGGACTTCCGGTGCCCACTTTAGTGATTACGGAATACTTGTAACCAGAAGTGATCCCACCGCACCTAAGCACAAAGGTTTAACATTCTTTTTTGTGGATATGAAGTCTCCGCGGATAGAAGTAAAACCGATTAAACAAATATCTGGCGGTGCGAATTTCAATGAAGTTTATTTCACTGATGTAAAAATACCAGACAGTCAAAGACTTGGGGCTGTAGGAGATGGGTGGAAAGTTTCTCTTACTACATTAATGAATGAAAGATTAGCTGTTGGTGATGCCTCGGGACCTGACTTCGAAGAAGCATTCTCGCTTGCTAGAGGACAAGACCTAAATGGTAAATTAGCCATAGAAAATGACTCTGTCAGAGAAAAACTTGCTGATTGGTATTGTCAACAGAGTGGATTGAAATATGCAAAGTATAGGAATATTTCAGCCCTATCAAGAGGAGAAACACCTGGACCCCAGTCATCTATAACAAAAATAGTTAGTGGGAATAAACTTCAGGAAATTGCTAATTTTGGTCTTGATATGCTTGATTCAGCGGGCATTGTAAGATCAGACGAAGAAGGAGCTGAGCAATCGATGTATCAGTTTGGCTTTTGGGGAGCTGCTGGTATTAGAATTGCCGGTGGTACAGATGAAATACTTAAAAATATTATTTCTGAACAGGTGCTTGGTATGCCTCAGGATATGAGAGCAGATAAAGGGCTACCCTTTAACGAAATACCTACAGGAAATAAGTAGAAAAAAAAATATAAAACAAGGCGTAAACTCTTTTCTTAATTCTGAGTTTGCGCCTTTTTCATTAAAAAATAACACTCTCTTTTCAGAGGAATTCGATGATCTCTACTCATCTTCGCAAGGTGCAGTCGCTGAATGTGATTATGTATTTATCAAGGGAAATAACCTTAAAGAGAGATTTGAAATCCTCGAAGAAAATTCAAGGTTTTACATCGGAGAGATAGGTTTTGGCATCGGAATTAATTTTATCACCACATGCATGGCCTGGTTGAACCATGTTAAAAAAGATCAGGTACTAGAGTTTTACTCCTTTGATAAATATTTATTCAGATTAAGTGATTTTAAAAAGTTAAATGATTTGTATCCGGAGCTTAGAGAATGTATTGCTGAATTAGAACTTAACTATCCAAGAAATATTCAAGGTGTTCAAAAAATACCGTTATTTGATGGGAGGATTATTCTTAATTTAATTGTCGGAGAAATTGATAAAACTCAAAAATATATTAAATTAATGAATAACGTTGATGCATGGTATCTTGATGGATTCTCTCCTTCAAAAAATCCCGATCTTTGGTCATTAAAGCTACTTAAGTATATTTATGAAGCTTGTCATGAAGAAACAACATTTTCCACCTATACATCTTCTGGTTTAGTCAAGAATAATTTGACTGAATCTGGTTTCAACCATAAAAGAACAGAGGGATTTTTAGATAAAAGACATATGCTTAAAGGTAAGGTCGTCAAGGAACAAAAGAAGAACTCTTTAAATACGAAAGTGGCAGTTATTGGATCTGGAATAGCAGGATGTATATTAAGTTATACACTTGCCAAGAAAGGCATAGAGGTTGATTTATATGAAAAGTCTGACAATATTTGTGCAGGGGCCTCTTCACATGAACTACTTGTTACCTACCCGAGACTTTCTGCCCACGACACTGCCTTTGGTTCTTTCACACTCCATTCATATATCTTTGCAACAAATTTTTATAAACGGCTAAAAACAGATGCCTGGAAAAGAACAGGAGTTATTATCCTTAACCATGATACAGCTACAGAAAAAAGGCAATCATCACTTCTTGAAAAAAGAGCTGATGGAGAAATCTATCGATTTATTGATCCTGTCGAAGCTTCAGAAATATCAGGAATAGATATTAAATTGAATGGGCTTATCTATGAAGATGCAGGATATATTCTACCTGAGGAGATGTGTAAATTTCTTATAGAATCTCCAAAAATAAATGTTTTTACTTCTTCACAGATAAAAAATATAACGAAAAAGAAAGAAACTGTTAATTTCAATATTGGAAAGAAAGAATTTAAATATCAGAATGTTTGCTTATGTACTGGTAGTGATACTTCTGAGATTTTAGATATAGATGGTTTCAGTATAAAAAGGGGTCAAGTAACCCATATAGAAAGTCTAGATAGTGTTTCAAAAATCAAATTACCTATTTGCGCAAAGGGATATATTTCACCTCGAATAAATAATATTCATCTAGTCGGGTCAAGTTATAGCGACAGTGAAGATAATGATTTATCTGAGGATGACCATTTATATAATCTGAATAACTTAAAGCTAGTAATAGATGAAGAAATGAATGTTGTCTCTGGACAAACAGGTCACAGAGCAGTTTCCAAAGATCATATGCCTCTTGTTGGGAAGAAAAATGGTGTCTTCATTAATACCTGTCATGGCTCGAGAGCATCTGTTACTGCCCCTATTAGCGCTGAAATTATTGCAAGTATGATTGCGGGAGAGGCGCCGCCTTTAATGGGCAGAGAATTAGAGTCCTTATCACCTGAAAGATTTAATTAAAATTAGTAAGGACCTCTTGAATTAAAGAATCTACACCAGCTTGATCATACTTATCACTCGCTCTCTTGAATCTAGTGAAGGCATACCACACAACATCGTCAGTCTTCGTATCATGAAATCTAATTGATATTTCATCTTTTTCTGACCTAATAAAACGTTGGTCCCTAGAATCAAGGTAACCATATCGATAATAACCATAGCCTCCAAGATCTGTTGCTCTTTCTATTTCCCTCATTGTACCTATGTAAAATCTCACTGTTATATCAGCCTTGTCAGACTTTTTAAGTCCTTTTTGAGTTAATACAGAGTCCAATGATCTTGCGATTCTTTGAATAAGGATAGGGTTTATGCTGAGCATCTCGTCTTGATCATCAAGAGAAGGTGTGACAATCGAATAGGTTTTATATGCAGATAAGTCATACTGCGAATCAGAGTCAGATTGAACAACAAGAGAGCTAGCACATGAGGTAAGTAATGATAAGAAAGCTACACTAATTGATATTTTAATTTTATGTTTCATATTTAATTTTTAGAAAAAAATGAATCTTCTTCCTAATTTCTTTTTGCAGCCGTCATATTGTACTTGATACCTATCAGCTTGTCTTTGTACTTTGTCCGCTACTGATAATAGCCATGGCTTAGTTCTATAGCTTCCTCTTTTATACCCACTTCTCCCTTCATGATATGCCAAATACAGAGCCCTAGCATTTGTAAGTGATATGCCTAGTTGCTTATGAGTCTTATAATTGTACCAACCTACAAAATCGACAGAATCTTCAAAATCATTTCTACTAACAAACCACCCCCCTCGGTCATTTAGGTACATCTCCCAAGTACCATCAACTGCCTGAGCATAGCCTCTAGCACTAGTAACTCTTTTCCAGGGTATAAAACCTAAAAGCTTTCTTCTCTCTGGTCGTGCGTCAGCCCTAAAGCTTGATTCTTGTTTAATAATGGCCATTGAAACAGAAACTGGAATTTTCCATCTTTTCTCTGTCTTTTTTGCAGCCTTATACCAACTGTATCTTTCTTTAAAGATCTTACAAACATCTGTGGTAGTGCTTGGAGGACTATTTGATGCACAAGCATTTAATATTAATAAAATGAAAATACTTATTAATACTTTATACATCTAACTGTCCAGAATCTTTAAGGCCTCTTCTTCATCTAGAATTGGAATGTTTAAATCAGAGGCTTTTTTTAGTTTTGAACCTGGTTTTTCTCCCGCAATCAAAAACTCAGTTTTACTAGAGACAGAACTAGAAACCTTCGCACCTACTCTTATTAATTCTTCCTTCAGCTGACTCCTTGCAATGCTATTAAACGAACCTGTAATAACAATTGATTTAGAGCTGAAAGGATTATCTCCTTTGATTTCCACTGCTTTAGGATTGACTCCTAAAGTAATTAAATCTTCAACTAAACTTATATTGTCTTCTAAAGCTAGAAATTCTTTTATGAAATTAGATGCAACCGGTCCTATATCATTTATCTCTAATAAATCTTCCTCTTTTGCCGAGAGAAAATTAGTTATGCTATTGAAATTTAAAGCCAGGTTCATAGCTGTCGCTTCACCAACCTCCCTTATTCCAAGAGAATATATAAATCTTGGTAAAGTAGTTTCTCTGCTTTCTTGAATTGAACGAATTAAATTAGTAGCTGACTTCTCACCAAACCCTTCAAGATCAATAATATCCTTTATTTCTAGTCTAAATAGGTCAGCGAAATTTGATACCAAATTTTTTTCTACCAATAATTCAATTATCCTTTCGCCTAAGCCATCTATGTTTAAAGCATTTCTCGAAACAAAATGTATTAAAGATCCAATTCTTTGTGCAGGACAATCAAGCCCCATAGTGCATCTAAGGATAGCTTCCCCTTCTATTTTGACTAAATCCTTCTTACAGCATGGGAGTCTTTTTGGTAAGGATATCTTTAAAGATCCTTTTTTTCTTTTATCTAAATCAACAGAAATAATTTGAGGTATGACGTCTCCAGCCCTTTTAATATCGACTGTATCGCCTTCCCTCACATCCAATCGCTCTATCTCATCAAAATTATGAATGCTGGCATGTGAAACGGTAACTCCTCCTATATTGACTGGTGTAAATTCGGCTACAGGGGTAATGCTTCCGACTCTTCCAACCTGATAAGAGATTTTTTTTACTACTGTAGTGCCTACTTCAGCAGGAAATTTTCTGGCAATGGCCCATCTGGGCGCCCTGGAGACTTGTCCCAAAGAAATTTGCTTACCTAGATCATTTACTTTGAATACTATGCCATCAATTTCGTAAGGAAGATTATCTCTCGCATTCGAAATTTTATGAAAATATTCTCCACATGCTTTTAAATCATCAGCCACGTCGCTGAAAGGATTGATTGGGAGTCCCCATGATTGATATTGTTTTAACATCTCTGATTGAGAGTCAGGAAGTTTAAAGTTTCCTTCCTCAATGAAGCCAATACCATGAGCATAAAATTTTAAAGGCCTTGAAGCAGCAATTGAAGGGTCCAGTTGTCGAAGACTACCAGCCGCAGCATTTCTTGGATTGGCAAAAGTTTTTTCTCCTTCTTTGATTGCTTTTTTATTTGCTAAATCAAAATCCTTTTTTTCGATAAAAACTTCTCCCCTTATCTCTATCATAGTTGGCAGGTCAGAACTATCACCTATAAGTGAGAGAGGTACTGAATTGATGGTTCTTATATTATGAGTGATATCTTCGCCAACTTTTCCATCTCCTCTAGTGCTAGCTATATCTAGGTGACCGCTTTTGTATAGCAGATTTACTGCAATTCCATCTAACTTAGGTTCGCATGAAAAGCTTATGTTGGCTTCGACAAGTAGCCTCTCCAGGATGCGTTTATTAAAGTCTTCCATATCATCATCATTAAATGCGTTGTCTAAAGAAAGCATAGGAGTCAAGTGTTCTATTTTCTTAAAACCATCAAGAGGCTTGCCGCCGACTCTTTGGGAAGGAGAAAAAGAAAATTGATATTTTGGAAATTTGTCTTCCAAATCGAGTAGCTCACTAAACAGAGCATCATATTGATAATCTTCAATAGAAGGTTCATCCAAGGAATGATAGTTATAAGAATGGAGATTTATAAGTTTATGGAGTTCGAGTACCCTTTCTTTGATCTTAGGACTATCTTTCATCAATAATTGAACTAACTAGCAGAAGCAAGAAATTGCCTTTGATATTCATGAAATTGATTTTTCATATGTTCAATCATTTGTTTGGTCATAAAGTTCCGATCTTCATCCAAGATTTGGCATTGAAAGGTTTCCTTTATGATTTGAGAAACCTCGATGAACAACTCAAAAGATTCAATTGGATTGGTTAGGTTTTGTGGGTCTAGAACTAAAGCAATATCATTAGATTTAATAGATTCAGAGAAGATACCAGGGTTCTTGCCATTCAAGATAGTAAATGCCGGTGCATCGTCTGAATCAAGTATTGTAAATATACCTTTATCTTCAAATCTATAGTTATAAAAAACTAAGGCTTGAGATAGTGAAGACTTAGAAAATACATAATCACGCTCGTCATGAAGATGAATGATATTTAAGTTTACAGCAGGAGAAATATCTAAAGCCTCTTCGACAGTAACTTCTGAAGACAAAATTTCATTTTCTTCCATATCTTCATATCCCTGCCATTCCTCTACGAAATCTAAACTTTCTTCAGATGAGGGATTGATTAGATCAACTTTCAGCTTACTTCTTTTAATTCTTAAAGCTCGTCTAATCCCATCTATGAAGACTAATGCTAATAAACAGCCAATAAGTAATGTAAGAATTTCTGCTAGATTAAACATATTAACTTGCAGCCATTTCTACAGCTTGATCTACATCAACTGCTACCAATCTAGAAACACCAGGCTCTTGCATTGTAACTCCCATGAGATGCTTACTTTTTTCCATAGAGATCTTGTTGTGGGTGATGTAAACAAACTGGACTCTCTGGGACATTTCCTCAACAAGGTCGATAAATCTCATGGTATTGAGATCATCTAAAGGTGCATCTACCTCATCAAGAAGACAGAAAGGGGCTGGATTAAGTTCAAAAAAAGCGAAGACAGTAGCTATGGCAGTGAGTGCCTTCTCACCACCTGACAATTGAGAAACGCTTGCATTCTTTTTGCCTGGTGGTCTTGCAGTAATTCCTATTCCACAAGTTAGTAAATCATCTCCCAACATTACCAATTCAGCATGACCACCCCCAAATAATTTAGGGAATGAAAGTGAGAGACTTTTGTTCAACTTATCAAAAGTATCTTTAAAAGTGGTACGAGTCTCTTTATCTATTTTAGTTATGGCACGTTCCAGAGTTTCTAGAGCTTCCATAAGTTCTTTATGTTGCTGATCAAGTAATGTTTTTCTTTTTAACTCTTGATCATATTCTTCCATTGCTACTAGATTTATTGCACCCAATCTAGATATCTTTAATTCTATTTGTTCTAATTCAGCAGCATAGTTCTCAACTGTTTTGTCTTTATCTAGATCTTCTTTTATTTTTGAGAGATTTCCATTTAAACCAACAACTTGCGATTCAATATTCTCTTGTTCAATCTTAGAGGCTTGTCTGTCTAACCTAAGATTTTCTAGTAATTCTCTAATTATTATTGCGGCCTGCTCTTTCTCGATCTTTTCTCTTTCAATGTTATGAATAGAGGCATTGCATTCTTCAATATCTTTCCTTGATTTCAATAATCTGTCTTCAACCTTTAGTCTATCCGATAAAAGTGAATCTAGCTTATTTTGTATTTCACTGATTGGTTCTTTCAATTCATTCAACTCGATTTCGAGTTTCGAATTTTCTTTTTTTAGATCATGCATCTTACCATCTATATGAGATCCTTCAGAATTGAGTGAGGCAAGTTTTGCCTGTAATTCAGCATACTTGTCAGTTTTATCAATTAAGTTTATTCTTTGTTGCTTTGCACCTTCAGATGCATTAACCAAAAAATCTTGCGTCAACTTAGTTAACCTTTCAGGTTCAGATTCTAGGTGGCTTATCTCCTTCCTAATAGAATCTACCTTAGCAAATACATCTTCAACTGATTCTTTTTTAAATAACTTGGATTGTATATTTTCAATGGCAGCAGAAATATCTACTATCAAGTTTTTAGTTTGAGTTATAAATACAAGCCAAGAGCCTTCTATTTTCTTGGCCTCAGCTTTATTGGATTCCTCATCACCCGATTCTTTAAGAAACTTTAATTCCTTCTCTATATTAATGAGTTCTTTCTGGGCGGACGATTTATTTTCTTCAAGATTTTGTAAATCCTTAGATCGAGTATCAATAAGAATTGAATTAGTGGAAATTTTTTCATTTATTTCATTAACTCTGTCTTTTTTAAGAGAAATATCTTGTTCTGTTCTAGATATATCGGCACCGAAACTATAAAACTCTTGTTGAACTTTATCTAATGCTGTCTGTAGCTCAATTTGCTTTGCCCTTAGTCTAATAATCTCACTATCAGATGTATTTTTTTCAGAATTTATTTCTTCGACTTTGAGTTCCTGATTCTTTACTTCCTGTTCTTTCACTATGAGTGCTGATGAAACATCTCTCCATTTGGAACCTAGGAGTATTAATTGAGCTTGCTTCTCTTCTTTTCTTAGCTCATGATATTTTTCTGCAGCCCTAGCTTGTCTCTGGAGTTTAAATAACAATCTTGTAATCTCTTCCCTCAAATCGTCTAATCTTGATAAGTTTTCTTTAGTTCTTTTTATTCTTGATTCGGTTTCTTTTTTTCTCTCAAGGTATCTTGAGATGCCGGCCACTTCTTCTATGTAGCCTCTCATTTCTTCAGGTTTAGCGCTGACTAATTGCGATATCATCCCTTGTTCGATGATTGCATACGATCTAGGCCCCAATCCTGTACCCAAGAAAACATCAGTAATATCTTTCTTTCTGCAACTTGTTCCATTTAAATAGTAATTAGATTGGCCATCTAATTCTAAACTTCGCCTTACAGAAATTTCACTATAACTAGAGAATTCTCCACCTATACGTCCCTCTTTATTGTCAAAAAATAATTCTACTGAAGCTTTTGAGACTGGTTTTCGTGAAGAGGAGCCATTAAAAACTACATCAGTCATAGAATCACTTCTTAAATTTTTTGCTGAACTCTCACCAAGAACCCATCGAACAGCATCGATAACATTAGATTTGCCACAACCGTTTGGACCAACAATACACGACATACTTGATGGAAAGGTGACAGAAGTTGGATCAACGAAAGATTTGAAGCCGGAAAGCTTGATTGAATTGAGTCTCATAATTGTAATTCCTTTAGGGGGTAAGAAACCACTGCCTTGAATAAAGGCATGAATGAAACAAAATTATCTTTCATTTGCCTAGAAATTTTAGTCTATATAGGCTTTGGAAACTACTGATTTTTTCTTTTTTTTACTGCTTCTATCAACGACCTTAAATCATCTTTCTCTTTCTCAGAATTCAACAAGGGAATAGCTTGGTTCCATAATTCAATTGTCATTTGAGGATTATTTTTTTCAAGTTCAGCTAAACCCTTCAAAGTTAAAGCTGAAGGATTATTTGGATTTTTTTTAAGTGCTTCTTCTAACAAAATATATACAGTATCACTAAATTCTCTACCACTACTCATAAACAACACTTGGGCATATTCAGCAACTACTTCTCCGTCCAAATCATTACCAAATCTATTGTAAATCTCCTTATAAAGATCTCTAGAAAGCATAAATTCGTCAATGTTCTTTAACTGGCGTGCAAGAATGTATAATTCTCCTGGCTCAACATCTCTTTTTTTAATAAGCTGAGTAATCAAGTTATTTACTTCTTCTCTTCTATTTTCTTTTTCCTGCTGATCTTCTCCAAGAAATATATCCAATGATTGTTTCTGATGGGCTAATTCTAGAGATCCATCAGATAGTATATTTTCATAAACTAGTAAAGAAGAAACTGAAACTAATCCAGCAATAATTATTTTGATATTAAGTTTCAAAAAATCGTCCTTTTCAACTAATAGAGCATACAAAGGAATAAATATGATTAAAAAAAAATAGATATAGCTCATTAAATTATTCTTTTTCTAACAAAAATAATTACTAACGCCGATATGAGTATCAAAATGAATGGACCGAACCATAATGCATATGTAGCTGGCTCAATAGGCGGATTATAGATTATGAAATTACCGTATCTATCAACTAGATGATCTTTAATTTGTTTAGAGGATTTACCTTCTACCACTAATTCATAAACTTCTCGCTTCAAATCATTTGAAATAGGTGAATTAGAGCCTGCAAGATTTGAGCTTTGGCATTTAGGACACCTTAACTCATTTAGAAGAGAATAAAATAATGACTCTTGTGCTTCACTTACAAAAGGATATGCCTCATTATCAAAATTTACTTTCTCCTCAACATTTATTTGCATAGAACAAATGAAAAATAATAAAAAGAAAATGAGTTTATTCATTGAGGTATTTAGAAAATTTTTCTTCCCACACCTTTTCATCTATTACACCAACATGCCTCTCTCGAATTAGACCATTTTTATCAATAAAGAAGGTTTCAGGTGCCCCATATACTCCCAAATCAATGGCTAATCTGCCTTCAAAATCATATATAGAAAATTCGAATGGGTTTCCATCTCTTTCAAGTAAATCAAGAGCTTTTAATTTATTATCTTTGTAATTTAAGCCGTATATTGTAAGTCTTGATTCCTCTTTTAATTTCATTAAAAAAGGATGCTCAACCCTACACGCTATGCACCACGTAGCCCAAACATTTATCAAAGCTGGCAATTTAATTATGTCTTGCTTTGTCAACACCCTAGATTCGTCTGATAATGATCCAAGTTTGAATTCTGGAAATGAGCTATCTATCAGCGCTGTTTCTAACTGATCATCTCTGTCGCTTAAAAAAGAGAAAAGAACAATGATTAATGAGGCAAAAGCAACTAGGGGTAATGCGTCTATAATTTTTTTCATATTCTTTTAAATTGTCTTATTCCCGCCAAGAAACTACCAATTGCGATCAAAAGAGCACCTAGCCAAATCCAACGGATAAAAGGTTTGATTTGAACCTTAAAAGACCAAATATTAGATTGTAAATTATCTCCAATAGATACATATAAATCTTTGAAAAGGTCTGCTTGAATTCCTGCCTCAGTTGTTATCTGGCCTGAGGGTAAATAAGTTCTTTTCTCAGTTACTATATTAGAAAGTTCCGCTCCATCATCAAAAGATACAACAGCAGATTTAGATGCGTAATTTGGTCCCAATAAATCATCGATAGATTGGAAATTAATGGTTTGATCACTAAATTCTGTTGAATCTCCTGGCGCTAAGATTATCTCTTTTTCCAGCGAATAACTTGATACTACCCCTACTCCAATGATCAGAATAGCCATTCCTGCATGGGCAAAAGTTACAGCTAATCTCTTTCTTAGGAAATTCCAATAGCTCAAATTTCTTTTTTTCGTTATTTGTAAAGTTCCTACTAGTATCCACGACGCTAAAAATATAGTCGCAAAAGAACTGAGATATAGATTATCGAAGAGAACAAATAAAATGAGGATGATTAGCGAAAATATAGATAATGACTCGATGAGAAGTCTAGGTAAAAATTCAAAAGACGAAGATTTACCCCAAGAAAGGTAAAGAGCAACGCCTTGAAGCGATCCTAATGCCAAGGCAAAGGGGAAAAGTATAATTTCAAAGTAAGGTGCCCCTACCGATATTTGCTTTCCTCCAGTAAATGCCTCGTAGATAAGGGGAAAAATTGTTCCAAATAA
>CACNCK010000007.1 GCA_902618945.1 uncultured SAR86 cluster bacterium
CTTAAGATGGGCAGAAAGATCCAGAAACTCCTTCGATAGCAATAAATCATGTTTGTTTGGAATTATACAGGGTGGTGTTTACGGTGATCTTAGAGAGCAGTCTTTAGAAGGGCTAAAAAGAATGGATTTTGAGGGATATGCCATAGGAGGATTATCTGTGGGAGAGCCTAAAGATGACTTAGTTAAAATAACTAATTTAATTGCCCCTAAAATGCCAGCAGACAAACCCCGCTATTTAATGGGTGTAGGCACACCCCTTGATATTGTTAAAGCTGTCGAAAGTGGAGTAGATATGTTTGATTGTGTAATTCCTACACGACATGCTAGAAATGGTTATCTTTATACCTCAGAAGGAGTAGTTAAAATAAGAAATGCCGCCAATAAAAATTCGGTCGAGCCAATTGACAAGGAATGCGATTGTTATACTTGTCGAAACTTTTCTAGAAGCTATTTACACCATTTAGACAAGACCAATGAGATGCTGGGCTCTACTTTACTAACTATTCACAACCTTACTTTTTACATTAACTTGATGAGAAATTTGCGAGTATCAATTGAAAAAGGTAAATTGCAGCCATTTATTAAAAAATTTGAAGAAACTTGGAATAATTCAGACAACCCCAATATAAATATTTAGAGGAGAAACATGGAACAAACACCAACTTTTTTTGATCCGACTTTATTTTTACTGTTTGGATTTATGATCTTAATTTATTTTTTGATGATACGCCCAGAAAATAAAAGAAGAAAAACTCATCAAGAGATGCTTGCAAGTTTGGACACCGGAGAGGAAATTGTCACGGCTGGAGGTATACTAGGGAAAGTGACGAAAATTTCCGATCAATTCATTGAACTTTCAATTTCCGATAATACAAAAATAAAAATACAAAAGAGTTCTATTTCTGCGATTCTACCAAAAGGAACACTCAAATCTATTTAGATATGAAACGTTATGGTCTCTGGAGATACTTGCTCATCCTTCTTATTTTAGGCCTGGGTATAGTTTATTCATTACCAAATTTGTATGCACCTGATCCAGCTGTTCAGATATCTTATACAAGTAGCTCTCAAACAGCAGATGAATTCTTAGCTGAAAGGGTTGCCGATATTATCAAAAACGAAGATTTTGACGCCAAAATTCAATTAGAAAATGATTATGTTTTAGTTAGGACTGATAGCTACCAGAACCAACTTAAACTCAAAGAATTACTCTCCAGTAAGCTTATAAATGATGTGGTCATAGCTTTAAACTTAGCTCCGACTACTCCGAAATGGCTTGTAGACATTGGTGCAAATCCAATGAAACTGGGTTTAGATCTTAGAGGGGGTGTACACTTTTTGATGCAGGTTGATACCGAAACTGCTCTAAGGAATAGGCAGGACGGAACTCTGCAGGATTTACGAATAAGATTTAGAGAGGAGAAAATTAGATATAATCAGGCTTCAGTTGAAGATGATTCTTCAATTTTTCTTAAATTTAATAATTTTCAAATGAAAGAGAGAGCCGAGGAATTTATCATTGATAACTATGCTCAATTTAACTTTCCTTTAAGTACAAATGGTGAAAATACAATACAGCTTTATTTATCTGATGCTGAAATAGATCAGATTGAATCTGATGCAATAGACCAAAATCTCACTACTTTAAGAAATCGAGTTAATGAACTTGGGGTCTCTGAGCCCATCGTACAAAGACAAGGTAAAAAAAGAATAGTTGTTCAATTGCCCGGCATACAAGATACAGCGTCAGCCAAAAATATTTTGGGTAAGACGGCAACTCTTGAATTTCATTTGGAAGCTCAAATGGATACCCCAAGATCAAGAAAAACTTCCTATCCTTACAGAAATGGAGGAGGTGCTCCTGCTTTCTTGCAAGATTCTATTATTTTAGGAGGAGATCAAGTTGCGACTGCTCAAGCTTCCTTCGATGAAAATGGCTTACCGCAAGTAAATATAACTTTAGATGGTGAGGGTGGATCAAAGATGCATAGAGCAACTAGAGGTAATATTGGTAAAAGACTTGGTGTATTGTTTGTAGAACAAAAAACTAAAACAATTTATGAAAGGGATGAGAGTGGACAACAAGTACCTGTTCAACAATCATATGAAGTTAAGGAAATTATTAGTCTCGCTACAATAAGAGCGGCATTAGGAACAACTTTTAGGATAACTGGGTTAGATAGTCCCAGTGAGTCTTCTGAACTTGCTCTCTTGCTCAGAGCTGGTGCTCTAGCTGCACCAATGACATTTGTTGAAGAAAGAACAGTAGGTCCAAGCCTAGGAGCAGATAACATACAAGCTGGTGTTTTTTCTATGCAATTAGGATTATTTCTTGTTTTTAGTTTTATACTTTTTTATTACAGGGTATTTGGAGTAGCTGCTAGCTTGGCTTTGACTTTCAATATCATCTTATTGGTCGCAATAATGTCGACTCTTTCAGCCACCTTAACTTTACCTGGAATTGCTGGAATAGTTCTAACGGTGGGTATGGCCGTGGATGCAAATGTGTTGATTTTTTCAAGAATACGAGAAGAGTTAAATAGAGGCAGGGCGCCCTTAGATGCAATTGATGCTGGATATAATAGAGCCTTCCAAACAATATGGGATGCAAATATCACCACACTTATTGTTGCAGTCATTCTATTATCCTACGGAACAGGACCTGTTAAGGGATTTGCAATAACTTTATCAATTGGAATCATCACTTCTATGTTTACCGCAATCATGGGAACAAGAGCCTTTGTAAACCTCATTTATGGTTCAAAGAAGAATCTTGAGGGACTATCAATATGACTTTTAATATTGACTTCTTAGCATGGAGAAAGATTGCCATTATTTTTTCCTCTATTTTCTTAGTCTTATCTATTGGATCATTGCTGGTAAAAGAACTCAATTATGGTTTGGATTTTACGGGAGGAACTTTAGTTGAATTGAGTTATCCTGAAGAAGCAAATATAACCAATATACGAGAGACATTAGTTGATGGTGGGTTTAATGGAGCTCAAGTCGCTAATTTTGGATCCAGCACAGAAGTTCTTATTAAGCTACCAGGTACAGTGAGTGACAGCCTTGGTTCTGAAATTGTTTCCTTATTAAGTTCCGATAACTCTGATCAAGCTATTGATTTGCGAAGAATTGAATATGTAGGGCCACAGATTGGGAGTGAACTTAGAGATGATGGCGGGACTGCTATGCTTATAGCATTAGCCTTTATGATGCTTTATATAGCGTTTCGGTTTCAATCTATGTTTGCTGGTGCCGCTGTAGTGGCTCTTGTGCATGATGTCATTATTGTAGTTGGTATATTTTCTCTTATTCAAATCGAGTTTGATTTAACTGTTTTAGCTGCTTTATTGGCGGTAATTGGCTATTCACTGAATGACACTATTGTTGTATCGGACAGAATTAGAGAAAATTTAAGATCTGCTGAATTAGATAGTACCGAAGAAATTATAAACCTATCCTTAAATCAAACATTAGGAAGAACTTTAATTACTTCCTTAACAACTCTGTTGGTATTATTTTCTCTGTATTTTCTTGGTGGGGAGCTTATTAAAAACTTTGCTTTGGCGTTAATTTTTGGTGTTGTGATCGGTACATATTCATCCATATATATAGCCGCAAATGCATTAGTTATTATGGGGTTAAATAAAGAGCATCTAAGAATAGAAGAACCTGAAAATGCCGATGATAATCCTTTGCCCTAGGACTCAACTATTGAAGTATAGGGTTTGATTGATTGAAGCATGGGTTTGAAACATTTATTTGTAGAGCAAATTATATTATCGCCAGCTAAGTAGTCTGGATTGCCAAAATAATCACTTACCAAGCCTCCTGCTTCTCTTACTAAAAGTCCACCAGCAGCTATATCCCATATGCCTAGTCCGCTGCCCCAAAATCCATCTAATCTCCCAGCCGCAACATTTGCCATATCTAGCGCTGCGGAGCCAGTTCTTCGTATTGTTAATCCATTTGAGTAAAGTGATCTGAAGGTCGACATATTATCATGTCTTACTCTGCCCTTATCAGTATCATGAGATGAATTGCTCAAGAGTGTGCCAGACAAACCTTTTGCTTTACTTACTCGAATTCTTCGATTGTTGAGATAGGCCCCTCTACCAAAACTAGCGGTAAATTCGTCTTGTCTTGGAACATCGATAATTGAAGCATGCAAAGTTTTACCTTTTTCTACATAGGCGATTGAAATAGCATAATAAGGAAATCCATGAATAAAGTTTGTTGTTCCATCCAGAGGGTCAATAACCCACATGGATTCAATATCTTTTCCTGAACCCTCAATTCTTCCAACTTCTTCGGATACATAAGTGTGTTTAGGATAAATTGATTTGAGTGAATCGATGATTATCGATTCAACTTTTCTGTCCAATTGAGTTACAAAATTTGAAGGCCCTTTCTCTTTAATTTCAAGCTGATCGAGTCTATAGGCATAACTTAATAGCTCCTTACAGCCTGCACGAGCAGCTTCTAAAGCAATATTTACTTTTGGTTCCATAATTTAATGCGCATCGTAACATATTGCACTCAATCCCCTGATAGAATATGAGAATGGTAGAGAATAAAGGTGATTCTAACGATTTATTCAGCTCAATAAAAGTTGTTTTGGTTGGTACAAGTCATCCCGGAAATATTGGTGCATCTGCTAGAGCTATGAAAAATATGGGTTTACTCAATCTTGCTTTAGTAACCCCTAAAGAGTTTCCAAGTGATGCAGCAACTTTTAGGTCTAAAGCTGCTAAGGATGTTTTAGAAAATGCACAAGTTTTTGAAGACTTAAAAGATGCTGTAGCTGATTGTGAATTGGTTATAGGTACAAGCGCTCGAGATAGGAAGGTTCCATGGCCCGTTTTAAGTCCAAAAGAATCAGCGGAAGAGGTTGCAAAAAGTGTTCTACATCATCAAATAGCCATAGTATTTGGAAGAGAGGATAGGGGTCTAACCAATGAAGAGCTGGGCCTTTGCAATCTACATGTCCATATTCCCTCTGATCCAGAGTATTCTTCCTTAAACCTCTCACAAGCAGTTCAAATTCTGACATATGAAATACGACTTTGTTTATTAGAGCAACAGAAAAACCAAGATAATTGGGACGTTGAACTTGCAAACAATGAACAGACAGAACGATTAATCGCACACATGGACGAGTTAATGCAAGAAGTTGAATTTTATGACATTGATAATCCAAGAAAACTCTTACTTAGAGTTAGAAGATTCTTTAAAAGAAGCAGAATTGATGTAATGGAAGCAAACATCTTTAGAGGATTATTTTCAACAATTCAAAAGAAGTTAAAGTGATGCTCTTGTATGTGTATTAGTAAAGTAATACACTTGCTTCGAGAATTGCATCATGCAGTGGACAAACGATCAACCGATATACCAACAAGTTAGAGACCATGTCGTCTCATTAATAATCGATGGTGTTTTGAAGTCAGGTGATCCCATACCTTCAGTTCGGCAAATGGCAGTTGAAGGGGGGGTGAATCCGCTTACTGTATCAAAAGCTTATCAAGAACTTGTTGATCTTCACATTGTCGAAAAAAGAAGAGGACTGGGTATGTTTATTACTGAAGATGCCAAAAAAGAATTGCTAAAACTAGAGAAATCTAAGTTTTTAGAAAACGAATGGCCAAATACATTAAAAAAAGCATCAAGCTTGGGTATAGATCTTAGCAAACTTATTAACCAGAATTAAGATGAGTGAAATTATTATTAAAGCTGAATCTATCAAGAAGAACTATGATGCTAGCTACGCTCTTGATGGTATTGATATCGAGGTTTTATCTGGGCAAATATTAGGCCTTATTGGACCTAATGGAGCTGGTAAATCAACATTCTTACAATCTATACTTGGACTGATTCAGACTGAGGGGAATTTAGAAGTACTAGGGATGGATCCTAGAAAGGATCGGCATCAACTACTTAAAGAGGTATGCTCAATTACAGATGTTGCTGTACTTCCAAAATGGATGACAGTTGATCAGGTCTTGCAATATGTTGATGGTGTTCATCCAAAATTTGATTTAAAAAAATGCTTATCAATACTTTCTAAAACAGACATAAAGAGGAGTTCTAAAATAAAAATTCTTTCTCGTGGTTTAGTAGTACAGCTTCATCTGTCAATAGTTATGGCAATTGATGCGAAATTATTGGTTTTAGATGAACCCACTCTTGGACTAGATCTAGTATATCGAAAAGAATTTTATTCACAGCTCATCGAAGACTACTATGATGGAGATAGAACGATACTTATAAGCACTCATCAGGTAGAGGAGATTGAAGGTGTTCTCTCTGATGCGCTATTTATGAACCAAGGACGGGTTGTTATGCATGATTCAATAGAAGCAATTAATAAAAAGTTCCTGGAGTTACGCCCCAATATTGACTCAATAGAAAAAGGGAGATCCTTAAAGCCTATCCATCAAAGAATAGAACTAGGTAGAGAAGTATTACTATTTGAAGATATAGATGAAGAAAAACTATTTGAACTAGGTGAAGTAAGACCACCTTTTATAGCCGATTTATTCATGGCAATAATGGATAAAACGAAAAGGGGAACTGAGTCATGACAACTATTTTCTTCGCAATGTTAAGAAGAGAGGTTCAAGAACATAAGGTGGCCTTTATATATGCCCCTTTTATAGTAACAATTGTTCTATGTTTTGTAATTGTTTCAGTCTATTTCGGAATTACTAATATACAAACAGCTGAATTCAACTTTTCGACAGAGATTTATGATGAAGATTATCAAGAGGCAATGTTACAAGCTTCTCCAGAAGCAAAAGCAAGAGTTATTAGAGCAGGATTGACAGTATTAGCACTTCCAGTATTAATCACCGTTTGGTTCGGTCTTCTTGCTTACAATCTTTCAACTTTTGCCGATGAGCGTAAAGACCGCAGTTTAATATTTTGGAGATCTCTTCCAGTCTCTGACCTCACAACTGTAGTTTCAAAAATATTATTTGTTATATTGGTGGTACCTTTAATGATACTTCCAAATATAATCCTATTACAGTTTGTAGCTGTGATGAGTGCTTCTATTTATTTTGTTTCAAATGATATTGTATCCTTTGGTTACCTATGGAATAGCTACATCATAACTGATTGGTTTAGAGTAATTTTCAGCCTCTGGGCCCAAGCGCTATGGACCCTTCCCGTCTTTACTTGGTTAATGTTAGCCGGAACTTATTCTAAGAAACCTGTTTTAGGAGCAGTAGTGCCCCTCGTAGCAACTGTAGTTCTTGAAGGCATCATCTTTAAAACTAATTATATTTTGGAATTCATCATTGAAAGAATTGGTTTTTGGTCCAGATCCGAAAGTTTTCCTAAGAAATATGAGGAGATTAGAGTTGTAGATGTACCTGATATTTATCTTCTTTTTTCTACACCAGAGTTTTGGATAGGAATAATTGTTAGCGCATTATTAGTATTCGGGATTGTTTATACTCGCTCAACAAATAATGATTATACGGTAGAATAATAGTACAATTGACCTTGAAGCTTACCCCCCATACAATGCGACCTTTCGGCCCGTTCGTCTAGTGGTTAGGACATCTGGTTTTCATCCAGGCAACAGGAGTTCGATTCTCCTACGGGCTACCAACCTTCTTATTTGCGTTTTATCTAATGAGTTTTTTTGATTCAGTTATTTCAGGCTACTTAAGGTGTTTTGACTTTAAAGGAAGATCTTCCAGGTCTGAATTTTGGTGGTTCTTTCTATTTTCTATAATGCTATGTCTTCTGGTATTAAATTTCACAGCTGAAAATTTAGAAAGTAAATTATCGTCACTCAATGAAGAAAATTTCTTTCAGGTCTTTTTCAACTCTTCAATTGGTTATGCCATCCTGGTGACAGCTATCCCTCAGATATCTTTATCAATTAGGAGATTTCATGATATCGGCAGGTCAGGTTGGTGGTATTTTGCTCTTCAAATAATACCTATTTTTCTTCCTCAAGCTTTAGCTTTCTTTTCAATTTTCACTCTCTTTGCATATATTTATTTTATGTGCGAAGCCGGAGGGCCCAAGAATGTCTATGGTCAGAACCCTTTAACTAAAAAGAACGAAAATTAATTTATAGGAGATAAAATCTCCTCTGCTATATTTGCCCAGTACGTCGCTCCAATAGGTAATATTTCATCATTAAAGTCATAACCCGGATTATGAAGCATGCAAGATCCTTCTCTATCTCCATTTCCAATCCAAATATAGCTACCTGGCTTCTCTTGGAGCATAAAGGCAAAATCTTCAGATCCCATACTTGGAGAAGGAGATGTATTGATCATGCTCTCATCAGAGATTTCATTCATCACTTTTATAGAAGTTTCGACTTCTTCAGCGCTGTTTATTGTTGGAGGATATCTATGTTGATATTCAAATTCGTATGTAGCGCCATAAGCAGAGCAAATTGATGACGTTAAATTTTCCATTTGTTTTTCTATAGAAGCTTGAACTTTTGTTGAGAAACATCTAACAGTTCCTTTAATTTCAATTTCATTTGGAATTACATTATATGCATCTCCTCCATGGAATTGAGTCACACTCAGAACAACTGGTTCCTGAGGATCTATATATCTACTGATAATAGATTGATAAGCATCAACAATTTTAGTTCCAATTATTATCGGATCGATTGTTGTTTGAGGCATTGCTGCATGACCACCTTTACCTATAATTTTTAAGTTAAAGATATCAAAGGAAGCCATGAAAGGCCCAGACTTTACGGCAAATGAACCTACTGGCATGCCTGGAATATTATGCATACCAAAAACAGCCTCTACAGGATACTTCTCAAAAAGCCCATCTTCTACCATAGCTTTCCCACCACCTTCATTCTCTTCAGCTGGCTGAAAAATAAAATTTATAGTTCCGTCAAAATTACCTTTTTCTGCTAAATATTTAGCCGCGCCCAAAAGCATCGTTGTATGTCCATCATGACCGCAGGCATGCATCTTTCCAGGTATTTTGGACTTGTGTTCAAAATCATTAATTTCATTGATCAAAAGAGCATCCAGATCAGCTCTCAAACCAATAGATCTATTACCTTTGCCTTTTTTTAGCGTTCCTACAACTCCTGTACCAGCTATTCCTGTCTCAACTTCTATACCAAAACTCTCTAATTTATCAGCAACAATTTTTGCGGTTCTGTGTTCTTCAAACGCTATTTCTGGATGAGCATGTATATCTCTTCTCCAATTCTGCATCTCGGGCTGCAAGTCCTCTAATTCTTTAATTATTTTCATAAATTAACTCAATATTCATATATTCTTTAGACTAATAAATAAGTAATATAATCTATTATTAATAAAACTAAAAATTATGACTATCACTATGAAAGATGTAAGAGAGGAAATAGATCTTCTCGACAAAGAACTGGTTTTACTCCTAGCTAGAAGACAAAAGTGTATTGAGATGGCTGCTTTAGTGAAAAATGATAAAAATTTGATAATTGATAAAGAGAGAATTGAAGATGTAATATCTAAAGTAACTAATTTTGGAGAATCTTGCGGACTAAGTTCTTCCATAGCAGAACCTTTATGGAGGAAATTGATAGACTTATCTATAGAACATGAATTTAGGGAATTAGAGTTAATCGAGAATTCAAACTAAAGCGATAATTTAGATCGCAAAAGCAATATGGAAAAAATACCTACTACATTTATAGGCGATACATACAGAGAGGACCTGAAAGAATTTGAGGAGCTTTTCAAAATAGTAGAATCTTTCATGGGATATCTACCAAATGCCCATTTAACTATGTCCGAAAGACCAGAGTTACTTAAGTCCTTTTCAGCTTTAGCAGGTGTGGTTTTTCAATCGGATGGTCTTGATGCAGGCACTAAACAATTAATTGCTTTAGCATCAAGCTTGTCAGCTGGATGTAAATACTGTCAAGCACACACCTCACATGGCGCGGAAAGGGCTGGTATTGAAGAAAAGAAAATTGCCGATATTCTTAACTACTCGGAAAGTGAGAAATTTAGTAACTCAGAAAAAGCTGTACTCGATTTAGCTTTTGCAGCAGGAAAGGTACCAAATAACTCTAATCAAGAGCACTTTGATAACTTAAGTAAGTACTATTCCAAAAAGGAGATTGTTGATATTGTTTCTGTAATTTCTTTATTTGGATTTTTGAATAGATGGAATGATACTCTAGGAACAGCTTTAGAAGAGGTTCCTGAGAGTTTCGTAAATGATAAGCTTAAACCATTAGGTTGGATATAGGAGAGAAAAGTGGAAATACCTTATGAAAAAACAATGGTTGAAATTTTTCGATGGAGAGTCGAAAAGTCTGGCGAGCAAATAGCTCATAAATTTGAAGATAAAGAAACAACCTTTAACGAATTAGATAGTTTCTCTAACAGAGTTGCTCAAGGATTGATAAAAGAGGGTTGTAAACCTGATTCAAGAGTAGCTTACTTAGGCAAGAACTCTGACATTTTTTTTGAATTTATGTATGGAACATTCAAATCAAGAACCGTTACAGTTGGAGTTAATTGGAGACTAGCTCCTCCTGAAGTTGCCTTCATCCTGAATGATTCTCAAAGTGAAGTTCTATTTGTAGGGCCAGAGTTTTTTGGATTAATTGAGGAAATAAAAGATGAAATTCCGACAGTTAAGAAAATTATTACAGTAGGGGGAAATCATGATGAGTGGCAGGATTTTGCTAGTTGGAGAGATTCATTTGAGGATAAAGATCCAATGTTGGAGAGTGATGGCAATGATGATGTTATACAGCTTTATACCTCAGGCACCACGGGACATCCTAAGGGAGTTCAATTAACAAATGATAATTTTAGTGCTTGTTTTATTGTTAATGAAGAAGCTATGTATAGGGACATAGAAGAGGGTGGTGTAAACCTTGTATGCATGCCTATTTTCCATGTAGCCGGCACTAATATGGGTATAGCTGGTATGGTCACTGGGGCTAAAAGTATCATTATCCCTGAGGTTGATCCTGGTTTGATTCTTAAGCTTATTGAACAAGAGAAGATACAACATACTATCTTTGTGCCGGCAGTGATACTCTTCTTAATTCAACATCCTGAATCAGCTCATACTGATTTTTCTTCCTTGGAAACTGTAATTTACGGTGCTTCCCCTATAACTGACGACACACTTCTAAAAGCTATGGATTTAATGAAATGTAACTTTTGGCAAGTTTATGGACTTACTGAGACCAACGGAGCAATAACCTTTTTATATCCAGAAGATCACGAAATCTCCAGAGGAAAGTTAAGATCTTGCGGCAAGGCTGCAAAGGGTGTTGGTTTGAGAGTTGTTGATTCTGATGACAATGATGTGCCAGTCGGTGAGGTAGGGGAAGTAATTATCAAATCTGAGTTAAATATGAAAGGTTATTGGAATAGACCAGAAGCAACGGCGGAAGCTATAAAAGACGGTTGGTTTTATTCTGGGGATGTTGGTTATTTTGATGATGAAGGTTTCTTATATATTCATGATAGGGTCAAAGATATGATTGTTTCCGGTGGAGAAAATATCTATCCAGCTGAAGTTGAAAATGCACTACTCAGTCATCCGCAAATTGCAGATGCGGCTGTCATTGGAATACCTGATGATAAATGGGGTGAAGCAACTAAAGCATTTATTGTTCAAACTGAGGGAGATCCCCTTGATGAGGCAGAAGTAATTTCATTTGTAAGAACTCAAATAGCTGGTTACAAATGCCCTAAAACGGTAGAGCATATTTCTGAATTGCCAAGAAATCCCTCTGGTAAAATTCTTAGAAAGGATTTGAGGGCTCCTTATTGGGAAGGCAAAGAAAGAAATGTTTCTTAGTTACACTTGAACTTTCAATTAGATCCTAGACCGAGCAAGATAGCTTCTCGGCTAGCTGTCTTGATTTAAGTTTTATTGATGAATTTTTCAAGGCATGCACAGGTCAGGTTAGGACATACCAGAATATACTTCCTTATACTGATGACGAATCTAAACTTCAGATTGACAAGTTGAGAAAGCTTGTTGATTATTATGTAGGGAGATAATTATGATTGACTTTAATCCAGATGCATTTGAACAAAAAAACCTGCCATTTTTAGTGAATAGGTTGAGTCCAACAATAGGAGGTGAGATCCTTGGTATTGATTTATCCAAACCTATGCAGGAAGAGACAAAAGCCCTAATTTACGAGGCACTATTAGTTTATAAGGTTATTTTTTTTAGAGATCAGGACATCTCAACAGAACAGCATATAAACTTTTCTAAAAATTTTGGGGAATTAGAAATTCATCCTTTCGCTCCAAAAAAAGAAAATTTTCCAGAGGTATTGGTTATAACGCACAATGAAAAGAGCAGAGGTAGAGAGAATACCTGGCACTCTGATGTTACTTGGAGAATGGAACCGTCTTTAGGTTCAGTATTAAGAATGATAGAAAAGCCAGAACATGGAGGAGATACATTGTTTGCAGATATGTATGCAGCTTATGACAATCTTAGTGAAGAAGTTAAAGAAAAACTTGAAGGTGCTATAGCGATTCATGATTTTGCAAATTTTAGAGATAGGCTCATTAAAGAGGGTAAATCTGATGAGGAGATAGAAGCCTTTAATAAGCAATATCCAATGCCAGAACATCCAGTAATAAGAACTCATCCGGATACAAAAAAGAAGGTCATCTACGTCAATGCGGCCTTTACACAATACATTAAAGATTGGGATCCTGAGGAATCTCAACAGATGTTAAATTTCTTATATTCCAGAGCTTCTGTGCCTGAATACCAATGTCGATTTGCCTGGGAAGATAATTCAATAGCTTTTTGGGATAATCGAGCATGTCAACATTATGCAAATTCTGATTATTGGCCAAATGTCAGAAAGGTTGAAAGAGTAACTATCATTGGGGATCGGCCTTACTAGGATCCTTTAGTAAGATAAATTAATTATATAAATGAATAAAAGTGCAGTTATTGACTGGGCATTAATTATTGCAATTGGCATAGCATGGGGGTCATCCTTTCTTTTTATAAAGGTTTCTGCGCCAGAAGTAGGGCCCATAACCTTAGTTTTCTCAAGATTATTAATAGCCTCATTGATACTAAGTCCATTTTTTATCACTAGACAGCATCTCAGAAAGATAAGAGAAAATTTTCCTTCTATTCTCCTTCTAGCTTGTATCAATGCATCTGTTCCTTTTTATCTTTTTTCTAGAGCAGCTATTGATTTGAATGCGGGCACTATGTCTGTTCTGAATGGTACAACCCCTTTATTTGCTTTCATTATTGCTAGCCTTTGGTTGAAATTGCGTTCTAATCTCACTCAACTACTCGGGATAATAATAGGCATGGTAGGTTTATTTATATTTGTTGGATATGAATCATTAGAATTTTCATTAATAGCACTATTGCTATGTCTCATGGCATCTTTCTTTTATGCATTCAGTTCAAATTATATATTCACAACTAAAGAAATAGATGCAACTTATTTAGCTTCTATGACTTTATTGGTAGCTACTTTTCTGGTTTTTCCTTTTACTTTTTTAGAAAGTGGATTACATTTAAATCATCCAAATGAAGTTCTTTTAAGTGTTTTTCTTTTGGGCTTTTTATGTACCGGCTTGGCTTACATGGGTTATGTTATTTTGATAAAGAGAGTAGGGCCGGTTAAAGCTTCGACAGTTGTGCTTATTGTCCCTGTATCTGGAATGTTGTGGGCCAATCTCTTTTTAGATGAGGCAATAACTTACACAATGCTAGTTGGGTGCCTTCTAATAATTACAGGTGTGGGCTTGATTAATTTTTTCAAGGACGACCTCAACTAGGAGATTTCCTGAGGAAAACTACGCTATGGTCTTCATAGTCCTTAGTACCAACATCTTCAAAGCCAAACGAATCATGGAAAGCTAAAGAAGGTTCATTTTTTGGCAGGGTATTAACTTCACAACATGTCGGTAAGTTTAACTCTTCAGCTATCTCAATAGTTTTTGAGTAAATCATGTGTCCCAATCCTTTACGTCGATGTTCCTCCTTAATTGCAATTCTATCAACGTACAGAAAAGGATATCCTTGAGAATTGAAAAATTCATAATTAAGAGATTCGTAACTTTGATTTTCTCTCATCAAGATGATAAATCCTGCTATTTCCTTGTCTCTTACAACAATTAAATGACAGCTCCAATCGATTAAACGTTTAAGTCTGTCGATATGATCAATGTTACCAACTTCAGGGATATTAGCTTGATTGATAGCAAATATTTCCTCTAAATCAGTTGGGTTGTATGGATGATGGAGTATTTCTAGTTTGTACAATAATTAGCTCAGTTCTAGGCCTTCTAGATTTCCTTTAGATCTCCATTTTTCCATGAGAGCGAAGAACTCTATGGGACCGCCTCCGTAGGTATTGTTTTGAGGGGTTTGATTTACTTTACCTTCATTATTGTAGTAGCCAGGAGTACAGTTCTCCTGAAAGTCAGCTGTCAGTCTAGCTTTTTCGATTATGGTATTAATCCAGTTTTCCTCTGCTTCTTGAGAAGCTTCAATTCTGGTTACACCTTTATCTTTTGCAGTTTTCAAAATGTGAGCTAAATGAATACTTTGCTCATCGAGAGAATATGTATAGGTAGCTGTGAAACCTGATTGAGCTGGTCCGAAAAAGAAAGAATTTGGAAAACCTCTACTATGCATACCGTGAAAAGTAGCGAGACCATTTTCCCACTTCTTAGATACAGTCATTCCATCTATTCCATGTATCTGATAACCCGCTCTTCTACTATAGTCAGTTCCAACTTCAAATCCGGTAGCAAAAATTATGCAATCAACCTCATATTCTTTACCTTCGAATATTATGCCGTTTTCGGATATTTCTTCGAGACCTTTTCCATCAGTATCCACCAATTCAACATTGGGGTTATTGAAAGTATTGAGATATTCGTCATGAAAGCAGGGACGCTTACAGAATTGATTGTAGTAGGGTTTCAGTGATTCGGCGGTTTCTTTATCTTCCACCACTGCATCGGCTCTAGCTCTGACCTTTTCCATTTTCTGAAAATCAGCCATTTGCATAGCATTTCTTAAGTCCATAGCTTCTGTAACTTTTCCAGTCATGTAAGATTTGAAGCCGACTTTATACATTTTTGAAGAAAAAATACCTGATAATGCAAATCCAACCATCTTTAATTTGGAAGGTGCTTGCTGTCTAAGATTGCCAAAAAGAAGTCTAAATGCCTCTGTCCATCCATCAGAAACTAAGTCTTCTTTGACCATTCCACCAGTGAGAAGAGTTTCAAAGTTCTTTCTCCTTTCATCATGCCATCCAGGTTTTTGTGTGGAAATCCATTCGGGGTCTGTTGGTTGATTATTTCTTACATCAATAGAAGACGGAGTTCTTTGAAATACATATAGTTTTTCAGCTGCTGCACCAAGATGAGGTACGCATTGAACTGCAGTAGCCCCAGTTCCGATTATTGCTACTTTTTTATCTTTAAGCTCTGTTAGATCTCCATGCGAAGATCCTCCAGTATATTGATAGTCCCATCTACTAGTATGGAATGTATGTCCTTTATAGTCATTTATACCTTTAATGGCTGGGAGTTTAGGCCTGTTAAGAGGGCCATTTGAATGAACCACGAACCTGGCTTTTAATTCATCACCTTTGTTAGTCTTAATAATCCATCTTAATGATTCTTCATCCCAATTTGTTGAAATCACCTCGGTTTGTAAAAGCGCATTTTCATAAAGTTTGAACTTTTCACAAACAACTCTGCAATATTCTAGGGTTTCAGGTGCATTAGTATATTTCTGCCTTGGAACGAATCCTGTTTCTTCTAGTAATGGAAAGTAGATGTATGACTCGATATCACAAGAGGCGCCGGGATATCTATTCCAATACCAAGTTCCGCCAAAGTCGCCACCTTTCTCTATGATTTTGAAATCATCTATGCCAGCTTCTCTTAGTCTAGCACCTGCTAGCATTCCTCCAAAACCACCACCAATAACAACGACCTCAATTTCATCTTTGATGGCCTCTCTTTCTATTGCATCATCAATGTAGGGATCTTCAACGAAGTAAGAAAATTCTCCAGAAACTTCTTGATACTGCTCATTACCGTCTTGTCTAAGACGCTTATCTCTCTCTTCTCTGTACTTCCTCCTGAGATAATCAGGATCAAAATCAAAACTCTCTGTATTAATAGCCATTAAATCCACCTTGACCAAATCTTAATGCAAATTTATGTCTAAATCATCCAAAAAAATGGTTAAAAAAATATATATATTTTTTTTAATCTTAAAAGTCCTTGGGACTGTTAATTAGATTCATAAATTCAGACCTAGTTTCGGGATTATCCCTAAAAGCACCAAGCATTCTGCTAGTAATGGTGCTAGATTCAGTTTTATGAATACCCCTAGTGGTCATGCATTGGTGACTTGCATCAACAACTACTGCAACACCCTTCGGTTCTAGTACTTTTTGGATTGTATCCGCTATCTGGGCTGTCATTGTTTCTTGTGTCTGTAGACGTTTGCCAAAAATTTCAATAACTCTCGCAAGTTTACTTATTCCAACAACACGATTATTTGGTATGTAACCAACATGAGCTACGCCAATGATGGGAACGATGTGGTGTTCACAGTGTGACTCAACTCTAATATTTCTAACAATAACCGCATCATCATAACCTTTAACTTCCTCAAAAGTTTTTTGCATTACCTCTTCAGGATCCATATCATAACCTTCAAAAAATTCTTCGTATGCTTTTACAACTCTCTTGGGAGTTTCAATGAGACCCTCTCTGTCAGGATCATCTCCAGTCCAACATATCAGGGTTCTGACGGCTTCTTCAGCTTCTTCTCTGCTAGGTTTTATAACTGTAGTTGCCTGCTCTATTTTATTTTGTATACTCATAATTTAGGTATTTTCGTTGTTTAGTAGGGCGGGAATAGTGAACATAGTACCTAAAAGTAGAGATTTTGCATAATTTAGTGCGCATAAATTTTCTATATAGAAATAATAAGGGGACAAATATGAGTAAATTTTCAACACCAAACTTTTCTGTAGATCTTAGCGGTCAAGTTGCTTTAGTTACTGGAGCTTCCTCAGGCTTAGGATATCGTTTTTCTAAAGTTTTAGCGGGCTGTGGAGCAAAGGTAGCTCTAGCTGCAAGAAGAGTTGAGAAATTAGAAGCACTAGAGAGAGAAATAAGAAATGCAGGTGGAGAATGCGCTGTAGTTCCTTTGGATGTAATGGATCGTGACAGTATCCGTAACTGTATAGATATAGTTGAGAATCAACTTGGCTTGATTAACACGCTTATAAACAATGCCGGTATGGTTGATGCTCAATGGGCGATCAAACAGGATGAAGCTTTGATTGATGGAGTCATAGATACAAATTTAGTGGGTCCTTATCTCCTATCAAATGAAGTTGCAAGAAGACTTATAAAAAGTGAAAAACCAGGCAGGATGGTAAATATCTCCTCTATGGCGGCTTTTAATACCGGTCCTAATTCTGCAGCCGTTCTTTATTCAACTACAAAGTCGGCTATTGTCAGAATGACCGAATCTTTAGCTGTTGAGTGGGCTAAACATCATATAAATGTTAACGCCATAGCTCCAGGTATATTTCATTCAGAGATGGCTGATAAAATGTTGGAAAGAATAGGAGATGTCAGTAAGGGTCTCCCCAGAAAAAGGATATGTGTTCCTGAGCAAATGGACTCTACATTATTGTTCTTAGTATCTCCATCATCTGAGTGCGTTACGGGAACTTGCATAAAAATTGATGATGGACAGACTGCGCGTTAAAAATTGCCATGGAGAATCTCTACTTAAGATATAGAGAAGGCTTTCCGAAAGATTTGAGCACACCTTGTATCGAACTCAAGGATGGTTCAATTATTACTTATAAAGATTTAGAAGATCAGTCTTCCCAATATGCAAACGGATTTTCAAATTTAGGTCTAAAACCTGGCGATAGAATATCAGTACAAGTTAATAAATCACCTGAGGTTTTATATATATATCTTGCATGTTTGCGTTCTAACTTAGTCTTCCATCCCCTTAATACTGCCTATAAAGATAATGAGCTATCCTTCCTATTAGAGGATGCTGATCCCTCGTTATTCATTTGCGAAAAAGAGGTCTATGAAAAAGTTGATTCTCTTGATCTAAAGCATCCACCTAATCATATTTTTACTATTCAAATTCAAGATAAAGATTCCATACAAGCTATAAAATTAGCAGGCATTCACAAAGTTTTAGATTGTATGGAAGAGGATACAGCAGCTTTACTTTATTCTTCTGGAACAACTGGAAGGCCTAAAGGCATTATGTTGACTCACGGAAATTTAGGTTCGAATGCCATGTCACTGAAAGAAGCTTGGGAATTTACAGCAAATGATTGCTTACTTCATGCTCTTCCTATTTATCACGTGCATGGTTTGTTTGTTGCTCTTGGTTGTGTATTTTTATCAGGTTCTAAGATGTTATGGTTAGATAACTTTGAAGTTAATGAGGTTTTGACTCAATTGCCTAAGTGCACGGTTATGATGGGTGTTCCAACTTACTACACTAGATTAATTAAAAATAAAGGTCTTACTTCAAAAGTAACCCAAAATTTGAGGATCTTTATTTCAGGTTCTGCTCCACTTTTAGAAGAAACATTTATGGACTTTAACTCCATAACTGGTCATAAAATTCTTGAAAGATATGGCATGACTGAAACAAACATAATTAGCTCTAATCCTATAAATGGTAAAAGAAAATCTGGAACTGTTGGATTACCTCTTGAAGGGCAACAGGTTAGAATAGTTAATAATGATAGTGAGCCAGTTGGAGCGGACGAAATTGGAAATATTCAAGTAAAAGGGCCAAATGTATTTAAAGGTTATTGGAAACTCGCTGAAAAATCTAAGGAAGATTTTAGTTTTGATAATTATTTCAATACTGGAGATCAAGGTTATTTTGATGAAGATGGTTATTTAATTATTGTTGGAAGAAATAAAGACATGATTATTACTGGAGGATTGAATGTTTATCCCAAAGAGATTGAATCATTTATTGATAAAATAGAAGGAGTTCATGAGTCTGCAGTTATCGGTCTAGAAGATGCTGATTTTGGCGAGCGTGTCGTTGCAGTGATTGTTAAGGATGAAAACTCAAAAGTGATAGAAGAAAATATCATTAGTGATATGAAACTAAAGATGGCAGGATACAAGGTCCCAAAACAAATTTTCTTTACCAACGAACTGCCAAGAAATGCCATGGGAAAAGTTCAAAAAAATTTTTTAAGAGATAAATATAATCAGGAAAGAAATGAATAAAGGTGATAAAAAACAGAGAAATTCTCTAATAAAACAGCTTGAAAAAAAGGGCATTAATCCCTTAACACAATCTTTAGACTCAACTGAATATAATCAAATAATAAAATCTATTTTAGATCATATGAACAATGTGGGTGGGTATTCTTCCGATCAAGTCAGAGAGGATATCGAATCCATAATAAATTTAAAATCTGTGAATGACAGATTTTATGAAGTTAATAGAGTCCAGAGCAATAGTAAAAAAAATATCATCGTTATACCTATTCTATTCACTATCCTATTATTATTTTTTATCTTGGTTTTATTGAACAATGCTCAAAACGAATTTACTTATGGGCTAGGCTTTTTGACATTTTTATTTGGAGGTTTAGGGCTTGCCTTCCGTCAAGATTATAAGAAAAATGAAGAGACCCTTGATCACTTAATACATGAGTTTATGAATGCAAATGAAAAAGCCGAAGAGGTCAAAGCGAGATTGGGAATAAAGGAAGTTTATAAATCTGATTAATGTCTTTTTAAAGAACCTAGAAAATCAAAAAATCTTTCGTGTATACTTCACTTCCTGTTAAACAGAGATTCGTCAAGCGAGATTGGTATAGTGGTATTACGCAACCTTGCCAAGGTTGAGAGACGAGTTCAATTCTCGTATCTCGCTCCATTATTTTTAGTTTTATAAATTATCTAAAAAGCATTTACACTTTATAAATTGCAAGACCTTCAAAAGAAGTACCTAAATACATTTGCTGTCAGTTCTGCGGGCGGTGCAGCTTCAGAGGCTTTCTTATCAATGTTTCTGCTTTATTTTTATAATCAAGTTTTAGGTTTAGATCCTTTTTTATGTGGCTTGGGGATAGCTTTATCATTATTTGTAGATGCTTTTACAGACCCCATGATTGGAGGAATATCTGATAGAAGTGCTACTCGTTTTGGTAGAAGAATTCCCTATATGGCATTTGGGTTATTTGGTTTCGCTCTGGGCATATTCCTACTCTTTAATGTCCGTCTGGGAAGCAGTCAATTTGCTTTGTTTTTTCAACTTTTACTTTTCATTATCATTACTAGGATTAGCAGTACTATGTTTTTTATTCCAAGAGCATCTTTAGGAATAGAAATGATAAAGGGGTATGAGCAAAGAAATTTACTTCATGCCAGAGATAATAACTTTGGAATTTTAGGTACTGTCATATTTTACTCCTCCATTGCTACTATATTTGGAGACAATTGGAATCAAGAGAATGGCTACAAAGCCGTATCTTTGATCGTCATTACTCTTTTTTTGGTAACAAGCCTATATTCAGTTTTTAGATTACGAAATATTGAATCTCAGTTTGAAAAGACTACATTAAATGACGAAACAAGAAATATAGGTGTTATGAAAGGACTCATTTCACTTTGGAAAAATGATTCTTGGCGTAATTTAATTATCGGTACATCTTTATTCGGAATAGTAGGATCTTTATCAAGTGTCTTTAGTATTTATATGATTAATTTCTTTTGGTTATGGAAGCCAGACGTGTTTACTTTAATTTTAGCTTTGACTATTCCTGGAGCTTTCATAGCAGCATTAAGCGCAAATAAACTCCTAAAAAATAAGGATAAGAAGAGAACGGTCCTTGTTCTTACTTGTATTATGATAACAATAGGACCTTCCTTGACTATCTTAAGAATAATCGACATTGAATTTGGAACCAATATACTTCCAGAAGCAGGACTTGCCTTACCTCTGCTAGGTTTACTTTTTTATCTATATGCGACGCATTCAGCCTTCATGGCAGGTGTCCGGGTAATAAATGGTATTGTTTTTAGTTCTATGTTTTCTGATGTAGTAGAGGATCATCAAAAAAATACTCATGCTAGATCCGAGGGATTGATCATTTCTGTTAATGGTCTGTCAGGTAAAATTCTTGGAGGAGTCGGTATTTTATTATCAGGAGTACTCCTTTCATTGGCTGGCTTTGGAGAGGAGACCTCTATTGAAGAGAAGAGAGAAGCAGTAACCTCTCTTGCAATCTTTTCAACTTCTTTACTCTTTGTTATCGCTCCTATTTCTTTGCTCTTTATTTCAAAATATAGAATTAATAAATCTATCCATGAAGATAACCTTCAAGACCTTGGCTATGAAACCGGAAATGTAAAATTATGATATTTGATTCAAAAAAAATTTTTATTCTGGTCTATTAAGAACTGTTGAGCTAATTGATTTTTTAGATAGTAACTTTTAGGCTTATAAGCATGGATATCTTAATTGTCATTTTATTAATAATCGTAATTGGTTTAATCTTTTTTAACACTTTTAAAAATAGTAATGACACTAATCAGTCTAGTGACTTTCTCAAAGGGCTAGACCACTCAATAGAAACCCAGAGAACCACGATTGGTGAACTCTCTAAAGATATCCAGTCTTTCAATGAACCACTTAGTAAATTAAATCGTTATTTATCTGGCGGAACCTTAGCGGGAAAATTTGGAGAATGGTCTTTAGAATCAATCATCAAAGATATTTTTCATTCTAATCAGTATGAGAGTAATGCTGAGGTCATTCCTGGTAGTGGTAAACGCGTTGAATTTATCATAAAGCTACCTGAAGGTCTTGTTCTCCCTATAGACGCAAAATTCCCCTCAGCCCTTTTTGATAACTTTCTAAATGCTAGCGATTCAGGTGATGAGAAACTAGTTAAAAAAACCAGAGATGATATTCGAAGACATGTACTTAAAGATGCTTCAGATATAAAAGAAAAGTATGTTCAATCGGGTATTACCGTTGATCTTGGTGTTATGTATATTCCCAGCGAGAGTCTAATGCAAACTATAGATTCTTTGGATAATATAAGAGAGATAATTTTTCGAGATTACAGAGTCCTTGTAATGGGACCTAATTCTCTTGCGGCCTATCTTATAAGTGTGCATATGGGATTTAGAACTTTAGCCCTTAATGAGAGAGCTGGAGAAATCATGAATGAGTTTGGAAAATTGAAAAAAGAATTTGAAAAGTTTAGCGGTTCTACCGAGGATCTTATGAAAAAAGTCGATGCGTTGCAGAAATCTGTAAATGATTATTCAACACGTGAAAGACAAATGGAAAGGGCAATCGATAGTATGGATAAATTAGATTCATAAGGTCAATATGTCATTTGATAAAGTTCAGGATGAAATAATAGATTTGCTTTCAGATGACTCTGAACAACAATTTATTTTTTTAACAGGTGCCGCTGGCACTGGAAAGACAACTCTTCTTGAAAGAGTAAAAAATCAATTGTCATTAAAAAAAATGGTTGTAGCTCCTACCGGGATTGCTGCTTTAAACATAGGTGGTACAACAATTAATTCCGCCTTTAGGATTGGTTTTGAGACTATTCCTTTGATTACAAAATCTAAAGATCCTAGATTTGGAAAACTACTCAGGAATTTAGAATTATTGATAATTGATGAAGTTTCTATGGTTCGAGCACCAATGCTTGATGCAATATCTCAATCTCTTCAAATACATAGAAACTCTGAAGAGCCGTTTGGAGGTATTCATGTGCTGGCTTGCGGTGACCTATTTCAACTACCACCCATAATTAAAGAGAGTGAAGAGAGGATAATTTATGAGAAGTACAATTCAATTTATTTCTTTGATGCGCATTCATTTAAAGATATGAAAATGATAAGTTATTTTGAACTTACAGAATCTTTTAGACAGGAAGAAGATCAAAGGTTTTGTGAACTTTTAAATAATATCCGAATTGGAAAAGATCTAGATGCAACTATCGATAAAATTAATTCAAATTGTTTTGATCCAACGCTCGAGTCAGAATTTTTCATGACACTTACCTCGAGAAAAAAAAGAGCAGAAGAATTAAATGAATATAAATTGGGTCATATTGAAGGAGAAGAGGAAATTATAAAATCTAAAGAAACTGGAGAGCTAAATGAAAATGATTTACCTGCCCCAAGAGAGCTCAAGATAAAAGTTGGTGCAAATGTAATGTTCATAAAAAATGATTCTGAAGGCCGATGGGTAAATGGAACCCTTGGGACAATATCTGAGTGCCTGGATAAGAAGAAAAAATATATCAAAGTAAAAATAAATAAAAAAACACACAAAGTAGAACGTGAAGCTTGGAACAAAGTTAGATTTACTTACGATGAGGATTCTGATGAGGTTTTAGAGGAAGTCATCTCATCATTTAAACAGTTTCCTATCAAATTAGGATGGGCAGTTACTATTCATAAGTCTCAGGGTTTAACCCTTGAAAGCTGTTCTGTAGATTTAGGTGCTGGAGCCTTTGCAACGGGACAAGCCTATGTTGCCCTGAGTCGCTGTAAGAATCTAAGTTCTTTGCATCTGCAACGAGAGCTAAAAGTTTCCGATGCGCTAGTGGATCCTGATATTATTGAATTTCATCAAAAATTTATAAGTAACTAGTATGATAAAAATAATTTTTTCGATACTTACCCTTTATGTCTTTTCTACCTTAATTCTTGCAGATGAAGACTTAGAAAATGAAGCGGTTAAATTGCTTCAAGCATACCTAAAAGTAGATACCATTAGCCCTCCGGGCAATGAATCAAGAGCAGTAGATTTCTTGGCAAAAATATTCGATGAGGAAGGTATTGAATATGATTCTGCAGAAAGTGCTCCTACAAGAGGAAATATCTGGGCGCGAATAAAGGGAGGTGATAAACCAGCTCTTATCCTTTTACATCATTCAGATGTTGTACCTGTAAATGAAGAATATTGGGATTTTGATCCTCTATCTGGTGAGATAGTAGATGGTTACATACAGGGTAGAGGCGCTTTAGATATGAAGGGATTAGGCATCTCGCACTTAGCCAACTTTCTTAAACTGCACAGATCAAACAAGCCTCTCAATAGGGATATAATTTATATAGCCGCAGCCGATGAAGAGTCAGGTGGAAAGTACGGAATGGGATGGCTTGTTGAGAATAGACCAAAAGCTTTTGAAGGTGCTGAATTATTACTGAACGAAGGCGGTAGTGGTTTTAGATCTAAAGACGGGATTGGATTTAACATCGAGGTAACTCAGAAGATTCCTGTCTGGCTGAGACTTAATTCAGTTGACCAGCCTGGTCACGGCTCTTCACCAAGGACAACAAGTTCAGTTTCAAGAATAGTAGAGGCTTTGAATATTATATGGAACAGTCCTTTTGATCCTAGAATCATACCTGAAGTTGATAGAGTATTTTCAGATAGGTCTGAAGGCTTAGAAGAACCTTTTAAAAGTAAATATAAAGATATAAAGAATATGATCCAAGATCCAATCTTTATGAAGGAGCTGCAAGAGTTTTCACCTTCTTCTCATGCACTTACTAGAAATACTTGTTCGCTTACAAGAATGAATGGAGGCGTAAAAATAAATGTAGTTCCTCCAACTGCGTGGGCCGAAATAGATTGCAGAATATTGCCGGATAATAAACCTGAAGAATTTATAGAACAGATAGAGGATCTTATAAAAGATACTGGAGTTGAGGTTGAACCTCTAATGTTAGGTTTTCCAGGCTCATCGCCTACCAACTCCGAGCTTTATCTAGCAATTGAGGAATTTATAAGTACGAATTACCCTGGTTCAAAACTCTCACCATCTGTTAGCACAGGATTTACAGATAGTAGATTTTCAAGAGGTATAGGCATAGCAAGCTATGGATTTAATACTTATATTTATGAAGGAAATGAAAGTTCAGGCATACATGGTAATAATGAGCGTATACACGAGGATCGTTATAGGCAAAGCGTAAGTGATTTAAGTCTCATCCTTGAAAAGGTTGTATACGACTAGACTGGATCGATAGGAGAAGGGCATGGAACTTGTTTTTGTATAAGTTCAGCTGCACCTAAACACAGATCCTCTCTATATAATTCTGAATAAATCTGAATACCTGTAGGCAGACCATTGTCCACTCCCATTGGCAATGCAACGGAAGGAATTCCTAAGCAGTTTCCTGGAGCAATAAACATAAAACTCTGTCTTAATGCTTCGTCTCCCTTATCAGGATCTAGGTCGGTATCAATTGGCCATTGTAAATTAGACCAAGTAGGCCCAATACAGACAGTATATTTTGTTAAGAAAGCTGACCATAATCTTCTTAATCTTCTTCTTTCAAGTAAGGCTTGATCAAGTGTCATCTCCAATAAATTAGCCTCATTGGTTCTTTTTAGATAGGCAACTGTTTCCGGTTTAAATATTTCTTCTGGTAATACTTCTATCAAACCTTGATTTAAGATAGTTCCCCAAATTTCATGCACTCTCTCTACTTCAGGTGCCTCCACTTCATCAACTTGCCAACCTTCCGATATCAAAACTTCACCGGCTTTATCTATTTCTTTTAGTGTAGCTTCTGGTAATTTGATATCACTTACCTTTTTAACTAAGGCTGCTTTTGGCTGGATAGGAAAATCACCAATTAACGGACTATTGATTGATTGAGGATCATCTATGTGTCTACCTGACATAACCGATAATCCCATTCTCAAATCCTCTACAGACCTAGCCATAGGTCCATCACTTAAAAAAGCACCGGATATACCCATATCCTCAAAAGGGGCTATGGTTCTGACAAATGGGATTCTGCCTATCGAAGGTTTTATAGATGCGATGCCACAACAATAGGCTGGGTTTCTTAATGAACCGCCGATATCATTTCCTATTCCAAAAGGACTCATCCCTGATGCAATAGCAGCACCTTCACCCCCACTAGAACCTCCTGGTGTTATTGCCTTATTCCAAGGGTTAAAGGTCCTACCTCTAAGCGGATTATCCGTATCTAAGCGCATGCCCATTTCAGGCATATTCGTCCTGCCAATTGGAATTGCACCGGCATTTAACATTCTATCCACCAAAGGAGCATTTCTAGGAGGCATAGATTCAGCCAGCAAAGGAAGACCATTCGTTGTTGGAGTTCCAACAAAATCTATATTTTCTTTTATGGTAATTGGAACGCCATGAAAAGGCTTGTCCTCGATATCGGTATTAGAACTATCGGCTTTATCCGCCATCTCGAGTGCTGATTCTTCGAGTGTTATTGTTATGGCGTTAATTTCAGGATTAACTTCTTTAATTCTGTCTAAGTGAGCTTCAACCACTTCCTTGCTGGAAACTTCTTTTCTTTTGATAAGGTGCGCAAGTTCTCCCGCACTTTTTTGGGTAAGTTCATTCACATTTAATTCCTAAAGAATATTTATTTTTTCAGCTACAACCCTTTCTAGGTATGGTGAAGGTTTAAATTCAGGACCTAACTCTTTTTCAGCTTTTTGTAACCAATCAAGCACTTTGTCGTAACCTACTAGGTTGCCATAAAACATAGGTCCACCTTCATATACCGGCCATCCGTAACCATTAGTCCAAACAATATCTATATCACTTGCTCTAATAGCCATCCCTTCTTCTAAGATTTTGAATCCTTCGTTAATCATTGGATACAGACATCTTTGAAGAATTTCTTCTTTTGAAACCTCTCTCATTTGTATTTGTCTATCTTCTCCAAATTTCTTGATTAATGCTTCGACTTCTGGGTCCGGAGATTTATTTCTATTTTCGTCATAGACATAAAAACCCTTTCCTGATTTTTGGCCTAATCTTCCTGCTTCGCATAAAACATCTCTTAGAGTTTCTCCATTAGAAGTTTCTTTATTCCAGCCTATATCTAGACCAGCCAGATCAGACATAGCAAAAGGACCCATGGGAAAACCAAATTCAAATAAAGCATCATCTATATCCCAGGGAAGTGCGCCTTCTAGTATCAATTTATTGGCCTCTCTCTGTCTTTGAGCAAGGATCCTATTTCCAACAAACCCAGGACATACACCTACCACAGCAGCAATCTTTTGAATCTTTTTAGCTATTGCTAGCGAACTCGCTACAACTGATTTAGATGTTTTATCACCTCTAACAATTTCTAAGAGTTTCATAACATTAGCTGGACTGAAGAAATGAAGCCCTATTACATCTTCAGGTCTACTAGTTTCGGCAGCAATTTCATTCACATCTAATGCAGAAGTGTTTGAAGCCAAGATAGCACCATCTTTACATATACCATCTAATTGTTTGAATATGTCTTTTTTTAGATCCATATTTTCAAATACAGCTTCAATAATAAGATCTTGCGAATCAAGAGCATCTAGAGAAGTTTGACCATTTATGAGAGCCATTCTTTCTTCGACTTGTTCATTCGAGATGCGACCTTTTGCAGCTGTGTTCTCATAATTTTTTCTGATAATGCCTAAGCCTTTATCTAATCTTTCCTGACTCTGCTCGATAATTGTTACTGGGATACCAACATTGGCAAAATTCATTGAGATGCCACCACCCATAGTTCCTGCGCCTATCACACCTACTGAATTGATTTCTTTTAAAGGAGTCTCTTTTTCAATATCAGGAATTTTTGTAACTTGCCTTTGAGCAAAGAATATATATCTCTGAGCTGCAGATTGAGAACCTGTCATGAGTTTCATGAATAAATCTTGTTCAACTTTAATGCCTTCTTCGAAGGGAAGATTAACTGCAGCCTCTACACATTGGATGTTGTATTCAGGAGCTAAAAATCCTCTAGTTTTTCTTAAAATTGATTTTCTAAATTCAGAAAAAAGATCATCATTTCCCTTATCTGATTTAATTTTTTCATCTGCATCTCTAACCTTCACTAATGGTCTACCTTCAGAAACTATCTTATTAGCAAAAGAAATAGCATCATTTTCTAACTGTGCTTCATTTGCAAGTTCATCAACTAAGCCCATATCAAGACATTCATTGGCAGGGACATGCTCTCCACTAGTCATCATTACAAGAGCTTTTTGGGCACCTACAATTCTAGGTAGTCTTTGTGTGCCCCCAGCGCCTGGAAGTAAACCTAGATTAACTTCTGGAAGGCCGCATTTTGCTGAAGGAACAGCTATTCTGTAATGACAAGTTAGAGCAACTTCTAAGCCGCCACCCAAGGCAGTTCCATGTATGGCAGCTATTACAGGTTTAGTTGAGTTTTCTATCATATCTTGAACTTCATAAAGTGAAGGCCCTTTAGGGGCTTGACCAAACTCAGTAATATCCGCTCCAGCTATGAAAGTTCTTCCATCGCATATAATGACAATTGATTTTACGGAGTCATCCTTTAGAGCATCGCTTATACCATTATTCAAGCCTTCTCTTACATTTGCCGATAAGGCATTTACTGGAGGTGAGTTCAAAGTTAAAACTGCTACTTCATCTTTAACTTCTAAAGTAGTCACTTCATTTATAGTTGGCATATTTAGTTCCCCTTATTCTTTTGAATTGATTCGCTATGCTATCGCAAAATATCATTAAAAAAAATATTATTTATATATGCCCTTTATCACTGTAATATTCCTCATACTTACATAGATACATAAGTACGATAGATAAGGAAATAAATGTCAAAAAGAATTACACATGGTAGTCTGAAGGTATCACAAGAACTTGATAATTTTTTAACAGACGAACTTCTTCCAGGTTTGGATATTAACCCCGATGCTTTTTGGGGATCTTTTGAGCGAGTTCTTGATGAGTTTGGTCCTCGCAATAAGGAACTCTTAGCAAAAAGGACTGAGATTCAAAAAACAATCGATAATTGGCACATTTCAAAAAAAGGCTCTCCACATAATCATGATGAATATGTAAATTTCCTAAAAGAAATAGGTTATTTATTGGAAGAAGGAGATGATTTTGAAATAACCACTCAAAATGTAGATGAAGAAATCGCACTCGTTGCTGGTGCTCAATTAGTCGTACCTATTATGAATGCAAGGTTTTCTTTAAATGCTACTAATGCAAGATGGGGTAGTCTCTATGATGCTCTTTATGGAACAGATATGATTTCGGAAGAGGAAGGTGCTGAAAAATCAGGACCTTATAATCCTGTTAGAGGAAATAAAGTCATAGAATTTTCAAAAAATTTCTTAGATGAGTCTGTACCATTATCTTCAGGAAAATACGCTGATGTAACAGGCTTTAAGATAAACAAGGGAAGTCTTGAGATAAGTACCAGCGATCAATCTTTTACTGAATTAAAGGATGAATCTCAGTTTATAGGTTTTACAGGAGACTCTGATAATCCTAGTAGTATTTTATTTAAAAACAATAACTTACACATAGAAATTGAAATCGACTCTGAAGACTCTATAGGCAAAGATGATCCTGCAAACATAAAGGATATTTGTGTTGAATCGGCTGTAACTGCCATACAAGATCTTGAAGATTCTGTTGCGGCTGTAGATGCGGAAGATAAATCCTTAGGTTATCGGAACTGGTTAGGTTTAATGAAAGGAGATCTCAAAGAAACATTTTTTAAGGGCGGAGAAGAGATGACAAGGACTCTGAATGAGGATAGAAATTATTCAGACAAAAATGGTCAAGAAATTACTCTTCCCGGAAGAAGTGTTCTTTTGGTGAGAAATGTCGGTCATTTAATGACAAATCCTGCAATCCTCGATGGAAACAATAATGAGGTCCCCGAAGGAATTATGGATGCCATGTTTACTATCTGTATAGGCAAACATGATCTTTTAAAGGAAGGAAAACAATCAAATTCAAGAACTGGAAGTATTTATATAGTAAAACCAAAAATGCACGGACCTGAAGAAGTTAAGTTTACGTGTGATTTGTTTGCAAAAGTAGAACAGGAATTGGGCTTAGATCCTCTAACCGTAAAAATTGGCATTATGGACGAGGAAAGACGAACCACTGTTAACCTTAAAGAATGCATCAGAGTGGCAAGTGACAGAGTTATATTTATAAATACAGGTTTCTTAGACAGAACGGGTGACGAAATTCATACCAGCATGGAAGCTGGGCCTGTAGTACCAAAAGCAGAGATGAAGCAGCAATCTTGGATTGCTGCTTATGAGGATTGGAATGTTGACATTGGTCTTGAGACTGGGTTCAAAGGTAAGGCGCAAATAGGTAAAGGAATGTGGGCAATGCCTGATGAGATGTTAGGAATGTATGAAAATAAATCTACGCATCCTGAAGCTGGTGCAAATTGTGCGTGGGTTCCATCTCCCACTGCCGCAACTTTGCATGCTATTCATTATCACAAAGTTTCCGTTTTAGAACGTCAAGAGGAATTAGCATCCAGACCAAGGGCTGATTTAAAAGATATTCTTTCTATTCCATTGCTGGAAAATCCTGAAAGCTTAACACCTGAAGTGATACAAACTGAACTTGATAATAATTGCCAAGGCATACTTGGTTATGTTGTCAGGTGGGTAGATTTAGGGGTAGGTTGCTCCAAGGTCCCTGATATAAATAATGTTGGTTTGATGGAAGATAGAGCCACGTGCAGAATTTCGAGTCAACATATAGCAAATTGGATACATCACAATCTTATTACAGAAAACCAAGTTGAAGAGACGATGAAAAAAATGGCACTTGTAGTTGATCAGCAAAACGCTGGGGACCCTGAATATATTGCAATGGGCCCTAACTTTAATGGGATATCTTTTTCTGCTGCACTAGATTTAGCTGTGAAAGGACGAACTCAACCGAGTGGCTATACAGAGCCAATTCTTCACTCCAAAAGATTACAAGTTAAATCATAATAACTCTAAATTTGACCTTTAAGGCCTGTTCTTTAGACTAAGAGTCAACTATGAAAGGATACTGGATAACATTATGTCACGTTACAGACAGCGAAACTTACGGGGAATACATAAAACTTGCAGGACCAGCTATACAAAAATATGGAGGTAAATTTTTAGCTAGAGGTGGGGAGCAAGTAAAATACGAAGGATCTTCGTATGATAGAACAGTAGTTGTAGAATTTGATTCTCTTCAAAGTGCGAAAGATGCATATAATTCAGAGGAATATAAAAGGGCACTAAAGTATTCTTCAATTTCCTCCGAGAGACACTTAGTTATTGTTGAAGGTCTCTAAAGGTTGATGTGGAACTATCAAGTTTATTTTTAGTCTGTTTAGCTGCATTTTTTGCAGGAGGTCTAAATTCTCTGGCTGGCGGAGGCAGCTTCATAACACTTCCAGCACTACTGTATGTTGGTATATCTCCCGTCTTAGCCAATACCACCAGTGCAGCAGCGATATTGCCGGGGTATTTTGGATCTGTGGCAGGGTTCAAGAAAACTTTTACAACCATCAGCCTGAATAAAATAATGCCTTTGATATTTTTAGTAACAATTTTTTCAGTCTGCGGGGCTTTCTTTTTAATAAATACATCCGATGAATTTTTTACAAAGGCCTTGCCTTTTTTAATTTTTATGGCAACTCTATTATTTATATTTAATCCACAAAATGTGCGAGAGAAATCTCAAAGCCCTAGAGGCGTATATCAAAAAATTGGCCTGTCTTTTGTTAGTACCTATGGTGGATATTTCAATGGAGGACTTGGTTTGGCGTTGTTATCTGTTCTTTCAATAGATAAAGACTTTTCTTTAAAACAGCTCTCAGCGATAAAGTCTTTATTATCATTATTTATAACCCTCGTTTCTGTAAGTGTATTTTTTTTAAATAATTTTATAGTTTGGTCATTTGTTTTTTATATGATGTTTTTCTCAATTTTAGGAGGGTTTATGGGAGCAAAACTCACTGAAATATTACCCAATCAATTATTGAGAATATTTATTATCTTAGTAGGAATTTCTTTAAGCATTTCTCTACTCATACTTAATTATTTATAAAAATATGGTTATTTACGGAATAGCTTTACTTGGTGTCTGTACATTACTTGGTTTATTTGCAGGCGAGTTACTTGGATCTTTATTCGGTATCGACGCTAATGTTGGTGGCATTGGGATAGCAATGTTTCTTTTAATGTGCGCTACAAGTTTCTTCAAAGGAAGATTCGAGATAGGAAACGTATCTGAAAAAGGAATTACTTTTTGGAGTATGATTTATATTCCGATAGTAGTTGCAATGGCAGCAAAACAAAATGTAGTTGGTGCAATTGATGGAGGATTTATGGCTCTAATGGCAGGTCTATTGGTTGTCACAGTTTCTTTTATTTTCGTTCCAATAATTTCTAACTTTAAGAGAAAGTAGATGGAGATACTCAACGAAGTTCTAATAAGTAACAATCTTATTACTGCCTTTGTCTTTGTAGGATTGATTGTCTATTTATCTTATTTTTTCTCCAATCATTTCACTGGTGGTCGATTCCACGGATCCGCAATTGCAATTATCCTCGGCTTGATCTTTGCTTATTCAGCAGGATTATTTACAGATGGTCAAAAAGGAGTTGCAGATTTTGCAATACTATCAGGAGTAGGTATTCTTGGCGGCTCCATGTTGCGTGATTTTGCTATCGTCGCCACAGCTTATGGAGCTAACTTCAATGACTTGAGATCTTCCGGCAAAGCAGGAGTATTTTCTTTATTATTTGGAGTAATATTATCTTTTAGTTTTGGAGCGCTTGTAGCGATTTCTTTTGGATATGATGATCCAAGAAGCATTACAACCATAGGAGCAGGTACTGTGACATTTGTAGTAGGACCAATTACTGGTTCTGCAATTGGAGCTGAGAGCGAAGTAATTGCACTAAGTATTGCTGCTGGTTTAGTTAAATCAATTTTGGTGATGACCATTACCCCTTTAGTAGCAGGACGCATCGGTCTTAATAATCCAAAATCAGCTATGGTTTTCGGAGGATTAATGGGAACAAATAGCGGTGTAGCCGCCGGTTTGGCTGCTGTTGATCCTAAACTAGTTCCTTATGGAGCTATGACTGCTACTTTTTACACTGCAGTTGGTTGTTTACTTGTGCCTTCAGTTTTATTTTTCTTAGTTAGCGCACTTTATTAAAATGCAGAAAATAGCTCTAATAATCATTTTTGCTCTTTTAGCCTCTTGTTCTTTATTACGAACAAATATTTCATCTATAGAAAGTGCTGATAATTTATTTCTTTGTTTTCCAGATACTGATATTGAATATTCTTCACTAGAACTAAATGAAAAACTTTCTGTACAAAAACAGATTTTCCAAGAGAAGCAAAGAAGGCAGCTACAATGCGATAACTATGAGAATTATGCAGGTGCAGAGAAGAGTTTAGACAAAATAAATGAAGAAGAGATGAGATCAAAATTAGGAAAATGTCCTAGAAGGGAGTTTTGTATCTATAAATAATGAAGTACTTAAGTTTAATTTTGATAATCTTGATTTCATCTTCCTTAAGGTCGGAGATGATAAATTTAGAATGTAAAACTCAAAGTCAAAATAGTGAAAGAATTAATACTTTTAGTTTGTTGCTAGGAACAGAGACAAAAAAAGCAGTTCAAATATTAAAGAAGGGACAATTGACAATGGACCTTTCAATTCAAGAAGAATATTTTGAAGTAGGTCAGTTTACAGACGCATCTCAAACAGATTTGATAGTTGTTTTAAGAATTAACAAAACAACGCTTGAAATTGAATACGCAAAATATATGGAATTAGTAGAGCCAATCTTATGCGTAAAGTTATAAAATAATAGTATGTTTAGTTATTGTGTTACTAAAGATAAAGATAATGAGAAAGTCTATCTCGTAAGTTATCACGAAGAAGAGATTGACGCTTATTGCAAAGAAAATGATCTAGAAGTCTTAAGTAAACCTAAGTATGTAGAGCCTGCCATGGTCTCTCATCATTTTCTATGGGTTGGAAAAGATCAAAAGCCACCGATTCTTGAAATTTCAAGACCTTACAAATATTAGTAAAATTCTTTTATTAAAATCATGAAAAAATTTCTTTTTTTGGCCCTCACCTTCCTTATATCTAAGAATATAATTGCTGATCTACCAGAAATGATAATTTCTAAAGAGGAAATATCTCCTGGTATAACTTTTGTTTTCGAGGCCGCTATAAAAGATGAAGTATATCCATCTGCAAAATTTGGTAACGAGGAAGACTCTGATATTCATATAGAAGTTTTGGCAAATTGGAATGAATCTGCACCTCCAGGAGCGCCTCTAGGTGGTTTTGTAGCTTATCTTGATATTTCAGCTGAAATTACAAATCAGATTACTTCTGAAAAGAAATCTACAAAGCTACTTCCTCACTTAAATATGTCGGATAATTTGCATTACGCTCTAAATGTAAAACTTCCGGGGAAAAGAGAAGATATTTATAAGGTAAAGTTCATAATTGCACCACCGAATGTTGAATTGGGATTGCACTTCGATTGGCGAAAGGAAGTAGGCGATTATTTATCTCAAACTTATTCTTTTGAGTACCCGAATTTAGATTTCACGGAAATCGCTAATTCAACTAGAAGATAACTAGTTTGTCTTGATTATTACTTTGCCTACGAGTTTCCTTTCAGATAAAAATTTAATAGCATCTTTTGCATCTTTGAGATCAAATTCTTTGCATATATAAGGAGAAAAATGACCTTCCTCACAAATTTTTCTGATAGCATTATTATTCTCTATTCCTGCTTTGGGATCTTTACGACCATATTCACCAGCTCGAACTCCAATAACTGAAAAGCCTTTAATCAAAGCCATATTTATAGGAAGGTTAGGTATACGTCCACTTGCAAATCCAACAACTAAAAGTCTTCCACCCCAATTAATGCAGCGTATTGAGTGATCAAACACATCACCTCCAACTGGGTCATAGATAACATCTGCACCTTTACCATTAGTAATGTCTTTCACCTCATCGCGAAAATCTACTATATTATCTTTATGTGTTAGAAGGGTGTGGTCTGCTCCCCATTTTTTTGTAAATTCTAATTTTTCTTCTGAGGTCCCCGTTGCTATAACCGTTGCTCCAAGATATTTTCCTAACTGGACTGCAGCCATGCCAACTCCGCCTGTAGAGCCATGGACCAAAAGTGCCTCTCCTTTAGTAAGATTTCCTCTTCTGACAAGAGAAACATATGCAGTTAGATAGGCAGTGTGAAATGCAGCGGCTTGTTCAAAGGTTAAGTTATTTGGTTTAGGGTTTATGGCTCTCTCATCAACAAGAACATAATCTGAAAAAGCTCCCTGACCAAGAGCTCCAAAGGTTACTTCATCTGAAATTGCATAACCCTCAACACTTGATCCTATTTTTTCTATTATTCCTGAACCTTCCATGCCTAGACCAAAAGGGAGTTCTGGTTTGTGTTGATATTTTCCTTGAGTCATTAGGTAATCGGGAAAATTAACCGAACTAGCTTTAACTCTTATTAGGACTTCTCTTGGTCCTGCTTCCGGAATGACTCTCTGAACTAATTTAACTCCAGACATATCATCACTTAAGAACTCACACTGAAGTGTTCTGGATTCCATATGATTACTTGAGTTCTTCAGGACCGGAAGGTCCAGGCCCATCATATTTGTAAGCTATTATCTTTTTAAAGGCTTCTCTTTCAAATAGCATATCAGTCCATCTTTTAATGTTAGGTTTAAATGCTTGTTCTATACCTAATGTCCCGGCTAAATAAATGGCGTAGCTCACACAGATATCTGCAATCGTAAATCTATTCGAACAGAGATATTCTCTATCATTAAGGGTAGCCTCCAAAAGCTTAAGTCTAGATACAAACCATCTTTTATAACCCTCTGCAGCTGCGTCAGCCACACCTGGTTCTTGCAGGGTGTACCTAATGAATACTGTTTGTGGAAAAGTCAGAGTAGCATCTGCATGAGTTAACCAATTCAAATAGGCCCCATAATCTTCTTCATCTACATTAACTTTCAAATCAGTTGGACCATATTTATCTACTAAGTACTGACTAATACCTACAGATTCTGTCATTTTGGTATTGCCATCAATCATACAAGGAATAGTTCCTAGGACATTTACTTCCAAATATTCTGGTTTTAAAAATCTTGGAGGGAAGGGCATCATATCTATTTCATAATCTAGACCCATCTCTTCTGCGGTCCAAATTGGTCTAACTCCTCTTGACCCCTCAGTACTGTAAATTTTGATTGCCATATTCAATATTCCTCTTTGTTACATACTATACAAGAGATATCACTTTCACAAAAAAAGGGAGCTAAAAGCTCCCTTTTTTTAAAAGGTATTATTTTTTTGTCATCCAGATACCACCCAATTGTATTAATAGCAAAGATAATATCAATAATCCTTGAGCTACATTAGGCACAATTGAGAATCCTTCTGAGCTACCATTAGCTTCTGCAAAGGCAATAAAATTTTGTGCTGCAGGAGTAAGTGGTTCAGTTAATGCAGACATTGCTGCAGCTGTACCAGCTAAGTTCCAGGCAGATAAGCCAAAATTGAATAACATGAAATACGCAATGATAAGACAAAATACTGTTCCAGATACTTTTACTAGCATATTAGAATCACCACTATTGTAGATTGATGAAGAAATTCTCAACCCCACCCAAGCGAGAAAAGCTATACCCAAAAATTGTATTCCATTAGACATATTTGAGACTTGTAGTAAGTTCCACAAATCCAGTTCAGTTGTTCCATTCATAATTATCTCTCCAAGATTGTTTAATAAATAATAACTATCTCCATTTTCTCATAAAACGTAACTAAAATTTAATTTGTGACAAAATATTCACAATTAATTACAGACTTTAATTATTGAATAAGGATAATAAATATTTATTAAATATATAAGGAGGTTTTATGAAGTATTTAAGTATTTTTATCCTTTCAATTTCAGCTTTTTTGACTGCTGCTGACTATAAATATCAGCCAGAACCAAATAAGGCTGAGTACTATATTGGAAAATTCAATTCAGGAAAGGACATGGATGCTCTAGTTTCTTGGGGAGAAATGTTTGTTGATTGGAGTGCGGAGAATAATTGGAGACAATCTACTACTACAGTCATAATGAGCACATATTTTGATGATTCTATATCTGAATCTGATTATGTATGGCTCAATATTATTCCAAATGCCAAAGAGCAATATACTTCTCTAGAAACATGGTTAGAAGTAGGCACGGATATGCTTAGTACACTTCCAGTAACAAATGAACGTGTTATAGACACAATACAGTGGCCTATATCATCTCCAGCTAATACTGATTCAGATAATGGAATTGTAAGATTCTCTGATTGCAAAATGAATGAAGGTGTAACGGCTAGGGACATGTTCGATGCGTATAAAGAATTTGATGCAAAGGCAAAATCAATGGGGGACAACCTAGGACGAAAAATGATTTTCCCTTTTGCAGGAGCTGGAACAATAGATTATGATTTCGTCTACTCCCTTTACGGAAGTTCAATGGAAGATTTTGGATTTGCGGTAGATAATTATGGTGAAAACCTCGCTCTAACTGATGAAGCTATGAAGATGAACTCTATGGTGGAGTGCGGAAACTCTAGAGTTTTGACAACAAATCGTATTCAAAGAGGAGAACTTTAAAAGAGGGCCCGAAAGGGCCTTTTTTTACATCACTTTATATTTTGAAATCGTTAGGCCATCTAAATCTTTGAGTATTATCTCAACATTCTTATCATCATTAAAAATGATTAAACCATAGTTTTCTGACTCATAGATGTCGCTAATTAGGTATTTATCGCTCTCACTAAAGATAAGATTAGAGAAAAAAGAAAGAGGCTTAGAAACTGGTTTATTCATTGATGAGGATGTCATTTCTATTAAATTACCCTTTTTATAGATTGCAGCCTTATGTCTATCTCCAGATAAGATAATTGTTGGTTTACTTTGCGCGTTTAGTAAATCAATTAATCTTTTTCTTTCATGCGGTAAATTATGCCATTTTTCAAATATGTGATCTGTTGGCAGGACCTGAATAGATGAAACGATGATATTAAGATCATTTTTGTTATTTAAAACCTTTTCTAACCACGCCCATTGCTCATCTCCCAACATGGTTTTCGTTGTATCGGTTGAAGGATAATAGGGTTTGCTTTGTTGATCCAGCGGGGATCTATGATACCTAGTATCAAGCCCAATAAGATTAACTCTTAGTCCAGATATAATTTTTTCTTCATTAAAATAAATTCCTTTTCTTTTATGCCTCGGATCATTAGCATCAATATTCCAAAATTCTAAAAATAGTCTCTGAGCTTCATCTTTCAGGGGATATTCAGTTCCACCATCATTTTTTCCATAATCATGGTCATCCCAAATTGCATTTAATTTTTTATTAGAGAGCCATTCTGGAAACATTTTCTTTTGTTTGTCATATGAAGCTCTCATTCCATCTAGGAGACCATCTTTAGTATCACCATAAACGTTGTCTCCCATAAAAAAGAATTCATTTATATTTTCTTTCTCTATAGCTTTCCATATAGGTTGATCTCTTTTTTCGGTTATGCAAGAACCAAATCCCAATATGTAACTATCATCTAATTGATCTGCATAAACAGAGGAGGAGATTGTGATAAATGCAAATATGAACGCTTTACAAATTAATTTAGTCATACGATTCCTAAAGGATATTTTGTTTTATACTTATTATATTAATTAATGGGGATTATATTGATAAGAGTAGTAAATTATTTATGCCTTATCTTACTTATAGGGTGTGTCTCAGAGAACAAATATATGCAATATCCGGAAACAAAAAAGGATGACATCCAAGAAGTAATTTTTGGAAAAACTATCACTGATCCTTATCGTTGGTTAGAAGACTTTACCAGCGAAGAAGCTTCTGCTTGGGTCTATAAACAAAATGAGCTCACAAATACTTTTCTTGAAAATAAATATCAAAGAAAAATAAAAAAAGAACTTGAGGAAATATGGATCACTGAAGATATCAGCATACCTTTTAAAAGAGGAGATAAAACTTTTTATTATTTTAATGATGGAGAGCAACAGCAAGCTGTCTTTATGATGAAGGCTTGTGACAATTGTGAAGCCAAAGTTCTACTGGACCCTAATAAATTCTCATCGGATGGCACTATGTCTTTGTCTGATATTAGCGTTAGTCCAGATGGTAAATACCTTGCTTATTCTATCTCTGATGGTGGCTCTGATTGGCGTAAATGGAAAGTTTTTAATATTGACGATGATCGAGAAACAGATGATCTTATTGAGTGGTCTAAGTTTTCTTATGCTGTATGGGAGTCAGATAGTTCAGGCTTTTATTATCAAAAATATAGCCAACCCGATGAAGAGTTATCAGATATTAATAGAAGTCCCCAATTATTTTTCCATAAATTAGGACAAAGCCAACTCGAAGATCAGCTTATTTATGAAGATCAACAAAATCCTGATTTCTCGTGGTCTATTAATGTCCCTGAAAAAGGCGACTACAGAGTTTTATTTATAGGGGAGGGTACAGATGAAAGGAACTTTCTTTACATCAGTCTGGATAGATCTCTTAATTTTATTCCTTTAATAGATAAATTTGAGGCAAGTTATAGATTTCTTGGGGGTGATGCGGAAACACTCTGGTTTTTTTCTAACTTAGATGCCCCAAATGGCAAAATTCTTACTCTTAATATTTCAGATAAGAAGTTTCAATGGAAAGAATTGATAGGAGAAAAAGCTTACCCGATATCAGGTGCCTCTATAGCTGGTGATAAACTAATCATTAATTACCTTAAAGATACAATATCTCAAGTTGAATTTTATAATCTTCAAGGAAAATTTCTTAAAGAATTACCTTATGAAAACATTGGGACTTTATCCGGCTTCAATGGCAGATTTGATAGCAATACAACCTATTTCGAATTTTCAAACTTTACTTCCCCTCAACGTATATACGAATTAGATCTCAAGTCCCTCGAATATTCTTTGTATTGGGAGACAACTATCAAAAATTTAAATATAAAAAACTATGTCAGTAAATTAGACTTCTACCAATCAAAAGATGGTACAAAAATTCCTATTCACATAGCCCATACAAAAGATTTAGAAATAGACAAGGATACTCCAGTTTTACTTTATGGATATGGAGGTTTCAACATTCCAATTCTTCCTTACTTCAGCAAAACCTTTTATATGTGGATTAAATCCGGCGGCGTTCTGGCAGTAGCCAATCTGAGAGGTGGCTCAGAATATGGAGATTCATGGCATAAAGAGGGAATGCTTTTAAATAAGCAAAATGTTTTCGATGATTTTGCATACGGGGCAAAATATCTGCATTCCAAAGACATAGGATCTCCAGACACTACTACTTCTCTTGGAAGATCAAACGGTGGATTACTAGTCGCGGCAACAATGCTCCAAAACCATGAATTATTCAAAGTAGCAATTCCTCAAGTAGGTGTTTTGGACATGCTTAGATTCCATAAGTTCACAATTGGGTGGGCTTGGGAGAGTGATTATGGAGATCCAGAAAAAGAAGAAGATTTTCTAAATCTATTAGAATACTCGCCATATCACAATATCAAAGAAGACATGTGTTACCCCACCACTTTAATTACCACTTCGGCTAGAGATGATAGGGTGGTTCCTGCACACTCATATAAATTTGCAGCTAGACTTCAAGATCTGCAATCATGCTCTAATCCTATTTTACTCAGAGTAGAGTCTAGAGCTGGTCATGGCGCAGGAACTTCACGAGATAAGCAAATTGATGAAATAGCTGATATATTTGGATACGCATTGCAAACAATTTCGGAAGATTAAAATGGCGAAGATTCATGAAATAGAAGGGTGGATAGAAATAGTAAAAGAAGATGTAATTGATCCTGAAAGACCAATAATAGATCCTCATCATCATCTCTGGAAAGGTCCTAAAAATCCCCCTGGTATTAAAGAATCTTATAGATACATGCTTGAAGATCTATGGAGAGATACGTCAAGTGGTCATAATATTGAAAAAACAGTTTTTATTGATTGCGGTCAAGAATATTACACGAGTGGTCCAGAACAATTTAAGCCAGTCGGTGAAACAGAGTTTGTTGTTGGTATTGCAAAAGAGGCTGAGAAAGACAAGTCCAAGGCCCAAATTGCTGGCATTATCGGGCATGCTAATATGATGTTAGGTACATCCGTTAGAGAAGTTTTAGAATTACATAAAGAGAGAGGTGAGGGACTATTCAGAGGAATTCGACATGCTGGTGGATGGGATGAAGATGAGAGAGTGAAAAATGCTCACTCCCATCCAACACCTCACATTTATCTAGAAGATGATTTTCAGTTAGGTTTACAAGAATTATCTTCGATGAATCTAGTCTTCGATACATGGCATTATCATAATCAAATAGGAGATTTAACTAAATTAGCTAAAAACTTACCTGACCTTATTATCATTCATGATCACTTTGGTGGCCCTTTGGGTATAGGTCCTTATGAAGGAAAAAGAGAGGAGATCTTTGAGCAATGGAAGGAAGATATTTATGAATTAAGTCAATGTAAAAATGTTTATGCAAAGTTGGGAGGTTTGGCTATGCCAGTTAATGGTTGGGCTTGGCATAAAAATGAATATCCTGCCTCGTCGGACGACATTATTACAGAACAATCTAGATATTATCTATATACAATTGATTGTTTTGGTTCTAAAAGGAGCATGTTTGAGAGTAATTTCCCAGTAGATAAACAGTCAGTTAGCTACCATGTGATATGGAATGCCTTTAAAAAACTAGTTAAAGACTTTGACGAACAAGATAAACATAACCTTTTCTATGGAACGGCAGAAAAAGTTTATAAGCTAACTAATTAGTTTTACTGATCAAATCCTTGTAATTTACCAGCTTCTTCTCTGACTAGTTCAGGAGATCCTAGAAGCTGTCTATTTAGTCCAATTCTCTTGAACCAATAATGTAAACCTAGCTCATCAGTAAAACCCATACCGCCGTGGACTTCAGTTGCAGTTTTTGAAACTTGTTTTCCAACCTCCGATATATGTGCCTTAGTTTGACATGCCATTAGTCTTGCCTCTTCAGGTACATTATCTTGGCAATGGGCAGCATGCCATATCATTGAATGGCAAGGTTCAAGATCAGCGGCCATTTCGGCACACATATGTTTTACTGCCTGAAATGAACCGATAAGCCTTCCAAATTGCTTTCTTTCCAGCGAATAAGCTACAGATTTATCCAACATCACTTGAGCAGCTCCAACAGTATCAGCAGCTAACATAAGCCTTCCTGCATCTAAAACCTTTTCTATAATAGCCTTATCCTTCGATCCTTCTAAGAATTCTGCATCCACATCATTAAGTATTAATTCAATTGAGGTTCTAGTTTTATCCACGGTTGTTAGCTCTACAACTTCAATACCCGAATTGTTGCTATCAATTAGATAGAGTTCACCAGATTTATTCGCAAGAATATAGGCATCCGCACCCTTACCATCTATAACGAAAAGAGATCTTCCACTAACTTTTCCATTGGTAAATTCTATCCCTGCATCTTCTCTTGCACCAACATACTCAGAGATACCTACTCCAACTTGAACTTCACCTCCAGCTATCTTTGGCAGCCAATTATTTTTTTGCTCTGCATTGCCGGCTAAATTTATAGCCATAGGCGACATAATATAAGATCCTGCAAAAGGTACGGGCGCCGTTCCTGAGCCTAAAGCAGCAGAAACAACGGTTGCAAAAAGCATATTAAGTTCTAACCCTCCATATTCTTCTGGAACAATTAGGCCGCTTAGCCCAAGTTCAATGATACCTTTATGAACTTCTTTAGCTTTATCTTCATCTCCATTTGCCACTGCTTTGATTATGTCCAAAGAGGCATTGTCAGAAAGAAATCTTTGGATATTTTCTTCTAGGCTTTTTTGTTCTTCAGATAGACCAAAATACATAATTAAGCTCCTTGAATTTTTGGTTCTTTAGGCATTCCTAAAGCTCTTTCACTGATAATATTTTTTTGTATCTGATTTGTTCCACCACCTATGATCAGACCAAGGAAATACATATACGTCATTTGCCAAGCTCCTTCGTCTCTTAAGTGTGGACTATCTTCATAAAGTGTTCCTAATTCACCCATTGCGTCAATCGCTAGTCCCTCAAGTTCATGTCTCAATTCAGTTCCTTGAAGCTTAACAATAGATTTTGCTAAGTTTGCATCTTGATCTTTATTAATTTGAGAGGAAAGAATTCTAAGAGCATTTGATTGCTGGGCCATCAATCTTCCTTGAATGGATAAAAGTCTATCTCTGAATATTGGTTTATCTATTACCCTTTGACCATCTATAGTTTCGCTCTTCATAAGATCAATGAGAGAATTCAATCTATTCTGAGTAACGTTTGGATCTGCTAAAGAGCCTCTTTCATGTCCAAGAGTTGCATTCGCAACTTTCCAACCTTCTCCTCTTTTTCCGACAATGTTTTCTGCAGGTATTCTGACATCAGTAAGAAATAGTTCATTAAAATCTGAATCTCCAGTCATCTGCTTAATCGGTCTTCTATCGATACCTTCAGCATCCATAGGCATCAGAAGATAGCTTATTCCTTGATGTTTCGGTGCATCTGGTTCCGTCCTAACTAGGATAAAACACATTTGCGAGAGATGTGCAGTACTAGTCCAAATCTTCTGTCCATTTATAACCCATTCATCTCCATCAAGTTCAGCCTTAGTTTGCAAACTCGCTAGATCACTTCCTGAATTTGGTTCTGAATAACCCTGACACCATAATATTTCACCTCTTAGGGTGGGTTTAATATATTTTTGTTTTTGCTCTTCTGTGCCTAAAGATAATAAAGTCGGAACAAGCATTTGAATACCTTGACCTCCAGCTGGTTTAGGAATTGGAGATTTAGCAAACTCCTCTGCGATAATTCTTAATTTGATTATGTCCATGTCTCCGCCATAACCACCATATTCTTTGGGTATAGATCTTGCGAAGTAACCGTGGTCAATCAATTTCTGTTGCCATGCAACTCTACTCTCACTTCTTGCAGGACCAGTTAATTTTGTATTTTCATTTTCTTTTACAAAGTTAATAACCTCAGCCCTAAAGTCGTCATATTGAGGTCCGTATTCTAGATCCATGAATATCTCCTTTTACATAAATAATTCTCATAGAATAAAGTTTGTCTTAATAAGAAACAAGCGGATTTGTATGACCTTGATTAATAAATATAAGGAAATATCGCTTTTCTGTTCTTTGGATAATTAGGGATATTAGATTTAGACCAATTATGATTTGATCTAGCTCTTGGAACTAAGTTTGCAAATGTCCAAATAAAAAAAACTAAACCAGAAGGACTTAAAGTAAGAATTGCCCATCCAAGCCACTCAATAATCTCTCCAAAATAATTTGGACAACTTATATATCTATACAAGAACCCTTGAGGAGAATAGTAACCTTCACCATTATTTTTGCGTAATTTAATCAATATATCATCTGATTTAATATTGATGACCATGCCCGAAAAAAATAAAATTATGCCAACTATAAATGGTATGGATATCAGCCAGTCGTCGTTGTAATTTCCAAATATAAATATCCATATGCATTGCAAAGAGATATTTACTGAATTAAAAAATAAGGCCATAGAAACCACACCAACTGCCATTGACTTACCTTTCAATTGTGCCCTGAAAGGCCAAATCATTGTTCTATGAATATAGTGAGATAACCATAATAAGCAAAAGATGATTTCAGTTTGTCCTATTTTGTTGCGAAATAGGACTATAAATATAAGCATTCCAATTATTGTTGGAGATTCCATAATAATCCATCCAATTCTAGAAGGAATTTTGTAATTGGAATCTAAAGTAAAGTATCTTCCATAAGGAGCATTTTTATAGAACAAGGCGATAAAAACTAGAACAGCAATTGTCGACCAAAGAAATAAGAAAGGGAAGAAGATATCCTCTAAATTCATATTAAGAGAATAACAGGATAAAAACTATTCAGGTATTCTTATTAAATTGAAATGCCTAGCATTAATGCAAAAGAAATGATGGTCAATGAAACTGATAAGACTATGTATAACGAGGTTATCAATCTATCTATCCACAGATAATTGAATGTCTCTGTAAACTCTATTGTGTCAATGCTTTTTACTGCCATCGGCTGGCCTGAATGTTTATTTTTTCTATATATATCTTTCATACTGTATAAATATACAGTACTTATGATTTTTTACAATACTTAATAATAAATGTTTGAAATATAGGCTTTTCGTGGGAACATAAATTCTCATATTTAAAGGTAAACAATACTGGGGAGAATTGAATGAGCGTAATAATAAGAACCTTTCTGATAGCTCTTTTGTTTGCTGCAATAATTTTTATTTTAGGTGCAAATAATATTTTTTCCATAAAAGATGATGTTGTAGATTTCTCTATAGAAAAAACCCCAAGGATCAAAGAAATTTCAAGTAATCAGAATAAAGATGCTTTCTTTGGTGATCTTCATGTTCACACGATGTATTCTTTCGATGCCTTTATATTTGGAACAACCGCATCACCTGATGATGCATACAGATATGCTAAAGGAGGTGCAATTAAACATCCTCTGGGATTTGACATGCAACTTGATGATCCTTTGGATTTTTATGCTGTTACAGATCATGCTGCTTGGCTGGGGATGTTGCCGGCATATGCGGATCCCTCTTCTAGACCGGGTAAGTTAGATTTTGCTTCAGATCTTCATGGATTAAATGATCCTGAAAATTTAAACACGAACACATTTGTTAGGCGAGCTGGATTATTCGCTAACCTAATAACAAATGAATTAATTGAACCCTCAAAGAATCCTATAAAAATGCTCGGTGCTTATTTGCAGGAGGACACGGTTTATGGGACAAGGGCATACGATAGAGAAACTCATCACACTGCTTGGAGAGATATAGCAGAAGCTGCTGAAAGGCATAACAACCCTGGAGAATTTACTACGTTCATAGCATATGAATTTACTTCAAGCGGCCCAGGGCAAAGTAATCTTCATAGAAATGTTATTTTCCGAGATAACAAGGCTCCCATTCAGCCTTTCTCAATCATAGATTCTAGTAATCCTGAGGATTTATGGGATTGGATGGATAACCTAAGAAACCTTGGAGTTGAAAGTCTTGCAATTCCTCATAACTCAAATGGATCAAATGGACAAATGTTCCAACTTGTAGATTGGGCAGGAAATCCAATGGACGACGACTATGCTTCGAAAAGAATGAGAAACGAACCATTAGTCGAGATTACGCAAGTTAAGGGGACATCGGATACTCATCCACTTCTTTCACCAGGAGATAAATGGGCAGATTTTGGAATTATGAATAATAGAGTAGCATCTCCATTTTATTCCAGCCCAACAGGCAGTTATGTAAGGAACGCTTACTTAAGAGGCCTTTCATTAGATTCTGAATATAAAATAAATCCCTATAAATTTGGTCTTGTGGGTGCGAGCGATACTCATACTGGGGCAATATCTGATAAGGAATCAGATTTCCATTCAAAAATAGGTATTCTCGATGGTACACCAGAATTGAGAGGTGCAGCCCCTCTTACGAAATCTTTTAAAGAGCAAATAGAAGGCTCCGGAGCGAATGTAATTATTAATGGATATAAAGAAATTGGTGGTCAAGAATATATTGATACAGGCTATACTGAATGGGGTGCATCTGGTCTTGCAGCTGTATGGGCTGAAGATAACACCAGAGAATCTATCTATAACGCATTCAGAAGAAAAGAAACTTTTGCTACAACCGGAAGCAGAATTAAAGTGAGATTTTTTGGAGGATATGAAATAGATGATGTCTTTAATAAGGAAGATCCTATAAATTATGCATACTTAAATGGGGTAACAATGGGTTCTGATTTATTTCAGTCTGAGAATAAAATTCCTCAATTCATGGTTTGGGCATTAAGAGACTTAAAAAGGGCACCTTTAGACAGGGTTCAGATAATTAAAGGATGGACTGAGTTGAGTGGAAAGCCTCACGAAAAGATATATGACGTAGCATGCGCAGATGGCAGAAGGCCTGATTCAAAGACAAAACTTTGTAGGGATACTCGAGCTAAGGTTAACTTAAATAACTGTAGGATATCTAAAAATTTGGGTGCCGACGAACTTAAAGCAGTATGGCAAGATCCTGATTTTGATCCAAACTTGAAAGCTTTTTATTATGTGCGAGTTTTAGAAAATCCTACTTGTAGATGGTCGTCATGGGATGCAATAAAATCTGGAGAGATTCCCAGAGCAGACCTCCCTGCCACGATACAAGAAAGAGCTTGGAGTTCACCTATCTGGTACATTCCAGACAATGAAGGTATCACAATAGGTAATATTTTACCTGATGATATTTAATCCTTAATTTAATTGAATTTTTTTCTATAAATTTTTTGATGATTACCTTTCCAAGCTCTAAGTAAATTGTTAAATTAATCTCTCTTTGTGGGGAGATTTATGGGTAACTTTCAAAAAGTCATTTTTGGCTTATTTTTAATTTTTGGCCTTTGGAGCTGTACTTCTCCTGACAGTGTAGTTGATTACACGAATGACCTTGTTGTTCCTGACCCTGAGCCTGGATCTACTCCTGGATATAATCCGAATAGAAATGTTTATTTTGGAGACCTTCATGTACATACAAAACATTCATTTGATGCATATATTTTTGGAACTACAGCAACACCTGATGATGCATACGAATACGCCAAAGGAAATGCCATACAGCATCCTTTAGGTTATGACATGCAACTCAGAGAGCCTTTAGATTTTTATGCAGTGACTGATCATGGATTTTTATTGGGAAGTGTCGAAGATTGGGCAAATCCAAATAATGGTAAAGAAGGCACTGAACCATTCCATAACTTAAATGCTCCTGAGAATTTAAACCAAGAATCAGTAGCCGCCCGATCTAGGCTTTTTCAAGACTATGTCAGAAATATTGCACAATTCAGCAATATCTGGACACGCACGATAGCTTACTTCACAGGAGATACAGCAAGAGGTTCAACTCTCTATGATGTAGATGTTCACAGATCTGCATGGAAAGATGTGATATTGAGTGCACAAAGACACAATGATCCTGGGAAATTCACTACCTTTGTTGCATATGAATATACAGCTTCAACTACTAGATCATCCAATACTCAAGGTGCTTCAGACCTTACTTGTTGGTTAACTGGCACATGTGGATCTGATGGTTTTCCTCCATTTGAAAATGCTAATTTACATAGAAACGTAATTTATAAAGGAAACAAATTTACCGTAGAGCCATACACCCGACTTAAGTCAGTTAATCCAGAAAAGCTTTGGACTTGGATGGATGATCTAAGAGACAGAGGAGTTGATACGATTGCCATACCCCATAACTCGAATGGATCAAATGGACAAATGTTTGAAATGGAAAACTGGGAAGGTCTTCCAATTAGTACTCAATATGCAGACTTTAGAATGAGGAATGAACCATTAGTTGAGATGACTCAAGTTAAGGGAACTTCTGAAACTCATCCGATCCTATCGCCTGATGATGAATGGGCTGACTTTGAAATCATGTGGCAAAGAGTTGGAAACTCATCTTACAGCCGTCCGTTCGGAAGTTATGTTAGGCAGGCTTACTTAGATGGATTAGGTTTGGAAGAAGAAAGAAGAGGTAATCCATATAAATTCGGTATGGTCGGAGCCAGTGATACTCATACAGGAGCGATATCTGATGATGAATCTGACTTCCATTCTAAAGTTGGTATCTTGGATGGAACGGCAGTAGCAAGAGGATCAGTTCCAATATCTGATCAGCAAGTGCAAGACTTAACTGGCGGTAATGCGATTAGGCAACTAGCTTTCAAGAAAATAGGAGAGAGAAATTTTAATAATGCTGTCTTTAATACATGGGGAGCCTCAGGCTTAGCTGCAGTTTGGGCAGAAGAAAATACAAGAGATTCTATTTTTGATGCCTTCCGCAGAAAAGAGACTTACGCTACATCCGGCAGCAGAATTAAGCTTAGATTCTTCGGAGGTTACAATTTTGATAAGTCTTTATTAGATAGAGCTGATCTTGTAAAGGAGGCTTATAAAAAAGGAGTGCCCATGGGACAAGATTTGGAAGCCTCTCAAGGCACTGCTCCTTCTTTCCTTATATGGGCAATGAGAGACAAAAATGCAGCTCCTTTACAAAGAGTACAAATCATAAAAGGTTGGGTAGATAGAATATCCGGACGTCCACATGAACAAGTTATAGATGTGGCATGTTCAGATGGTTTAACCCCTGATCCTATTACGAAAAGATGCCCAGATAATGATGCTTTAGTGGATATTTCTGATTGCTCTATAAGCTCAGATAGGGGAGCCAATGAAATTAAAACTGTTTGGACTGACGATTCTTTTGACTCTACAGTCAAGTCTTTTTATTATGTAAGAGTATTAGAGAACCCTAGCTGCAGATGGTCTACTTGGGATGCCGTAAAAAATGGTACGAGACCAAGAGAAGATTTACAACCAACGATACAGGAGCGGGCGTGGTCCTCTCCAATTTGGTATTCATATTAATTTATTCGTTATTAAAGGAGAAATAACATGTTACAAAATGACCCAGAACTTTTTGAACTATCCATGTCCAAAAAAACTCAACCGCTTATGGATTTGGTAAAAAAGCATTGCGAAGAAAACGTTAAGCCCATACAGGCTGAATACTCAGCTTTGCAAAATGAGAAGGAGGATAGGTGGTCCTGGCATCCCAGACAAATTGAACTTATGGAAGGCGCCAAAGAAAAAGCTAAAGAGTTAGGTTTATGGAACTTCTTTTTACCTGATCCAGATGGAAATATCGGCGACGGATTAACTAACCTAGATTATACGTACGTAGCTACTGAAATAGGTAAGTATCCCTTGGCATCAGAAAGCATGAATTGCTCCGCTCCAGATACTGGAAATATGGAGGTACTTGAGAGAGTTGGCACCGAAGAACAAAAGAAACAATGGCTAGAACCGTTACTGAATGGAGAAATTAGATCGGCATATGCGATGACCGAACCAAATTTAGCCTCTTCAGATGCAAAGAATATCAGTACTAGCGCTGTTCTTGACGGCGATGAGTGGGTAATTAATGGAGAAAAGTTTTATATTTCTGGTGCAGGTGACCCAAGGTGCAAAATTATGATTGTGATGGTCAAAACGAGTCCTGATGCTCATCCTTCAAAGCAACAATCTCAAATATTAGTTCCAAAAGACACTCCTGGAGTTCACATACTTGAAGGTATGCAAGTCTTTGGTCATGATCATGCCCCCCATGGCCATATGCACATAAAGTTTGATAATGTAAGAGTACCGAAAGAGAATATACTTCTTGGTGAAGGTCGAGGATTTGAAATATCACAAGTAAGACTTGGACCAGGTCGAATTCATCACTGTATGAGAACTATAGGTAAGGCTGAAGTTGCACTTGAGTTAATGGTGAAGAGAGCTGGTAATAGAGAGGCTTTTGGAAAACCTATAGCAAAACTTGGAGGAAATTTAGAAATTATTTCTAGAGCGCGAATAGAAATAAACGCTATGAGATTAGCTGTTCTTCAAGCTGCTAAAGCTATGGATGTTCTAGGAAATAAAGAGGCGAGAGTATATGTTAGTGCTATAAAAGCCATGGTACCTGAGAAGGCTTGTAAAATTATTGATCAAGCCATTCAGATGCATGGTGCTGCTGGTATATCTCAATGGACACCTCTTGCAGGACTTTATACCGATATAAGGCATTTGAGATTTGCCGATGGCCCTGATGAAGTTCATCACATGGTCGTCGGAAGAGCTGAAATGCAAAAATATGATCTATGGTAAAAACTAGTTTCTAGACTTTAGAAATAAGTTCATGAAAAAAGTCTTAATAGCCAATAGAGGTGAGATTGCAATTCGTATAGCTAGGACTTGTAGTGATTTAGGCATTAAAACTGTTGGCATTTATTCAGAGGATGATGCCAACTGTTTGCATCTTTCAAAAGTAGATGAAGCTTATCCGATTCAAGGAAAAGGGGCTCAAGCTTATCTCGATATCAAGCAAATCATATCAATAGCTAAAGAGTCCAAGGCAGATTTCATCCATCCTGGATATGGCTTTCTCAGTGAAAACTCGGCTTTAGCTGCATCAGCTAAAAGAGCCAAGATCAAATTTATTGGCCCTAGTGAAAAGACTTTAAAAATATTCGGTGACAAGACCACTGCCAAAGAATTAGCTTTGAGTTTAGATATTCCCACGATATCAGGAACACATCAGAAAACTTCTCTGAAACAAGCTCAAAACTTTATGAAGTCATTAAATAAGAATTCATCTATTTTGATTAAGGCTATTTCAGGTGGAGGAGGCAGAGGCATGAGAGTTGTCTCTAAGCTAGAAGAATTAAAAGAATCCTATGATAGAGCATCATCAGAGGCTAAGGCAGCTTTTGATTCCCCTGACTTGTATCTAGAAGAGTATCTAAAAAATTATAGGCATATCGAATTCCAAATCATAGGGGATGGGACAGGAGCAGTGAGTCATTTACATGAAAGAGAATGCTCCATTCAAAGACGCCATCAAAAGCTTATCGAAATAGCTCCTAGTCCAAGCCTAGGTCCTGAATTAAAAAATAAAATGATTGATGCATCTATGGCTCTAGCTAAGAAATTAAAATATGAGGGCTTGGCCACTATAGAATTTTTAGTCAATGTAGAAAAAAATGACTTCAGGTTTATTGAATGCAATCCTAGGTTACAAGTCGAGCACACAGTAACTGAGTCAGTATTATTTATTGATATAGTTAAGGCTCAAATTCAAATAGCTTCAGGTAAAACTTTAAAGCAAATTAAACTTGAGCAGAAAAATATTCCAGATCCTAAAGGATATGCAGTTCAATCGCGAGTGAATATGGAAACTATTGATTCTAAAGGTAATGCCAATCCAAGTGGAGGCGTTTTCACAAAATTCGACCTTCCATCTGGTCCTGGAGTGCGAGTTGATAGTTATGGATATGTAGGGTACGAAACTAGTCCTCTTTTTGATTCATTAATTGCAAAAATAATTACTTATTCTTCTGAAGATAACTTCAAACAGGCGATAAAAAGAAATTATAGATCTCTTTGTGAATTCAAAATTGATGGAGTTACAACTAATTTAGACTTATTAAAAAATATTTTAATCAACCAAGATTTTAAAAATAATAAAGTTCATACTAACTTTTTTGAGAACAATTTAGAGACCTTAATTTCAGTAAAGACTCATTCTGACCTCTCTGACATAAGTAGAAGTATTATTGCCAAAGATAAACCTAAAAAAGGAAAGATAGAGAACCTAGATCCTTTGGCAGTTCTTGATCATGGCAAATCTGGTGGCATGTTCGTCGATCAATCAGAAAATATTCTAGAGCTTCAACAAGAAGAAATAAGAGATGGTTATCGAAGTATTACTGCTCCTATGCAAGGAATGATTGTTAAGTTTGATGTTGAAATAGGAGACAGCGTTTGGGAAGGTAAAACTTTAGGAATTATGGAAGCCATGAAAATGGAGCATGAAATTATCTCTGAAGTAAGCGGTATTGTGGAAGATATATCTGTCTCAAGTCTAGATACAGTTTTTGAAGGTCATTCATTGATGACAATTCGACTTGAGGAAGTCGAAAAACAAACTTCTAACAAAGATGAAGAAATTGATTTAGATTGGATAAGACCTGATCTCAGAGAGGCTTTAGATCGAAAAGAGGCTAGTCATGATGTTAATCGTCCTGAAGCAGTGAAAAAAAGGTATGGCACTGGCCATAGAACAGCAAGGGAAAATATTGAACATCTTTGTGATGAAGGAAGTTTTCTTGAGTATGGCTCGGTTGTGATGGCTGCCCAAAGGCGCAGAAGAAGCGAGGAAGATTTAATTAAAAATACCACTGGTGATGGAATGGTTTGTGGATTAGGTCATGTTAATGGTGATTTATTTCCTGAAAATGCTTCTAGAGTAATGGCTATGTCATATGATTATATGGTTTTAGCTGGCACTCAAGGAAAAATGAATCATGCTAAGAAAGACAGAATGTTCGAAATAGCTGAACAGAATGAATTACCCACTATTTTATTTGCAGAAGGAGGAGGGGGAAGGCCAGGAGATACTGACACCTCTGGCGTGGCAGGTTTAGACTGTTTAGCATTTACTTATTTTGCTCAATTGTCTGGATTAGTTCCAGTTATTGGAATAACAACTGGACGATGCTTTGCAGGAAATGCAGTTCTGTTGGGCTGTTGTGATGTAATCATTGCTACGGAAGATTCGAATATCGGCGTCGGCGGACCCGCCATGATTGAAGGTGGAGGATTAGGAGTATTTACTCCAGATGAAGTTGGGCCAATGGACGTTCAAGTACCAAATGGTGTTGTTGACATTGCTGTTAAAGATGAAGAAGAAGCAGTTGAAGTAGCAAAAAAATATCTTTCCTATTTCCAAGGACCAATAAAAAAATGGAAAGAACCAGATGCAAGAAAACTTAGGTTTGCAGTACCAGAAAACAGGCTTAGGTATTATGATATGAGAGATATTATTGATGGAATTGCTGACATAGATTCAGTACTCGAAATCAGAAAAGACTGGGCACCTGGAATAATAACTAGTTTCGTAAGAATTGAAGGTAAGCCTGTTGGAGTTATTGCAAATAATCCAGGTCATCTCTCGGGTGCTATTGACTCTCCTGGTGCTGATAAAGGATCAAGATTCATTCAACTATGTGATGCGTTTGATATTCCGATATTATCCTTAATAGATTGCCCGGGAATTATGGTTGGACCTGAAAGTGAAAAATCTGCTCTAATCAGACATGCTGCAAGAATGTTTGTAGTTGGTGCTAATATTGAAACTCCTCTTATGTCAGTTGTCATTAGAAAAGCTTATGGTTTAGGAGCGCAGGCTATGGCAGGAGGAAGTTTTAAAATACCTTTATTTACGGTTACTTGGCCAACAGGAGAATTTGGGGGCATGGGTTTAGAAGGTGCAGTTAAGCTTGGATATAGAAAAGAATTAGAAGCCATTAAGGATCCTAAGAAAAGGATAGAAACATATGAGAAGATGGTAGCGGATAGCTATCACAGAGGTAGGGCCGTAAATATGGCATCTCATTTTGAACTTGATGATGTTATTGATCCAGCAGAAACTAGAAATTGGGTATCTAGCGCCCTCAAGTCACTCCCCCCAAAATCAAAATCCGGTAAGAAAAGGCCTAATATAGATACTTGGTAAATACTTTAATTTTCTCAAGTATATATATGATTTTATGGTAATTTTTATTAATTATGAAACAAAGACTTCTTATTTTTTTTATTTTAGGAATAGTGATTCTTATCGCGGATTTATTTTTTAATAATGAGGACGATAACAAAATAACTATATTTGAATCAGAAGTTAACTCATTGATAAACACCTGGGTCACTCAAGTGGGAAGAGAGCCTACAATGTCAGAAGTAGACGGCATTATCAAACAACTCCTTGATGAAGAGATACTATATCGAGAAGCAATAAAGTTGGGATTGGATAAGAACGATATAATCATAAAAAGAAGATTGGCTCAGAAAATTGGTTTCTTAAGACAAGAGGGAGATACCTCTCTGCCGACAGAGAGCGAGGTAAATGATTTTTATAATCGAAATTTAGATAAGTACTATGTAGAAAAAAGAATAACGTTCTCTCATATTTATTTTAGTTCGAGCAAGACAGATGAGGATGATTCTTCTAAAGCTTTAAATCTAATAAAAAATGGTTCTTCTGATGCTAATTTTGGTGAACCATTTTTACTGGGAAAGAACTTTTCTTCTAAAACTATTAGAGAAATTGAAAGATCTTTTGGAAAAACATTTTCGCAAGATATTCAAAATTTAACCATCAAGGAATGGTCAGGACCTTTAAAGTCTGAATATGGATCGCACCTTGTATTTATTAACTCTATCGCAGAATCTTTCACTCCAAATCTAGAGGAAATAAAAAATATTGTTATTAATGATGTAGTCCTTGAAAAACAAAATAATTCTGTGAAGAACTATTTGAAGGAATTGAGAAATAAATATCAAATCGAGATTTTGGCAGATTTAAATGAAACAACTAAATAAATTTATTTTTGTTCTTTTCAGCCTATCTCTTGGTGCATTTATACAAACTCATGAAATGAATCCTGCAAGATTGTCTTTGGAGGAAACATCAGACGGATTTTATTCAGGTTTATGGATGTTTCCAACTAACACAGGTGGACTTCCTGCAGAGGTAAGCTTTACAGACTGTAAGGAGGAGCAAAGAAAATTACCAGAAGCCCAAGGTAAATATTTAGTCACGAATATTGCAATTACTTGCGAAGAATCTTTAAAAGGTAAAGAAATAGCATTTAAGGGTCTCACAAGGCTTACGGATGCACTAGTAAGTGTAAAATTTTTAGATGAGACCACTTTTGAAGGGTTAGCAACAATAAGTAGTTCCAAGTTAGATGTACCAGAGGAAGTAAGCATCTATCCAATCAATTATTTTTGGCTTGGTGTAGAGCATTTACTCGGTGGCATAGACCATATGCTATTTGTTTTTGGCCTTTTATTTCTTGTTTCAGGAACTTTAAATCTCGTTAAAACAATCACTGCCTTCACTCTAGCGCATAGCATCACTTTGGCTTTATCTGTGCTGGATGTTGTTAGCGTACCCCAAGCTTCAACAGAGGCTTTTATAGCATTAACAATTATATATTTAGCTTTGGAGGTAGGCGATGAGCACAAATATGATTCTACCCCTTGGTTGATAGCCTTTGGATTTGGATTATTACATGGACTAGGTTTTGCGGGAGCTCTTACAGAAATTGGAATAAATAATGAAAATCTCCTTCTTTCTCTATTATTTTTTAATGCAGGAATCGAGATGGGACAATTAGCTATCCTTCCTTTCTTTGGATTAGTTATATATTTTCTTAAATCGAATAAAATAAAGATTGAGGTTCATGCTTTTGCAAGCTATTTTATAGGTGGGCTTGGAACTTACTGGTTAATTGAAAGAGTATCGTCAATATAAAATCTAGAGGTAAAAATGAATGACATAGAGTTTAAACATGTAGAAAGCAATGGAATTAAATTAAGACTAGCAATGATGGGGGATGGTCCCTTAGTTATATTTTGCCATGGCTGGCCTGAGAGCTGGTATAGTTATAGACATCAGCTTCCTGCTGTCGCTGCCGCTGGCTTCAAAGCAGTTGCTTATGACGTTCGTGGTTATGGAGAGTCAGACAAACCTCACGAGATAGAAGCATATTCTATGAAGAATATGACCGATGATGTAATTGGTATTGTTGATGCTTTAGGTTATGATACAGCTATAACAATTGGACATGATTGGGGTGGACCAATTGCTCTAAACACAGCAGCTTTAAATGAACATAGAATAACTGCAACCGGTTCTATGTCAGTTCCTTTTACTGGAAGAGGTCCGATGCCAACCTTAGATCTTTGGAGAGAGATATACAAAGACAAATTTTTCTACCAACTTTACTTTCAGAAAGAGGGTATTGCGGAGGAGGAATTTGAGTCAGATTTAAAAAGATCACTTTTCATGACTTATACGAATAGTGATGGACGGGGCATGAAACATAATCTTGAAAAAGGTCAAAGTGGTTTGATGCCTCAAAAAGATAAGCATTCCAGTTTTCTTGATGGGATGGAGAGATTTGAAGACTTTCCTGATTGGTTTACACCTGAGGATCTTGATTATTTTGTAAGTCAATTTGAAATGAGTGGATTAAGAGGTCCTTTCAATAGATATAGAGCTCAAAATATTGATTGGCATGAACTTACAGAATTAGAAGATAAGGTTCTTGAGCAGCCAGCATTTTTTATTACTGGAAGCTTAGATCCCGTAAACTTTTTTATTCCTTCAGACCAGACTCTAATAGAAAGAATCTCACCAAATTATAAAGAACTTAAATTTGCAGAAGAGTTTGAAGGTATTGGTCATTGGACTCAACAAGAGATACCAAATGAGGTTAACGAGCTAATAATTAAATTTTTAAAAGAAGTCTCTTAATTGGCTCGATCAAGACCGGATTCTATAATCCATGAAATAAGTTTTCTATGTGATCTAGTAGGAATATCGGTAGAAGTTTTCCTGGCAAGTTTCTGAATCTGCCTTAAGGAGTCATAAGCAGCAGCCGTAGCCAATTCGTCATAATAATCTTGAGCTAATAAGTTTATTAGTCGCCTTACGTATGAAGTTTGAAGATTACGTCTCACAGAAGATACCTTATTATTTGTATCTCCAACGAAGATAGCCTTTGTCATATCATTTAACACCTCATTAACAGAGTAATCATTGCCATAAAGTTCGGTATCTGAAATCCTGTAGAGTGTCCATGGACTTAAAATATGATCTAACACTCTATTCTGAATACCAAGAATAATTTTGTGCATCTGAGGATCTTCGTGTTCTCCAGAGAGATCAAACATCCTTCTCTCAACTTGTACCAATTGAAGTAAATCAGAATTTATTGGAAATGCTTCTGGTGAAAATGCATGCTCACTTAGAAGCTTCATAGCTCTTCTTTGTTCATTAGACGGAGCAGGGGTGTATGGTTTATTTTCATTGATATTTTTAGGATCATATCTTTCTATGTAAACCCCACCAATGTGTCTTGAGATGACCTCTAATGCTCTTGAATACTCTCTCATAAAGATTGCATGAGCTAATCTAAATTCCTCAAAGGTCTCAATTGAGCCTGATAATTTTTGAACCAACTTAGCCTGAGTATCATTCACTAATTCAATTCTTTGTTCTGCATAAGTCATTGGATCATTTGTAAGATCATTGATCATAGCGCGTGGATCAATTCCTCTACCTGGGGATCTCATATCTTCTGAATCATTTGCAAACATATGCTCGGGTTTATGTTGCTCAGAAATAATATCTTCTAAATCAGATTCAGTTAAATCGGGTGTATATCCATATCTTATAGCCCATATGTCATAGGGCCCAGGTATTGTGTCGTAATAATCTCCTTGTTTAACTCCTAAAGGAGCAAGGTTTATAGCCGGATATTCCATTACCGAGGCGGTCACTCCAATTTTACTGGTTATTTCTGGATTATGTACATCTTCAATATTATGTAAGTAACTCCCTTTAAAATTATGATTCAGACCAAGAGTATGTCCAACTTCATGAAGCGTTAATCTGATTATTGCTTGCTCAATTATTTTGGGGTCATTTAATTCAATAGCTTGAGCTAGAATCATTCCATCCTGAATGTAGCTGGAAGATGAACAGTTGTCATGACTCGAATGTTCATTAAATATACCGTCATAATTTACTCTATTTGTTAAGTAAACCCATTCGAGCATTATATCTGCTCCAATTATTTCTCCTGTTCTGGGATTTGTGAAGCTCGGTCCATATCCACCAAAAACCGGATCTGGGGACGATGTCCATCTGAGTACATTATATCTAATGTCTCCTGCATCCCATTCTGCATCATCTGGTTGAATTTTGACCTCTATGGCATTTATAAAACCTGCAGCTTCGAAGGCAATATTCCATGCTAGAACTCCTTCTTTGATATAGTCTCTCAATTCATAAGGGGTTGTATTTTCTATCCAGAAAGTAATGGGTTTGATTGGTTCTGAAAGCTCTTCATCAGGATTCTTTTTCTTAAGATTCCATTTCCCGATAAGATCTTTATAAGGTGTTATATCTGTGGACGTAAGGTCAGTTATTCTTTCTGAAAAATATCCTATTGATTGATTTGCTACACGAGGTTCAAAATCATTTTTTGGCATCTCAATAAAGCTATATCTAATATTTACGTTAACATTCCTTGGATCCGCAACATCTTCAGCTTCGTATCCATAAGAAGGTGCACTTTCTATGACATACTCAACTTCAAAATCTGTATTTTTCTCGTAGTTGAAGACTCCTTTGATTCTTGATTTAGATGGGCTTACTTGACCCCAACTAAATCCTGACGGGGGACCATCTGGAGAGTAGATAGGCATTATGGGTGTTAATGCCTCAGACAAAAGCATACTTGTTATATCTATTAAATATTCGTCTTCAGCTTCATTCATTCCCATGATTTCAAATACTTTGAAAGTTGAATCCGATACGTTTGCTCCTTCCGATTTTGCGAGAGGACTGGTTTCATCAAAAAAATAATTTGTTAAAACTCTAGAAAATCTGAGATTGTTATAGTCTTTTTCAATTTTAAAAACACCTTCATCTAAATATGAACCCTTAACTTTTCCCACGCTCGCAACTCCATTCAAAGCATGTGCAAAATAAATAAACTCACTTTTTAATTGATTATTAGTAATTTTTAAGAAAACTTGATTTGTCTTTGGATCTCTGAATGTTGTAAAAAAACCCGGAATTTCGTCAAAGTCCTCTACTAATTCTTCTATATAGACCTTTTTTTCTTCTTCAGAAACAACATCTTCATTTTCCTTTGTTGATTTCTCTTCCTCAGCAATTAAGACCTGAGAGGACAGAAGAAGAAAAATAAATAGATTAAATAAGTGTTTTTTCATGAAGTTTTTATATATTTTTACTATTATGGTAAAAATTAATACGATTATCTATATCGCATAGATCATTTAAATGTTTTAGGTTTTTAATATGTTCGATCTAATAATAAAAAATGGTTCAATTTATGATGGAAAGGGAAGCAAGCCCTATCAAGCAGATTTAGCCATATCAAATGAAAAAATTGTTGAAATTGGTGATATCAAAGGTGAAGCTAAAAAGGTCATCGATGCTGAAGGGAAAATTGTTACTCCTGGCTTCGTTGATATTCATACTCACTATGACGGTCAGGTAACTTGGGATCCATATTTAAGGCCTTCGACTTATCACGGAGTTACAACGGTAGTAATGGGAAATTGTGGTGTTGGGTTTTCTCCATGTAAACCGGATCAAAGAGATTGGTTGATAGGTCTTATGGAAGGTGTAGAAGATATTCCTGGAACTGCTTTACATGAAGGTATAGATTGGGAATGGGAAAGTTTTCCTGAATATCTAGATGCACTCGAAAAGAAGCCACTCGCAATAGATGTTGGTACACAAATTCCTCATGGAGCTGTGAGGGCTTATGTCATGGGAGAGAGAGGTATTAATCACGAGGAAGCGTCGCAAGAAGAAATCGATAGAATGAAAGAAATTGTGCAGGAGGCAATAAAGGCGGGCGCTTTTGGATTTAGCACCTCTAGGACTGAGAAACATAATGATGTTAATGGTAATTTGACTCCAAGCATTACTGCTCACAAAAATGAATTAGTAGAAATAGCCAAATCTTTAGGTGAAATAAATCAGGGTGTCTTGCAAGGGATATCAGATTTTTATGATTTTGACTCTGAGTTTGATATCTTCAAAGCAATGTCAAAAGAATCTGGAAGACCAATATCAATAACAGTAGAACAACAAGATGCACGTCCAGAATGGTGGCAGCAATTACTTGATG
>CACNCK010000008.1 GCA_902618945.1 uncultured SAR86 cluster bacterium
TCCATTACAACGACTACAGCAATTAGTAGCGATGTACCTCCTAAATAAAAAGGTACATTTGCAGAAACTATTAAGAACTGAGGCATAAGACATACCAAAATTAAGTAGCCCGAACCCCAGACAGTAAGTCGAGTCATAACACCATCAATATAATCGGCTGTTTGATCTCCTGGTCTTATTCCAGGCATATAAGCTCCTGAGCGCCTTAAGTTCTCTGAAATTTCTTTTGGATCAAACTGGAGAGCAGTGTAGAAAAAACAAAAGAAAGCTATCAAAACCGAAAATAGAATAACATACAAAGGTTGTCCGGGGCCTAAAGCCAGTGCAATTTCTTGCAACCACTCAAACCCTTCCCCTTGACCAAACCAAGTAGATGCAGATGCAGGGAAGAGTAGCAAACTGCTTGCAAAAATAGCGGGTATAACTCCTGCTTGATTAATTTTCATGGGCAAATAAGATGCTTGCCCTTGGACCATTTTTCTTCCTTGCTGTCGTTTGGCATAATTGACAGTAATTCTTCTTTGTCCTCTTTCTATCCAGACAATAAAAGCAATAGCAGCAATAGCCACTAAAGCAATTGAAAGAAGCATAATTAAATTTATATCGCCTTGCCTTGCACCTTCAAATGCTTGCCCTACAGCTCTTGGAAGACCTGCAACAATACTTGAAAAAATTATGATAGAAATTCCATTACCTATTCCTTTTTCAGTTACTAGTTCACCAAGCCACATTAAAAAGACAGTCCCTGAAACTAAAGATGTTACTGCTATGATTTGGAACATTAAGCCTGGCTCCAATGCCAGCCCTTGATTCTGTAAACCTAGTGCCAAGCCGCTTGCTTGTATTAATGCCAAGAAAACAGTTCCATATCTGACATAGGATGTTCTTAATCTTCTTCCCTCTTCACCTTCTTCTCTGAATCTTTTTTTCAATGAAGGTGTAGTACCTTCAAGTAAACTCATGATTATTGAAGCAGTAATGTAAGGCATTATATTTAATGCCATGATGCTCATTCTTTCTAAAGCACCTCCTGAGAACATATTGAATAGATCTAATAGAGTTCCTTGATTTTGCTGGAAAATGTTAGCTAACTTATCAGGATCTATACCTGGGATAGGAATATGAGTCCCAATTCTATAAATGATTACAGCCATAAAAACAAAACGAAGTCTTTTCCACAACTCGGAAAGACCTTTATTTTGTCCTATTGCTGAAGGATTGACTGACATATTAAACCTCTACAGAGCCTCCTGCTTCTTCAATTAATTTCTTAACTGAAGCTGTAGTATGTATACCCTTAAGATTCATCTTTGTAGACGAATCGGTGTCCAAAAATACTTTTACTTTTTTGGTTGAATTTCTTATTAAGTCTGCCTCGATTAAGGTTTCTATACTTACTTCCAATATGCCAGAAGAAACTAAAGTACTTAAACGAAGTTGCTCGGTATTTCTATTCTTTCTAGATGTAAAACCAAACTTAGGGACCCTTTTTTGAAGCGGCATTTGACCACCTTCAAAGCCAATTCTTACTCTTCCACCTGAACGAGATTTGAGTCCCTTGTGACCCTTGCCACTTGTTTTACCAAAGCCACTTCCGAGACCTCTACCAATACGTTTTCTATCCTTTACTCTTTTCGGATTGGGTTTTAATTCATTGAGTTTCATTTCTCTACCTTTAATTAACTTCTAGTAAATGAATAGCTTTATTGATCATTCCTCTGTTTTCAGGAGTATCTTGGACAGACACAACTTGCCCTAACTTAGACAAACCTAACCCCCTAACAGATTGTTTCTGATAATCTTTAGACCCTATAAGGCTTTTTTTAAGTTTAACTGTTATATCTTTATCAGCCATTTTTAACCTCTACCTAATCTTTTTGCAACTCTTGCAGGAGATTCCATCTCCCTTAAAGCCTTAAGCGTTGCTCTTACAACATTAACGGGAGTAGTAGAGCCATAACACTTTGCCAAGACATCTTTTACACCTGCTAATTCAAGAACAGCTCTCATTGCACCACCAGCTATAATTCCTGTCCCAGGGGCAGCAGGCTTCATATAAACTACGGAAGCACCAAATTTAGTTTTTATTGGATACTGGATAGTGTCACCTTTCAACTCAATACTGACCATATTTCTTCTAGCGTGGTCTAAGGCTTTCTGAATAGCTATAGGTACTTCTCTTGCCTTGCCTCTCCCAAAACCTATTTTTCCATTTCCATCACCAACAACCGTTACTGCAGTAAATCCAAAAATTCGGCCTCCTTTGACAACCTTAGCCACTCTATTTACTTGGACTAATTTTTCTTCTAAAACTTCTGAGCCAAGATTTTCTGTTACGGCAGTATTTTCCATATTCTTTCCTAAAATGAGAGACCAGCTTCGCGAGCCGATTCAGCTAGAGCTTTAACACGACCATGATATTTATAACCTGATCTATCAAAAGCTACTTTGTTAACACCTTTTTCTAATGCCCTTTCTGCAATTAATTTACCTACTTTAGTGGCAGCTTCTATGTTCCCATTGTTTCCGGCTTTCAAAGAAGCTTCAGTTGTAGAAGCGCTGACAATTACCTGTGATCCGTCAAAATTAAAGATTTGAGCATAAATATGCGAATTAGATCTAAAAATAGTTAGCCTATTATTTTCAGAGAGTTCAATTTTAGATCTGCTCTTTTTAGCTCTTTTGAGCCTTTTTAAATTCTTTATAGCCATCTTTTATTATGCTTTCTTAGATTCTTTTCTTATTATTCTTTCTTCGGAATACTTAACACCTTTACCTTTGTATGGTTCTGGTGGTCTATAATCTCTAATCTCTGCAGCAACCTGTCCAACAAGTTGTTTATCCATAGATTTGAGAATAATTTCTGTATTACTTGGGAGTTCTGCTGTCACTCCTTCCGGCAAGTCATGTTTTATTGGATGAGAGAAACCTAAGCTCAAATTTATAGAATTGCCTTCAAGAGCCGCTCTGTAACCTACTCCATTTATTTCTAATTTTTTTTCAAACCCTGTATCCACTCCTTCCATACAGTTAGCAGTTAAGGCCCTCATCGTTCCAGTAATAGCAAGAGATTCTTTTGTCTCCTTATTAGGACTAAAACTAATACTGCCTTCATCTTTATTGATATCCACATCTTCATGAATTTCTAAAGATAAATTTCCTAATTTTCCTGTAAAAGTAATTACACCTTGATTATTTTCAAGAGTAACTCCTTCAGGTATTTCTAGAGCTTTTAAGGATGTTCTGGCCATAATTTTATATTTTTTAAAAAACTGAACAAATTAATTCCCCACCAACCTTTTCTTCTCGAGCTTGTTGATCGGTCATTAGTCCTTTATTTGTTGAAACAATTGCTATTCCGAGACCGCCATTTATCTCAGGTAGATCTTTATAATTGGAATATTGTCTTAATCCCGGTTTACTTATCCTCTTCAGCTGCTTTATGACAGGAGCGCCTTCAAAGTATTTAAGCTTAATCTCTATTTCTGGTTTAGAACCTTCAGAAGTAGAATAAGAATGGATATATCCTTCTTGTTTAAGCATTGATAAAAGTGCAATCTTCTTAGAAGAGGATGGGACTTTCACAAACTCTTTATTCCTAGCTTGTGCATTATTTATGCTTGAGAATAGGTTTGCGATTGGATCTTGTATACTCATACTCTTTTTACCAACTTGATTTAACTAATCCTGGAATATCTCCTTTCATAGCCAGTTCTCTTAATTTATTACGTGCAAGGCCAAACTTTCTATACACAGCATGTGGTCTCCCTGTAATAGCGCATCTTCTTTGCATTCTTACAGGGCTTGCGTCCCTAGGCAGTTTTTGGAGTTTTATCTGCGCTACATCTTTCTCTTCTTGAGAGAACTTTGGGCTACGAATAATTTCTTTCAACTCTGCTCTTTTTGCAGCATACCTAAGAACTGTTTTTCTTCTTCTTTCTTCTCTTGCTTTCATTGATGCTTTAGCCATAACTTATCCTTTAACTTTTAAAGGGGAACTTCATTGCTCTAAGAAGAGCCTCACCAGACTCATCATCTATTGCTGAAGTGGATATGCATATATCCATTCCTCTAATTTTGTCTACCTTGTCATAATCTATCTCCGGGAAAATAATATGTTCTTTGATTCCCATAGAATAATTTCCTCTTCCATCGAAAGATTTTGTTTCTAGACCTCTGAAATCTCTTTCTCTAGGAATTGCGATTCCAATCAGCCTGTCCAAAAATTCATACATTCTGTCACCCCTTAAAGTGACCTTGCAACCGATAGGCATCCCATCTCTAATTTTGAAATTAGCTACAGATTTTCTAGCTTTCGTTACTAATGGTTTCTGACCAGCGATTAGGGTCATGTCTTCAACTGCCCGTTCCAAAAGTTTTTTGTCATTCATAGCCTCACCGACACCCATATTGAGCGTTACTTTTGTAACTTTTGGTACAGCCATTATTGATTCAAGCCCTAATTTACCTTTGAGTTCAGAAACCACATTGGTTTTATAATGTTCTTTTAATGGCATCATAGTTATATCTCCTTACCTGAAGATTTATAAACTCTTTTTTTTGAACCATCTTCTTGAGATTGGATAAGTACCTTGTCAGCTTTTTTTGTTGACGGATTGAAAATAGATATATTAGACATATCTATTGAGGATTCCTTTTCGATAACACCACCGGCAATGCCTGCATTGGGATTTGGCTTAGTATGTCTTTTAACCATTTGGACACCAGAAACAAAGCATCTTCCGTTAGTGAGTATCTTTGTTACTGAGCCCTGCTTACCTTTGTCCTTGCCAGCTATGACAATAACTTGATCACCTGTCTTTATCTTATTCATAACTATAAAACCTCAGGAGCTAATGAAACTATTCTCATGAATTCTTCACTTCGTAGTTCCCTTGATACAGGTCCAAAGACCCTCGTTCCTATTGGTTGTTTTTGAGGATTAATTAATACCGCTGCATTATCATCAAACCTAATTGCGGATCCATCTGACCTACGAAGTTTATTTTTAGTTCTTACGATTACGGCATCTACAACTTCGCCCTTTTTCACTCTTCCAGTAGGTATTGCTTCTTTGATAGTAACTTTTATAACATCGCCGACCTTAGCAAATTTCTTCTTTGATCCACCAAGAACTCTTATACACATGAGCTTCCTGGCACCACTGTTATCTGCGACTTCTAAATAGCTTTGCTCTTGTATCATTTTTAAATTATATCTCTTGTGATTTCTCTTCTACTTTCAATAAATTCCAAGATTTTGTCTTGGATATAGGCCTACATTCTTGAATAGTGACAAGGTCGCCAGTATTACAGATATTATCTTGATCGTGTGCCTGTAACTTTGAAGATCTGCGCATAATCTTTTTATATAAAGGGTGCCTGACCTTTCTTTCAACAAGTACAGTTATGCTCTTGTCTCGAGAGGAGCTTATCACTCTGCCTGTTTCTGTTCTTGTTCTTTTATCCGTCATTATTTTCTTGTGCTTCTTGTTCTTTATTTAGAGTCTTAAGTTGAGCAATTGATCTTCTTATCTCTCTAATTTTATGAGTTTCTTTGAGTTGTCCTGATGCATGTTTAATTTTAAGTTCTAATAATTCTTTTCTAAGCTTTCCTTCTTCATCAAGCACATCAGCTGGTTTACTTCTTAATCTATCTAATAAGCTCTCCTTTGCCATTAGACTCTCCTGATAAAAGTGGTTGAAATAGGCATTTTTGCAGAAGCTAATGCAAATGCTTCTTTAGCAAGCTCTTCATCTACGCCTTCCATTTCATATAAAATTTTTCCTGGTTTTATAGGACATACCCAGTACTCAACATTTCCTTTGCCTTTACCTTGTCTAACTTCTAGAGGTTTTTTAGTTATTGGCTTATCAGGAAAAACTCTTATCCAAATTTTTGCACCTCTCTTAACATGACGAGTCATTGCTCTTCTGGCAGCCTCTATCTGTCTAGAGGTTAACTGTCCTCTTTCAGTTGCTTTTAATCCAAAGGTACCGAAACTAAGGGTAGCACCTCTCTGAGCATTCCCTGTATTTCTACCCTTTTGCTGTTTTCTATATTTTGTTCTTTTAGGTTGAAACATTAATATTGCCTTTTAGTCAGAATCTTTATTAGGGTTATCTAGTACCTCTCCTCTAAAAACCCATGCTTTAACACCAATTACACCATAAGTTGTATTTGCTTCAGCTAAACCATAATCTACGTCAGCTCTCAGTGTATGTAGAGGTACTCTTCCTTCTTTCTGTATCTCAGCCCTAGCTATTTCAGCGCCACCAAGTCTTCCTGCAACTCTTATCTTGACACCCTGTGCTCCTTGTCTCATTGCATTTTGGACTGCTCTTTTCATTGCTCTTCTGAACATAACTCGTCTTTCAAGTTGCTGTGCAACACTTTCAGCCAAAAGTTTAGCGTCAAGATCTGGTTTCCTAATTTCTTGAATACTGAGAGTTACAGGTATACCCATCCTGTTAGTTATGTCTTCTCTCATTTTATCTATATCTTCACCTTTTTTTCCTATCACTATTCCTGGCCTTGCAGTGTGAATGAGAACTCTTGCATTATCAGCTGTTCTCTCAATATCAATTCTACTCACGGAAGCATGAGAAAGTTTTTTAGTTAGATGCTCTCTTACTTCAATATCTTTAAGTAGATTTTGAGTATATTGAGATTTCTCTGCATACCAATTAGAGGTATGCTTAGTTGTTATTCCTAACCTAAAACCTATTGGATGTACCTTCTGTCCCATTATTTAACTTTTTCCTCTAATGTAAGTGCTATATTGCAGCTTCTTTTAAAAAATCTATCAGCTCGTCCTCTTGCTCTGGCTCTTACCCTTTTCATGGTAAAGCTCTCATCTACAGCAATAGTTGAAACAAACAATGAATCAATATCCAGTCCTTGATTATGCTCTGCGTTAGCTATTGCTGATTCAAGTATTTTTTTGATTATGTGAGCAGACTTTTGAGGAGCAAACGAAAGAATACCAAGAGCTTCTTCAATATGTTTTCCTCTAATTTGGTTGGCAACCAGTCTTGCCTTTTGGCTAGAGACTCTTGCACTTCTTAGTTTTGCTGATGCTTGGTTCATTATTACTTTCTATCTCCAGAGTGCATTTTGAATGTTCTTGTTAAGACAAATTCACCAAGTTTATGGCCAACCATATCCTCTTGAATGAAGATAGGAACATGTTGTCTGCCGTTGTGCACAGCAATATTTAACCCAACCATGTCTGGCGTTATCATTGATCTACGAGACCAAGTTTTGATGGGCTTTTTATCATTAGTCGCCACAGCTTGATCTACTTTCTTAAGCAGATGTAAATCAACAAACGGTCCTTTTTTCAATGATCTTGGCATAATTCTAGTTTCTTCTTCTTACAATCATTCGATTGCTTGATTTATTTTTCTTGCGTGTTTTGAATCCCTTTGTAGGTACACCCCATGGAGTAACCGGATGTCTGCCTCCCGAAGTCTTACCTTCTCCACCACCGTGGGGATGATCAACTGGGTTCATAGCCACACCTCTGACAGTAGGACGAATTCCTAACCATCTTTTTGCGCCTGCTTTGCCTACTGAACGAAGTGAATGTTCGGAGTTAGATACACTACCTATAGTAGCCCTGCATTCAGATAAAACTCTTCTAACTTCACCGCTTCTGAGCCTTAAAGTGACATATCTTCCTTCTATAGCCAATATCTGTGCAGATGTGCCAGCACTTCTCGCCATCTGCGCACCTTTTCCAGGAAATAACTCGATGCCATGAACTACAGTACCAAGAGGCATATCTTTGAGTGACATACAATTTCCTGCAGAAATTGGTGAATCTTTACCGGATAGTAGTGTGTCACCAACTTTTAAGCCATCAGGAGAGATTATGTAAGTTCTTTCTCCGTCTGCATAAAGTAATAATGCAATGTTTGCAGATCTATTGGGATCATATTCGATTGTTTCTACTTTGGCAGGTATACCATCTTTTAATCTCTTGAAATCAATAATTCTGTAATGTTTTTTATGCCCACCCCCGCGGTGTCTTGTAGTTATTCTGCCTTGATTATTTCTGCCGGATTTTTGTTTTTTCTTTTCTAAAAGAGGGGCATAAGGATCACCTTTATGTAAGTCATCTCTTGAAACCCAAGATCTAAATCTTCTTCCGGGAGAAGTAGGTTTGGACTTTTTAATTTGAGTAGCCATTATTCTGAAGTAACCTCTATAGATTGTCCGTCAGCTAATCTGACATAAGCTTTTTTCCAGTCAGACTTCTTTCTAATTCTGTATCTAGACCTTTTGGTTTTTCCTTTAACTTTAATAATATTCACATCTTCAACGCTGACGGAGAAATAACCTTCCACTGCCTTTTTTACTTGTAGTTTGGTTGCATTTATATCAACTTTAAAAGCATATTGATTTGATTCACCCATTAAAGAGGAAACCTTTTCTGTTAAGTAAGGCGACTTAATGATTGAGTAGAGTTCTGTTTTCATTATGAAAGCACCTCTGTTAATTTTTCCAATGTTGCTGATGTTACAATCACCTTTTCAGCTTGAATCAGAGCTGATGGATCTATGGAACTGATAGTTTGAACTTTGCATTGAGATAGATTTTTTGAAGCTTTATTCAGATTATCATTACTTCTGGATAGAACAATTAGAGCAGTGTTCAAACCTAAATCTGCAAGTATAGTCTTAACTTGAGAGGATTTTACTGGCTCGTCTATTCTTAGGTCATTAACCGCCACAAGCCTATTCTCTTCGGCAAGCTTAGACCAAATTGATCTCATTGCAGACCTATACATTTTTTTGTTTATCTTTTTAGGTTTGATGTCGCTATAGGTGTGAGCAAATGTCATTCCACCGCCTCTCCAAATTGGAGATCTTATTGTTCCAGCTCTTGCCCTTCCAGTTCCCTTTTGCTTCCAGGGCTTTTTACCTCCTCCTCTAACTGCCGATCTATTCTTTTGTCCTTTTGTTCTTTGGTGACTGTTATGGATATAAGTAGTTACTAGTTGATGAACAAGATCCTGATTAAATTCTTGATTAAATACACTGTCAGCCAGAGAAACTTTAGAGTCTCCGGAACCATTCTGGTTTAGTACTTCTAGTTCCATATTATTTAACTGCAGGTTTGAGGATTACATTTGAACCTGTGGGACCCGGTATAGCTCCTTTGATGAGTAACAAATTGTTCTCCACATCTATAGAGGCAATTTTCAAATTTTGTATAGTCTTTTTCGCATCTCCCATGTGGCCTGACATTTTCTTTCCTTTCCATACTTTGCCTGGGGTTTGGCATTGTCCTATTGAACCAGGTGCCCTATGTGAAATTGAATTTCCATGAGTAGCATCTTGCATTTTGAAATTCCATCTTTTGACGGTTCCAGCAAAACCTTTACCTTTAGACTTGCCCTGAACATCTATCTTTTGACCTTCTTCGAACATATCAATATTCAGCTGACTTCCAATTTTCAAATCCTCAAGATCTTTAACATTTACTTTAAATTCCCAAAGTCCGTCCCCGGGATTTACCGCCCCCTTTTTGTAATGACCCGATAGAGGTTTAGAGACATGCTTGTCTTTCTTTTGGCCTGTTGTGACTTGAATAGAGGAATAACCATCAATTTCTTCAGATTTTATTTGGGTAATGATATTTGGATTGACACTTACTACACTCACAGCAAAAGCATCACCTTCAGGTGTAAATAGCCTTGTCATGCCTTGTTTTTTGCCTACTAATCCAATACTCATTTTACTTGTTCTCGTCTAGACTAATTTGTACAACAACTCCAGCAGATAGCTCTAATTTTGTTAAAGCATCTAATGTTTTTTCTGAAGGTTCTAGGATATCTAGAGTTCTTTTGTGTGTTCTGATTTCGTACTGGTCTCTGGCGTCTTTGTCTTTGTGCGGGGATATTAGGATGGTAGTCTTATGTTTCTTAACCGGCATCGGTATAGGACCTTTAACCTTTGCTCCAGTGCGTTTGACCGTTTCAACTATCTCTTTAGCAGAACGGTCAATTAGCTTATGATCAAAAGCTTTTAGCCTAATTCTAATGCTTTGATTTTGCATACTTTTCTTTCCAAACTCTAATATACAGAGCGTAAAAAATCCCCCCTACAGTGTAGGTTGGTTTATTAAATAAATTCGCCTTAATCCCAGAATTTTCCAGGTTTAAAGCCCCTCCAACAAAACGAGCGTGAATTCTAGTTTTGTGGCCCTCTTGTGTCAACAAAAATGTGCAAAAAACCTTTATTGAAAAGGGTTTTCTCGTTTTTGGGTTATTTGACTAGTCGTTTTTGTTAATTATTGCCTCTGCTACATTTGAGGGCACTTCAGAGTACTTTAAAGGCTCCATGGTAAACGTTGCTCTTCCTTGAGAGGCGGACCTTATGTCTGTTGCATAACCAAACATTTCCGCAAGAGGAACATCACCAGAAACGATCTTTCCGGAAGGTCCATCTTCCATTCCATGAATTACTCCTCTTCTTCGGCTTAAATCCCCAACAATATCGCCCATATATTCTTCTGGAGTTACAACTTCGATACTCATAATGGGTTCTAGAATAACGGGATCAGCCTTTTGAGCTCCTTCCTTCAAAGCCATAGAACCTGCAACTTTAAATGCGACTTCACTTGAATCTACATCATGAAAAGAACCGTCATATAGAGATATTTTTACATTTACAAGTGGGTATCCTGCTATAACTCCAGCTTCCATCTGTTCCTTGCAACCTTTATCAACAGCCGGAATGAATTCCCTAGGTATTGCTCCACCAACTATTTCATTCACAAATTCATAATTTTCATCTGAATCTTCATCGGGTATTAAAGGTTCTATCCTGAGATATACATGTCCATATTGACCTCTACCACCAGACTGCCTGACAAACTTCGACTCTTGCTCAACTTGCTTTTTGATTGTTTCGCGATAGGCAACCTGAGGTTTACCCATATTTGCCTCTACATTGAATTCTCTTCTCATACGATCAACCAAAACATCCAGATGAAGTTCTCCCATTCCGGATATTATTGTTTGACCTGACTCTTCGTCTGTCCTTAGCCTAAAGGAAGGATCTTCCTGAGCTAACCTGCCTAGAGCTATTCCCATTTTTTCCTGATCTTCCTTAGTCTTTGGCTCAACAGCAACAGAAATTACCGGCTCAGGAAAGTTCATGGACTCTAAGGTTATTTTATTTTTTTCATCGCAAAGAGTTTCACCAGTTATTGCTTCTTTTAAACCAATTACAGCACATATATCCCCCGCCCTAGCTTCAGATATCTCGTCTCTTTTATTAGAGTGCATTTGTAGCATTCGACCAATTCTCTCTTTCTTGCCTTTAATAGGTAAAAAGACTGAATCTCCTGTATTGAGAACTCCAGAGTAAACCCTAACAAAGGTTAAAGACCCCACGAAAGGATCAGTAGCAATCTTAAATGCAATACCTGCAAACGGAGCTTCATCGTCTGCCTCTCTACTTCCTTCTTCTTCGCTTTCTAAAGTTCCAGAAACCGCCTTGACTTCGTTAGGGGCAGGAAGGAAATCAACAACAGCATCGAGCATTGTTTGAACTCCCTTATTCTTAAATGCAGAGCCACAAAGACAAGGGACAATTTCATTAGCTAATGTTCGGATCCTTAGTCCCTCCTTTATATCATCTTGAGATAGTTCTCCTTCCTCAAGATACTTGTCCATAAGCTCTTCATTCGCTTCAGCAGCCGATTCAATCATTGTTTCTCTCCACTCTTCTGAGATAGAAACTAGATCTTCTGGTATATCTTCTTCTGTGAAAGTTGTCCCCATGTCATCACCATTCCAGTAGATGGCTTTCATCTTTACAAGATCAACGACACCCTTGAATTCGTCTTCAGCTCCAATTGCAAGTTGAATAGGTATAGCATTTGCTCCTAAACGTTTCTTCATTTGATCTATAACTTTAAGGAAATCAGCACCTGCGCGGTCCATCTTGTTAATAAAGGCTATTCTGGGAACCTCATATCTATTAGCCTGTCTCCACACAGTTTCTGATTGTGGCTCAACTCCAGAACTACCACAGAAAACTACGACAGCTCCATCCAAAACTCTTAACGATCGTTCAACTTCAATAGTGAAGTCAACGTGACCAGGAGTATCAATTATATTTAACCTGTGTTGCTTGAACTGTTTCGCCGTACCTTCCCAAAAGCAAGTTGTAGCGGCAGAGGTAATAGTAATTCCTCTCTCTTGCTCTTGTTCCATCCAATCCATCACAGCAGCTCCATCATGAACTTCGCCTATTTTATGAGATATGCCTGTATAAAAAAGAACTCTTTCAGTTGTAGTAGTTTTACCTGCATCAACATGAGCACATATACCAATATTTCTATACAGTTCTAACGGTGTAGTTCTGGCCATAATTTTCTTAAGTTGTAATTAAAATCTAAAGTGTGAGAATGCTCTGTTTGCTTCAGCCATTCTGTGGGTATCTTCTTTCTTTTTCACTGCCTCACCACGACCCTCGCAGGCATCAAGTAGTTCATTGGCTAATCTTAAAGTCATATTTTTTTCAGACCTTGACCTGGCGTAAGTTGCTATCCATCGCATAGCTAGTGCACTTCTTCGTGCAGGTCTTACTTCCATAGGTATTTGATATGTAGCGCCGCCTACTCTTCTTGCTTTAACCTCGACCATAGGACCGACTTCCTCTAGAGCCTTTTCAAATACCTCAATAGGCTCTTTATCTGATTTCTTGGATATCTCATCAAATGCTCCATAGATAATTTTTTCAGCAACAGACTTTTTTCCATCTGTCATGATTTGATTCATGAATTTGGCAACTTTCAAATTACCAAACTTAGGATCAGGTAAAATTTTTCTTTTGGGTGCTGCTTTTCTTCTAGACATATCTACTTAGGTTTCTTTGCACCATACTTAGAACGGCGTTGTTTTCTATCATCCACACCAGCAGTATCTAAAGTCCCTCTAACTGTATGGTATCGAACTCCTGGAAGATCTTTAACTCTCCCTCCTCTAATAAGCACAACAGAGTGTTCTTGAAGGTTGTGTCCTTCTCCGCCTATGTAGGATATTACTTCAAAACCCGAAGTTAACCTTACCTTACAAACTTTTCTTAAAGCAGAATTAGGTTTTTTAGGGGTTGTTGTGTAAACCCTAGTGCAGACCCCTCTTCTTTGAGGAGAACCTTTCAAAGCAGGTACATCTGTTTTAGAGACTTTTCTCTTACGGGGTTTTCTAACTAATTGATTAACTGTTGCCATAATTATTTTTATAAAGGTCGCGAATTGTAAAGAGAGGCATGTTCCACGTCAACGAATTACTCAGCCTCTTTAAGAGCATCGCTAAGCGCTTTCTCAAGATCGATCTCAAATTCTTCTTCAACATTTTCCACTTGAGAATTCAATTTCGCTAGACCCGAACCAGCAGGAATTAATCTTCCTACAACTACGTTCTCTTTTAGACCTCTCAAATGATCTACTCTTCCGGTAGTAGCTGCTTCTGTAAGCACTCTTGTAGTCTCTTGGAAAGATGCTGCCGAAATAAATGATTCAGTAGCAAGTGAAGCTTTTGTAATTCCAAGAAGAATTCTCTCAAATTTTATTTCAGCTTTTTTTGCCTCTTTCAAAGATAAGTTAATTTCCCTCACTTTAGAAAATTCTGCTTGCTCCCCCAGGATCAATTCAGAATCACCAGGATCTGTTATTACAACTTTTCTAAGCATTTGATTTAGTATCACCTCAATGTGCTTATCGTTGATACTGACGCCTTGAAGTCTATAAACTTCTTGAATACCATCGACAATGTATTCTGTGAGCTCCTCTAGACCTCTAAGGGCCAGAATATCATGCGGGCTCATTGCACCATCAGAAACTATATCTCCCTTTTCAACTCTTTCACCTTCAAAGACATTTATATGCCTTGTTTTAGGTATGAGAGTAGCATTTTCATCTCCATCTTCGTCAGTAATGATTAGTCTCTCCTTGCCCTTAGTAGGCTTACCCCATGATACGATTCCGGACTTTTGAGCTAAAATTGCTTGTTCTTTAGGCTTTCTAGCTTCGAATAGATCTGCCACTCTAGGAAGACCGCCTGTAATATCCTTTGTTTTGGTAGATGCCTGAGATATTCTTGCTATTACTCCACCGACTTCAATTTCTTGACCATCTGTAAGTTGTAAAAATGCATTTCCAGGTAAAGTATATATAGCGGGAGCTTCAGAATCAGGAAGAGTCTTTTCTTTGCCTCTACCGTCAACTATGTGAATTGCAGGACGTTTATCCTGAGCATCTCCTTTTGGTCTTTCCGTAACATCTATGATTTCGATATTACTCAGTCCAGTTATATCATCTTGTTTAACTCTTGCAGTTATACCATCTTCAATATCAACAAATTTTGCCTTACCAGCAACTTCTGCAACAACAGGTCTTGTAAGCGGATCCCATTTAGCTAATACATCGCCAGCCTCGACTTTACTGTCAGAAGAGTAATTTAGAACTGTTCCGTATGGGACTTTATGACTTTCCACTACCATACCTTTGTCATCAATAACATTTATTTGCGAAGACTGAGCTAGAGTAATGAAAGTACCATCCTTCTTCTTAACGGTCCTGGTGCTGTAAGAAACTCTTCCTGCAAAATTAGTTTCAATATTGTCTTCAGCTGAAGTTCCAGAGGCAGCTCCTCCTATATGAAATGTTCTCATAGTAAGCTGAGTACCTGGCTCTCCAATTGACTGCGCTGCAACTATTCCAACTGACTCACCAATATCGACTTTGTGACCTCTTCCGAGATCTCGTCCATAACATTTCGCACAAATACCATGAATTGTTTCACAATGAATTGCAGACCTTACCTTAATTTCATAGATATTTTTTTCATCTAAACTGTCGACGATATCTTCATTTATCAAAGTTCCTTTCTTTAGAAGAACATCTTTTCCATCTTGTGACATGACATCTATGGCAACAGTTCTTCCTAGTACTCTATCTCCAAGAGGTACAAGAACTTGACCTCCGTCGATTATTGGTCTCATTAAGATACCATTCTCAGTTCCACAATCTTCTTCACTCACAACCATATCTTGAGCTACATCAACTAAACGTCTGGTTAAGTATCCAGAGTTGGCTGTTTTAAGAGCCGTATCAGCGAGACCTTTTCTAGCACCATGGGTTGAAATAAAATACTCTTGAGCGGTTAGACCTTCTCTGAAATTAGAAGTCACAGGAGTCTCGATTATCGATCCATCCGGTTTAGCGAGTAAACCCCTCATGCCAGCTAATTGTCTTATTTGAGCTGGTGATCCTCTAGATCCAGAATCTGCATACATAAAGACTGAGTTAAATGAATCAGAAAGAATTGTCTTGCCCTCTGAATCTTCAACTTCCTCTTGAGAAATATTGTCCATCATTGACTTAGCAATCATTTCATTTGCTCTTGTCCATATGTCAATTGCTTTATTATATTTTTCGCCCTTTGTGACAAGTCCCGAAGCAAACTGTGACTCGATATCTTTTACTTCCTGTTCAGCCTCACTAACTATTTTTTGTTTGTCATCAGGAATAACAAAGTCATCTATTCCGATGGAAGAACCTGATTTAGTAGAAAATTCATAGCCCATATACATCAGTCTATCTGCGAAAATAACTGTACTTTTTAGACCTGCTTTTCTGTATACAAAATCGATAAGTGTAGAAATCTGTTTGCTATCCAATGTTCTGTTTACAAGATCAAAGGACATTCCTTCAGGTAGAAGTTCATAGAGAAGAGTTCTCCCAGTGGTTGTTTCTACTATCTGAGAAGGTTCATCATCTAATTTATTAGGTTTTAATCTAACCTTAATTTTGGCCTGAAGACCAACAGTTCCAGAATAATAAGCTCTATTTACCTCATCGGGTGAGGACATGATTCTTCCCTCACCAAGGTCATTGATCTTTTCTCTGGACATATAATAGAGTCCTAGAACTACATCCTGAGAAGGATCGATGATGGGCTTACCATTTGATGGTGAGAGTATATTGTTTGTGGCCATCATCAAAGCTCGACATTCAAGCTGTGCCTCTAATGTTAAAGGGACATGCACGGCCATCTGATCTCCATCAAAGTCGGCATTGTATGCCTTACAAACTAATGGATGAAGTTGAATTGCCTTACCTTCAACTAAAACCGGTTCAAAAGCTTGAATACCTAATCTATGTAATGTTGGTGCACGATTCAGCATGACAGGATGTTCTCTTATGACTTCGTCTAAAATATCCCAAACCTCAGGTTCCTCTCTATCCACCATACGCTTGGCAAGTTTAATTGTATTAGCCAATTCCAATTGTTGGAGTTTTCCAAAAACAAATGGTTTGAAAAGTTCAAGAGCCATTTTCTTAGGCAATCCACATTGATGTAATTTAAGAGTAGGTCCTACTACTATTACTGAACGTCCTGAATAATCGACCCTCTTGCCAAGAAGGTTTTGTCTGAACCTTCCTTGTTTACCTTTGATCATGTCTGCAAGGGATTTTAAGGGTCTTTTATTAGAACCAGTTACTGCTCTTCCTCTTCTTCCGTTATCCAATAATGCATCAACTGATTCCTGCAGCATTCTTTTTTCATTTCTTGTAATAATATCTGGAGCATTTAGGTCAAGTAGACGCTTCAATCTATTATTCCTGTTTATTACTCTTCTATACAAGTCATTTAAGTCAGACGTTGCAAATCTACCTCCTTCTAAAGGTACTAGGGGTCTCAAGTCAGGTGGCAAAATAGGAAGAACTTCTAAAATCATCCATTCTGGTCTATTACCTGATTCTTTAAATGATTTAAGTAATTTTAGTCTCTTAGCATACTTCTTCAGCCTAGCTTCTGACTTTGTTAAAGGCATTTCATCATGGATGTCATTAATAGAAGCCTCTAGATCTAGTTCTTTCAATAGAGTTTGAATAGATTCCGCACCCATTCCTGCCTCAAACTCATCACCCCATGTCTCTAAAGCTTCGTAGTATTCTTCATCTGTAAGGAGCTGACCTACTTCTAAATCTGTCATTCCTGGTTCTGTTACTATGAATGACTCAAAGTATAAAACTCTCTCTAAATCCTTTAGTGTTAAGTCTAATGCCAAAGCAAGCCTAGAAGGTAAAGACTTTAAAAACCATATGTGAGCTACCGGAGCGGCTAATTCAATATGACCCATTCTTTCTCTTCTTACTTTTGAAAGTGTCACCTCAACACCACATTTCTCACACACAACTCCTCTGTGCTTCATTCTTTTATACTTACCGCATATGCATTCATAATCCTTGATAGGGCCAAAAATTTTGGCGCAGAATAGCCCATCCCTCTCAGGTTTGAAGGTCCTATAATTGATGGTTTCTGGTTTTTTAACTTCTCCGTAAGACCAGGATCTGATTTGCTGTGGTGAAGCCAAGCCAGCTCTAATTGAATTGTATTCAACTCCGTGGCCTTGTGTTTTTAATAAATCTACTAAATCTTTCAAATTATTCTCCTAGTCGATCTGTTCTAAATCAATATCAATTCCTAAAGATCTTATTTCTTTTGTAAGAACATTAAATGATTCAGGAACACCTGTTTCCATTTCAAAATTTCCGTCAACTAAATTTTTATAAACTTTAGTTCTACCCGCCACATCATCTGACTTAACAGTTAGCATTTCTTGAAGCGTATGAGCGGCTCCGTATGCCTCGAGAGCCCAAACTTCCATTTCACCAAATCTCTGACCACCAAACTGAGCCTTTCCTCCGAGAGGTTGCTGTGTAACAAGACTATAACTACCTGTTGATCTAGCATGCATTTTATCTTCAATTAAGTGATTTAATTTAAGGATGTACATGTACCCTACAGTAGTTTTTCTATCGAACTTCTCACCGGTTCTTCCGTCATATAATTGTGTTTGTCCGCTAGAAGGTAAGCCGGCAAGCTCGAGCATAGATTTAACTTCAGATTCTTTGGCACCATCAAAGACTGGAGTAGCCATTGGAACACCCTCTCTAAGGTTATGTGCCAAATCTAATATTTCCTTTTCATTTAAAGAACTCAGATTTTGAGAACCATCTTTTTCATAAATCTCTGAAAGAAGACCTCTAAGCTCATTAACTTTCACTTCAGAATCTATCATCTCTCCAATTTTGGTACCTAGTTCTTTCGCAGCCCACCCCAGGTGTGTTTCTAAGACTTGACCTACATTCATTCTAGATGGGACACCTAAAGGATTGAGCACAATATCTACTGGCTGTCCATTTTCATCAAAAGGCATATCTTCCTCAGGCATAATTACTGAGATAACCCCTTTGTTTCCATGCCTTCCAGCTAGCTTATCTCCCGGCTGAATTCTTCTCTTGATTGCCAAATAAACTTTAACTATTTTGAGAACACCAGGTGCTAAATCATCGCCATCTGTTACTTTGGATTTTCTTTTTCCAAATGCTATGTCCAAATCTTCTTTATATTCCTTTAAGCTCTTGGCGATATTTTCAATTTGTTTGTTTGCATTTTCATTACTAAGTCTAATCTTGAACCAATCATCTTCAGGAATTTCTTCTAGATCGGAAATTTTAATAGTGGAGCCTTTTTTTAATCCTTTACCTGATGCAACTTTTTTTCCAACTAAAATAGACTGCAGACGAGCCAGAGCAGCTTGTTCAAGTATTTTTAATTCATCGTCTATATCTTTTTGAATTTCAGCTAATTGTGATTCCTCTATGGATTCTGCACGTCCATCTTTTTCTATTCCATCCCTTGTAAATACATGAACATCTATTACCGTGCCATCTGCGCCTGAAGAAACTCTCAAGGAGCTATCCTTAACATCAGAGGCCTTCTCACCAAAAATTGCTCTAAGCAGTTTTTCTTCTGGGCTTAATTGTGTTTCACCTTTTGGTGTTACTTTACCGACTAAAATGTCACCTGACTTAACCTCAGCTCCAATGTGTACAATTCCAAATTCATCTAACTTTGAAAGAGCACTATCTCCAACATTAGGTATATCAGCTGAGATTTCCTCCGGCCCTAATTTGGTATCTCTAGCCACACAAGTTAGCTCTTGTATGTGTATGCTAGTAAATTTATCGTCTCTTACAAGCTTATCTGAAATAAGAATTGAGTCCTCAAAGTTATAACCATGCCAAGGCATAAAGGCAATTCTTACATTCTGGCCTAGCGATAATTCACCTAGGTCAATTGAAGGGCCATCAGCCAAGATATCATTCTTATCGATTGTATCTCCCAAAGAGACAATCGGTCTCTGATTTATACAAGTATTTTGGTTAGAACGTGTGTATTTAATTAAGTTATATATATCAACTCCAGAATCACCGGCTTGGATTTCTTTTTCATTGACTCTTACGACTATCCTACTTGCATCTATACTCTCTATCGTACCTCCTCTTGAGGCAGTAACACATGAACCTGAATCTCTAGCAACAAGTCTTTCAACGCCTGTTCCAACTAGAGGCTTTTCAGCTTGCAAAGTAGGTACAGCCTGTCTCATCATATTAGAACCCATTAATGCCCTATTTGCATCATCGTGCTCTAAAAAGGGAATAAGGGAAGCAGCAACTGAGAAGGCCTGCTGGGGAGATACATCCATAAAATCAACTCGTTCAGGAGGCATGAAAGAGAATTCGTTTTTATATCTTACTGGCACCAATTCCTCTGTAAATTTATTGGAAGAATCCAATAAAGCGCTTGCTTGTGCTATTACGTAATCTCCTTCCTCTATCGCTGAAAGATAGTGGAAACTGTCGACAACTTTTCCATTCTCAGCCTTTCTAAATGGGCTTTCTAAGAACCCATATTCATTAGTTCTTGCGTAAGCAGCTAAAGAATTAATCAAACCTATATTTGGACCCTCGGGCGTCTCTATAGGACAAACCCTGCCATAATGAGTTGGATGAACATCTCTGACTTCAAAGCCTGCTCTTTCTCGCGTGAGGCCTCCTGGACCTAATGCAGAGACCCTTCTTTTATGGGTTACTTCAGATAAAGGGTTATTTTGATCCATAAATTGAGATAATTGACTTGATCCAAAAAACTCTTTGACTGCAGCAGACACAGGCTTCGCATTAATTAAATCTTGTGGTCCTAAATCATCAGCCTCAGCAGTTGCCAATCTTTCTCGTACAGCCCTTTCAACTCTCACAAGTCCTATTCTGTACTGATTGGAAACCATTTCACCTACAGACCTAATTCTTCTATTTCCTAGGTGATCAATGTCATCGACATTGCCTTGTCCATTTCTTATTGATACCAGAGTCTTTAAAGTATTTAAAATATCATCATCACTTAAAATACTACTACCTTCAAGATCTTCAATTCCTAGCCTTTTGTTGAATTTCATTCTTCCAACAGCAGATAGATCATATCTTTCGGCATTAAAAAATAGGTTATTAAATAAGGTAGTAGCAGCTTCTTTAGTTGGTGGCTCTCCTGGTCTCATCATCCTATAAATTTCCACTAAAGCTTCTATTTCATTAGTAGTTGAATCTGCTCTTAGGGTATCAGCAATATAGGGTCCTGATTCAATATCATTAATATAAAGTGTCTCGAGTTCTGATAAATTTAATTCATCAAGAATAGGCATAGTTTCTTCATCAATGATCGTATTAGCTTCAATGATGATTTCACCAGTGGACTTATCTAAAATATCTTTAGCTATAACTTGACCAAACAGCGCTTCTTTGGGCATATCAAGGTGTTTTATTTTTGCGCTTTCAATTTTTCTTATATGCCTTGCACTAATCCTGTCTCCTTTTTTGACAATGACATCACCCTTAAAAACTATTTCAACAGGTGAAACTCTCCCCATAAGTCTTCTAGGTATGACCTGTAACTGGAAAATATCATTCTTTTTATTTTTATAAATTTCCGTCTCATAAAATCTTTCAAGGATCTCTTGATTAGTTAGTTTCAAAGCCTTTAAAAGGATAGTAGCTAATAGTTTTCTTCTTCTATCTATTCGAACATATACTAAATCCTTGGCATCAAACTCAAAATCTAACCATGAACCTCTGTAGGGTATTACTCTCGCACCATACAAAACTTTTCCAGAAGAGTGACCTTTTCCTTTATCATGATCAAAAAATAATCCGGGAGATCTATGTAGCTGAGAAACAACGACTCTTTCTGTTCCGTTTATTATGAAAGTTCCATGATCGGTCATAAGAGGAACAGTACCCATATAAACACTTTGAGACTTTCCTTCCTTTAGCTTTCCTGAGTCTTTATCTATAAAAAAGAGATCACAGCTAATATGCAAGGATATCTCGTAGGTTATACCTTTAAGCTTGCATTCTCTTTCGTTAAAAATAGGTTCGCCTAAAGTGTAACCAGAATACTCCATCCTAGCGAAACCATTATGGCTCTCAATAGGAAAGATCGAATTTAAGACCTGTTCAAGCCCTGCATTCAATCTTTTTTCGCTATCCACGTATCTTTGTAAAAAAGCATCATAAGACTGGACTTGAGTTGCAAGTAGATTTGGAAGCTCCATAACACTGGAGATTTTTTCAAAACTCCTTCTAACTCTTTTTTTCTCAGTATATGAAAAACTCATAAAGACCTCTTTTTTAATTTATTTATATTTTTGAAGTTTGTTATTTTAATTCAACAGTTGCACCAGCATCTTGTAATGCCTTTGCATGCTCATCGGCTTCAGCTTTATTAACACCTTCTTTTATAACTGAAGGAGCTTCATCGACCATAGCTTTGGCATCCTTAAGACCTAGACCGGTAATTGCTCTTACCGCTTTTATTACATCTACTTTCTTATCACCAACTTCTGATAGGTGAATATCAACGGGGGCATCGTCTGCTTCCGCTTCACCACCTGCATCACCACCGGCTGCTGCTGCTGGAGCTGCGGCTGCTACAGGAGCTGCAGCTGATACTCCGAATTTTTCTTCCATTGCCTCTATAAGATCAACAATGTCTATGACGCTCATTTCAGCTATAGCGTCCAATATTTCTTCTTTACTAAGTGCCATTTTTATTCTCCAAATGTTAGTTAATTAAGGTTATGCCGATTCTTTTTGTTCTTTCACTGCTTGTAGGGTTCTGACAAGTTTAGAAGGTACTTGATTAAGAATATTTACGAATTGATTCAAAGGTGCATTTAATAAACCTGCTAATTGACTTAGCGCCTGTTCTCTAGAAGGCATATTCGCTAATGCAGAGAGCTTTGAAAGCTCTAGCAAGGAATCTCCAAGAGAAATCCCCTTTACAGCAAATTTACTATTGATCTTTGAGAAGTCATTGACTAGTTTTGCTGCACTTGTTGGATCCTCTAAAGAGAAAGCCAGCATAGTTGGGCCAACTAATAAGTCTTCAAAACAAGAATACTTAGTGTCAGTCAGAGCTCTTTTTGCAAGAGTATTTCTAATAATCTTCAGATGAACTGAATTCTCACGAGCATCCTTTCTAAGTTTAGTTAACTCAGTCACGGACGTACCATGATAATCAGCAGCGACAGCTGAAGTTGCTTTATTAGCTATATCTTTTAGCTCGTCGACAGAAATTTTCTTGTCATCAATGCGCATTGGCATCTTCTTATCCTCCAAATACCAATAATTGGTATTATCTTTTTGGTTATGACTGCAAGCAGTCAATCACCATCTGCGTAGGTCAAAATAATTAAGCAAGGAACCTTTCCTCGCACCTACGGTCTCCGATGGGCGAATCTTCGCACCATACTGAAGAAACCTTTTATCTTTTTTAATCTTTAGAAGACTAAAGAAGATAAATCAATTTCAACTCCAGCTCCCATAGTAGAAGAGAGAGTTGCTTTTTTAATGAAAACTCCTTTTGCTGAAGGGGGCTTATTCCTCTTCAAGTCATCTAAAAGCGTTTCCAAGTTCTGTTTAATCTGTTCAGGTGTATAGCTTATATCACCTATTCTTCCATGGATAATTGCACCTTTATCTGTTCTATATCTAATTTGCCCTGCTTTAGCATTTTTTACTGCAGAAGCTACGTCTTTAGTAACTGTACCTGTTTTAGGATTAGGCATAGTTCCTTTTGGGCCTAAAATCTTGCCTAGAGGACTAACAATTTTCATAGTATCCGGCGTTGCTATGATGACATCATATTCAATTTCACCTTTTTTAATTTCTTCTGCGAGGTCTTCCATGCCGACAGTATCAGCACCGGCTTCTTTAGCTGCAGCAGCTTGATCGCCTTCAACAAAAACAGCTACTTTACAGGGCTTGCCTGAACCTGCGGGCAAAGTTGTAGCACCTCTAACATTTTGATCTGACTTTGTGGGATCGACACCCAAATTAATGGCTACATCAATTGATTCATTGAACTTAACCTTTGGAGAAGCTTGAATAAATGCCATTGCCTCCGAAACATTATATTTTTTTTCTTCTAAAGAGTTGATGTATTGTTTTCTTTTACTCTGTGTCATTTTAACCTTCTACTTCTATACCAGCGCTTCTAGCGCTTCCAGATAAAGTTCTTACAGCGGCATCCATATCAGCGGCAGTGAGATCTGGATCTTTTATTTTTGCAATTTCTTCTAATTGAGCTCTTGTTACCTTTCCAACTTTGACACTATTGGGGGTTCCGCTACCTGATTTAATACCAGCAGCTTTTTTAATAAGTACTGATGCTGGTGTTGTCTTAATAATGAAATCGAAGCTCTTATCTTCATAAACTGTTATAACGACTGGGCAAGGTAACCCTTGTTCTAAGTCTTTAGTTCTTGCATTGAATGCGTTGCAAAAATCCATTAAAGGCAATCCATGTTGACCTAATGCAGGGCCGACAGGTGGACTTGGTGAAGCTTGACCAGCGGGTACTTGGAGTTTTACATATGTCTCTATTTCTTTTGCCATTATCCTTTCTCGATTTGATTGAATTGCAATTCAACAGGTGTTGATCGACCAAAAATCAATACAGCGACTCTAACCTTACTTTTTTCGTAATTAACTTCTTCAACGACTCCACTGAAGTCATTAAAAGGTCCATCGACTACTCTTACCATTTCACCTGGCTCGAAAGACACTTTCGGTTTAGTGATGTCTGATCCCTGCTCAAGCTGTTGCATAATTCCTTGCGCTTCGACATTTGAAAGTGGAGAAGGTTTTTCTTTAGTACCTCCTATGAATCCCATTACTCGAGGAGTATCTTTGACGAGGTGCCAACTATCATCATTTAGTTCCATATTAACCAAAACATAACCTGGGAAGAATTTCCTTTGAGTTTTCCTCTCTTGACCGCCTTTCATTTCAACAACTTCTTCGGATGGAACCATAATCTCTCCAAATAAATCATGCATTCCCAGTCTTTCTATTCTCTCAATTAAAGCTTCTCTAACTTTAATCTCATATCCAGAATAAGCATGTATTACGTACCACTGTTTTTCCATGTTTAACCTAATAAAGCTGCTGTTGCCCAACCAAACAAGGAATCAAGTCCCCATAGGATAAGAGCTGCTATTGTTATTGCCACCAAGACGATGAGGGTAGTTTGAGTTGTTTCTGTCCTAGTAGGCCAAACTACTCTTCGAATCTCAGTTCTTGAATCTATTACAGTTTTAAGGGCCTCTTTACCTTCTAGGGTTGTAGTTAAAATAAAGAGACCTAAAATTGATATGACGATTACGCCTATTACTCTGTAAAGAAGTGGTTCTTGAAAATAATAAGAATTACCGTATACGGCTAGTCCCACAACAGCGAGTCCAACAATCCAACGGATATAATTTTGCATTTTTATACTATCTCCCATTTCATAAGGCTAAGCTTTTTGGCTGAGTGGCAGGCCAGGAGGGAATCGAACCCCCAACCTACGGTTTTGGAGACCGTCGCTCTGCCAATTGAGCTACTGGCCTACTAATCAATAATCTTAGTAACTACTCCAGAACCAACCGTTCTTCCGCCTTCTCTTATTGCGAAGTTCATTCCATCTTCCATCGCAATTGGAGAAATTAGTTCAACGGTCATATCTATATTGTCGCCAGGCATTACCATTTCAACTCCATCAGGAAGTTCTACAGCTCCTGTTACGTCAGTAGTTCTTACATAAAATTGTGGTCTATATCCTTTGAAGAAAGGTGTGTGTCGGCCGCCTTCTTCCTTAGATAATACATATACGGTAGCTTCAAACTTGGTGTGAGGATTAATAGCTCCTGGCTTGGTGAGGACCTGCCCTCTTTCAACAGCATCTCTCTCCGTTCCTCTTAAAAGAATACCAACGATTTCTATTTCTTCGTTTACTTTAATTTCACCTCTTTCTATTCTACCTGTTACAACAGTTCCACGACCTTGGATAGTAAATATATCTTCAATAGGCATTAAAAAAGGTTTATCAGTGTCTCTAACTGGCTCAGGGACAAAATCATCCAATGCTTGAACTAGCTCTTGAATTTTTGCAGCATATTCTGCGTCTCCTTCTAAAGCTTTCAATGCAGATCCTACGATCACAGGTGTATCATCACCTGGGAAATCGTATTCAGTAAGTAATTCTCTTACCTCCATTTCAACTAATTCGATTAATTCAGCATCATCAACCATGTCGGCTTTGTTTAGAAAAACTACTATATGGGGAACTCCTACCTGCCTAGCTAAAAGTATGTGCTCTCTTGTTTGAGGCATGGGACCATCTGCAGCATTAACTACCAGTATCGCACCATCCATTTGAGCGGCACCTGTGATCATATTTTTAATATAGTCGGCGTGACCTGGACAGTCTACGTGAGCATAATGTCTTGATTCAGAATCATATTCAACATGAGAGGTAGATATCGTGATGCCACGTTCTTTTTCTTCTGGTGCGTTATCAATTCCATCAAATGCAATCGCTTCTCCACCGAGAGCTTCGGCTTGAACTTTAGTTATCGCAGCAGTTAAGGTTGTTTTACCATGGTCAACGTGTCCAATTGTTCCTACGTTGACATGAGGTTTGGTTCTTTCAAATTTTTCTTTAGCCATTTTTTTTTCCTAAATTTAAATTACTGTTATCTGGAGCTCATAACCGGAGTTGAACCGGTGACCTCTTCCTTACCAAGGAAGTGCTCTACCTCCTGAGCTATATGAGCAGAAACCTTTATTTTTGCTGCTTTTTTAGGGTGTAGAGTATTTTTTCTGATAAACAGAGGAACGAAATTATTTATAAAATCTAACGAAATAAAACTACAACCCAAAGCTCGGAGCGCTTTTATAGTATTTTTAGGCCTCTAATGCAAGTGTTTTTGCATCTTTTGGAGAGAATTTTTAGTGGTGGAGGGGGAAGGATTCGAACCTTCGAAGCACGAGGCGGCAGATTTACAGTCTGCTGGGTTTGACCGCTCCCCAACCCCTCCTATACATTAGGTTAAAAAACAGCGCGCAATTCTGTAACTGCAAGCTTACTATGTCAACTTAAATTCATATAATTTCAAAAATTTTAGGTCATGAACGACAATTTTATTTCTCTAGATATAGATTCATTAAAAGGTTTCCTAGATAAAGATCTACTAAATTCAAATATCGAGATCTTTATATCCCAATCTACAGGTTCCACTAATGATGATGCAAAGAATCACTTGTTAAATCAATCATCTCTTTTATCAATACACACATCAGAACAACAAACTGCAGGAAAAGGTAGAAATGGCAAGCAATGGATTAGCCCAAAAGGAAAAAATATATACCTTTCTATAGGATGGCTGTCCAAACTGAACTATTCGCAGCTTGAAGGATTAAGTTTAGCGGTTGGAACTATTATCGCATCTAGCCTTAACAAATTAACTCAAAATAAAGTTGGCATTAAGTGGCCTAATGACTTGTTGATAAAAAAAAAGAAGATCTCAGGAATCTTGATCGAAACTATCGATTTGGATAATCAAGTAGGAGTTGTAATAGGTGTAGGCATAAATGTACACATGTCCAAGGAAGAAGGTAAAGAGATTGATCAGTCATGGATTGCATTAGATGGAGCTACTAACACGAAAAATAATAGAAATGAAATTATAGGGGAAATTGTAAATAAGCTTTTTAAGCTCACTTCTGTATTTGCCGAAGAAGGTTTTAAACCTTATAAAAAAGATTATGAATCATTGGATGTGCTCACTGGAAAAGAATGCAGTATAAATATTGAAGGTGCTGATAAAACTGTAGAGGTCTTAGGTGTGAACGACAAAGGAGAAATACTTGTCAAAGATGGTTCAGAAAATCTTAGTCTTCGTTATGGCGAAGTTTCCATAAGAGAACTATAATGCCCCTCGCGCTGGCGTAGCTCAGTTGGTAGAGCAGCTGATTTGTAATCAGCAGGTCGTAGGTTCAAATCCTATCGCCAGCTCCATTCATTGGAGAGATCTAAACCACTTTTGATTTCAGGATTTTTCAGGTGCTTCGTTCAATTCACCGTAATCTAAAATTGGTGCGGCATCTATCTCTTCAGCACCAATGAATTGAGCCACTCTTTGCAAGCAAGAGACTATCATGCTTTGCTCCCAATCATTTAAATTAGAGAACTGTTCTTTAAATTTATCTTGTAAAACGTCGGGTGAAGATTCAAGAATTTTAAAACCCTTTTCGGTAATATTTAGATATTGAATTCTTTTATCATTTACACCTCTTTCTCTTGTTATCAAATCATTTGAGAGCAATTTATTTATAACAGTAGCGATAGTTGTATGTCGAAGAGTTGTTATGTAAGAGATATGACTAGGTGTAGTGTGTTTTTTATTTGCGATAATCTGCAGAACAATATGTTGTGTTGGAGTGAGTTGGGATTTCTTTGCTAAGGATAGAGAATTAATTTCAGTAGCCCTCATGACTCTTCTTATTGCAATTAGGGCCTCCTCTAGATGATTATCTTCCATTTGTGTCTTCCATTTTCTGCGGATCATATACCTCTATATATACTCCTCGCAATAGGCTAAGCATTGCTGCGATAAGAATAAAAATAAAAGGTAAAGCCATTGATATGGCTCCTGATTGAATTGCCGAAAGTGCGTAAGAGCCACCTCCTACTAATAGAACAACGGCAATCAAACCTTGAATGATTGCCCAAATCACCCTTTGAATTCTTGGTGTATTATCTTTTCCGCCCGAAGTAATAGTATTGATTACTAGTGATCCTGAATCTGAGGAAGTAACAAAAAATAGTACCAACATGAATAAGGCAAACAAACTTGTAAAAGTTGGGAATAAAAGATTATCTAGCATATAAAAAAGTACTAGAGAAATATCACTCACTGGTTGGCTTAACTTACCTATTCCTTCTTGAAATTGAAAAATTGCAGCCTCTCCAAAAGAAGAGAACCATACTAAGCAAAATAAAAGTGGTGCAAACATAACAACTGTTAAAAATTCTCTTATAGTTCTGCCCTTCGAAATACGCGCAATGAACATTCCAACAAATGGAGACCAAGAAATCCACCAAGCCCAATAAAAAATGGTCCAATCGCGATACCATTGTTGATCATTTGGCCTATTCCAATTACTTAGTTCAGTTAAGTCCTGAAAATATGAAACTAAATTTCCTCCATAACCTGAAATAATTTGATAAGTTGGACCAGCTATCACTACAAAACTTAATAAAAGCAGGGCAAGTCCAATATTGATATTGCTCAAAACTTTTACGCCTTTGTCTAGACCTCTAAAGACAGAAAATATAGCTACTGCAGTTATGAAAATAATAACTAAAGATTGACTTAACAAAGTGTTTGGAATTTCAAATAGGTAATACAGACCAGAAGATGCTTGTTGAGCTCCTAGTCCAAGAGAAGTTGCTAAACCAAATAAAGTTGAGAGTACTGCAATTATGTCAATTAAATCGCCCTGCCATCCCCAAATCTTATCGCCCAACAAAGGATAAAATATTGATCGAATTGTCAAAGGTAGTTTCCAGTTGTAACTAAAGAATGCTAGAGATAATCCTATGACAGCATAGACAGACCATGCATTGATTCCCCAATGAAAAATAGTTGCACTAAAGGCTAATCGATGTGCCTCTTCAGACTGAGGTATTACGTTGAAAGGTGTACCAAAAACCCCTGTGTAATATGAAAGAGGTTCTGCAGCACCATAGAAAGTCATGCCTATCCCTACACCTGCAGCAAATAACATACATACCCATGACAAAAATCCGAACTCTGGTGTTGAGTCCTTACCTCCAAGAATAATCTTTCCAAATGGAGAAATAATTAAGAAGAGAATAATTATGGTAAATGCTGACATGCATAGAGTGAATAAAGTATCAAAACGAGAGACAACAAAATTTCTTGTATCCGATAACAATTGGTTTGAAGCTTCAGGATAAAGGAGAACTAAACAAGAAAAGATTATTGCAAGTCCAGAACTTATAAAAAAAACTGGAGAGTTAATATCTAAACCAAGAAAGTTTATATTTTTTCGAGCATGAGCTTCTATAGAAGATAAATTTCCTAATTTTGTATTCATAAAATATCCTAATTATTTATATAAGCTACATCTTCTGCTTTAAGCAGATCCTTGTCTAAAACATTAAGGAGTGGCTTTAGATATTTTGCATAAGGTTTCCATCTTCCCATGCCGTCTTTATTAACTGGGCGTCTAACTTGTTCCGAACTTGCTGTTCTAACCGATCTATCTGTTTCATAAAAAGATATACAATCTTCCTCGAAAGGTAAATCTAGAAAATTAAGAATCCTATGAACTTGCCCTTCTAAATCCTCTACTACATCTTCGTTGTTTACCCGCAGTATCTTTTCCGGCAAAACTTTGTCCCAATGATCCATTAATTTGACATAGCTAGTATAGTAACTTCCTGCCTCTTCAAGACCATATGTAAATTCTTGTCCTTGTGCAAAAAGTTGCTTAAACATACTGAAGCAACAGTCTAATGGATATCTTCTTGCATCAATTATCTTGGCATTTGGCATGATTAAGTGAATCAAACCAATATGCCTGAAGTTGTTTGGCATTTTATCAGTAAACATTGGAGCATCTTTTCTATGCATCCTTGTGTCTTCAATAAAACCTCTTCCTAGTGCTTCTCTTTGCTCTGCACTTAAATTCTTCAAACTTTTAGGATAGTTTCCTTCTTTCCCATAAATATCATCACCTCTCAGACTTTGGGCAATTGATAGAATATTTGGTAGCTCTAACGTTCCATCTATCATTGAATGAGAGGCTAAGATCTGTTCTATTAATGTAGATCCAGCTCTAGGTAGACCCAGAATAAATATTGGGTCTTTAGTGTGATAGCCTCCATCGCCTAAATCGTTGAAAAAATTTTCATTACAGACATCTATTTGGGCCTGTAATTCTTTGTCCATTCTCTCAATAGAATATAGACTTTGATTTTTCTTTATCTGGTTGCCCCTAACTAAATGATGAAATGCTTCTTCAAACTCATTATTGGCCTCACATCCCTGAGCAAGAGCAAAGTGAAAATATGCTTTATCCCTTAAAGACAAATCTACCCTTTCAACTTGCCTTCTCATTTCATCCATTTCTTTTCTGGAGAAAGTGTAAGTCTTTAAATTTGCTAGAGAAAAGAAAGCTTCTCCATGATCGGGCTTAATTTGATAAGCAGATTTATAACTTTCTATTGCTTTATCAGTTTGACCCAAAGTTTTTTGTGCATGTCCTCTTGAGGTAAGAGTACTGAAATTGAAAGGATTCTTTTTAAGGATATCATCAAGCAAGCTAATAGCTTCTTCATGACCTCCGTTTTGCATTATCTCACTCGCCTTGTGAGCTTGATAGTTGAGATTATTTGGAAATTGATCACAAAGAATATTTACTTGTTCCATGGTTTTAGAAAACTTCTGTTTCTTTCTTAGTATGGTGGCATATTTCATCCTTAAATCACCATCTTGAGGCTTAAACTCCACGGCCTTTTCAAGCAAAAATTCAGCATCATCAAAATAACCTAACCTGTTAGCTATTTCAGCCAATAATGCCATTGCATAGGTGTGTGTAGGATGTTCTTTTAAAAAAGCTCTACACTTTGCCTCAGCCAAGCCAAGCCTGCCTTCATTAAGAATCTGATCTATATATAGAAGGGAGCCAGGAAGAGATTGAAGTTTTTTAATTTGTTCTGCAGCATGTTCAGCAGCTGGCTCATTTTTATTCTTTACAAAATATTTATATAAGAAACTCCAGGAACCAATCAAAGCAGGATTCAACTCGCAAGCCTGCCTATAGTGCATAACTGCTTTTTCTTCATTACCCATATCTCTATTAAGATGAGCTAATTCTTGATAAGCTCGCCCCATATCAGGAGCATTGACCAGCAAGTCTTCGATATATTTTTTTGATTCTTTAAACTGTTTTAAATATCTTGTAGAAACTGCAGCAAGATACAGACTGTCAATATTGCTCGGATTTTCTTTGAGAATAACTCTTAATAGATTTATGGCATCCTCAAATCTATTATCCTTTACTGCTTGAGTTGCATCACTTAAATCAACAGATAAAGTTTTTTCATCTATATTGAAATTATCTTCTTTCATTTTTTTTATTCAGTAAAGGATACAAAATATTATTAATTTTAAGAATTAAAAAGGGAGCCTCAGCTCCCTTTATTATTAGCCATTTGTGATATTTAAAAGTTGAGCTTATACCTTAAACCAACAGTCATGGGTCTTATAACAGCAACTCTTTGTCTATCAAAAACATAATTATTACTAATTTCTGCTCTTTCATCTGTAATGTTATCTATATAGATTTCTGCTACCCAACCATCATTACTGATGCCTGCCCTTACATTCGCATAGCTATAACTATCTTGTTTTGCCTTATTAGGCTCAATAATATCTGAATAACTTTTATCAGAAGCTATAAGCTGACCTTGAATATGACCTAGGTTGCCCGAAGACATTCCCCACTCATATCTGGCGGCTACATTAGCTTGCATACCTGGTGCAAAAGCCAAATCTTTTCCTGCTACAACATCACTTGTAGTAAGTGACTTTTTGATTTCAGTGTCTAATAAAGAGAAAGCTCCCGATAACATTAATCCTTCGATATTTGGATAGTAAATAAAGTCTCCCTCTATACCTGTGATATCTGCATCGGCAGCATTATCGGAGAAGAATAAATTAGCAATACTAGGATCGAATATTGTTGTTTGCAGTCCCGATACATCAACCATAAACACACTACCGTTAAATCTCAATCTACCATCTTGTAAGACTGTCTTCCAACCGAATTCATAGTTAGTCACTTCATCTGAATCAGTAACCGGTCTGACGGTATAAGAACCATCTGGGGTTGATTGACCCGCCGGACGATTTAATAATCCCGGTCTGAAACCTTCTGACCAAGTAACGTAATACATAACATCATCGGACTTGTTCCAAGAAAGGGTGGCCTTTCCTATCACTCCATCAGATTCAGCTTTATCAGGATAATTTAATTCGTCAATGAAAGGATTGCCTGTTAGCACTCCTGGTTTATTAAACGCCGCTGATAAATTCGTACCAAACCTTTGTTGATCTCTTTGCTCTAATCCTCCAAGAAAACCAGTAGTAAATGAAGCATTAGCTGAACCTTCTAAATCTACTGCTATGTCATACCATCGAGCACCGACAGTTAGTTCTACACTGTCTGATAAATCAATAGCTAGCTCACCGAAAACCCCTTTTTGTTTATCAGTTCTCTTAATATCATTGATAAACATTACAGGTGGCATATATGGACCTCTGCCAGAATGCCATCCGGGAGCAGCATACTGCTTAGATTTAAGGTTGCCATCACTGTCCAGTAAGGCTTGATAGCCAGCTACAGAAGTATCCGTTAAGGCGTAATTTGGTCCCCATCCTATGTCACTTTCAACAGCACCAGGATAGGTAAACATATTATGTTCTAGCAATTCCAGATCACTCATAAAGGCGCCAGCAGTGATACTCATTCTGTCGTTGATGGGTGCATTTATTCTAATTTCATGTGTTTTAACTTTGGAATCTGTAATCGAATCAACGAACATATCAGGGGCCGGACAAGCACCAGTAGGTACATTTCCAGGTGCATATTTCGTATAAGTTACATAGTAATCACAAATATAATATGGCAAGTATTGGCCAACAAAAAGATAGTCAGTGTAATCAATAATTTGATCAGAATTTCTATCTGTATAAGCACCGGCGTAAACAACTTCCAAATCTCCTATTGAACCCTCAATCGTTAAGCTCATATTGTCGAATTCATCTTCTAAAGTATCGTTGTGATATCTTTGGATTTCCAAATCACCTAATGTAGGATCTGTAAAAAATACTCCATCAGACTCAATTGTTTGATTAGATACTGAAAGTAAAGCGTCCCAATTATCGTTGATCTCTTGAGCTAAACTTAATCTAAAGCCTTCATAAGTGACTTCGTTTATATCTTCTTTAACTATAGCATTCGCATCTGCAAAAGTTACTCCTGAAAGGTCTGCTCCAGCTTGAAAGCCATTTCTTGCAGCAGAAACGGGAAGTCCATTACTTCTAATTGTTCCTGAAGGTCTAAAACGAGCAGACTGGCTGGCATCTACTGTTCCAGCCACTTGATCGATATAGCCACCTTTTCTGTCTCTGTAAGCAACAAATCTAGCAGCTGTAGTTTCACCAAGAGGAATATTAGAAACTAACTCTACCTTACCTCCGTTATCACCTTCAGACATATGTCTAAATTCTGTTTCTATATTTGTTTCAGCCACTCCAATTTCAGGTTTGTTTGTAATCATTCTTACCACACCTGCCTGAGAGCTAGCTCCAAAAAGAGTTCCTTGAGGTCCTTTTAAGACTTCTATACGACCAATATCAGCAGCATAAACATCCAAATTTCTTCCAGGCTGAGCTAGTGGTTGCTCATCTAGGTAGAAAGATACGTTTGGAGCTAAACCACCTACACCTGCTGTTGTGAGGTTAGGTGTCGTTGATGCAAGGCCTCTTATATAAATGGTACTTGTACCAGGCCCTGCTCCTCCCGCGGTTACACTCGGGAGTTGTAATAAATAATCTTCAAATACATTTACACCTAGCTCTTCTAAAGAACTTTCTCTAAGAGCAGAAACAGATAAAGGTACATCTTGCAGGCTTTCTGCTTTCTTTCTTGCTGTGACGACAATTTCTTCTACCGCATCTTGCGAAAGCACATATCCACTGAAAGCTGAAGCATTAAAAAGAATAAAAGTTGAAAAATAGAAGGTCAATTTTTCTCGAATTTTTCCAAACATTGTTGGTTTCCCCTTTAAGCAAAATAGCTTAATAATTATATTTACTACGTAAAGTGTAGTATATGTTATGAAATAATCAAGTTAGTTAGTCAATAGTTCTATCTTATAACTATTTTTTAGTTGATTTTACGTAATGAAGACGTTCTGAGTTGGTTTTACTGGTAAAGAATGAAAATTAATAAAGGAGTAATTGAAAGAGCACTTGCTATTGTTACTAGTTTAGTGGGCTTTAAAGCAACTAAAAGACATAAAAGAAATATAAAAATAGCTGCTAAGAATGATGTTAATTCCATAGTTAAAGCTTTTGGACAAGTCTGGTTAAAATATTACCTTTAAGGCCTGATTGAATAGAAGCAATCTTATCATCGTCTGAAACTTGTAAAATTTGTGTACCTTTAGCCTTAAAGCGATCTATCTCTTTTTGAATATCCGAGACTTCAAATATGATTTCAGTAACACCCTCTCCACGTTTCTTTATGGACTCGGAATAAATACTACCTTCCTCTGACTTCATCAACTCAAAATGAATTCCACCCAGTGAGAATTCTTGACAGATGGTCTTCCATTCTTTCCTTTTAATTGAATTGTTTAATTTCTCATAACCCAAGTCTGAGTAATAACTTGCTGCAGACTCAAGATCATTTACACTTATCCCTATTCCCATAAATTTCCATTGATTTACCAAGGGATGAGATTCATTATTCTTGCGCCAAGATTTTTCCCAATCGTCAGCTGGAGGTCTTAATGAGATCATCAAGTCTCCATGTAACCTAGTATCTATATAATTTTCTATCGTTTTACCGTTTGTTGTTACATTAAAAACCAGATCACAGCCGCGATCTAAAAAATACTGGGTGTCATTTTCAATATCGGTAGTATTGAAAGCTATGTGGTTAATGCCATTGCCCTTTTTTTCTAAATAACGGCTTATAAACATTCCAGGACCGGGTTTCATAGGGAAAATTTCGAGCTGACAGTTGCCAATCTGAGATTGGCCATCTCTAAAATGATGAGCTCCACCAGTTTGGTATTTATGAGAAACAGGATCTCCATCGAGCTCTCTAAAGAAAGTTATTTCTCCTTCTCCTGCGATAAAGGGTTGTAATGGTTGAGGTCCTACGCTTACACCTAAGCCTATTGATTGATAATATTCTAAAACCTCATCACGATCGGTAACCATCATGCCCAGGTGATTAAAAGACCAATTAAATTTCATGCCATGTAACCGCCATCTACGTTCAAAATTGTACCGTTTATATAACTTGATGCATCAGAAGCAAGAAAAACTGCAGCATTAGCCATTTCATTGAAAGTAGCAACTCGGCCTAAGGGTATATTTTCTGGACCAGTTGACCAAGCTTCAAATTTTTCTTGATCAGATACTTCTTTTTTTTCTTCCTCAATATTTGTTCTTTTCTTTTTGATATTTTCTTGTCCTGGAAATTCTTCCCACTCTACCAAGGAAGGGGCTATAGCATTCACTCTTATGTTATGAGGTCCTAAATATCTAGCATACTGTCTGGTCATCATAGCAATACCAGATTTAACAATTGCATAGTTACCCATAGCTTTGTCAGCATGAGCTTTTAGGCCTCCACGCGATGTTAAATTTATTATGCTGCCGCTGCCTTGCTTCTTCATTATTGGAGATACTTCTTGAATTGTGAGCCAGTAACCCTTCAAGTTAACATTACTGAGCTGTTCCCAACTTTCTTCATCTAAATCAACAACCGATTTCATGTGATACATCACTGCCACATTCATCAAGATATCAATACCACCAAATTCAACCATCACCTTATCAACCATTTTTTTTACATCCTCTTGAGAAGAGATGTCGGTTTTTAGAAAAATAGACTTTCTTCCCATTGCCTCAATTTCTTCACTTACTGCCTTAAGTTGACCAGATTCAATATTTATATCAGTAACAGCGACATCAGCCCCAGCTTCAGCAAGACCTAAAGCAAAACCCTTACCCATATTTCTTCTTGCACCAATAACCAAAGCTTTCTTACCGCTTAATGAAAATTCTGAAAGTGACATAAAACCAATAATTAAAATTAATAAATATTTACATTAGGTTCTTTTAAGAAAAGGATCAACAACAACTGCACTTATTAAGACTGGAAGGTAGTACTAATCGCGAAGTTGAACTCGTAAAATGTTTTGACCTGGAAATGTCTCCACCTTTTGTTTCTTTAAGTTTTTTATTGAAAACCTGTTCTTCCTGCTCAGATAAATAATACCCGGTATCAATTTCGAAACTGTGTTTTCTTACCTGAGTATTTATGGAAATTCTCGAATTATCTAAGATTTTATATTCATTAAATTTCTTTCCATCACATAAGACTGTTATCTCCTTGGCATCTGGCAGATTAAATACTTCAATGTTTGTCTTTTTATTTGTTTTTGTTTTATCACCATCAGAAATACTAAAGTGCAATTTTCCCTTTCGGTCATTATGGAATGCTTTCTCAATAGATACTGAAGGAAAATCAACGCCTTCAATACTAGGAGAATAGAACTTTGTTAGATTAGGTTTATTAAAGAGACTCTCCCAAGCTTCAGGTTCGCAAACTTCAGCACACATTGCTAAAGCAGAGAGCTGTCCTCTGGGCCATTTTTCACCAAGATTAAACCAAAATCCAAATTGACTGTCGTTGATGCCAAAGAATTGAGGTTCAAAGTTTTCTTCGGCATATTGTCTTAATCTTTCGTAGGTTATCTGATCGTCAAATTCCCTAGACATAGTTAATCCAAGGGCAAACATTCTTGGATCCGGCATAAATTCGTTTGTAATTGGAATAGAAGGATTATCCCATCCCAAGAAGTTAATAGCTCCTCGATAGAGAAGTTCTGCAAATTGCGGGTCTTGGGGCTTTGCGTAAAATGATACTGCAAGTCCATGAGTTGGTAATGTTCTGTGATGGTGATCATTGATCTCATCAAAATACATGGTTACCCATTCTAAAGATCCATTCTTGTTGAACCCATAGTATTTATCTTTAGTAAAAGATAACCAATTTGAATATGAACTATGAAAATTATTGTCAAAAATTTTATCGTACATCATCAAACCCAGTCCTGCGGCTGATAAACAAAAAGGCCATGCTTTGGTATTTTCACAATGCGGTCCCATTGGGGTCTTTGCCCACTGTTGATGTAAGTGGTCAGCTAGTTGGTGCTGAGTCCATTCAAATCTGGAATTGTAAGCTCCTGCCACACTAAAAGGTGAAGACCACTTATCGTAACCACTGACATATGTATGCATTGACTGAGTCAAGTTCAGCCAGCCCTTAAAAAATAAATTTCCATCGGCACCTATTGGATCAGCGTGAAATCCCCATGGGGCGACACCATTTGCTGTCCAGCCAGGTGCATCATATTCTCCCCAAAACTCTTCGGGTATAAGCGTGCCTCTCCATGCCTCTGGGTAATCTTTTCTATCAGGATCATGACCAAATTGTGTTAGCCAGTCTACGGCTGCCCAATAAGTGATAGAGCGTTCAGCTATTTCATCTAATATCTCAGAGTAGATTTCCCTCCAGGCTGGAGTTGTATCAGCCATTAAACCAATAGCATATGTTGATTCTTGCAGATCAAAACGAGGGAAAGCACACATCGGTGCTGTTGAAATTTGGTCCCACCATTCATTTGGAGACCCATCTTCGGACCAATCATCTGGTGTAGTAGCCTTTTGATAAAGAAAATTTAACCATCCTTGAGCTCTATTATTTAGTTCTGGATGATTGGTTGGCATATCGATAATTAAACTTTAGAGCTTGGTCTAGACAGAATTTGTTTATGCCATCTGGATAGATTTTCTAACCCGTGATCTGGTTTTAGATCAACCATGCTAGAAGCAAAATCTATTGCAGACAAAAGGGTGATGTCGGCAACGGTGAACTTATCTCCCGCTACGTATTCTGAGTTAGAAAATTCTGTATCCAATCTTGCATAGTAGGCTATAACATTCTTATCACTCGCTTTCTTAGCATCTGGAATTTGTTTAAATAAACCCATTGAACCTACAATTGGACCATTCACCCAGGAAGTTCCAATTTGCGTCCATAGCTCCAACTCTATGTGTCTATTTCTGCTCTCTATAAAAGATACCTCAAAAGCGTCCTCACCAAATAAGTTGGGATCAGGTACTAAACTCTCCAAGTATCTACAAATAGGTATGGACTCAGAAATGCATCTTCCGTCATCTAACTCTAAGACAGGAATTTTGCCGCTTGGATTTTTTTTTAAGAACTCCGGAGATTTATGCTCTCTCTTTGTCATATCACAGTTAATTAACTCTAAAGTGATATTCTTTTCTTCTGCAAAAATCTTTACTCTTCTAGGATTAGGAGCACCAGGAAAGTCGTAAAGTTTCATCATGAGATGGCCGGGGCATCTGAACCTAATAAATCTTCTCTTAAATTTCTTTTTAGGACTTTACCGGTAGCATTACGAGGTAAAGCATCTATAAATTTAACTGAACTGGGTACCTTAAATTTAGCCAGATTGTTTATGCAGTGTTGAATGATGTCTTTTTCTTCAAGCTTCTCATCGGCCTTTAGGCTTATAAAGGCCACTCCAGTTTCTCCCCATCTCTCATCAGGAACACCAAGAATTGCAGCTTCGGCGATTTGAGGCAGCTGATAGAGAACATTTTCAACTTCCGCCGGATAAACATTCTCTCCACCTGATATATACATATCTTTCCAGCGATCTACGATATAGATAAAGCCTTCATCATCAAATCTAGCTGCATCACCAGTTTTAAGCCAGTCGTCTTCGAAAGAGTTCTTTGTAGCCTCTTCATTATTCCAGTAACCAGGTGTGATATTAGGACCTCTAATATAGAGCTCACCTACTTCTCCCCAAGGGAGTTCCTTGCCTTCATCATCAACAATTTTAACTTCTGTATGTAATAATGGTTTTCCTGCAGAGCCTAACTTTCTTTCTGCATCTTCAGCGGGTAGTCCTATTCCTCCAGGACTTGTCTCAGTCATACCCCAACCCTGAATCATAGAAACGCCTCTATCTGACCAGGTTCTGAGTATTGCCTCAGCGCATGGAGCACCACCTACTCCCGCAACTTTCAGACTTGATAAATCAGTGCTATCAAAATCAGGATGATTCATCATGAATTGATAAGGGGCTGGAACTGCAAAAAAATGAGATACCTGAAATTCGGGATTTCCAAGAATTGACAATGCTAAGCCAGGATCAAAATCTCTAATAAGAATTAATTCCCCACCAGCATGCAAAACAGGATTTGCATAGCAGTTCATACCCCCGGTATGAAAAAGCGGTAAAACCACTAGCTGAACAGTATCTGAGGATACAAATGCAGGTGAGGCAAGATTGATGACATTATACAGTTGCATTTGATGATTAATCATCGCCCCTTTTGGGTGACCAGTTGTACCAGATGTATACATAATCATTATCAAATCTTCTTGTGTAATTTCCGGTTGATCATAATCAAAACTAGATTCCTTTAGAGTAATTTCATACTCGCTTTCTAAATCTTCCTTATTAATCTCCAAAGAGCTAGAAATATTGCAGTCTTTTACTAATTCGTTTGAGATATCAGAAAAAGATATATCATAGATGAGAACTTTAGGCGTGCTGTCATTAAGGATATATTCAAGTTCAGGTTTTGTTAATCGCCAATTTAAGGGGAGCTCAATAGCTCCTATTTTTGCACATGCAAATTCTAGTTCGAAAAATTCAGCACAATTCTGAGATAAAATTGCTATCCTATCGCCCTTTTTTACTCCCACACTTTGCAACCAATTTGCTAGAAGACAAGCCCTATCATCAAGCTCTTTGTAAGTTAAAGTTTGTTTTGCGCTCAGGTCATGAATCGCTATCTTTGTTGGCCTCACGTAAGCATGATAAGCTGACCAATCATAATGTTTGACAGACATAAATTTCCCCAGTTATAAAAAAACAACCATAAATAAGTAGAATACTATTACTGCTCCCCAAATATTTAATAAGAAACCAATTCTTCTTCCAACTTGCTCTCCTTTCGAATATTGCCAAAGAAAGAATAAAAGGCTAATAAATATTAAAGAAATAATAATTCCAATATGCATAACACAACTTTAATAGCTAAGTTAGTAGCAAGCAACCTTGTCCTAATACAAAAATCACTCTTAAATAACTTAATGATTTAAAATACTCTAACAAGTTAAAAGCAAAATACTTAACAGAAAGCATCCATTGAAAAAATCATATAAACAAACCTCTAAAGCACTTAGAGGGATTGTAAAAAAATCTAATAAATCTAGAGGATTTTATGTCAATGATTCCAAATATGATTCTCAATTCAAACTTGGCAAGAAAGAACTGTTTAAAGCAATGCCTGGAGACCTAGTTCAATTTTCTCTTACTCCAAAAGGTTGGGCAAAAATAGATAAAGTCATTACAGAAAATACAAGTGAATTTATAGGTAAGATATTTAAAAGAGGCAAAAGGTTATACACAAGTCCCACGGGCTATGAAAATGATTTAAGGGTTTTAATCAAAGAGCCATATCCTAAAATGATAAAAGATGGTGGCATCGGTAAATTTTCGATGCATAAACAGCCCAGTCTAGAAGCGCTGCCTGAAGCAAATCTTATTTCTTTATTCGATTTAGATAATGAATTTAGTTTGGCATATGAGATGGCCGTAACTAATCATAATCTTAGATGTGAATGGCCTAAGGCGGTAATTAATGAATCGAGAAAGTTAAAAGATAAGAATTTTGATATTGAATCTGTAGTAGATCTCAAGGATAAAACTTTTGTGACTATAGATGGAAAAAGCGCAAAAGACTTTGATGACGCTGTGCTAGGAGAGGAGGATGAGTATGGAAATCTAATTTTATATGTAGCAATAGCTGATGTTGCACGTTATGTAGATGAAGGAAGTCATCTAGATAAAGAAGCTTTTGATAGAGGAACCTCAGTTTATTTTTCGCAGAGAGTAATTCCTATGTTACCCGAGGAATTAAGTAATGACTTATGTTCATTAAAACCTGATGAGGATAGATTCTGCATAGTTTGTAAAACTACTGTCAGTGAAGATGGAAGTCTCTCAGATACTTCTTTTTTTGAAGCAGTAATCAATTCTAAGTCTAGATTGACTTACCATACAGTTACGCGGGAAATAGAGAAAAAACAATTTAAAAAGCCCTACGCAGATTCTTTAAGAGTTTTATTAAAAATTTATAGAAGATTAAAGAAAAATAGAGTTGAAAGGGGTTCGCTAGAACTAGAGGTACCAACATACATCCCTAAGGTAGAAAATCACAAAATTGTAAAATTTATTGATTCACCAAGAGAGATTTCTCATATGATGATCGAAGAATTCATGCTAGCTGCAAATATATCAGCTGCTGAATTATGTTTGAAACACAAAATACCATCCGTTTTCAGGGTTCACCCAAAGCCAGATATATTGAAAATAAAAAGTCTTGAAAAATTTTTAAGGAGTAGAAAAATTAATGCATCTTTAGATGACGGTAGCGACATAAAAAAATTAACATCTCTTGCTGAAATAGCCAAGGATAGAAAAGATAAGGGCATCATTCACTCGCAAATTTTATATTCTATGAGCTTGGCTACTTACGAAGCTGATGTTGCAATCCACTATGCCCTTAATTACTCAAACTATTCTCACTTCACTTCTCCGATAAGAAGATATCCTGATTTACTTGTTCATAGAGCAATAAAATGTCTAATAAAGTCTAATCATGGAAATATTAAAATTGCTGAAAATCGCATAAAAACTAAACCTGTTTATAGCCATGACCAGTTAATAGAATCGTCAAAAAGTTGTTCGATAAAGGAAAGGATTGCCGAAAAAGCGGAAAGAGAAGCCCTAAATCACCTAAAGTGTGCTTTTGCTTCTGAGAATATTGGAAATACTTTTAATGGTCAGATAATTGGTGTTACTAATTTTGGTCTATTTATTCACTTAAAAGAGATAAATATTGAAGGTCTCTGCCATATAAAGTATTTACCGCGTAATGAGTATTATGTCTTCGATGAAGATACTAAGATGTTACAAAGCAATAGCTCAAGACACTCATACTCTCTTGGGGACCAGGTGAAAGCAACAATTGAAAAAGTGGAAGTCTTCTCTCAGAAAGTAGACCTTAGATTAGTTAAATGAGTTCAAATTCAGATCAGGAATTGGTGTGTGGCTTAAATACAGTCCATCAAATAATCATCTCAAGACCTAAATCGGTTCAATCTCTATATGTTGGCGAAGTGCTGAATGCAAGGATCGAGTCTGTTGTTGATGAGGCAGAAAAAAATAAAATAAAAATCAGTAAAAAGGATCCTGAATTTTTTGAAAAGGAATTTAAAGATATTAATCATCAAAGTATTGCGGTGATATGTAATAAGAGATTAGAAGAATCTGAAGCGTTCATCCAATCAATAATTGAAAAACCTAACCTTACATTTCTTATTTTAGATGGGCTCTCGGATCCTCACAATGTCGGAGCATGCTTAAGAAGTGCGGCTGCAGCGGATGTCGATGCAGTAATAGTCCCAAAGAATAGATCTTGTCATCTTACCCCTACAGTTAGAAAAATATCCTGCGGAGCTTCAGAACTTGTTCCATTTGTTATTGTCACTAACATAGTGAGGACAATTAATAATCTTCAAGAAATGGGAGTAGCAATATATGGAAGTGATCTGAAAGCCTCATTAGGTCATAACGAAATTAATTACCCCAAGAAGATGGCTTTGATAATTGGATCTGAAAATAAAGGAATTAGAAGACTAACTAGAGAAAATTGTGATGAACTTATAAAGATAAAGATGTCGGAAAAAATGGATAGTTTAAATGCATCAGTGAGTACTGGGATAATGCTGTTTGAGATCAAAAAACAAAATAATTCTTTTAATTAAACTTTATCTATAGAATAACAATATGCTCACTCAAAGAACCCTGCAAAATCCAATTAAGGCATTTGGGGTCGGTTTACATACGGGAAATCCGATCATACTGAAGATTCTTCCTGCTCCTACGAATACAGGGATTATTTTTAAAAGAGTTGATTTAGATCCTGTTGTAGAAATAAAGGCTTCGGCAGAGAATGTTGGCGATACTTCATTATCGACTTGCCTAACTTCAGGAGAAACAAGAATCTCAACTATTGAGCATCTCATGTCTGCTATAGCAGGACTAGGTATTGATAACGCATATGTAGAAGTGAATGGACCTGAAATTCCTATAATGGATGGAAGCGCTGCACCATTTGTATTCTTATTAGAATCTGCTGGTTTACTTGAACAAGACCAAATAAAAAAATTCATAAGGATAAAAGATACTGTGAAAGTATCCTATGAAGATGCTTGGGCTCAAGTATCACCTTTTGATGGATTCAAAGTTGATTTTACAATGTTATATGACCACCCGGTTCACAAGGATCATGCCACAAAAGCCTCAGTTAACTTCAATAGCACTTCATTTGTAAGAGAAGTAAGCAGGGCAAGGACTTTTGGATTTATGAGTGAGCTAGAAACTTTAAATGAAAATAATCTTGCCCTAGGAGCGAGTGTAAAAAACACTATCGCCATAGGTGATGATTGCATATTAAATGAAGATGGTTTGCGGGTTGAGAATGAAATGATCAAGCATAAAATCCTTGATGCTATTGGGGATTTATACTTACTCGGTCATAATTTAGTAGGCTCTTTCGAAGGCTATAAGTCAGGTCATAAAGTAAATAATGCACTCCTAAGAGAACTCATTGCTAGACCAGATACATGGGAAGTTAAAACTTATGATGATCCAGTGAATTCTCCCATCAAATACCTCGAGCCCATCATTGATCCTAGTTTGGGATAATTTTTTATCTGATATTCGTTAGCAACTGTTAGAATTGCGTCTAACAAATTTTTATGGGTTTATTAGATAAAATATTTGGTTCAAAAAACCAGAAAGTATTAAAAAAAATTCAACCTTTGGTGAATTCTATCAATTCCCTTGAGGAAGAGTATTCAAAGCTCACCAACGAAGATCTCAAGAAAAAGAGAGAAAATTTTATTGACCGCCATAAGAATGGAGAATCGTTAGATGATCTACTCCCTGAAGCTTTTGCTGTCGTTAGAGAGGTAAGCAAAAGACAGCTTGGTTTAAGGCACTACGATTGCCAGCTCATAGGTGGAATAGCCCTTCACAATTGTCAAATAGCTGAAATGGCTACTGGAGAAGGTAAAACGCTTGTAGCTACCTTGCCTTCCTACCTCAATTCCATTACAGAAAGAAAAGTTGTACTAGTTACAGTGAATGATTACTTAGCAAAAAGAGATGCAGAATGGATGGGGCCAATATATGAAAATCTAGGTATGTCTGTATCTTTTATCATTCCAGGACAGCAACTAGAAGAAAGAAAAGCTGCTTATGAAGCAGATGTCATATACGCAACTAATAATGAGCTTGGTTTTGATTTTCTTAGAAATAATATGGTTGTGAATACAAATGATAGGATGATGAATGACTATTATTTTGCAATCATTGATGAAGTTGATTCTATTCTTATAGATGAAGCAAGGACTCCTCTTGTTATTTCTGGACCAGCAGAAAATACAGCTCAGATCTATCAAAAAATTAGCAAATTTATTCCTAAATTAGAAGAACAAATAATTATTGAGGCAGATGAAGAGGATGACCAAGATCAAAATAAGGAAGATGCGGGTCATTTTATTATAGATGAGAAATCAAAGCAGGTTGAGCTTACCGATTTCGGACATGATTACATCGAGCAACTACTAAAAGATGATAATCTGCTCGAAGAAGATCAAAGTCTTTACTCTTCAGGAAATTTAAGACTTCTTCACTATATTCAATCCTCATTAAGAGCTCACTTTCTTTTTAATAAAGATGTTGACTACATGGTCCAAAATAACCAAGTAGTATTAATTGACGAAAATACAGGCAGAGCCATGCCGGGAAGAAGATTGGCTGATGGTTTACATCAAGCAATAGAGCAAAAAGAAAATGTACCCATACAAATGGAAAGTCAGACTCTGGCGTCTTGTACTTTCCAAAATTATTTCAGGCAATATGAGAAATTATCTGGGATGACTGGCACAGCAAGCACAGAGGCTGAGGAATTTGCTGAAATCTATGGTCTCAATGTTCTGGAGGTTCCAACAAATGAACCGATGATTCGTGATGATAAGAATGATCTTGTGTATTTAACCCAAGCTGAAAAATATAAAGCTGTAATAAATGAAATTAAAGACTATAAAAATAAAGGTAATCCTATATTAGTTGGCACAGCATCTTTAGAAAGCTCAGAGCTTTTATCTAGCCTTTTAAAAAAGGAGAATATTGAACATCAAGTTCTCAATGCAAAAAATCATGCAAAAGAAGCTGAAATAATTTCACAAGCTGGTAAACCAGGCGTCATTACTATTGCTACCAATATGGCAGGTAGGGGAACAGATATAGTTCTGGGCGGGAACTGGGAAGCAGAGCTTGAAAAGCATAAGGATGATTCGAAAAAAGAAGAATTGGAATCTAAATGGAAAATTTTAAATTCAGAGGTTATTAATTCTGGAGGTTTACATGTCATTGGGACTGAAAGAAATGAATCAAGAAGAATGGATAATCAACTTAGAGGACGTTCAGGCAGACAAGGTGATCCTGGCTCTTCTAGATTTTATATTTCTCTTGAAGATAATTTGATGAGAATATTTGCATCCGATCAATTCAAAAATATTATGCAAAGAGTAGGTTTTGAGGAAGGAGAATCTATCGAACATAGGATGTTGAGCGGGGCTATAGAAAGAGCACAAAAAAGAGTCGAAGGAAGAAATTTCGATATTAGGAAAATGCTACTTGAATATGATGATATGGCTAACGAGCAAAGACAAATTATCTATTCACAAAGAAATAATATTCTTGAGGCTGACGTTATAACTGAACTGCTTGATTCTATGCGAGAAACCATAATTTCAGATGAATTAGATTCTGTTTCTCTTGGAGATTTAGAACCTCACGAATGGAATACTGATATGTTGGAAAGTTCTTTATCAAATATATTTGGACAGGAAATCCCAGTCAAGGAATGGATTGCCTCAGAGAGCAATATGACGCGAGAAGATGTAGAGCAAAAGATACTCATGTCTGCTAATCATGCTTATATTGAAAAGTGTAGCAACATTGGCCCAGTTATGAGAGATTTTGAGAAGCAAATACTCCTTCAGATCATTGATAATGCTTGGAAGGATCATCTAGCAGAGATTGATGCATTGAGACAAGGTATTGGCCTAAGGAGTTATGCGAGTAAAAATCCTAAACTTGAATTTAGGAGAGAATCCTTTGAGTTATTTGAAAACCTTTTAAATAAGATAAGATTAGAGGGCATAAGATTCTTATCTAGAGTGGAAATTGAATTGGAAGATTCTGGAGATTTGAACCTTCCGAAACAAAACCAAGCTCAGAATCTAGATCATCCAAGTCCTGAATCTGCATTGACTCCAGCCAGGCAAGAAGCAAGTACTAAAGAACAGGGCAACAGAAGACTGAGAAGAGCAGAAGCAAAAATGGCTAGGAAAAATGCCAGAAAAAAATAATGCCAAAAAGAATACATAAGATCCAAGGCATAAGCCTTGGGACAGCTTCAAGTAATACACGATATGGGAAAAAAGAAGATAGTCTGCTTGTTACTCTTCCTCAAGAATCAATACTTAGCGGAAAATTTACCTCCAATAAACTAAAAGCTGCGCCAGTAAAATTAGCCATTGAACATTTATCTAATTCTAGAAAAGCCAAAAAGATTTTATTGATTAATGCTGGCAATGCAAACGCTGCTACAGGGCCCAAAGGCTTGAAGGATGTTAGAAAATACTGTAGAGAAATTGCGCTAGATTTTAAAACCAGTCAAGAGAATGTTATACCCTTTTCAACTGGTGTCATCGGTGAGCCTTTAGCTACAGAAAATTATCTGAGTGCCTTTAGAGAGGCATCAAAAAGTTTAAGTGAGAATAAATGGAAAAAAGCTGCTGAGGCTATTTTAACTACTGACACAAAGCCGAAGATAGTTTCTAAAGAAGTCAAAGTTGGTAAGACTTCTTATTTTGTAACTGGATTTGCAAAAGGTTCAGGAATGATCAGACCCGACTTTGCTACTTTGCTGAGTTTTGTATTCATAGATGCAAAATTAAGTCAAAAATCTCTTAACAATATCCATTCAAATGCCCTCAAAGTTAGTTTTGAAGCTATAACTGTTGACGGAGATACTTCTCCCAATGATTCTTCTTTATTAGTTGCAAATGGTAATAAAGAAAAATCTATAAAAGTTGGTTCTGTTGAAGAAAAGAGACTTTCTGATGAAATTACAGAAATCTTCAAGGATCTTTCCGAACTACTCGTAGAAGACGCAGAAGGAGCTACAAAAAAAATTAAAATCAAAATAAGTAAAGCTAAAAATACTGAACAAGCTAGATCTGTAGCGTTCACAATAGCTGAATCTCCTTTGGTTAAGACAGCCATGTTTGGAAGTGATGCTAATTGGGGAAGAATACTTTCCGCAATAGGTAGAAATAAAGATATAGATAGAATCGATAAAGTTAAAATTCAATTAAATGGACAGCCACTTGTGAAACAAGGCTATAAGGATGCTAAATACTCAGAAAAACATGCATCAAAGGAAATGAAAAAAAAGGAAATTCTAATCGAAGTAAGTCTCGGATTGGGTAAGAAAGGCTTTGAGGTAATGACTTCCGATCTCTCTGAAGATTATGTTCTGATCAATAGCGATTACAGAAGTTAATGGCGCGTTTCAAAATCCTCTTCTGGCTCAAAAACTTTTTCTCCTGCTATCTTCCTATCTTCACTTGCCCAAGCTCCTAAATCCAGAAGTTGGCAGCGTCGGCTGCAAAAAGGTCTATGCTCATTTTTTTCAGAATATTCTGCTTTTTGTCCACATTCTGGACATTTGACATATTTCATAGTTCAGCAATAAATTGTTGATGAAGTTTTTTCACGGCTAACTGCAGAGTCTCAAAAGTACTATCATTGACGATAACTTCGTCAGCATGCTCCAATCTCTTTTGTCGAGAAACCTGAGCTTTAATTATGGATTTAACTTGCTCTTCAGATACGCCATCTCTTTTCAAAGTTCTCTCTACTTGAGTTTCGACAGGAACATCAACCACTAAAACTTTATCACAAAAATCTTTTTGGTTTGTCTCTAGTAAAAGCGGTGAAACTAAAACTGTATAAGGACTTGTTGAAGCTTTAAGTTCATCTTGAATTTGTCTTGCTATGGCTGGATGTAATAAAGATTCAAGCCAATCCTTCTCTTCATCAGAATTAAAGATTATTTCTCTCAATTTAGCTCGATCTAACTCGCCTGATCCTTTCAGGATATCTTGACCAAAGCGTTCAGATATTTTTTCCAGGCATGGCTTACCTTTTTCTACTACTACTCTTGAAGCTAAATCAGCATCTACTATAACTATCCCAAGCTCTTCAAAGCAATCTGAAACTGCTGTCTTACCGCTTCCTATTCCACCAGTTAAACCAATTATCATGTGATTGATATTATCAAAAGGTATTCTAAATTACTCTGAATTTAAGGTCTTTTGTAGAAATGAAATAGCTGCGTTAGCAAAAATATCATTTCTATCTCCAGCTATCATATGGGCAGCACGATCTATCTCAATGAATTCAGCATGTTTAATAGTTTCCAAGAAATCATCAACCTCGTCCTGAGTGACAACATTACTTAAAGCTCCCCGAATGAGTAAAGTAGGAATATTGACTGATTCAGCATACATTTTCTGTCTTAATTTATAATCAGTTCTGTTACTTGTTCTAGATTCTATGAATCTGGGATCCCAGTGCCAGTAATATCTTCCATCTTCCTTCAATCTTAAATTCTTTTTTAATCCCGAGACATCTTTTGGTTTTTCTCGATGTGGAAGATAGGAAGCTATTGAATCAGATGCTTCTTCTAACGAACTAAAACCTTTAGAGCCTGAACTCATAAATTTAAGAATTTCGTTCGATCCTTCTTCATTTGGATAAATTCCTATATCAACCATCACTAGTGCATTACATAGGTCACTACATTCTCTATCACCTGCGGTGCACAAAGAAATCATCCCTCCAAGAGATGCACCTATCAAGGAAGCAGATTTGCCTAATTGATTAATAATATTTTTCAGATCTTCTTTATAGCTCTCAATTGCATAATCTCCATCTTCGCTCCAGTCACTATCTCCATGACCTCTTAAGTCAATAGCTACAGCATAGAATCCTGCTTGAGATAGTTTCCCAGCAGTACCCCTCCAGGCATGTCTTGTTTGACCGCCTCCATGAAGTAAAATTACAAGAGGATCGTCAGGATTACCTAGGGCAGTTGCTTGAATATTTAGGCCCGAGCTAACTTTAAATTTCATTAGTGCTAATTTTCTGAAAGAATTAAGGAATTGTTCCATATTTAGTGAGAAAATCTATACAAGAATGCAAGAAGCACCAAAAACCTTTTTAGAAAGATTAAAATTTATTGGCCCAAGCGTGGTTGTTACTGGGAGTGTTGTAGGCAGTGGATCGATAGTAATGACGCCTTTATTGGGGGCAGCCGCAGGGTTTATGCTTTTGTGGTGGTTGCTGTTAAGCATGTGGAGTAAACCAATCATCCAAGCTGAGATAGCCCGATATATAGTTGTTTCGAAAAAGACATTTTTAGAAGCTTTTGCCGATATGCCTGGCTTCAAAACAACCATCCAAGGAAAAACTACATCTTGGTTAGTTTGGTTCATGTTTATCGGAGTCATACCTTCAATTGCCGGTATGGGTGGATTAGCAGGAGCTGTAGCTGAGGCTGGCAATACAATGTTCCCTTTTCTAACTGTAGAAATATGGGTTGTAATCTCTTGTTTAGTTACTTGGATGTTGCTCTATTTCGGATCTTATAAGAGCTTAGAGAAGACCTTGCTTGTAATGGTATTGTTCTTCTCTTTTATGACGATGATTATCGCAATTGCAATGCAATCTACTGATTATCAAGTTAGTGTTGCACAAATCTCATCAGGTCTTAGCTTTTCTTTTCCATCGGAATACTTACCACTAGCTCTAGCTGTTTTTGGTTTTACCGGAATAAGCTATGGAGAAATAATGGCGTATACGTATTGGTGTTTAGAAAAAGGATATGCAGAAAATAGTGGAAATAATGTTGAGGAAACTAAACATTGGATAAAAACTATGCAGACTGATGTTTGGGTGACAGTCTTTTTTATTACTCTTGGAACACTGCCCTTTTTCTTTTTAGGAGCAGGTGTTCTTTACAATATCCCTGAATTACAACAAGCTTTAGCGACAAGCTCTTTTTGGGATATAGATGTTATAAGATCACTTCAAAATATGTTCTCTCTGGTGTTGGGCGGTTGGGCTAAATGGCTTTTTATAGTTCTGGCATTTTTTGTTTTATTCTCTACTCTATTATCAGGAACTGCTGCATTCACAAGAACCATATCTGACTATTTAATTTCTATGGGTCTAGTAAAAGAGCAAGCAAATACAAGAAAAAAGTTAATCAAGCTGATAGCTTTCCTTATCCCATTTCTATCAGGTTTATTCTATTTTGTTTTACCAAATCCCTTCACTTTACTTCTCATAGCAGGCATATGGGCCGCCATGGGGTTACCTATAGTTAATATAGGTGCGCTCTATTTAGTCAATAAGCTTGAGCCAGAGTTACAACCCAAAATTACAACTAAATTTATTTTATGGGCAAGTTTAGTATTACAATTGAGTATGGCAGTTTTAATCATAGATGACATACTTTTAGCATTCTAAGGTGAATTAATGGAACAAATAAAATGGCCTTTTCTCAAGCAGACGTGGGGAATAGAATTTGAAAGTTCTAAGGGAGCTTACTTATATACTAAAGACGGAAGAAAAATTCTGGATGCAGCCGGCGGAGCGATAGTCAATAATATTGGATATGGAAGGGAAGAAGTCGCTGAGGCTATTTCCAGAGCGGTAATAAATAATTCATACATACTCCCTCCCTTTCTTACCCCTGAAAGAGAAGCTTTATTAGACGAATTGAGGAATCACTGGCTTCCATCTCATTTAACTAGAATACATCTCTCATCTGGTGGATCAGAAGCAAACGAATCAGCTGTCAAGCTTGCAATTCAATATCAAGCGAGTAGAGGAAAGCCCGAAAAGAATATCATTCTTACCAGAAGTCTTTCCTATCATGGCACTACATTAAATATGTCAGGTATTTCGGGTCATGAAGCTCGAAAAAGAGGACTGGAAAGTTATGTTCCATCACCAACCACAATAGAGACACCTTACCCACTTAGATGTCCTTTAGGTAGTTTTCATCCTGACTCAAAAGATTATTATTTAGATAATCTGAGAGATACGATCAAGAGATTAGATCCAAGAAATATAGCTGCCCTTTTAATGGAACCTATAAATGGATCTAGCGGCGGAGCAATTACTCCTCCAGAAGGATATTGGGAAGAAGCAGAGAAAATACTTAAGGAAAATGATATTTTACTGATTGCTGATGAGGTGATGACAGGCTTTGGAAGAGTCGGAATAGACTTCGCGTGTAATTTTTACAATACTCGACCAGATATCCTTGTAGCAGGCAAAGGAATGGGTGGAGGATATGCAGCTATTGGTGGAACCTACAGCACTGATGTGATAGCTGATTCTATTCAATCAGCAGGTTATGAGGTTATGTTTCATACATTTGCTGCCCTACCTAAATCATGTGCAGCTTCTGCTGAAGTTCTCAAAACACTTAGAGAAGAAAATTTATGTGAAAGAGTTCAGCCCCTTGGTGAAAAGTTATTACAAAAACTCAATTCCGAAGTAGGACAACATCCAAATATTGCCGAGATAAGAGGCAAAGGACTTCTTATAGGTATAGAAATTGTAGAGGATAAATCCAACTTAAAACCATTTGATGAATCTAAGAAAATTACAAGTAAAGTTATGCAAAAAGGTCTGGAGGAAGGTGTCTTTCTATACCCAGGGGGTACTGGCCAATATCGGGATATTATTTGTCTGGGTCCTGCATTTATTATAGGGGATCATGAAATTGATTTAATGGTAGACGTGCTAAAACAATCGGTTGATTTTGCCGTAGAAAATCAAAATACCATTTAGATTTTCAAATTTCTTGAACATATTTTGATATCAATGAATCAACTTCATTGATGGACTCTAAATTTCCCTTTGCATATGAATCTGCTAGCCCAAACAACTCAGCAAATAAAAGTTTTTCTTTATTTGCCTTTAGAACTTGAACCTGACCAGATTTTTCTAAAGTGTCCTTCCAGTAGTTTCGAACCTCAAGCCAAAAAAGTTTTGTTTTGTCCCAGTATTCCTCTCCAGCACTCCAATCAAAATCGCTCACCATTTGATATCTGGCAAGACCTATTTCTTTAGCAAGTACTTTGCCATTTAATAAAACCTTTGAATTATTCTGCTCATGAACCCATCCAGAAGGAGTAATAGTGTGGAGATTAGTACCTGAAAGCAAATCATAGTCGTCTCTAATGGTAGTTTCTCTCCTTGGCAGAGGTCGGTTTGTTTCTTCACTAACCCAAGTAGAGGTATTTTTATAATGTTTCCATTCTCCATATCCCTGATATCTGGGAGAGTCATCGACCTGATAAACAGACTGTGACCATTTACCCTGAATTTCCTTATCTGAGACAGTTTGTTTTTTCCAGATATTATCTCCCATGTAAACATTTATGGTTTTATCTTCATAATGCCAATCCTGTCTCCAATGTTTCACTACGATTGGATCAGAAATAGAACCATCATCTTGTTCAAAAAACATCACCATGATGTGCTGTAGGCTGATGAAATCTTCTTTATCTTCTATGACTTTCACAAATTCTGTTCCCCAAGATTGATACGGTCTCGAAGGTGAGTAATTTTCAGAGAAACCCATCGTTTCCATAAAATCAAAATTTGCTTTATAGCCTCCCTGCATGCCAAGAATAGCCAACCTATCCTTTTCATATTTTGACAAGCCCGGATTTTGAAGTTCAAGCCAATAAGAGTTAGGATCTTCATCAATATCAATCTTAGGACCTGTGGTTGATCCTCCTATTGGTGTTTGCAGATCCGGGTCAGCTAAGTGCGTCCAGCCAAATACATAGCCAGGTTCTTCAGAACTTACAATGCCGAAGAAAAAGAATGAAATGAGTATTGCTGATAATTTCATTCAAATGGACTATTCATTTAACCCGCACAACAAATGATAATTTTTGTAATAACTAGCATAGTTAGTTGAACCCACTGTAGGCATAGAATCTCTGCTAGATTTTAAACTGGTGTAATATTCAGAAATTACTTCTATATTCCCAACTGCTCTTATGCATTTCTCGATTTTTGGTCTACTTTTCAACATCATATCCATATTTGGAAAAGCTGCAGCTCCCCACCATGAGATAGCTGCAAAAAGCAAGATATCTGCGCAAGAAAGATTAGAGCCTAATAAAAAGGGACCTTCATCACTCATAGCCTTTTCTAAAAAATCAAACTGGTTTGATAAATCACCAGTTCCTTTTTCCATCTTAGATTTTAGAAATTCATCTAAAGTGCCTAAACCCAACATTGTTGAATATAAAGGCGCCGTTTCTATCGAATCTGTTCCATTAATACCAAGTAAAATAGGCCAGATGTCTTCCATCATATCCATCAATCCATCTACTCTTGCTGAAGCCTCGGGCTCTTCTGGATAAAGGTAATTTCCTTCATACTTAATCAATTTACCCAGATATCTTAGAATTGCTCTTTGCTGCCCAATGATTTCCCCTGAGGGCAAGAGTAGTGTTGGCAGAGTTCCCCATGGAGTTTTGGGTTTGAGCTCACCCCAAGTACCATCATCAAACGGAGGAGGATTTTGATTCTCAGGATTTTCTAAAGGTAATGGTAAAGGTATGAAATTATTTTCAAATTTTTTTCCGCCAATGGCTAAGATCACTCTTATGCTCTCTCCACGACCAGGCACATTAAAATAATTTAAAGTGTATAAACCTTGACTCATCTTATTTGCTCCAAATTTAACAATTTAAGTATACCAATAAAATTATTAAGAAATCCTTCAGAAAAATTCAAATTTTCTACAAGTCTAGCAAAGACAAAATCTTTTGAATGCAATCTTTCATCGAACCGTTATTGGTCACGGAATAATCCGCATAGTTCATATATAAGGCTAACCTTTCCATATAAGCTTCTTCAATTGATTGATGTGATTCTTTTATAAAACCTCTTTCTTTAAAATCCAAAACTCTCTCGGAAATATTTTCAAAGCTGACTTCCAAATATATGACATCAGAATTATCTCTTAAGTATTCCATAGCCAAGGGAGAAAAAACTGCACTACCTCCAGTAGCTAGTAAAGTATTCTTAAATTTTGTGGAAAGTAGAACTTCTTCTTCTATAGCTCTAAATCTATCTTTACCTTCAGAATCAATAATATCTTTAGATTTTCCATAAGAGATTTCTATTATTTTGTCTGTGTCCAGAAATTCATAACCAAGTTCAAGGGATAAAGCCTTTCCTACAGATGTCTTCCCTGCACCAGCCATTCCTATTAATGAGATTGAATTTTTCAAAATACGGGTAGAGTTTTAATAAATGGTGGAGCCAGTCGGGATCGAACCGACGACCTCATCCGTGCAAGGGATGCGCTCTCCCAGCTGAGCTATGGCCCCACTCAGGGATGCGTAGATTAACAAAAACTAACTACTAAGTAAGTTTTTTTTTCAATTTAGAAAGGATTAGCCATCTCTTCGATGGAATCATTTATTCTTTTGACAACGTCTTTTTGATCAAGATCTTTTGTGAGTTTATAGTGAGGATGGCTCAATGTTGCTAAGTCTTTAGCTACTTCTAGAGCTTTTGTCATGAGTTCTTCAGGCTCGACAACTTCATCTAGATAGCCAGCATTCACAGAATCAGAAATAGGATAGGCTTCAGCATTTAAGATTGCTCTATACCAATGATTCTTGAGAATCCTTGACTTAGAAATTTCTAAAATTGGAGTTGGAATCGACATCCCATTTCGAGTTTCATTTGCTTGTACTATAAATTGACCCGATGCTCCAACTCTGTAATCAGCACAGCACAAAAGGAAAGCTCCTAAAGCGATTGCATGACCGCTAGACGCTGCTATGACAGGCCTTGGAAAGTTATAAATTCTAGATAAAAGCTTGAAACCAGCTTGTGTCATTTCGAGTGCAGCCTTTGGATCTCCTCCTGAAATAGTTTTTAAATCAAAACCAGCAGAAAATAAACCTTCTCGACCAGTAATTAATAAAGAGCCTTTGTCTTCAGGTACTGAATCTAGAAGAGAATTGATTGTATTACTCATGATAGTTGAAAAAACATTAGCCTTTCCATCATCTAAAGTAATAATTGAAACATCTCCATCCTTCGTTAAAGTTGCTGTTTGATCCGTCATAGTTTTTCCTTTTAATTTGTCTGTGTTCGTATAATCTTATAAGTAGTCGAATAACTCAAATATTTTAAATATGAAAATCTTTAAAAAACTTTCTAGATCAGTCAAAGGAAGAGTCGCAATCATTACAGGTGCTGGTAGTGGTATGGGCGAAGCAACAGCTAAAGTTTTTGCATCAGAGGGAGTTAAAGTTATTGCTACCGATGTAAATCAGGAGGAAGTCAATAGAATTTCAACAGAAATAATAACAAGTGGCGGAGAATGTATGCCCTTTCTTTTAGACGTAACAGATAGTGCTTCAATAAATAAATGCATAGATGCCACCATCGAGACATATAAAACTATTGATTTCGTTATCAATAATGCAGGGATATCTTCTGTTACTGCGGTAGATGATGAAAATTTTGAAAATTATTGGGATGATACTTTAAATGTAGTTCTTACAGGTCAAGTAAGATTAATTAGAGCCTCACTTCCACATCTTCTTGGATCTGATAATGGAAGAATAGTAAACATATCTTCTACTGAAGGCTTTGGTGCATCACCATTTCATAGTCCTTACACTGCTGCCAAACATGGGGTGATTGGTTTAACTCGCTCTCTCGCTCTCGAATTAGGCCCAAAAGGGGTAACAGTAAATTGTGTTTGTCCTGGTCCTATCAATACAAACATGACCGCGGCTATAGATCCTAAAGACAAAGAAACCTATGCTAGAAGAAGAGTTGGTCTAAAAAGATATGGTGAACCTGAAGAGGTTGCACATGCTACTCTCAATCTATGCCTCCCCTCTTCATCCTATATTAATGGCGTTTATTTGCCTGTGGATGGTGGTCTTTCTATAAGACGGGCTTAAATACCCTTGAATTCAAAATCTTTTAGTAAATCGTAGATCTCTATCCTATCTATATCTTTTTTTCCTACTTCAGATCCCAGTACCTGCCACTTATTTTCACCAGGCAATAATTTTTCCCACTCAGGCAGCTCTTCTGAATTTGGATTTCCTGATTCAGCAAAATTTGTCCAATAAGAAAGCATAATATCTGATAGCTCTTGATTCTCTATAATGCCCAAGCCTCCGACTCCAAAGACATAGCTTATTTCGTAGGCATGGAAAGACCCTAATATTTCTCCAGCCTTGCCTGAGGGTTTCTGATTAAAATGATAAAAATAAATATCTTCAGATCGTTCAGCCATAAATTTAGAGGCGAAGAAAGATGGTGCTCCAAACAAAGAGTCTCCCAATAATCTCTTGCTCGATTTGATCATCTCTTCTTTATCAGAGGCTGGATAGATAGAAAGAATTTTTTCAGCTTTTTCTTCAAATTTATCCAAAATCACCAGCTTATATTTTTCTACTGAATTAACCGGAGGTGCAACATCTGCCAAAGGACTTCCCCAGTAAAGCGCCGTCCCTTCATCCGCATTGGTCCCGATGATTGTTGGGACCTTATGATTTGCACCTTCTTCAAAACTCTTCATCACAGGGGCGAGAATGGTTTTATCATCAACATAAAATGAAGAAGAAAATCCAATTTTTCCCGCCTCAATTATCTTATCTATACGCAATTCTCTCATCAGCTTTAACTGATCATCATTATTTGGGATACCACAAAATTCTCCGAATCTTGATCCAAGATCTGCAGCAGAAAAGCCATTACTCGATTTATCAGATGAATGGAGGGCCATTCTTGAAAAACCACCACTTTGGACAATTGCTTTGTGAAAAAGACCTTTTGAGAGAGGAGATACTAAAAGTGCGGCAACTGAAAATCCTCCAGCAGATTCCCCGAATATTGTGATATTAGATGGATCACCACCAAAGTTTTCTATATTTTCCCTTACCCAATGCAAAGCCTTAATTTGATCCAGCAAGCCAAAATTAGTTTTAAACTCTTCTTCACTTTCATTTATAGATGGATGAGCAAAAAAACCTAATTCTCCTAATCTATAATTTATTGTTACAAGTATTTTTCCTTTCGAGAGTATTCCATCTGGTAAATAATTATCTCCCGATCCAAATCTTAAAGCACCGCCATGAATCCAAAACATAACTGGTAACTTTTCTTTAGGTGCTAAATCTCCTGAATATATATTCAGTCTTAAGCAATCTTCTGATTCTTGTGGCGGTTCCTCTTCAGGTATTTCAATTTCGTAAGCATTCGCAATTGAATCTCTAAATCCTCCCTCTCCTCTTCTAAATTGAGGACATTGTGGTCCAAAAGAACTGGCATCAAAATTTTCTACCCATGATTCAACATCCTGAGGAGCACGCCATCTATTATTACCTGATGTATCTGCTGCATAAGGTATGCCTCTGAAACTGTAGCCCTTAATTCCATTAAATTCTTCAATTAAACCTTCTACTGGTCCGCTTTTAGTTTCTACAACTGGTCTCACAAGCATTTCTCCCTATTACTTATAAAAGAGTTAACATATCACGAAATATGAAAAAGAAAATAATAATTGATACTGACCCAGCAATGGGAACAAAGGGTGGTGATCCTGAAGATTGTTTTGCAATTATGCTTGCGATGAATTCTCCTGAGCTTGAAATACTGGGCATCACAACCGTACAAGGGAATGTTCCTGTAGAGAGAGGTTTTAGCAATGCTAGCTATTTAGTTGAACAGCTTAGAAAAGATATACCTGTTCACACTGGAAAACCTGGAACATATAGTCAGGATAGAAATGAAAAAAGAAAATGGCTTGGCCAGAGGGAGGAAATGGAACAATTGACTCCAATATTACCAATTGAAAACGATAAGAAAGGTGCACCAGCCTTTATTGCTGAAACAGCAAAAGAAAATTCTGGTGATATTGAGCTTGTGACTATTGGCCCTCTAACTAACATCGCTCAAGCTTTAGACTTAGATCCTGAATTGCCAACTCACATAAATAAAATAACCATGATGGCCGGAGCATCAACTGTGCAAGGAAATGTTACGCCAGCTGCAGAGTTTAATGTATGGGCTGATCCTGAATCAGCCGCTCGAGTCTTTGGCTCCGGCATTCCAATTAGAATGGTTCCATTAGATGTCTGTCATAAAACTAGATTTGGTAGAGAGCAGCTGAATTTAATTGGAGAAAATGAACATCCCTTTTGTCAATTTGTTCAGAAATCAGTAGATCCATGGTTAAAAATAAATCCAAATAAAGAAATAATTGATCAAGGACTTCATTTATATGACTCTTTGGCTGTTGCCCTCTCGTTTATGCCTGAAATAGCAGATTTCAAAAAGGCCTATGTTTCTATAGAAACTAAAGGTGAATTTACTGATGGACAAACAGTTAGCGAATTTAATGAATCTATCATGGGACAGATCTTCAAACCGAAGCCCAACTCTGAAGTTGCTTTAGATTTGGATGTTGAAGCTTTTAATTCCCTATTTAAGGAAAGGGTAATAGATTTTTTGGTAGAACTATAATTTATCCAAACTTTAAGATTTCTTGAGTAGTTGGCATAGATGCCGATGCACCTTTCTTTGTCACAGAGATAGCGGCAGCTTTATTAGCAAAAATAGCAGCCTCTGATAAATCATGCTTCTCAAGAAGGGAGCTTGCTAATGCTCCGATAAAACAATCTCCCGATCCAGTTGTATCGACAGCATCTACTTTATGACTCTCG
>CACNCK010000009.1 GCA_902618945.1 uncultured SAR86 cluster bacterium
ATATCTCTCATTTGATGCAATTGCTTTTAGCAAAAGAATAGAATCTGAAAAGTTTTTATTAAATTTTATTAAGCGCGAATTAAATAAAAATCCAAACGTTAATAAACAAAATCCAATTTTCAATGAGAGTCTAGTTTTCCAATTTGATGATTTCTCACTTGAGGGCTCACTATCTGACCATTCAAATTGCTTCAATATTAATCATTTAATTACATTCAAGGGAGGGCAATCAAAAGATAACTTAAAAGCTATAAAATATTTTGAAGATTTGCTTTCACAATATGAGGTCAGTTATATAGATGCTGACCAAATTATAGACCAAATTCTTGATTGGATGGATGATGATGATATTCCTAGGAACAACGGGGCAGAAAACTATTATTATTCAAGCCCATTGCACTATCCCAGAGAATATACCTCTAAAAGGTTATTTATTAATAAGTCTGAATTGCTGGCTATACCAAGTATCAATAAGATAAAAAATACAGCTATATGGAAAAACCTTTGCATCATCCCCATGAGTTCTATTTTCTATATCAATATCAATAGCCTTCAAGACGAGGATAAACATTTACTTTCTAGCGCAATTAGTCAACCTAATTTGAATGAAATAGCTTTGATAATTAAAGAAACACCTTCTGAAGGCTTTTCTACCATTGAAGAATTCTTACAGAAATTTAATTTACAAGAAACAGATTTGATAATTCCTCTTGATACTTCTTCAGATATATTTCTCTTTAATGGCACATTAAAATACCAAGGTTTTTCGTATAATTTTAAAACTCTTATTAAACAAGAAAACGAATTTAATTATAGAATTCTTGATAGGTTATAAATGAAAACAAGATATATATTTACTGACTCCAGTCTTGAGACCATTTATAACTCCTTTGTAGTGGAAAGTGATGAAATACATGAAACAATGATTTCTGATCTTCAAGAGATAAACGAAGACAAGTCTATAAGAAAGAATATTATTTTTTTTAATTCAGAGTTTCTAAACTCATGTTCACTGAATGATTATAATAAATCTGATAATGATAAATTATTAAAAGCAAAGTTTTTTTCTTCTCATGTTGATCAATTACTTCTAAATCCATCTGAACTAAGTTTTTTTTCTTCATCCATTGATAACATTGGAATTTGGGGAGAATCTTGTTACCTAGATGAGCTTAAAAACAAAACCTTAAACTTAAGAAAAAGTTTTTTTATACCCGATTACTTACTATTCTTTGAACAAAAAAATGTTGTAGCAAACCTAGGATCTCATTATTCCTTAAGGCTTGAAGATGGAAGAGGATACAGCGGCCGTCAACAAAAGATTAATGCACTCTTAGAATCAAATATTCAAATTTTAAATGATTTAGATGTCTTGGATGTATCGTCTAAGGAATTGGAGTGCTTGCAAAATTTAGAGCATTCGTTAAATGAGTTTGATTTAAGTTCCCAAGTTTATAACTTTCATAAAAATCATTCATCACAGTTAAATATTCTTAAAACCCCTTTCAATTTCAACAGATTATTATATCTAGATGTAATTGGTGTGGGTGAATTCCGAAATTTTGCCATCCCTCTTTTAACTACCTTTTTGTTATCCATCTCAATAAACATCACAATTGAATCTCAAAATAAATTAGTTTCCAAAGAAACCAAACAGCTCTTTTCAAACCTAGGAAATCAATCGGTAAGATTAATCAATCCAAAGGCACAAATAGATCAACTAGTTAGCGAATTACAAATAACAGATAACAAAAGTAAATTTAATTTTAAAATTTTAGATTTTCTAAATAACTATCAATTAGATGAACTAGATAGTATTGAAGTAAATCTTGATGAGCAATTTACTACTCTATACCTAGATGGACTTAGCTCAGAAAAATTGATGATCCTCAAAAATCTTCTTAATTCTTCTGGCCTGTCAACCGAAGAAAATTTTGCTGAGGTTCAAAATAAGTTAAAAGGTTCAATTAAGGTTTTTTTATATGAATAGTTACATTAATGGTATTTTGGAGTTTATTAGGAATAATGATAAATATCATCAGATAGCTATGATTTTATCTTTACTAATTTTAGTTATACTTTTGCTATTTCAACTATCTAAAATTCAAGACAATAGAAAGCTTCTAATAAATGCAAAAAACGACCATGCTTATGTAGAAGAAAGATTTAACCTTATTGCAAATAAGATTAGTCTAAATCAGCTTATCAATAATTCAGACAGTACAAATTCTTTGTTGATTAACATCGCAAAGAAGTACGACTTATTAAATTTTCAAATCTATGAAGAGAGCACACAAAATATAATACAGTTTGATATTGATGATCTGCAAAAGCTTGAAATCCTAATTAATATTTTTTCCAACGAAAGTTTTATAAAAGTGAAAAATATTTATATCAAACCCGAAAGTAAGGATTATCAAATTAAAATTAATTATGTGTACGGTGATGCACAGAGACTTGATTTAATAGAATAATTGATTGTTACTGAGTTAATTTTTTGTATTTCCATTGGAATGTGCCTTGGAAGCTTCGCCTCAGTTCTGATCTACAGAATTCCCAGAAATATAAATTTGCTAGTACCTGGGTCCCATTGTCCTTATTGCAATAATACCCTCAAAGCTATCTATTTAGTTCCGATTTTTAGCTATGTACTTTTAAGAGGAAAATGTGCTTTTTGTAATTCAAAAATTAGTAGACTCTATCTAGTAAATGAAATTTTTATTACTGCAATGGTCGCAATAATTACATATCATGCTGGACCGTATTCAATTCATGGATGGTTAGCAATTACATTAATTTTGTGCTTTTACGTTCAAGCAGTAATTGACTTTAAAATATTGTCTTTATCAACCTATCTTAGTGGAATTATTGGTTTATTAGGATTTGCGCTTAATTATTTAAACTTCTTCACATCAATTATTGATAGTTTGCTTGGATTGACCTTAGGCTATTGTAGCTTGTGGTTAATAAATTATATTTATAAAAAAATAAAAGGTATTGATGGAATCGGTTCGGGTGATTATTTATTACTTGGAGCAGTGGGGGGTGTTTTCGGTTCAAGTTCTTTAGGAATTATCTTATTATCAAGTTCAATCATTTCTATAGGATTACATTTCTTTACCAAAACAATTCACGGTGAAAGGATACCTCTTGGTACAGGTATTTCTTTATCAAGCATTATTTTCTTAGTTCTAATAATTTTGAACAAATAAAGAAAAAATCTATATGTTTATATAGAACAGTAGTGATGACACATTCCATGGGAGGCGGTATCATTAGACTAAGCTTTATTTTTATTGGTATTGTTAAAATGGTTTTCATTTATTATCGTCTTATAGGGTAAACTTTTAAGCATTAGATTTAAATAAATAACTTTTAACCCAATAGATACACCATAGCAATACAAAAGAAACAATATTTTTTTACGATTTCAAAGTTAGTTTTATACCAGACTAGCAACATGTGTTAGTTTCTCCCCAGACTAGCAATAAGATATTTTTCACAAATATCCATGAGTCAAGAAACCTAGTTTTTTTAATTAGGTTTCTTACTCAACTTTAATTAACCAAATAATGAAGACAGGCTTTTTTTGTTTCTGCGAGTTGCTGTGGAGAGAGATTTCCGCCTTCCATGAAAGCGTCCTCCAAACAAGATATGATTATACTCAAACTATATTTGATCTTGAGTTCATTGCAGTTTGACAAGGGATTTAATAATTCCAAGAGCTCATCTTTTATAAGCTTTTTTGAATGATCAGTAAAAATTAAATTTGATAAAGGGGAGTTATTGGTGAGATATATGGCTATAACATCTATTAATATTTTTATGAGCTCAGAGGTATTTTTATAGTTTACTGATTTGAAGTTTTTTTTAATTAAAAGCAATAATTTATTTGTGTGCTTTACTGAAATAGCTTCCAGAAGGGATTCATTGCTAGGAAAGAATTTATAGATCGAAGGTCTCTTTAATCCAGATATTTTAGCTATATCTTGAACTGTTAGATCGTAATCATCGCTCATATAGATAAATTCCGCAGTTTTGATAACCTCATCGAATCTCTTTTGACTGCGTTCTTGTTTTGGCTTAATGAAACCTTGATTTTTGGTTATTGGCACAATTAGTTTTCTTTATGTATACACTGGGGTTATATATTAAGCTTTATATACAAAAGATAAATGCAATACAGGACTTATTTTCACCTATTAGCCGGCATGGCTATGTTGGAACTGGGAAATCTAGCTTCTTCTTTGGCGCCATTTAACGTTAGTGCTGTCTCTGTAGGTCTGAATGCTAATTCACAAGAAGCTGGATTGGTTGTTACGCTTGAACTTTTCTTTGCTGCCATTAGCTCCTTATATTTTGGCAACGCAGCTTATAAGGGCAGGGTACTTGGCTTGATTGGCAGTCTTATCGTTATGGTTTGTTATTACTTATGTTCTGTATCCAGTGATGTTAATCAAATTACTTTTATAAAAGCTTTTTCGGGAATAGGTTGTGGTATGCTCATTGCCTCAGGTCATTCAATATTAGCCTCATCACAAGATCCCAATAGATCTTATGCACTGTTTACTCTTTTCGCATCACTTACTGCTGCATTTCTAATATACATCTCTAGTACATGGATAGAGGACGGAGGACATAGTTATTATTTCTTTAATTTTATTTATGTCTACATAGTGTTAACTTTGCTCTTTTTCTTTGCCAAAACATCCAACGAAAATGACACTATTTTAGTTAGAGAACCCATTGCCAAGAAGTGGCTTTATTTCTTACTTATTACAGCGGTGCTGTTTTACGAGATTCCTTCCAGCGGTATGTGGGCGTTTATGGAAAGATTTGGAGTGGAATATATAGATATGGAAGTCTCTGAAGTTGGGAGTGTTATATCTCTAGCCATTATTCTGAGTCTTCTTGGACCGGTATTTATAGGTATATTTGGAAATAAAATAAGAAGAAAAGAAACAATTTTATTGTGTCTATTGGTTTCCTCAATTTGCGTTTATGCAATCTTTGGAATCCCTTCTTATGACACTTTTTATTATGGCAACATCACTTGGAATATAGTTTTTGTCATTATGGTCATTCTCATCTTGGCGGCTGCAGCTGATATTGATCCTACAGGTAGACTTGGAGCTTGGTTAAATGCTTGCATTCTACTTAGCGCATCTTTAGCACCCGCAGTTTTTGGTTGGATCATGCTGGAGAATGAAATGACTGTTATATATCCTTACTTAATCTTATTCCTTATTGTTGCAATGACCTGTATATTCAGTACAAAAAAAGACCTCGAACCCATTGATAAAGTATAATTATAGACATGAGATCACAAGAGAATCTAAATTTAGATAATTATTGGCTTCCTTTTACGCCCAATAAAAAGTTTAAGGCAAATCCACGACTTTTAACCTCTGCTAAAGGGATGTTTTACAAGAGCGATGATGGTAGGGAAGTGTTAGACGGCATAGCTGGCTTGTGGTGCACAAATGCTGGCCATTGCCATCCAAAGATAGTCGCAGCTGTACAAAATCAAGCAGCTGAACTGGATTACGCGACAGCTTTTAATATGTCTCATCCTAAAGCTTTTGAATTAGCTGAGAAAGTATCATCACTAACTCCCAAAGGGCTCGATAGAATTTTTTATGGTAATTCTGGATCTGAAGCTGTCGAAACAGCTATGAAAGTTGCTCTTGCTTATCATGCATCAAAAGGTGATGGTCAAAAAACTAAGTTCATTGGAAGAGAAAAAGGTTACCACGGAGTAAATTTTGGAGGAGTTTCTGTTGGCGGACTCACTCCAAATAGAAAATCTTTCGGACCTTTATTGCCTGGTATTGATCATATGCCTCACACTTGGGATACAGAACATATGGCCTTCTCTAAAGGCCAGCCGGAATGGGGGCTTCATTTAGCTGATGAACTTGAAAAAATTCTTATTCTTCAAGATCCTTCTACAGTAGCTGCGGTAATTATTGAGCCAGTCACAGGATCAGGTGGCGTTATAGTCCCACCAGTAGGTTATTTGGAGCGAATTAGAGAAATATGTACAAAACATAACGTACTTTTAATTTTTGATGAAGTGATAACTGGTTTTGGAAGACTAGGCTGTTGTTTTGCTGCCAATAGATTCGACGTTAGACCCGATATGATAACGATGGCGAAAGGTCTTACTAGCGCAATGATACCAATGAGTGCTGTTGCTTTCGATAATTCCATCTATGACCAACTTATGGAAGGTCCAGAAGCAATAATTGAACTATTTCATGGTTACACATATTCAGGTCATCCAGTTGCATGTGCAGCAGGTATAGCTGCCTTGGATGTATATGAAGAAGAAGGTTTGTTTGATAGAGCAAAAGAAATGGAACCTCACTTCCAAGAAGCCATTCACTCTCTTAAGGGTTTGAATCAAGTCATTGATATTAGAAATATAGGTTTAATGGGTGCAATTCATTTTGGTTCCGATGGACTTCCCGCAACGGAATTTGCAGCAAAAGTTTTTCAGCATTGCTATGACAACAATGTTCTAGTTAGATATTCAGGTGAATTCTTGGTGTTATCCCCATCACTCATAGTTGAAAAGGAACACTTAGATACGATTGCCGATGCTCTTAAAGCTGCCATAACTTCAGTCAGCTAGATCCATGTCTAATTTCGACTGGTTCAATGAATCACTTCTAGTTGAACCTGTTTCTAAATACGTTCAAGTTCAAGATAAGAATATTCATTACTTGGTATGGGGTGATGAAAATAAGCCAGGTCTATTTTTCATCCATGGTTATAGCGCTCATGCCCACTGGTGGGATTTCGTATCTCCTGCATTTTTGGATAATTTTTGTGCAGTTGCAATTGATTTATCAGGATCTGGAGATAGTGACCATCGAGAACTATATAGCCAAGAAATTTTTGCAGATGAAATAAAAGCTGTATGCGATGATATGAAGTGGAGTCAGGCAGACTTCATAGCTCATAGCATGGGAGGCTCAATATCTCTTAATGCAACATCCATCTATCCTGAAATATTCAAATCTTTAACGCTATTAGATTCAATAGTTGTACTTCCACCCGATAAAGCTAGAGGATTTTCTTCCAGCAAATCCATGATAAGAGCTGATTTTATTTATGATGATAAAGAGGCTGCGATGGATAGTTTTAGATTAATTCCACCACAGCCATGCAGAAATGATTATCTGCTCAATCACATTGCTTCAAATTCCTTCAAGGAAAGAGATGATGGATGGGTTTTAAAATCGGACGGAAAGATCATGAAAACCTATAAATCAAAAGATCTTACCGATATTCTTATGGCCATAAAATGCCCAATTAATATTGTTTATGGTTTAATGAGCCAAATTTTTACACAAGAAATTTTGGATTACACCCTTTATGTTGGGAATATTCCAAATGAGAGAGTAATAGGAATCCCAGGGACTATGCACCACCTATTCGTCGATGATCCACTGAGTGTTATCGATGCTCTAAAAAAAGTGATAGGAGAAGATTGATGACAGATGGACCTAAAAAAATCATAAAAGATATTACTAAGGGATTTGCGAAGCATGGATATATTTGTAGTGAGCAAATTGCCACTGCTGTATATCTAGCTTCTGAATTAGAAAAACCTATTCTCATCGAAGGGCCTCCAGGAGTTGGGAAGACTGAACTAGCTAACACTGCAGCTTTGTATTTTAAGAAAGAAATGATCAGATTGCAGTGCTATGAAGGTTTGGATGAATCAAAAGCGCTTTATGAGTGGAGATACGGAAAACAGCTTTTGTATACCCAAATTTTAAAAGAACAGATGCAAGAAGTTTTAGAAGGCGCTAAAGGCTTAAAAGAATCGCTTGATAGGTTAATGAAGTTTGAGGATATTTTCTTCTCAGAGGACTTTTTGGAAACACGTCCTCTATTAGAAGCTTTAACCTCTGAAAAAGGATCTGTATTACTTATCGATGAGGTAGATAAATCCGATGAGGAATTCGAAGCTTTACTCTTAGAGATCCTATCAGAGTTTCAAATTTCTATCCCGGAATTGGGCGTAAGGAAAGCAGATGTTAAACCGCTTGTGGTTTTAACAAGTAATAATAGTAGAGAAATAGGGGATGCCCTTAAAAGAAGATGCCTTCATTTATATATTCCTTTTCCTGATGCCAAGCTAGAAAGACAAATCGTTCAAGCAAGAGTTCCTGAAATAACAGAGTCTATGCAAATACAGTTAGTGAACTTTGTACAGGGAATACGAGAATTAGACTTAAAGAAATTGCCAGCAATTAGTGAAACAATAGACTGGGCGAAGACAGTTATTCTTCTTAATTCTGAGGAGTTAGATGCCAAATTAGCAGAAGACACACTCAATGTGCTTCTCAAACATCAACAAGATATAGATGTGGTGAAAAAAGAGATTCCTGCTTTGGTGTCATCAGCTACTGAAACATCAGATGGAAAAAGTCTTAACTGATTTTGTAAAAGCACTTAGAAACTCTAATGTTAGAGTATCTCCGGCTGAGACCATAGATGCTGTATCTGTAATCGATTCTGTTGGTTACGAAGATAAAGAGTTACTGAAAAGAACACTGTCAATAGTTCTATCTAAAACACCTGACGAAAAAGAAAAGTTCAATGCTTGTTTCGATGATTTCTTTTCCGATGAAATAAAACAGCAAGTTTCTGTAGATATTGATCAACTATCCGATATCAAAGATGTAGATTCAGATTTGGCAAAAAAACTCTTAGAAGGATCTCAAGGAGAATTGATGTTGTCTATTGCTGATGCTGCTGAGGAAGCCGAAATTAGAGAGATAAGATATTTCACCCAAAGATCTGTCTTTACTAGACGTATCTTAGAAAAAATGGGAGTAGGGAAACTGGAAGATGAATTGATGCAATTAGGTTCGTCTAGAGAAGATGAATTACCTTCAGATTTTGAACAAGAACTAAGAAATCAACTAACAAACTTAAGAGAAAGAGTATCAGATTATGTTCAGCAGCAGTTTCTTCTGCATGGAGATGTTTCTGGAGAACAGCTAAGAGAACAAGTATTTAAGTCCATGAATATGGCTCAGATTGATAGATCTTATCTGAATGAAGTACATTCTTTGGTGAGAAAGATGGCAAAAAAATTAGCCAATCTTCACTCTCGCAGAAAGAAAAACTTTAAAAAGGGCAAGCTGGATATCAGAAAGACAATTAGAGATAACTGGGTCAATCAAGGAATACTATTCAATCTAAGCTGGGCTTATAAAAAAGTTGATAGACCTAAAATCTATGTAATTTGTGATGTAAGCGGATCTGTAGGTGCTTACGCAAGATTTATGTTGATGTTCCTTTTTAGTCTTACTGAAGTTGTATCCAAGCTAAGAGCATTTGTTTTTTCTTCTAATCTTGGAGAAGTAACAAACGACTTTAAGGATGCAAAATTAGATGAGGCTATCGAAAAAGCATTACAAAAGCATGGTGGGGGCTCAACTGACTACGGTCAAGCTTTGACTGATTTTGTGAGTTTATGTGTGGACGAAATTGATAATAAGACAACGGTCGTAATACTAGGTGATGCAAGAAATAATTTTGGTCCAGAAAAGGCCCATCTATTGAAAACCATTAAAGAGAGATCAAAACAAGTTTTCTGGTTAAATCCCGAAGGTAAATATAGATGGGATACAGGAGACTCAGTGATGACAAAATATTCCGCATATTGCACAAAAGTCTTTCAATGCGGGAACATAGATCAACTTGAAAGAGTAGTATCAACACTTCTCAAAACAGCGATTTAGATATATTATTTTTTTATGAAATACTTTAATAAAATCTTCTTAATTCTAGTTCTAGCCTTGTCTCTTATTCCTGTATCTGCTCATGATTTGAAGGGAGCAGTTGCGAGTGATGATCGCACCCCAAAAAATATGCTTCGTGATAAGTTTAGAAATCCTCTTGAGACTCTATCTTTCTTCGGTATTGAATCCGATATGACAGTTGTTGAATTGTCACCTGGAGGAGGCTGGTATACAGAAATATTAGCAAATTACATTCATTACCCTGGTACTTTGATTGCCGCACATTGGAGTAAAGATTCAGAAGTTGCGTATTTCAGAAGAGGAAGAGCAAATTTTGAAAAGAAAATGTCAGAGGACCCAATGTATGGCAGAGTAGAGATAGTCGATTTGTATTCTCCTTTAGCTGATGCAAATTCTGTAGATGCTGTGCTCACATTCAGGAATCTACATAATTGGTTAGGCCCAAACATGGATAGAATTTTTGAAAACACTTTCAAAGCTTTAAAACCAGGTGGAATTTTTGGTATTGTTGAACATAGAGCTAAGCCCGGCACACCAATGGAGATGATGAAAAAGAGCGGTTATGTAACTGAAGAACATGCCTTGGAAGTAGCAAAAAAACATGGTTTTGAGCTGGTTGCAACATCAGAAGTCAATGCAAACCCTAAAGACACTGCTAATCATCCAAAGGGTGTATGGACTCTTCCCCCTAACTATAGATTAAAAGATCAGGATAGAGATAAATATACCGAAATAGGGGAGAGTGACCGCATGACACTCTTACTTAAAAAACCTATTCAATCTTAAAAAGATTGACTATGTTGTTCTTATGTACACAAGTTCCGAGTAGTTCAAATTTGTGATCTAGACCGAATAATTCTACATTCTGAAATGTCATTTCTTTGGAAGTAAGAATTTCTGGAATGGTCAATAGAACTATATAGTCATTTTTTAAAATACATTTATCTTTAAGAAATTTAAGATCTTTTTCAAAGATATTGCAAATTTCCAGTGAATCCTGATTAAGCAGTGGTTTATGTACTTCAAAACCATTAAGGCTTTGAACAACAAAGTGTATTCTTTTATCGGCAGATAATTTTTTTAATTGATCGACGATGGAGTTCAGGCTCATGATGGATAAGTATAATGTTTTTACAAATGACTTATTAGAAATTACCGCATAAAAAAAAGGAGGGTTAAACCCTCCTTTTCTCTATTAACCTAAAAGTTTACTTTTGGAAGTAAAATCAATTTTTCTTGGTTTCTTTTCATCAGGTATGACTCTTTCAATTCCTATATAGAGCATACCATTACTCAAAGCTGCGCCTTTGATGATCATATCATCAGAGAGTACAAATGTTTTTGTAAAGTCTCTAGCTGCTAGCCCTTGATGAACTAATCCCTCCGAAGCATCTTTTGCCTTAGATCCTTTAATAGTTAGATTTTCACCCGCTGCTTCTATATCGATTTCTTTTTCTTCGAAACCGGCTAGAGCAAGCTCAATGGTGTATTTATCCTCACTCACCTTCCTTATGTTATAGGGTGGATAGTTTGAAGATTGTTGTTTGGAATTTGCTAGAAGCGATAAAGTATCGAAAGTTCTATCAAATCCTATTGTAAATGGAGATATATCTCTCCACAGCAGGTCAAATGTATTATTTATCATTTTTTTCTCCTTTATTAAGCAAGTTATTAAATAATTTACGTAAGCCCCTAAGGCACTTACACTACTTATATGGGGTTTATTTTTAATTAATCAAGGAGAAGTATGAAAAATTTATTTTCTATAGAAGGCAAAGTAGCTCTTGTAACTGGTGGCTCAAGAGGGATAGGGGAAATGATAGCAGCTGGTTTTTTAGCTAATGGAGCTAAAGTCTATATAAGCTCTAGAAAAGCAGAGGTATGTGATGCTACTGCTAAAAGACTTCAAGATGAATATGGTGGAGAATGCATTTCACTCCCGGGAGATTTATCAAATTTAGACGGTATAAATGCTCTCAGAGACATGTTACCAGCAGACGAAGCACTAGATATTTTGGTTAATAATGCAGGTGCTTCATGGGGAGAACCTATTGATGAATATTCTGAAAAGGGATGGGATAAAGTTATGGATACTAATGTGAAAGGTGTTTTTTTTCTAACTCAACAATTATTGCCTAAGCTAAGAGAATCAGGCAACGCAGAAGATCCTGCCAGAGTTATAAATATTGGGAGTATAGATGGAATCAAAACAGGCACTTTTGATGCATTTTCTTATGGACCCTCCAAAGCAGCATTGCATCATTTAACACGAGTTTTAGCAGCATCTCTTGTTAAAGAAAATATTATTGTAAACGCTATTGCACCCGGGCCTTTCCCGACATGGATGTTAAGTACTGGAGTTGGTGGAGGCGGTGACCTTGATATCAATTGGTCAGAAGTTGGAAATGCCAATCCTAGAGGTAGAGTTGGAACCCCAGAAGACATTGCAGGTTTAGCTATATTTTTATGTTCAAGAGCAGGTGCATATACAGTAGGCGAAACAATTACTTGTGATGGAGGGGCTGTAGCCAGTTCTTAAAGTTACCTCACACAGATTAAATTAGTGTTGATTTACGACCCTGTATTTTATGCAGTTTCAATACCTGCTGTTCTTTTATACGGAATTGCCAAAGGTGGCTTCGCAGGTCCATTGGCTATTTTGGGCGTACCTCTAATGTCATTAGTTATTTCTCCTCTACAAGCAGCTGCAATATTGCTACCAATACTATGCGTTCAAGATATGATCAGTATTTATAGTTATCGTAAAAGTTTTCATTTAAAGAACTTATACATTCTATTGCCAGCAGCTACTGTAGGAATAGTATTTGGTTATTTATGGTTTAGCTTACTATCAGAAGACAATATCAGAATATTTTTAGGTCTTCTCGCGATTATTTTTTCGCTTAATTATTTCTTTTTTTCTAAAGATTCAAAAATGACTAATGTGTCAGTCACAAAAGGATCTTTTTGGGGAACAATTTCTGGATTTACGAGCTTTGGTATTCATGCTGGAGGATTGCCTTTTAATATTTATATGCTTCCGCAGAAACTAGATCATAGAGTTTATGTAGGTACTGCGGCTATTTTTTTTGGCTTAGTCAATTTTATAAAACTTTATCCATACTATTTGTTAGACCAATTGAGGATTGAAAATATAACGACAGCATTATTTTTATTACCTTTTGCTCCTATAGGGTTCTATATAGGCTTCAAATTAACTCATAAATTGGATGGAGATAAATTTTATGGAATTACTTATTTTTGTTTATTGATAATAGGCTTAAAATTGTTGAGTGACGGAATATAGATGTACGGAATAACTTTACAAGAATATGGAGATGAAACTAAGTTAAAGTTAGAAGATGGCTTAACAGTGCCTGAACCAAAATCAAACCAGATCTTAGTTAAAGTTTCTGCGTCTTCTGTTAATCCCCTAGATCTAATGAAGAGAGAAGGTTATGGGAAGTCTATATTTGAGAAGCAAAGAAAACATATTTTTCCTTGGATAATAGGATCAGATTTCTCAGGCATAGTTGCTGAAATTGGATCAAATATTTCTCAATTTAAAATAGGAGATGAGGTTTGGGGTTGCAGCTCTAATGCAAACTCTGGTACTCATGCTGAATTTGTGTGTATTGATGTAGATGAAATAACTCATAAACCAAGCAGTTTAGACCACTTGCAAGCAGCATCTTTACCTTATGTAGCACAAACTACTTGGTCGGCAATTATTAGATGGGCAGGACTTCGACCTCAGGATTTAGCAGGAAAAAAAGTCTTCATACAAGGTGGTGCAGGGGGTGTCGGGTGTTTCTCCATACAGTTATTTAAAAGTATGGGTTGCGAGATAGCTACAACCTGTAGTGAAAAAAATGTGGAACTGGTGAAATCTTTAGGTGCAGATCATGTGGTTGATTACAACACATCAGATTTTGAAGAGATATTGAGTGATTACGATATTGCCTATGATCTTCTGGGAGATCATGTATCAGATTATGCAGTAGAAAAATGCTGTTCTATCCTAAAGAAAACTTCAGACTCACATTACATAACACTAACCCACCCATTGGTAAGTACTATGGATGCTAAAGGCATTCTTCTCGGTGCCCCTCATGCTTTGTATTTAAGACAAATGCAGAAAAGAAAATTTCGCCCAATTAATATTCACTGGTCTATATATAGACCAAGCTTATCTGGTTTAGAGCAACTGACAGAATTAGTTCAGGATGAGACAATAAAGCCCATTATAGATTCAGTTTTTAGTATAGAGGATATAGGACAAGCTCATAGAAAAGCAGCAACTGGACACGTTAGCGGCAAAATAATAATTGAACATAAAAGATGACAAATTTAAGTGTTAATGTAAATAAAATTGCATGGTTAAGAAATGCTAGAGGCGAAGGCAGACCTGATATCATTGAATTATCAAAAATCTTAATTAATTGCGGAATTCAAGGGTTGACTGTTCATCCAAGGCCTGACTTGAGGCATATAACTCCAGATGATGTTTATGATATTTCTTCACTTTGTAAAGAATCAAATGTTGAATTTAACATTGAGGGAAATCCATATTCAGAGCCTACAGAAATTTATCCTGGTTTTGTTAATTTAGTCAAAGAAATTGAACCTGATCAATGTACATTAGTGCCAGATTCTCCTGAACAGATTACTTCTGATCATGGATGGCAAATTAAAGATAATGATCTTGAAAATATTAAAGAAATAGTCGATACACTTAAAACTACTAAAACTAGAATAAGTTTCTTTGTTGACCCAGATACATTTCACATAGATCAGATAAAATTAACTGGCGCTGATAGGATTGAGCTCTATACCGGTCCATATGCTGTTAACCCAACTCTCGAGGTAGTCTCTCAATATGAAAAGGCCTTTAATCATGCTAAAGATATTGGGTTAGGCGTAAATGCAGGTCATGATCTAGACCTAAATAACTTACAATTATTTTTATCAAAAGTACCTGCTGACGAAGTATCGATAGGCCATGCATTGATTTCAGATGCTCTTATCAATGGGCTAGAAGTTGTAACTAAGCAATACCTTGATTTATGTAAATAATGTAAAATAGGCTAATGACTATAATTGAAGAATTAGAAAATCAAGTTAAGGAGAACCCGATACTCTTATACATGAAAGGTTCACCAGAAGCTCCTCAATGTGGGTTTTCATCAAAAGCTTCGCAGATTTTAATATCATGTGGAAAACCTTTTTCATTTGTGGATATTCTTTCAAATCCAGAAATTCGAGCAAATTTACCGCAATTTTCAAACTGGCCGACATTTCCCCAACTCTTTGTGAATGGAGAGTTAATTGGAGGCTGTGATATTATCTCTGAATTGCATGAAGCAGGTGAGCTACAAGCAATAATTGATTCTGTTGAACAACAGGATTAATTTTTACTTCTGTTTTAACCTTTCTGTCATCTCCTCTATATGAGATGGTCTGGTGCGACAGCACCCAGCAAGTATTGTGGCACCTTCGTCTATCCATTTGGAAACTTCATCAGTATAAGTTTTCTCATCAATAACCGATGCTGAGGACCAATGATCATTTTCAGCACTGATGTTTGACGAATCATTTTGAATTGCCTCTATCATCTCTGAATTAGCAAATCCTCCAATAGGTTTGTCAGTGAGTTTCTTTAGTTCTTTTAATGATTCAGTGACAAGATTAGCGCCACAACAATTAATCAAATAAGCATCGCAAGCTAAATCTGGAACTGCTTCAAAGGCTTCAACTATTGTTTCGCCACTAGGTAACATATTTAGTCTGTTACCATGTAAAGTCCAACTTAACCATTTTTTAGCTTTAGAATTTTGAATTGACGAGAGGGCGACTCTACCTTCATCACTATTAGCCATTGTTTCGCATAGCATTATATCTACTTGTCCTTCTAAGATCTCAGCCAGCTCTCCATATTGATCAGCCATTTTCGACGTCTCTTGAATAAGATCAGCTCTATAACTAGTCTCCAGAGGAGGCAATGAAGCGGCAACCATTATATTCTTACCCGACTCTTTGATGGCATCTTTAGCAAGAGAAATTGAAAGTAGTGTTAAGTCTTCAAGTTGATCTGACATTCCTGCACGTTCTAAGATTGGTTGAGTAACTGCATAATTATTTACAGTAATATATTCAGCTCCTGCTTCAATATAATCCAAATGAATTTGTTTAATAACTTCTGGATTATCAATAAGAGCTAAAGCAGACCAGATTGACTCAACATGAGAAGGAACTTCAACTCCTCTGAATCTTAATTCAGAGCCCATTCCTCCGTCACCTATGATTAGATTATTCAAATAGTCACCCTAAAGTATTAATTGTTAAATAATTGTATTAAATAGTCGAGTACTTTGTTAGGCTCTTCCATCATTAGGGAATGTCCAGAACCAAGTATTTCCTGTACGAGAGGTTGATTGAAATTATCAATTAAATCTTGTGCTTTTATCCTCGGTGTTAAGAAATCATTGGAACCCAATATTAACTGCACTTTAGCCTCAACTTTTTTTGCTTTATCAAGACCACCTGTAAATTCTGAACAGGCCTTCAAGTCCTTATAAATAATTCCTTTTTTACTTTTCTGCATCAATCTTTTAGTGGATTCTGTCATCCACATCCCAGGGGTTTTATTACCACCTAATCGTGAAGAAAAGCTGTACCCCATGAATGTAAGTATATTTATAGCAATTTGAGGATTACTTTTAGCAGACTCCAATAGCGCTTCATTTACCTGCATTGGAAAAGCCGTTCCAATCATAGATATTGCTTTGACTCTTTCAGGTCGAGAAGATGCCATCTCTAATGCTATTAGAGAACCCATACTATGCCCAACTAATGAGCATCTTTGAATCTTATATTTATCTAGAAAATTATAAATATAGGTTGAAATCTTAGATATTGAGTCCAGTGGTTTATCTTTATTTTGTCCGTGACCAGGCAAATCTATTGCTAGTACATCTGTTTTTTTTCTAGAAAAATATCTCACTGGCAATGTCCATACCGTATGATCCATACCAGTTCCGTGAATAAAAATAATAGGTTCACTATTATTAATTTTTTGTTGAATAGGATGATAATACATGTTACCGATTCGCTTGTTTTAATGCTTCGTCAAGATCTTCTTTTAAATCATTTATATCTTCGATACCTATTGAAAGTCTTACTGTAGATTCACTAATTCCAGCATTTTTTAACGCTAGAGTATTCATTCTATGGTGAGTCGTACTAGCAGGATGGATCACTAATGATTTTGCATCACCTACGTTTGCTAAATGAGAGAATATGTTTAATGATTCAATAAATTTCTTACCAGATTCAAGCCCACCTTCAATTTCGAATGTAAAAACTGCTCCACAACCTCTTGGTAGAATTTCTTGAGCTAATTTATTGTCTGGATGATTCTCTAATTCAGGATAAGAAACACTTTTAACGTCTTTGTGTTCATTAAGGAATGAGACAATTTCACGAGTATTTGAGATATGTTTTTCCATTCTTAAACTAAGTGTCTCTAAACCTTGTAGAATTAAAAAGGCGGTGTGAGGACTCATGCAAGCGCCAAAGTCTCTTGCTCCCTCTTTTCTGGCTCTATTAATAAAGGCGGCAGGTCCAAACTCCTCTACAAATTTCATATTATGAAATCCGTTATAAGGTTCATTTAGAGTTTTAAATTTTTTATTTGAGCTCCATTCAAAATTACCACTATCCACCAGCAGCCCACCTATAACAACTCCATGTCCTGAGAGGAATTTGGTAGCTGAGTGAAAAATCAGGTCAGCTCCATAGTCGAAAGGTTTCATTAAATAGGGCGTAGTGAAAGTAGAGTCTACTAAAAGTGGTACTTTATTTTGATGTGCAATATTTGAAACCATTTCGATGTTCATAACATCAAGACCAGGGTTACCTAGAGTTTCACCGAATATTAAACCTGTATTTTTTTGTATTGCCGACTTTATGTTTTTAGGTTTCCTAAAGTCTACAAAAGAAGAGGTAATTCCAAATCTTGGTAATGTATATTCAAGTAAATTATGACTACCTCCATAGAGACTCTTAGAAGCTACTATGTGTGAACCTTTACCTAATATTGTTGTGATTGCTAAAAAGAGTGCAGCTTGTCCGCTAGCTGTTGAAATTGCACCTATTCCACCTTCTAAAGAGCTGATTCTCTCTTCCAAAACTGCGTTAGTCGGATTTGTAATCCTGGAATAGGTATGACCAGCTCTCTCATTATTAAAGATGCCAGCAGCTGTTTCAGAATCTTGAAAAACGAAAGAGGACGTTTGGTAGATCGGAGTTGCTCTTGAACCAAAATCAGAGTCAGGTTTATTGCCCGCATGTAGAGATAGTGTCTCAAGGTTTAAATCTTTAGGTTTTTTCATAATTTAAAAATGATTTATAAATTCAGTATTATTAGAATTCATAGAAGCACATATAGCAATAAACAGAACAAAATAATGTTGATGAAAAAATCTAAAGAAATCAGCAATACTTAACTCTAATTTGAAGGATATTTATTTTCTAAGTTCCTTAATAATTGATAAGGCCATTAATGGATAAACAAATAGTAATGGTAAAGATGCTATCAATATCAAGTCTAAAGCAACATTATGATCAGAATATAAGACTAATACAGCCGGGAGAACCCCTAATATGATAGCCCAGATTAATCTCACATTTTTGTGAGGCTCTTTCATTCCACCTTTTATATTTAAAACATGAGAAGAGATTACATAAGACATCGAGTCATATGATGTAGTAATAAATATTATTGTAATAACACAAAATACAAAAAGCATTATTGTATTGAATGGTAGTGAATTAACCACTGATATAGCTGTTTCAGCATGACCAATATCTTTCATATTTTGAATTACATTTAGTTGATCATTCAACTCACCATTCATTGAGTAACCTCCCAATATTAAATAGAATAGCCATGTCCCAAGAGTTCCAAAAAGCAGCATACCAAAAATTACCTGTCGCAAAGATCTACCCCTTGAGATTCTTGCAATGAATAACCCTACTAAAGGTCCAAAGGCAATCCACCAAGCCCAATAAAATATTGTCCACTCTTTAGCAAATTCTGAGGGTGTTGCTAAACCTAAAGTGCTCATTTCCCAAAAATAATAAAATGAATATTTAATGCCAGATGTAGACAATTTAAGTAATTCTTTAAAATCTATTGTTAAAATTATTAAACACAAAAAAATCAAGGCTAATATAAGATTAAAGTTACTTAGTGTTCTTATACCTTTATCAATCCCTCTATAAACACTGAAGCCAAAAAGAGAGACACATAAAAGTATTACTAGAATATCTATATGTAAACCATTGTTTATACTGAAAAGATTAGTAAATCCACTTGATAACATTGGTATATAAGAGCCTATTGTTCCTCCGGCGGCACCCACCGTAGCTAGTATGAAAATAAGATCTATAAGCCTTCCAAATAAAGATGACTCGATATCATTTATTCCTAAACCTTTCAAACTTGAGCTTAATCTTAGAGAAGTGAGGTTATATTTGTAAAATACAACAGATAATCCAATAGCAGGTATACCATATATTGACCAGGCACTTAGCCCCCAATGAAATAATCCGTAAGCAGTTGCAAGGGAGTAAGCTTGTTCTGAATTAGGTTCAATATTAAATTGAGGAATTTCAACGTAATAAGCCCATTCAACTCCTGACCAGTAAATAATGCCACCACCAATTCCTGAACAAAATAACATACCAATCCAGCTCATATATGAAAATTCAGGTGAGCTTTCTTTACCACCCAAAACATATTGCCCATATTTCGAAACTGAAAGAATCAATAAAAATAGAAAGCTAAAAATCGTCAAGATTAAATAGTAAGATCCAAAATAATCAACTACAAAGGAATATATATCGCCAATAATTATTTTAGCGAAATCGGTGTTCAATAAAATAAAGCCAGCTATGCCAATTACGCTACAGAAACTAATCAAAAAAGTTATTTTGTCTATGCTATATGACTTTATTAGTTTCTGAAATAATTCCACGTGACCAAGCATATCCTTCTCATAGAAAGAATCAAAGCTCGTATTAGAAAATAAAAGAAGAGGTTAGTATAAAACAGCTTATAAAAAAGCATAGAACTCTAAAGTTCATTGTAAAAAATCATAATTTTTTTTACAAGGTAACTTAATCTTGTGTACTTTAGTGAAAATATAGATTCTATGTATACAATACGCACCTAACAATAATGATTGATAAAAAAATAAAAAAAATAGTTCTAGCATACTCTGGTGGTCTAGATACTACCGTCATACTTCATTGGTTAAAAAATACATATGACGCAGAGGTTATTGCCTTTACTGCAGATATAGGACAGGATCATGATCCTGAGCTAGTTAAAGATAGAGCTAATGCTATTGGTGCTTCTAAGATATTAATAGATGATTTAAAGGAAGAATTTACAAAGGAATATATATTTCCAATGTTCAAAGCTAATACGGTATATGAAGGTGAATATCTTTTAGGAACATCAATCGCAAGACCACTAATCAGTAAAAGACTGATAGAAATAGCAGAAGAAGAGGGTGCAGATGCAATAGCTCACGGTGCTACTGGTAAAGGAAATGATCAAATAAGATTTGAAATTGGATCTTATTCTTTAAATCCTGATATTCAAGTCATAGCTCCTTGGAGAATCTGGGAATATTCTTCAAGAGCTGACTTAATAAATTATTGTAAAGAACATCAGATAGAAATTGATGCAAGCCCTGATGATCCCTTATATTCAACTGACGAGAATTTACTTCACACATCTTATGAAGGAGAGATATTAGAAGACCCATCGTTAAAAGCACCAGAGGAAATTTGGAAAAGAACTTCTTCTTTAAAAGATGCTCCAAACGAGGAAGAAATAATCTCCATTGAGTTTAAATCTGGTGAACCTATATCAATCAACAATGTAAGTAATTCTTCTTCTGAAATACTGTCAAAATTGAATCAACTAGCTGGAAAACATGGTATTGGGAGACTTGATCTTGTTGAAAATAGATATACGGGCATGAAATCAAGAGGATGTTATGAAACCCCTGGGGGAACTATTCTTCTGAGGGCCCATCGTGCAATAGAATCTATAACACTAGATGCTGAAGCTGGACACTTAAAAGATAGATTAATGCCGAAATATGCTCAACTTATCTATGATGGCTATTGGTGGAGCCCAGAAAGAGAAGCTCTTCAAGCGTTGATTGATAAAACTCAAGAATTTGTTTCAGGTAGTGTCAAAATGTCATTGTACAAAGGCAATGTAACCATTTTTGGTAGATCTTCAGATCATAGCCTTTATGATTCAAAAATTGTAACTTTCGAAGATGACGAAAATACTTACAATCAAGCAGACGCAACTGGGTTCATCAAGATCAATTCTCTAAGATTGAAACAGGTAGCAAGAAGGAAGAAGAAAGAAAAAAGTTAATCTATAACACCTAGTTTCTTTTGTAACTTAGTATTAGAAGTTGTATAACCGAAAGGAACTCTTTCGCCGGGATTTGATCTTCTGAAAGCTTCTTGGACTGCTAAGGTAGTTTCATGAAATCCACAAAGAATAAGATCTAACTTTCCGGGGTAATCATTTATATCTCCAACTGCAAAGATTCCTTTTACTGTGGTTTCATATTTTTCTGTATCTACAGAGACTTTTTTGTCCTTCATATCAATACCCCAATCAGCAATAGGGCCTAATTTTTTATTAAGACCAAATAAGAATAGAACTTCATCACATTTGATCTCTTCTATTTGTTTTGACTCAAAGTTTTTTATTAAGACACCTTCAATTTTTTCTGTACCAACTAGATCTTCTATCACGTAAGGAGTTTTCAAATCTACACTACCTGTCTCTACTAATTCTCTCATTTGAGCTTCAGTGTTAGGTGCACCTCTAAACTCATCTCTTCGATGAATTAATTTTATAGATTTTGTTATATCGGCTAATTCAACTGTCCAATCCAATGCGCTATCGCCACCCCCAAAAATTAGCAGGTCTTTATCTCTAAATTTCTCCTTAGACTTAACAGAGTAGGAAACACCTTTCTCAAGAAAACGATCGGGATTATCAACACTTGGAGGTCTTCTGGGTTCAAAGGATCCGGCTCCTGCAGCTATGAAGATACTTTTAGCTTTAAGTTCATTTCCTTCAGAAGTAGTTATTTTCCAAGAAGAGATATCCTCATCTTTGATTTCCTCTAAAATCTCAACTCTTTCATTCAAAAATACCTCATATTTAAAAGGCTCTATCTGTTTCAGTAATGCATCAACATGTTCTTGCGCTGTTTGATTGGGGACACCAGGTATATCATAGATAGGCTTTTCAGGATAAAGCTCACTGCATTGGCCTCCAATTTTATCTAAATTGTCTATGAGGATGCACTCAAGTCCTAAGAGTCCTGCTTCGAAAACGGTGAAAAGGCCGACTGGTCCTGCACCTATGATTATAATATCTGTCTCTTTAGTCATTACCTTACTTGCATACCAGGTATTGCACCTTCATCCGGTGATAAAATGAAAATTCCTATGTCATCATCACCTGCAGCTAAAATCATTCCTTCTGATGTTCCAAATCTCATTTTTCTATGTTTCAGGTTATTTACACAAACTACTAATTTATTGACCAAAACTCCTGCATCATAAGTTTTTTTCATTCCAGCAAATACCGTTTTATTTCCGTAATCTCCTACATCAAGTTCTAATTTTAATAATTTGTCAGCTTCTTCTACAGGTTCGGCATTGATAATTTTAGCTATTCTTAAGTCTAATTTCATAAAGTCTTCGATATTAATTTCATCCATTTTAATTTCCCATTAATTTAGCCAAATGATTGTCATCTATTCTTGTAACTATGGCTTCAAAATTATCTATTTTACAATTTAAAATAGTCTTATTTATTGAATTCCATTCTATTTTATCTTCTTTTAAGAATCTTGAACTCTTATTAACAAAACCAGGTATAACAGGTTGTAACATTATAGTTAGTATTCGAAATAAGTTTAATGCGGTAGTGCAAATCGAGTGTACCAATTGCTCATTTCCTTCTTCTTTCATAAGGACCCACGGTTGCTTTGAATCCACATATTGATTCGCTTTATCAGCCAATAACATTATTTCTTTAAGTGCTTTACTAAATTCAAGTTTTTCATAATGATCAGCTATTTTCTCTGAAGCAACTTTAAATTCTTCGATCAACTCTGGAGAATCTAATGTTTTTGAAAGATTATTATCAAAATTCTTATTAATAAATTTTGCTGATCTGCTGGCAATATTTGCATACTTATTTACTAAATCTGAGTTACATTTTTGTTTGAATTCATCCAAATTTAGATCAATATCATCGACGCCAGTACTTAGTTTGGATGCAAAGAAATATCTAAGATAGTCTGAATCTAAATTTTCGATGTAGTTTTCTGCAGATATAAAGTTACCTCTTGATTTAGACATTTTTTCGCCATTGAGTGTAAGAAAACCATGAACAAAAACTCCATTTGGAGTCTTTATGTCTGCATTTGCTAACATTGCAGGAAAAAATAACGTATGAAAGTACATTATATCTTTACCTATAAAATGGAAAACTTCCGAGACTGAATCCTTGCTCCAGAAACTTTCGAAGTCTTTTTCGCAATCTTGTTTTATTAAGTAATTTAAATGACTGGCTAAATAACCAATTGGTGCATCGAGCCAAACATAAAAATACTTATCATCGTATCCTGGTATTTTGAAACCAAAGTAGGGCCCATCTCTGCTAATGTCCCAATCTTTTAAATCAGCATCTAACCACTCATTTAGCTTATTTCTTACTGGTTCTTGTATTTTAGATGAGTCTAGCCATTCATTAATCTCATCTTTTAATAGACTAAGTTTGAAGAACAGATGTTCTGATTCTTTAATTATTGGTTCTGTACCTGTTAGAACAGATATAGGATCTTTTAAATCTATTGCATTATATGTAGCACTGCATATCTCACAATTATCTCCATATTGATCTTCTGCTCCACAATTGGGACATGTTCCTTTGACATATCTGTCAGATAAAAACATGTTTCTTGAAGTATCAAATAGTTGGTTTATAACTTTCTTTTCTATAAGGCCCTTTGCATGCAAAGCTTTATATATTCTTTCAGAAAGAATTTTGTTTTCATTACTATGTGTTGAATGATAATTATCATGTGAAATTTTAAAATCTTCAAAAGTACTTTTATGTTCTTTATAGATCTTTTCGATTAATTCTTCAGGGCTCATAGAAAGCTCTTCTGCTTTTAACATTATAGGAGTACCGTGCGCGTCGTCTGCACATACGTAAGTACATTCATTTCCATATAGTTTTTGGAATCTAACCCAAATATCGGTTTGTGTATGTTCTAATATATGGCCAAGATGTAATGGTGCATTTGCGTAAGGTAAAGCGCTCGTAACTAAAATTGATCTTTTTTCAGAATCTTGTGCCATTGTAGGGTTAGAATATTAGATAAATATTAATTATAACCTACTTGCACGAGTTCTTTTTTAACAAAATATGGCGCAATCAGATAATAAACTAAGGATTCCTGAAACTCTCAGAAAGGTTAAGAATATCGTAGGTATTTTTTCAGCTAAAGGAGGAGTTGGTAAGTCGGCTATTTCTCTCCAAATAGCTCTAGCTTTAAGGGATAAAGGATTTTCTGTAGGATTAATTGATGCAGATATTTATGGTCCATCACAACCTATATTGCTTGGTTCATCTGCAGGTGAATTGAAGTTATCAAAAGCACAGGTTATCGAACCATTAACCAAAGAGGGTATTACATTCATTTCGATGGGCTTAATTTCTGGTGAAAATATGCCTGTAATTTGGAGAGGTCCAATGGTAAGTGGAGCCGTTATGCAGTTACTATCTCAGACTGATTGGGGAGAATTAGATTATCTTATTGTAGATACTCCTCCTGGAACGGGAGATGTTCAATTAACCTTACTCCAAAGAATACCTTTAACTTCCTCAATAGTTGTCACGACTCCACAGGAAGTTTCAATTTCTGACTGCAAAAAAGGTATAGAAATGATTAAAAAATTAGATAAACCAATATCAGGACTTATTGAGAATATGAGTTGGTTTAAGCCTGATGATCAAGATAAAAAATATTTTTTATTTGGAAAGGGCGGTGGTAAAAAACTTTCTGAGGAATATTCTATAGATTTATTGGCTCAACTGCCTTTGGTGGAAATCTCTGAAGATTCCAATATTCAAAATCATCCACTTTTAAAAATGGAATTTGATAACATAGTAGATAAATTAGTAAATTCATTAAAAGCTCTTAAGGAAAAGAAATCATCTGGAATACCACAGATCAACATAATCAAATGAATATAATAAAGATTTGTTTTATTGGAATTATATTAACTTTAAGTGCTACTGCTACGTCTGAAATTGATCCATTAAAGAATATTAATGAGAGAACACATGTTTTGAATCAAACTTTAGATCTTCAACTTGCTTCTCCGATCGCTAGGTTTTATAAAAGAGTAACCCCTGACTTTATAGAAATATCAATTACAAATTTCACAAGTAATATAGAAGATCTCAGTATAGCAATTAATAACATTTTACAAGGTAAGCTCACTGATGGAATTTCTGACATTACAAGATTTACAATAAATTCAACTCTTGGAATTGGTGGATTTATTGATGTTGCATCTGGACTCGGTCTTGATAAAAATGATGAAGATTTTGGTCAGACATTAGCAGTTTGGGGTATACCCGATGGTCCTTATCTAGTTCTTCCAGGTTTAGGACCGAGTACAATGAGGGATACACTGGCCATGATTCCAGACGCATTTTTGACTCCTCTGTGGTTGATAGATCATGATCGTACAGCGTATTCCCTTACTGCAATTGATTTAGTTGACACTCGGGCGAGATATCTTGGTTTGGAAAGTGTTGTAATAGGTGATGAGTACCTTTTCTTCCGTGATGCTTACTTACAAAGTAGAGAATTTGAAATTCTTGATGGACAAGTCAATGATGATTTTGACGAATTTGATGATTTTAATTAATCACCCTTGACTTCTAGCTTTATATTTATGTAGTCACTGTGACTTATGTGAATTAAATCAGAAATTTTTCTTAAAAGGTGCTCCTCGTATTTGTCAAGATTTCCATCCGCATAAGCGACCTTCCAAAGATTCTTTAAAAGACTTAATTTATCATCATACTCAAATTCATCATTTACAATTCTGGTGTACCCATAAAGTGAAGTGCTTTCAGCAACTGTATTTTCTGCATCTTTTATAATTTCATCGATATCAGCTTCTTCAATAGCATAAGTCTCCATCAGTGTTAGCTTCAAAGAAGTTTTTTCAGTTTCATCGAATTCTTTATCCGCGAAGGCGATTTCAACTAATAATGCTGCACAGGCATTATTGAGTTGTGACAAATCAGATTCTTCCTCAATTTCTTCTTTATTACCAAATTTGGTTATTAATTCTTTAATTTTGTTAATCATATGGCTATCTCTGATAGAAAATTCTTATATTTGTCTATTGGATGTACTTCATTGCTTAAAGATACTAAGTACTTTCTTATATTTTTTGCATCATCAAATCCTTTAAACAATCCCATTAAATGCTTTGTTATGTGAGATATTTTAGTTCCTTTATCTACTTCAGATTTAATATACGGAAGAAGTCTATAGAGAATGTCAGTTCTTCGAATAGGTTTCTCAGCATCGGAAAAGATCTCATTATCAACTTTGGTCAAAATAAATGGATTATCGTATGCTTCTCTACCCAACATAACACCATCCACATGTTCTAAGTGTTTTATAGATTCACTTATTGTTTTGATTCCTCCATTAATTATGATGTTGAGATCAGGAAAAGTTTCTTTGAGTTTATAGACTCTTGGGTAATTAAGAGGTGGTATTTCTCTATTATCCTTGGGACTCAACCCATTAAGCCATGCTTTTCTTGCATGAATTATAAAGGTCTCACATCCTGATGAACTGACTTCTTTTATAAATTTATCTAGGTAAACGTTTTCGTCCATATCATCGACTCCTATCCTGCACTTAACAGTAATAGGTATATTTACCGACTTTTTCATAGCATCAATACATCTAGATACTAATTTTGGTTCTTTCATCAGTACAGCACCAAATCTTCCTTTTTGTACTTTGTTGCTGGGACATCCAACATTCAGATTTACTTCTCTGAAACCAAATTCCTCAGATATCATAGATGCCTCGGCTAATGAGCTTGGATCAGATCCTCCTAATTGAATAGCTAAAGGGTGTTCTTCAGTTTTAAACTCAAGTAATTTTTTTACATCACCATTTAGAATAGCGTTCGAATGCAACATTTCAGTGTATAACAAACTTCTCTTGGTTAACAATCTATGAAAGTATCTACAATGACGGTCTGTACGATCCATCATTGGAGCTACGCAAAATCTATGGTCCATTAAGGATGGAGCGGTAGGGCATAATAATCAAAGAACAAGTACATGATTATCGTGCAAATTACCAGCGTCAATAGCATTACTGGTAAACCTTTTTTTGCCCACTTAAGAGGCGTAATTGCTAGATCAGGATTACCTGTTGTCTTCGCAAGTTTTTCCGAAACCGTAACAATGTATACATTAGCTGTAGAGCCAATGTGTGTTCCATTACCGCCCATTCCAACACCTATCGCTAGACACCAGCATAAAGCTGCAATATTTACCCCAACTGATTCCAACGAAGCAATGATTGGTATCATGGCCGCAGTAAATGGAATATTGTCTATGGCTGCTGACATAACAGCTGCAACCCACATTAAAGCGATACAAGTCAACATAAAGTTCTCTTGTATAACTTCTCCACTCACAGGATCAACGATGAATGGGACAATATATTGACCTAAATATTCAAGAAATTTACTTCCCTCAACACCTCCAACAAGCATGAAGAGTGCAACAAAAAACATTAGCAATGGGATTTCATGTGTCATATTTTTCATAACATCTTCAAATTCAATTTCTTTTGCAAGAATGGTTAAAAGAATCAAACCTGTTCCAGCTACCATCCACGGCTCCCAATGGATTATGTTATGAATTATGAAAAGAACAACCATCAATCCAAGTATTGAGAGAGATTTATTCCAAAGACTCTTATCTTTATATGGAATGGTTTCTTCAAATTTCCCTTCAGGTACTATTGCTAATTCTTCTTTAAATAGGAATTTCATAAAATACAAAGTTGCTAACCATGCGACTAAGACAATAGGGAACATCTTATAAGCGAAGGGCATAAATGCTATGTCGAATGCAGAACCAATCATTAAATTTGGTGGATCTCCGACAAGTGTAGCTACACCTCCTGTATCTGAGAGTAAAGCTGCTGCCATCAAATAGGGAATAGCACTGACTCTCATTTTTTGACATATCAATACTATCAAAGGCCCAAATATTACGACTGTAGTAACGTTATCTAATAACAGAGATATAACAGTTACTGCAGTTCCAAGTAGAGCAAGAAGCAAATACTGTCTTCCTTTTGCAATTTTTCCAATATTCCCAGCGAGAACTTCAAATCCTCCTGTATTAATCATAATAGACACAACAGCCATCATTGCACCTAATAGAAATACCACATTCCAATCTACCGCTTCAAATGCTGCTTCAGGTGAGTAAAACCCATAGAATTGACCTACGACAAGCATTACAGCTGCACCTGCCATGGCTACTTTAACCCTATGAAATCCATGAAGTGTTTCTGTAAAAATGAGAATAAAACTTGCAGCCAGTATTATTCCAGATACTAACATTCCTTGATCCATCACTATTGTGTGCATAATTACCTTCTTTTAGTTTAGTTATGTATTTTAAACTATACTTTAATAGCTTAAACTTAAAAAATGATTCCCGTAGATAATAATTTAGTATTTACACCAGAAAATATCAACACTTCGTCTGAATCCGGTGTATCAATAATCTTGAGAAATCAAGAATTTTTAACATCTAAAGCTTCTGAAGTCTTATTATTTGAAGATGATGATCTACGGTGGTCTGAAATGACATTTAGCAATAAACATTTCTTGGGTTATCTTGATAATAAGCCTTGCTTCGTGTCTTGTTTGGAGGATTCTTCACCTATATCGGATGGAATGATATTAAGCCCTCTAAGAAGTCTTCTAGGAAGAATTCCAGACTCAATATTTAATATTTTCTCCAGATCTCTTCAAATTGATAATTGGTATGTTTCCAATCAGTTTTGTGGAGGATGCGGCAAAGGTATAAAAGCTCATGAAACAGAACGGGCTATGGTATGTGAATGTAAGAATAAGCTTATATACCCAACTATTTCACCATGTATCATTGTCCTAGTAACAAATGGTGAGGAGCTCTTATTAGCTCATAATAAGAATTTTCCTGGTGAGTTTTACAGTACTCTTGCGGGCTTTATTGAACCTGGAGAGTCCGCAGAATCGGCGATTGAAAGAGAAGTTTTTGAGGAGGTGAGTGTAAGAGTCAAAAATATTACATATTATGGAAGTCAATCTTGGCCTTTTCCTAGTCAACTAATGCTGGGATATCATGCAGAATACGATGAAGGAATTATTAGTCCCGATGGTGTAGAAATCGACAAAGCAGGTTGGTTTAACTTTAAAGAACTTCCTCAAGTACCAACAGGAAATATTTCTATTTCAGGCAAGCTAATTGAAAGTTATGTTGAAAAACTAAATGGTTAATATTTGTTTCTGGGATCATTTGAAGCTCTTCCCCAATCTTTAGCACTTTTTACATTTTCTTTATTTTCAGTTTCTTCAACTGAATCTGGCCTAGACTTCTTAGGAGCTACTGTATTAGGCTTACTATTTCTTAAAGAATTAACTTCAGGAGATTTTTCATTCCTTTTTTTCTCTAGATTTTCACCTTTCTTTGAATCTGCTTTAGAAGGTTTTTGTTTGTTATTGACTTGGATCTCATCAATATCTTTATCGGTTTTATTTTTCTTAACCCTATCAACTTTAAGGTTCCTTGATTTTTTATTTACTGATTTACTATCAATTTTATCAACATCTTGCTTATGTTGTTTGCCAGTGACTTTCTTTTTAATTTGTGATTTTGGTTTAGATCTTCTTTTATTTTGATTTTTGTTATCAAAGTCTTTTTTGTCTGGACGAGTGTTATTAGATCGAGAATTATTTCTATTTTGTTGTTTTTTATTTCTGCTATCTGATCGTCTCTTATTCCTTTGATTTCTCTTATTTGATGTTGAGTTAGGCCACTTATCATCTTTTGTCTCAAATAAACTCAATATTCTTTTGAATAAACTTACGCCTTTTTTCTTAGGTTTTTTTGGTGGAGTAAGATTTACTGCAGGCTTTTCAAATTTAGGCTTTTTATGAGTTTCTTTATTTGAAACATTAGCTCCGATCTCGCTTTGAATATCATAACTTGCATTATCTTTAATTTTCTTACCATCTGTTTTGATTCTAGTAACTTCAAATCTATTATCAGAACGGGTAGGATCAGAGACAACTATTACTCTAACATTAGTTCTTTCTTCAATTTCATTCACTCTGGCTCTTCTCTCATTTAGTAAAAATGTAGACATGTCAGAAGAAACCACAGCTCTGACTTCTCCGCTTTTCTTCTTACTTGCTTCCTCTTCTATAAGCCTAAGAACTGCTGTAGATAAACTAGCAACATCTTGAGTCCATCTCTCTTGCAGCGAAGGCCTTAGCCTCTGTCTAGACATTTCCATTAAGCCAAATCTAGATATCCTACCTACTTGGACTTTTGCTCTATCTATTGAAAGAGCTAACCATAATTTATCTTCAACTGCACGTTTATTTTTCAGAGACAGCATATCTATAAAGTCTATTACTACAAGACCTCCTATATCTCTGAGTCTTAGTTGTTTGCCGATCTCAACAGCAGATTCTATATTTGTATTCAATGCTGTCTCTTCTATATCACTACCACCGGTAGCTTTTGCTGAGTTAACGTCAATTGCGACTAATGCTTCTGTTTGATCTATTACTATAGATCCTCCGCTTGGAAGAGAAACTTCTCTTTGATAAGCCGTTTCTATCTGACTTTCAATCTGATATCTTGTGAATAAAGGAATAGCCTCATCATATTTCTTAATCTTTTCTTCAAAGTCTGGCATTAATCTGGATGTAAAATCATGAGCTTTTTCGAATGCCTCACCAGTATCAACTAATACTTCTGTAATATCATCTCGCAAGAAATCTCTTAGTGAGCGTGATATGAGATCATTTTCACGAAAGATTAGGAAAGGGGCCTTTCTTTGCTGATTAGCTTCAGTAATTGCATCCCATAGATTTATCAAATAGTCTAAGTCCCATCTTAGTTCTTCTAAAGAAACACCATCTCCTGCTGTTCTGACTATCAAACCCATATCTTTTGGAATATTGAGTTGTTTAAGTTTAGCTCTAACTTCATCTCTAGCCTTTCCTTCAATACTTTTAGAAATCCCACCAGCTTCAGGACTATTTGGCATCAAAACTAAATAATGACCTGGAAGAGATATAAAAGTACTTATTGCGGCACCTTTGCTGCCTCTCTCTTCCTTTTCAACTTGGATGATAATCTCGTCTCCTTGAGCCAAAATTTCGTTAATAGGAGATTTTTGATTTTTGCCATTGTAAAAACCTGGATGCAGTTCTTTTAAGGGTAAAAATCCATGTTTTTCTGAACCAAAATCAACAAACGCCGCACCAAGACTTTGTTCTACACGAGATACACGCGCTTTATAGATATTTGATTTTTTTCTCTCTTGACCAACTTGCTCCATGTCAAAGTCATATATGCTTTGACCATCAACAAGTGCTACACGCAACTCTTCTGGTTGAGTTGCATTAATAAGCATTCTTTTCATTATTTACCCTATGTAGGGAAGTAGAAAGCAAAAGCCCAATATTATGGTTGTTTTGATAGGCGAATTACTTAATTTGCTACGCCTATGTAGCGATTGATCTTGTGAGCTTTTTAGCTAATCTACTTCTTAAATTAAACTCTAATTCTTTATGCGCCTTACAATTAACTCATTAAAATGCACAATCGGATGAGTATAATAGCCTATAAACCTGCTATTACAAAGCTCAGCTAAATATGGAAGAAATTTTTCACCAAGTATCATCATATAAAGTAACTTCTGATTTTGAAGGAGTCAGGCTTGATAATTGTTTAATTTCAAGGTTAAAAGGGCTTCCAAGAACAAAAATTTACTCCATCATCAGAAAAGGTGAAGTAAGAGTAAACAAATCAAGAGCCAAACCAAGTCAAAAGCTTAAAACGGGAGATCTCATAAGAATACCCCCCTATAAACAGTCTACTAAAGCATCGGACATATCATCAAAGAAAGATAAGGACAAAATTTTTAATTCCATCATAACCGAAGAGAGGGAGTTTTTAATATTGAACAAACCTGAAGGAATAGCGTGTCATGGCGGCAGCGGAATTTCCTCTGGAGTAATTGAAGTAATAAGGAGCATAGATAATAAATACAAAAATGCCCATCTAGTTCACAGAATTGATAAAGATACTTCCGGTTGTCTTGTAATTGCATTAAAAAAATCTTTTTTGAGAAAATTACATCATGAGATAAGAAATAAAGATGTAGATAAAATCTATGATCTTATTGTTTTTGGAGAATGGCCAAAAACCTTAAATAGCATCGATGCTCCATTGTCGAAGGAAAGAATCGGTTCAGGAGAGAAAGAAGCTGTTGTTCAGTCAGATGGAAAACCGTCAGTAACCCAATTTAAGGTTATCAAATCAAATCAGAAATTCTCACAGTTAAGAGCAAAAATCTTAACGGGTAGGATGCATCAGATAAGAGCTCATACTAAATTCCGGGGATATCCAATTGTGGGAGACAAAAAATATGGTGATGAAAACCTCAATAAAAATGAGAGGAAAAATGGACTAAATAGAATGTTACTTCATGCCTTTTCAATTAATTTTAAAAATCTTGATATTGAGTGTAGTGCGGATACACCAAAAATATTTTCAGAGATAATGTCATGAAAATATTAAATTTAAATGAAGGTTCATTTCCTATAGAGATGAATTTAAACTTAAATTCCATTGATATACCTGATATAGGAACTTTAAAGGATACTCTTGATGTGGAATTAAAGATATCGAAATTATCATTGAACCTGTTTAAATGTGATGGTTATATCTATGCTAAATTTATCGATACCTGTCAAAATTGTCTAAGAGATACTGAAGTTCTGGTCGATGGGTCCGTTGATATAACAATTAAAGATATAAAAGAACTTCATCTAGATTCCTCAGAACAGGATCAAACTCATTATCAGGATCTGGAGTACTTCAATATTGATAATCTCATAGAAGAAGAACTAGCTTTAATTTATCCAGATATTGTTAAATGTGATCGCAGTTGCCTTGAAAAAGAAGATGCGCTAATGGATGAAAAGAACTTACCATTTAAAAAAATTAGAGACTTGATCGATTAGTTAATTTAAAATCCGCGCCGGAGCATATTATGGCAGTACAAAAAAGTAAAAAGTCTAAATCAAAAAAGTTACAAAAGAGAGCTCACCAATCTCTTTCTAATCCAACTTTGTCCAATGATCCAGTTACTGGTGAAAGACATCTTAGACATCAAATGACAGCAGATGGATTTTACAGAGGGAAAAAAGTTCTAGAAATTAAACAAAAAGAAGAAAATATAGAGGAATAGTACTTTGTCACGAAAACTTGGTTTTGTTTTCCCAGGGCAAGGTTCTCAGTCCATCGGTATGCTCTCTGAGCATTTCGCTAGCTCAAAAATTTTTAATAATATTTTTGATATTGCTAGAGAAGTTCTTGGTGTCGATTTCAAAAAACTAATTTTTGAAGGCACTTCGGAGGATTTATCAACAACAGAAGTTACTCAACCTCTATTATTAACAGCGAATCAAGCTATCTGGAAAACTACTAATATAAGTCCATCAGAAGTCGAGCTTATGGCTGGACATTCTCTTGGAGAATATTCTGCATATGTTGCAGCTGAATCCTTGAGTTTTGAAGAAGCTTTAATCTTAGTTTCTTTAAGAGCTAAATTCATGCAAGAAGCTGTCAAAGAAGGAGAGGGTGGAATAGCAGCAATCATAGGTTTAAATTATTCCGAGCTCTTGACTGTTTGTAACGAAATTACCGAAGATGGAGATTTAGTCAGCATGGCAAATATCAATTCTGATAATCAGATCGTTATATCGGGGACAAAAATTGCTATAGATAAAGCCATAGAGATATGTAAGGTTAAAGGAGCTAAAAGGGCTATACCTTTAGCAATGAGTGTGCCATCTCATTGTAAATTGATGACACCCGCATCAGTAAAATTTTCAGAAGAATTAAACAAAATAGATTTTCTTCCTCCAAAAACACAAATATTGCAAAACTTTTCCGTATCACACACTAATGACTTAAATGTCATTAAAGAGAATTTAGTATCGCAGCTGTATAGTCCTGTTAGGTGGTCAGAAACAATGGATTTTTTTGAAAAAACAAAAATTACAAATCTTTATGAATGTGGACCAGCAAAAGTTCTAACCGGTCTTGTCAAAAAAAGATTTAGAGATATTGAGATATCTTCCTTAAGTGATTACGATGAATTAAATTCCTTAAAAAATGTCTGATATTAAAACTGCATTAGTAACCGGAGCCAGCAGAGGTATAGGTAAAGCTATAGCTGTGAAACTAAAAGCAGATAACTATAAGGTTCTTGGAACAGCTACGAGTGATCACGGGGTTGATACACTTAATAGTAATGGTATTGAAGGTTATTTATTAGATCTCAATTCAAAAGATTCAATTGATAGCTTTTGGAGTCAATTAGAAAGTGATAACAAAACAATATCTGTATTGGTGAATAATGCCGGCATTACAAGAGATAATATTGTTCTAAGAATGTCTGACGAAGAATGGTCAGATATTATGAATGTGCATCTTTATGGAACAATGCAATTAAGTAAAAGAGCATTGAAAATGATGCTAAAAAATAAATGGGGCCGCATAATAAATCTTTCGTCTGCTTCAGCCTCAATAGGCAATAGAGGTCAGTCTAATTATGCTGCTGCTAAAGCTGGCGTTGAAGCATTTACAAAATCCCTTGCAAAAGAGGTAGGGAAAAGGGATATAACTATAAATGCAATTGCTCCAGGATTTATTTCAACTGACATGACTGAAAATAACAAAGGAGTAAATGCAGATTATCTTCTAAAGGAAATACCACTAGGAAGATTTGGTGAACCTGAAGAAGTAGCATCTTTGATCAGTTTCATATGCTCTGATGGAGCTTCTTATATAACTGGACAAACCATACACATTAATGGTGGTCTTTACATGTAGTTATTTGACATTTTATTTATTTATAAAACTCAACAGAAGAATATTTTTTTAAAATTAGTATAATGCAAAGTATCCGAAAACTTACATCCTTGTTTTAGATAGGAGAGATAATATGAGTGTTGAAGATAGAGTTCAAAAAATCGTTTGCGAACAGCTTGGTGTCTCTGCAGAAGAAGTAAAATTAGAAGCTTCTTTTATAGATGATTTAGGGGCAGATTCACTTGATACTGTTGAATTGGTTATGGCTTTTGAAGAAGAATTTGAAATAGAAATTCCTGATGAAGAAGCAGAAGCAATTCAAACAGTAAAAAACGCTGTTGACTATATAAATAGTAATTCGTAAGTTCCAGCCTTAAGGCTTCTATGACACGAAAAAGAGTAGTAGTTACTGGTCTTGGTATGTTGTCGCCAGTCGGTAACAACGTCACTTCTTCATGGAAGAAAATAATTGAAGGTTACAGTGGTGTTAAAGTAATAGACAGATTTGATACTTCTGATTTTGAGACTAAATTTGCTGCTACCGTAGATATTAATTCCGAAGATTATCTAGACAAAAAAGAAGTAAGAAGAACAGATCCATTTATTCAATATGGTTTGATCGCATCTAATGAATGCTTGGATGATTCAGAAATAGATCTGGAAAATATAGATCTAAATAGATTTGGTGTTTCTATAGGTTCAGGTATTGGTGGTCTTGGGACCATTGAAGAAAATAAAACTTTACTTTTTGAAAGAGGTCCAAAAAAGATTTCTCCTTTTTTTGTGCCAGGAGCTATATCCAATATGGTATCCGGATATGCTTCTTTGAAATTTGGGTTAAAAGGTCCAAATATATCCATTGCCAGTGCTTGCTCTAGTGCAAGTCATTCAATCGGTTACTCGTTTCGTAGTATTGTTCATGGAGATGCAGACCTCATGCTTACAGGTGGCTCTGAAATGGCTACTACACCTCTTGGAATAGCAGGTTTTAATGCAGCCAAAGCTTTATCTACCAATAATGAAAATCCAACAGAAGCTAGTCGCCCTTGGGATCAAGACAGAGATGGATTTGTTTTGGGAGAAGGAGCAGGTTGTTTACTTCTCGAGGAATATGAACATGCTATTGCACGAGGAGCAAAAATCTATGCGGAGATTATTGGTTTTGGAATGAGTGCAGATGCCCACCACATTACCTCACCACCAAATGAAGGAGAAGGAGCTGCATTATCAATGCAAAACGCAATTTCTGATGCCGGCATAGAAGTTTCCTCGATTGACTACATAAACGCTCATGGAACATCTACTCCTGCTGGAGATATCGCAGAAACTAAAGCAATTAAGTCAATTTTTGAGAATGAAGTAGACGACCTGATTGTAAGTTCAACTAAATCTATGACAGGACATCTTTTGGGAGCGGCTGGTGCAATTGAAGCTATATTTTCAATATTAAGCATTAAAGATAATATCTGTCCGCCCACCATAAATTTAGATAATCCTGATACAGATTGTGATCTTAATTACTCTGCGCACACCGCAACAAAAAAGAAAATAACCCGTTCTCTTTCCAACTCATTTGGATTTGGAGGCACAAATGCTACTCTAATTTTTAAAGAATTAGATTAAGTGAAAAATTTCAAATTTATCTCCATATCATTAGTATTTTTTGCAGTATTCTCTCTAACATTAGTCCATTTCAAAATTTACAAAGAGTCTTCTGTGATAGTAGATATCCCTGAAGGATCAAGTATCTCTTTGATATCAAATATATTATTTGAAGAAGGTTTAATTCTTAATCCAGTTCTTTTTAAAACTTACGCGAGATTTACTTTATCAGATAAAAAATTACAAGCAGGAGAATACTTCATTGATTCATCTCAATCTGTATACACTTTGAATAAAAAACTTGTAGAAGGAGATTTTTACTACAGAAAATTGACACTTTTACCAGGTTCCACTTTGAAGACTATATTAAATCTTGCTAATTCATCGAGTTTAGTGAATGACTTAGATAGTATTGATATTATTCTTGAAGAAGGAATATTTTATCCCGACACTTATTATTACTTGAAGGGAGAGACTTTCTCTTCTATTCTTTTTCAGTCCCATATGAGATGGAAAGAAATCTCCAATAAGCTATGGGAAAGCCGGGATGATGACCTTCCGTATGCCAACATAATGGAAGCAACAACAATGGCATCAATTATTGAAAAGGAAGGTGTTGAAAAAGAGACTATAGCAGGTGTATTTGTTAATAGATTGAAACTGAATATGAAATTACAATCTGATCCAACAGTGATTTACGCATTAGGTGATAATTTTGACGGTGATATTAAAAGAAAAGATCTGAGTATAAACAGTCCTTATAATACGTATCGATATAGGGGCTTACCCCCTGGACCAATATCTATTGTGAGTGAGGATTCATTGCGTGCAGCACTTAGACCTAAAAAAACTGATTATTTATATTTCGTATCTATGGGCAATGGTTTTCATAAGTTTTCAAAAAATCTGATAGATCATAATAAAGCTGTTTTAGAGTATCAAATAAATGAAAGGTAAATTTATTACGTTAGAAGGGATTGAAGGATCCGGAAAATCTACAAGCCTAGAACATATCGCTAATACACTCGACAAAAAATCAATTGACTATATCTTAACTAAAGAACCAGGAAGTGGTTCTTTAGGGAACGAGTTAAGATCACTATTATTGAGCAGTGACAATAAAATTTCAGGCGAAGTAGAGCTTTTGTTAATGATGGCCGATAGAAAGAATCACCTTGATAGTTTGGTAATTCCTAATCTTAAGAATGGAATTTGGGTCATATCGGATAGATATTTAGACTCTACATATGCTTACCAAGGTGGAGGTAGGAAGATGGACGTTGCTCTAATTGATGAATTATCAAGTAGCTTAAATTTACTAGCTCCTGATTTGACTATATTATTTGATTTACCTGTAGAAATAGCTTTGGATAGAGCTAAACGAAGAGCTAGTTTGGATAGATTTGAAAAAGAACCAATAGACTTCCACAATAGAATAAGAAATATATATAAATCTAGAGCTGAGGAAGACTCAAATAGAATAAAAATAGTTGATTCTTCAGTTAGTTTTGAAGAAGTAAAAGCTCAAGTTGAATATATTATTTCTCAATTCCTAAATGAATAGAAATTTACCCAGTTGGTTGCAAAGACATATTAATATTTTTGATATTGAGCAGATTCACCATGCATTTATTATTTCTGGTTCAAAGGGTATAGGAAAAAGTCTTCTTATCGAGAGTCTATCTGAAAAGCTCTTGAATAATAAAATATCATTAGAGAATAATCCGGATTTCCATAATCTAAAAATACTTGATGAAAAAAAATTAATAGGGATAGACCAAATTCATGAATTAAGAGATAAGTTATATGAATCCTCTTTTTTAGGAAAAAATAAAGTTGCGGTCATAAATGAGATAGAAAAAATCTCTATAGATGGTTTAAATGCTATCCTAAAAATTCTAGAAGAACCTCCAAAAAATACTTACTTTTTACTTTCTACTAACTTTTTAAATAAAATTCCTTTAACTATTCAAAGTCGATGTTTTGATTTACGAATTTCCTCACCAGATATTGAGCAAAGCTTAGGATGGCTTTCTCATTATCAAACAAAGGATGCATTAAAGGCTTTAGAAATAACTAATAATTTACCAATTAAAGCTAAATATTTTTTAGATAATAATTTACTTGATACTAGGGATAATTTTGTAAAAGATGTTTCGGGTATCATTAAAGAAGGTAAAGACATTATTTCCATCTCCGAAAAATGGATCAAAGATAATGATACCCTTAATTTAAAATTAGAATGGATGTCACAAATTCTTTCTGACTCTATAAAATTTCATGCGGATAAATCTATTGAGAGTCTTACCAGCGATACTGATGCTATCAGCAAGTACTTAAGTGGCGTAGCTTCTCCAGAAAAAATACATAAGCTGATATCTAAAACTAATTATTTATGGAATTTATTTTCCAGAGAAACAAATCTTAGAAAAGATTATCAACTAGGTGCTTTGTTTATAGATTGGGAAAAATATTTAGGAGTCAGCAAAAAAGTTTAATAATTTCTTATTAAATTCATCAGCTTTTTCTAAATGTAGAAAATGGCCACAATCATCTAGAATTTCTATTTCTAAGTTTTGGTAGAAGTCTTGCATTCCATCAGCTAGTTTGTAATCAATACATCCATCATTCTTGCCATGAAAGTAAAGACAAGGGGGCTTAATTTTAGTTCCAAGAAGTTCAGATAACTTAGTATTAATTCTCTCTAATTGAAGTGATGCTTGAAAACTACACCTATAATAAGCTAAGGCCTTGGATAGTACATTTGATTTACTCAGCACGTTCACAACATTATTAGAATATTTTTTATAATCATTTAAGTCAGGAGACCATTCTCTCCATAATCTATGAATAAACTCATAGTCATTAGTTGGAACTGAAATATCAGCTAATGGAAGTTGAAAAAAGAACATATACCAAGATTTTCTTTGTTGGTCACCATCATTTAGCAGTGCGGTTTGAAAGCTAACTCCATGAGGAACAGATGCAGTAGAAAATTTATGTATCAAGTCCGGTCTCAATTGAGCTATACCATTTACGATTGGGGCACCCCAATCATGACCATAAATATATATTTTCTCTTTACCGCTGACCGACTCAATAAAATCAATCATTATTTCGGATATTCTCAATGTTTGATAAGTATCTAACTCATTATCATTCTCTGAATAACCGGGCAAAAAGGGAGCTATAACCTTAAATCCATTTTGTGAAAAAAAGTTAATTTGAGACTCAAAATTTTCTGCACAATCTGGAAAACCATGAACCAAATAAAGAGGTTTGCCAGAACCCTTAGCGAAATAATTAATATCATTAGAAGTTTTTTTATCCATAAATGATGCAAACTTTAGTAATTAGATGTAGAAAATTTAATACCTTCAAGTATTATTAAATCTGGATATAGTGACAATTTAATAAGGAAATATCAATGATAGAAATATGGTCTAAACCTAATTGTGTATTTTGTGATAAAGCAGTAATGCTTTGTAAAATGAAATCGCTAGAATTTAAAAAATATATGATCGATGTAGATTACACGAAAGAAGATTTTGAAGAAAAATTTCCTGATGCAAGAACCTTTCCACAAATTACCATGGATGGTGTATACATTGGTGGTTTTACTGAACTAGATGCGCACCTAGATTAGTGGAAACATTCACTAATATTTTAGAATTTCTAACCTACTGGCTGGTTGATCAATATTGGTTTCCTGTCTTCTTAATTGGTTCAGGTATCTTTTTTACAATTTACTTGGGTTTTCCTCAGATTAAATACTTTAAACATGGTTGGAGGATTCTGAGCGGTAGATATGTCAAAGATGATACTCAAGGCGAAACAACACCTTTTCAAGCCCTTACAACTGCACTATCAGGAACTGTAGGGACTGGAAATATTGGAGGTGTTGCTTTGGCTATATTTCTTGGCGGCCCAGCAGCTATCTTTTGGATGTGGATTACTGCCTTTTTCGGCATGACTACTAAATTTGTTGAAGTCACTCTCGCACACAAATATCGAGAGATATTGCCCGATGGATCTATCTCTGGTGGACCAATGTATTACATTGAAAATGGTCTCAATATGAAATGGTTAGCTATTTTGTTTTCTATTTGTTTGCTACTTATGTGTATTGGTACAGGAAATATGCCCCAAATTAGTAGTATCGCCGTAATTATGAACGATACTTTTGACATTCCTAAATATGTCACTGGAGCTATTCTCGCAATATTACTCTGGATGGTGATTATTGGAGGTATAAAGAGAATAGCACAAATTGCATCAAAATTAGTTCCGTTTATGGCTTTTTGGTATCTCGTGGGATCATTTGCAGTGATTATTTCAAATTATGAAAATATTATTCCTTCGCTTCAATTGATTTTTATCCATGTATTTACGCCCGCTGCAGCTGTTGGCGGTTTTTTAGGGGCTTCAGTAGCTGCTGCCCTCACAAGAGGAGTTAATAGAGGATTATATTCAAACGAAGCTGGTCAAGGTTCAGCGCCTATTGCCCATGCTTCCTCTAAGACTGAAAATCCCATTGAGGAAGGGATGGTATCAATTTTAGAACCATTCATAGATACCATTATCATCTGTACAATTACCGGTCTTGTTATTCTCTCATCAGGTGTCTGGACTGAGAAATTTGAAAATAAATTTGAAGAAAGTGCGATGTGCTACCTTGATGGAAATTATTCTGATCACAATCAGGAGGATATACCACTCCTTCAAGACTATCTCTTATCTTGTTCTGGAAATGAAACTTTTACTGGAAGAGAAGAGATAGTGGATGGTGTGATGCAAAATACTTCAGTTACTTTGATGCATAATCGTTCTGTTGCAGAACAAATTTTATATAAGCTGGACGGAGAGGTTTTTAATGGTTTTGTAGATATTGAAAATGGAAAATTAAATTCTACAAACTTAACTGTTGAAGGAAATTCATTATTAATAGGCGCAGATCTAACTGGAAAGGCTTTCACGAGAAGTATATTTGGTGAATATGGTCAGTATATTGTTGCAATAGGTTTACTGCTATTCGCATTTTCTACTGCAATCGCTTGGTCTTATTACGGCGATAGGGCAACAGTACACTTATTTGGGGAAGGGTGGGTTATTTATTATAGAATTATTTACGTCGGAGCTTTTTTTACTGCAGCAATAATCGATACAAAAATTGTATGGGATATCGCAACAGTTATAGGACCCATTGCCACTGTCCCCAACCTATTAGCAATTTTGTTTTTAAGACAAGAAATAAAAAAACTTGATGCGGAATATATTGTCGTAAAAAATTAAATGACACTCAAAGCATACTCAATTTTTCTTTTGATCTCTATTTCGATCTTAAATCTCAAAGCTTCTGATTATGAAATTACAGTTTTAGCCACGAATACTGCAAATTTCGGAGGAATTGGTGAGTGGAGCTTTTCGGCTCTATTAGAGAGTGATGATGAAAAAGTTTTATTTGATACTGGATTTAATGAGAATACAGTACTTCATAACGCAAAACTCCTTGGAAAAGATTTAAGTCAAGTAGAGAAGGTGATCCTTAGTCACTTTCATGGCGATCATACTGGTGGTCTGATTAAACTCAGAAAAACCTTCATGGAAATAAATCCAAAAGCATTCTCAACTGTTTACGTTGCTGAGGGTTTTTTTGAACAAAGGTATGACCAAAATGGAGAATTAAGAGGTTTTATTGGAGGTTTCAACAAAGTTGATAACTTCCTAATGGAGACTGATAAATTAGGTATTAAATTTATAATCCTTGAAGAACCAAAAGAAATTTCTAAAAACTTATATTTATCTGGACCAGTTGAAAGAATACATGAAAAAGTTGTTGTATCTCCAGGTTTTTATACAAAAAAAGATGGGAAACTTTATGATGATTTAGTACATGATGATCAATCTTTAGGAGTATTGACTGAGCAAGGCTGGTATATGATGTCTGGATGTGGACATGCCGGCATGATAAATACCGCACAAAAATTTCAGAAAATTAAAAATAAAGATGTAATAGGAGCTATAGGTGGATTTCATCTGTTTAGGGCTAGTGAAGAAGTGGTAACAAAAACAGCATTGGCATTAAAAGAGTTCGGATTAAAACAGCTTGTAGGTGGACACTGTACAGGTATTCATGAAGCAAGAAAGATTGCAGACATTGCAAAAATACAAAATAATGATCTTTCTCATGGAGCTATAGGAACTGTTGTCACTAAAGATCTTAAAATTTTAAGAAGTTCTGTTGAGTGATGTTCGAACGTGAACTGATCATTTTAATTGTACAGATTATTGCTGCACTTGGCGTTGTTGTATCTGTTGTTTATCTTGGAGTACAAATAAATCAACAAAATAAAATAACCAAAGCTCAATTTGGTCATTCTCTCACGCAGAGGCTTTATGAAAGATATTTTGAAACTTCAACTAATAAAGATTATGCCGAATTTTTAGCAAAAGATTGGAATGCTGATGACTTAACCCCAACAGATATCACAAGAATTCAAATGGCTGTGATAACATATTTAGTAGATATTTTCGATGTATATGACAAGGTACAAGAAGGACTAGTTAATAAAAGTCATCTTGAAACAAGAATGAATACTCTGAAGTTAGGTGTCATGAAAACAACGGCTGCAAAAGTTGTTTGGTCTTATTGGAAAAATAATAGAGAACAAAGCTTTATAGATTGGTTTGAAAGTGAGATTTATGATGATGAAGCAGCAGGGAATGTCTCTCTAGAAGAGTCTCTAAAGATGTCTAAAGAAGTTAACACTGTTAGATAGTCTTCAGAGTAGCAAGTAGTTTTTTTAAATTAGAAATTTATAGTAATATTGATATAAATATTTAAGGGGAACAACTTGATCAAGCTCGTACTAAAAACAGTAATTATTTTCTTTCTTTTCAGCTGTGGAAAATCTGATGATAATAAAATTGAATTATTTGTATCTGGAGCTCAAATAGCCGGTGTGAATGGTATGCATTTTGGACCTGATGGTCTTCTTTATGCTGCTTCTGTTATAGGTTCAGATATTTCAATCATAGACACAGAAACCAATAAAATTGTAAAAAGATATGATTTGTCAGATGGTGTCATTGGCCCTGATGATGTAGCTTTTAATTCTAAAGGAGAATTTTATTGGACTTCAATTCTTACAGGTGAAGTAGCAGGCTTTGATATAAATGGAGAAAAGGTTATAGCAGGTAATCCTGGACCTGGCGTTAACCCAATCACATTTTCTGATGATGATAGATTATTTGTTGCTCAATGTTTCTTTGACAATGGATTGTTTGAAATGGATCCCTCAGGACAAACTGCTCCTAGAATTATCAAGGAAGAGATAGGAGAATTTTGTGGATTAAATGGTATGGATTGGGGCCCTGATGGAAGACTTTATGGACCTAGATGGTTCAATAATGAAATAGTTAGTGTAAACGTAGATACAGGCGAGATCAGAAAGGAAGTAGGGGGGTTGAATGTTCCTGCTGCTGTGAATTTTAACTCTAAAGGTGAACTTTTCATTTTGGATACCGGTGATGGAAAAGTTGTAAAAGTTGCCGATGGCATCAAATCAGACTATGCTTATGTGGAACTTGGTTTGGATAACCTGGCCATTGATTCTAATGATGATGTCTTTGTTTCAAGTTATTCAGAAGGAAGTATTTTAAAAGTATCTCCAGATGGTATTGAAAAGGTTTTACCCGGAGGCATTTCACATGCAGGTGGCATTGCAGTCTCGGGTAATGATATTGTTGTTGCTGATATACAATCTGTTAAAGCTTATAGCTTAATAGATGGCTCTGAATCTTGGAATTATAAAAATGTATTTAGAATTTCACCTCATGGGGCAAATACATCAGTCTCAACTTTCGATGATTATGTAATATTATCTAGCTGGTTAGATAATCACGTTAAGATTATGAGACCAGATACTGGTGAAATTCTAGAAAGTCTTGATGGATTAAATATACCAGTTTCAGCAACTAAATATGGAGATCGAATAGCGGTAGCTTTGCAAGGCGATAAATCAATCACTTTATTTAATGTCCAAAATGGAGAAGGGGAGATATTAGCAGACGGATTCATGGCTCCTACTCATGTAATAAACTATGAAGAAGACTTGCTTGTTTCGGATAGATTAAGGGGCCAAATAATACGTGTTAATAAAGGAGGAGATCAAGAGGTGATAGTTGATGGTCTAGATTCTCCTGAAGGAATTGCGATAAAAGATAATTCCATCTACATTTTTGAAGGAAATACCGGTCAAATAAAAAAGTTTACTGAAGGTCAGATTACAGTTATAGCTGAAGTCATGCCTGGAAGTCCGGTACAATCAGAACTTCAACCTCCTTCAATGGTATTCAACGGACTGGCTATTAAGGATAATTATCTATATATATCAGGGGAACTGGAAAGGTCTTTGTTTCGTCTAGCTCTTTAGACATCACATAAAAGTCATAAAAAAATTTGTGACAAAAATAAAAAAATGAATTATCTTAATAACAAGGAGAATTCTATGAAAATTTTAAGAAATATATTGCTCACAACTATTTTGTCATTTACTGCATTCACTTATTCTGATGTTGCAGAAGTATATCAATGGAAAGCTTTTCCAGGTAAAAGTGCTGAAATGATGGAAAGTATGGAGAGAGCTGCTGAAATCCACAGAAAACAGGGTGCTCATGTATCAATTGATGCTCACAATGTAGGATCTACGCAACTAGTAAATTATGTTTTACGTTGGGATGATGGAGCATCATATGCCGCCACTAAAGATGCACAGACTAACTCAGAAGAATGGGTCGAGTTTTGGGCTGAATCAAGTGCTAATCCTTCTGGTGAAATGATGGCTAGTTTTCAAGGAGCTAATATAGACCAAAGTGTCATGGCGTCTGATTTTGATGGTTCTTATGTTTATTCCGTAGCTGTATGGGAAGTACAACCCGGTAAGGCATTGGAATTAATACAGAGATTTCAAACTGCAGAAAAAATACTTGAAGATGCTGGGGCGCGTGTAGAAATATATCAAGGAGGTTGGGGTTCAGTGAATGAATTTCATTATGTTTTGATGTACGAAAATTGGGCTGCTCTTAATGAAAGCTTCACTAAAATGGGCCCGGGTAGTGATTGGGCTGAGTATATGGCTAGTTCAGCTCAACAAGAAATTATTTCTACTCAAACAGCATTTTTCACTGCACAAACAATGGGACAATAATCATGAAAAACTTTATTTTATTAATTTCATCATTTTTATGTTTAAACCTAGCTTCTCTACCTACTTGGACTGCTCTAGAAGTTGAAATTAAGCCAGGGAAATATGAACAGCTGCAGCAGGGTTTAGATGAATTGATGAACTCACCAGTAGGAAAAATGTATCCAGGCTCAGTAGAACTAAACTGGCATTTAAATAATGGCGACAATCCAGCAACACATACAATAGTCAATCTTTTTCCATCTATGGTAGCTTCAAATGAGTGGGGGGCTGTATTTTGGTCTCCAGAAGCTACATCTATTAGACAAAAATGGTTTGACACCCTCAACGACAGCGCTGATGTTGTTAGGGACATGTCATTTATTCAAATTGCGAATTGGCAACCAGAGGAAAATCCTCAAGACTATCCTTATGTTGAATATGTACCAATGCAAACAACAGACACAAGAGCTGTGATTGAGGCTTTAAATAAATTCATAGCAACTGATGATGGGAAGAAGTTCCCAGGATTAGTTTCTATGCATCAATGTAACTATTGCGGAGAATCAGATACTAATTCTGCCCTAATAGTTCAATTTAAAGATGTAAAGGATTTAGAAAGCTGGTATGAAATAACTACTACTTCTGATGCTTTTGTAGATTACTTAAGTGATGCAAGAGAGGGGACTACCTTCCTTGGAAATTCGTTGGTTCTAGTTTTAAGTACATGGAACAATACACCCGAGACTTTCAATCAATAGAAAGGAAAAATAAAAAAGGCTCCAAAGCGGAGCCTTTTTTATGCTGCTGTAAAACCTCCGTCTGCTAAATATACACCACCATTACAGTATGAAGATTCATCTGAACCTAGAAAAAGAGCCAAATTGGCCATTTCTTCATTGGTTCCATATCTACCTGAAGGTATATTGGCAGTTACGTTTTCTCTGAAATTAGATGGATTGTCTGGTTGGGATTGAGTGCCCAAGGATTCCATCATTCTGTTATCAATGGGACCTGGGGCTAGAGCATTAAATCTAATACCTTTCTCTCCGTATTCTAGACAGGCGGTTTTAACCATTCCACAGACAGCATGTTTACTAGCAGAGTAGGGACATAAACCGGGAAAGCCTACAACGCCTGCGCCAGAAGCAACTGCTACTATAGAACCATAGCCTTGATTTTCCATATGAGGTATTGCGTATTTAAAGTATAGCCAGACACCTGTGACATTGACAGTCAGTGTATGATTAAAATCTTGCACTGAATAATCAACTAAAGGTTGCACAACCCCTTCAGTTCCAGCATTTGCAATTACGATATCAACTGAACCAAAAGTGTCCTTAGTTTTTTGTACCGAATCCCTAATAGCTATTTCATCTGTAGATTCAGCGACACAAAAAGCAGCATTATTAGGTTTGCCTAAACGATTATGTACTTCAATAAGTTTATCTTCGCTTCGACCAACCATCATTACATTGGCTCCCTCGTCTAAATATTTTGATACAGTTGCATAACCAATGCCGCCAGTTGCTCCTGTAATGATGGCATTTTTATTTTCTAATCTCATAGAGACAATTAATAAACTCTTTTTAATTCAGCTATATTTGTAGTTGGTGACCCATCTAACATAACCGTGTTCTGAAAAGTTATTGAATCATTATTATTCATAACCCATTTCATACCTGTAACGAAACTTTCATGTTCAGAATTTAAATCCACCTTAGATTTGTCTAATTTAAAAATCATAGTATCTTCAGATAGACTTTCAACTGCAAAAACTGGTTGAGTTCCTAAGCCACAATAGTGTCTTATAACCAGATCTCCATCGTCATCACTATATGTCGTTAGCATTTGGACTCCGTCTTCAATAAGAGTCTCAGTAATAGTATTACCTCCAGAAGTAAGGGCAAATTCGTAGGATACGTTTATAACAGCTCCATTCAGACCCTGGATCATTGTTCCTTCCCATTTACCTAGCTTTTTCTTAACTTGTTCAAAAGCTGTACTTTTTTTCTCAGATGCCATTTCAACATCACCAATCTTTACCACTTCATCAGAAGCAAGAGAAAATGAAAATAAGAGAGAAATAAGCAGATAAATTGTTTTTATTTTAGTTTCCATTTGTTTCCTCATTAATTAAAACTTTTCTATAATTTATAACATCTTCCAATAATTGCAATAGAACTCATATTTTTTGTCTAACTGGCTTGATACTAGATATAGGTGATATGAATTCTTAAAACACTACATTAGGTTATTATATATGCGCATAATATATATTATGTTAAATTAAATATTATCCACAGATTTATCTAAATGTATTATCACGTGTAAGGTTTATTATGCTCTACCCTAAATACGTCTGGTTCTAGTACTTCATATTCCTTAGATTTAACAGTAGAAACATATTTGAATTGGACCTCTACATCTAATTCCGTAATGTTCAATGAAACGTATCCTTGGTTTCTGCCATTCACCCATACTAAGTCTTTATTATCCTTTATAAATTCATCCTCAATGATTCTAGTTTTATCTTTAAAAGTATCACTAAAATTAGGCGATGATATTGCGGGTGCTCCTATCTCTATTCCAACAAATTCATTATATTTATCATATAAATTAGAAAACCAAGAATTATGAGAATCACCTGCTAATATCAAGTTAGATTCAGAATTTGATATATATTTATAAAACTCTTCCCTTTCTCTTGGATATCCATCCCACTGGTCAGTATTAAACGGTAGTTCTTCTCCTGCCAATTCACTTGTGTAATAAGAACTATCATTTGAAATTTCATCATTTTTAAATATTTTAGGTAAATATTTTGGTCCAATTAGAAGTTGTTGTCCGAATATTGACCATCTATATTTCTTATCAACTTTATTTCTAACCCATTCCAATTGCTCCTTACCAAGTAAAGCTCTAGGCTTTAGAAGGTCTTTTTTAAACTCCTCTTTATTTAATTTATTGTCATTAAAATATTGTCCAATCTCTAATTGCTTTTCTCTTCCATAAAGTCTCGTATCCAGCATCATTAAATTTATTAAATTACCTACTGAAAAACTACGCCATATTTTTTCTCTTTCCTTAACTTCACGGATAGGCATCCATTCATAATATGCACGTATAGCATTATTTTTTCTGTCATAAAATGAGCCTTCATCTGGCGAATGGTTTTGAGCTCCTAACTTCCATGTATCATTAGTTATCTCATGATCATCCCATACAACAATCATGGGTTTTGATTTATGCAGAAGTTGAAGATCTTTATCGCTTCTATAGGTAGCATATCTTTTACGATAATCATCTAATGATATGATTTCATTTGATGGATTAACTTCTCTTCCCATTCTCTTGGCATCAGACGATGCATATCCCTCTCTGTTATATTCATATATGTAATCACCTAAATGTAAGACTAAATCTACATCGGCATCTCTTGCCATTTCTTTATATGCATTGAAATATCCTGATGGATAATTAGAACAACTGCAAAAAGCTATATTAAATTTATTTGGGTTTTTTACTGGTAACGTAAAAGTTGTACCTATTTCTGAATAAACTCCACCTGATTCAAATCTATAAAATATTTTCTTTGCATTAAATTCCATCGGAATCGGAGCATCTACCTTTACTGTGAAATTATTTTCCTTTTCTGAGATAAATGATCCATTGATGATTGTATTTAAGAAATCTTTATCGGATGAAACTTCCCAATTTACCTTTTGATTTGAGGAACTAGGAGAAGTTAATTTTGTCCATAAAATCACATGTGTGTTAGTAGGATCGCCACTGGCAACTCCGTAATCGAATGATATAGTTTCTTTTTTTGTTGAGGGAAATATCTTGAAAGAAAAAGAAGCAATTGTCAGTACTAAAGCTTTAAAAAATAATCTTCTGTTCATATATCGAACATTACCAAATATCTATTAAATTTAAGTCACAGTATTGTGTATTTTTAATGGAAAGAAGATCAATAAACTATGGAAGAATTAATTGAAATATCTGCCCTACCCCATATTTCCTTAAACTTATTGAGAGCTTCGATAGATTCTTCTTGATTATTTAATTCATTTTCTGCGATATGTAGTCCGAAGTAAGACCATCCATTTCTAGGGTAATCTTTTAAATCTCTTTCAAAAACTAACGCTGCATCCTCAAAGGATTTATTCATCAAAAGTGCATGACCTAAAGTTTGACGGGTTGGATAATACCAAAATGGAGGTTCTGTATATGGAAGAGTATCTTGGATTGTTACTGCTTCTTTAAAAGAAACTATAGCCTCACTATATTTACTGGAGTACATATCAATCGATCCTGAAGCAAGTAAAGAAGCTATTTTCATTAATGATTTTGTTGGGTGACCTGCCATTACCATAGCGTTTACTTCTTCAGATTCAATATCATTTAATATCATGCTTTGAAATCTATTTGCTTCAAGTGAGTTTCCGTTAGCAGCATGCGCAACAGACAGAGCGTAGTTGAAAATAGAATTAGAAAATTTGAAATCATCATCTGGTCTTTCATAAGAAAAAACTTTATCCCATTTCGCAAATCTCACGTAAGACAATAAAGGTATTGTATGAAAGAATTCTAAGAAAGGTATATTTCTGATTTGCTCTGGCGAAACATAATTTGATACCTTTATCGCTGATTCTATAGATAAGTCACTCATACCTTCCATTGTTGATGCAGCCCAAAGGAAATGGACATTATGAGGATAATATAAGGCTGGGTAAAAACCTTGAGCATTACATTGAGCAATATACTCCTCATCGACCTTGGCTGCCGCTATGTTAGCTAATGATGCATCCTCATATCTCCCCACTCTCCAATAGATATGAGATGGCATATGTACTAAATGACCAGCTCCAGGAACCAAATCAGCTAACCTGTCAGCGGCCTCTTCTGCCCTACCAGGATCACTTGATGCTTCTACAGCATGTATATAAAGATGAATAGCTAAAGGATGATTTGGATCTTTATCAAGGACTGATTCGATAGTATTGATGACTTTAATTGTATCTGGTTTAGGATTACCATCTTCTGCCCAATAGTTCCAAGGCATTGTATTCATCAAAGCCTCTGCATATAACGATGCTGCATCAGTGTCATCGGGATATTTAGACGAAAGTGCCTCCATTGCTTCAGCATAAGCAATATCAAGTGGTACCCTTGAGGAATTTACATCCCCGTTATATCTCGATTTTAAAGTCAGAATGAAGTCCTTTTCTTTCGGTGAGGCAAATTCTATTAGCGACATAGCTTTATTTGTTCTCTCAAAAGCATCAAGTCGCTCTTGAGGACTCATTATTGCTTTGCCATCACTTGTAACATTAATATTAGGACCTAAGGCCAGAGCTTCTCCCCAGAAACAAATTGCACAATTAGGATCCAATTTTTGAGCAGCTTTGAAGCTTCGAATAGATTCGGCATGATTGAAAGCAAACGCCATAATAAGACCCTGATTAAAATACTCCTGTACGCCTTCGACTTTTGAGGAAATGGTAAAAGAATGAGATCCAAGTCCATTTAGTAATGGTGCACCAGCTTTTTCTATTAAATCATTTCGATCGATCGAATCATCTTGAGAACATGAGTAAACAACAAACAGAATAGGTAAAAGTAGTTTTAATTTCATAAAGTTAATATAACAAACTGACCTATACATTCAAGATGAGTCATTGAGCTTCTAAACTCTGTAGTACAATCTCCCTTATGAAGCCATTAAATGGGGTAAAAGTAATCGACCTGACACATATGTTAGCTGGACCCTATGCTGGAATGGTTTTAGCAGATTTAGGAGCAGAAGTTGTTAAAGTTGAACCCCTAGGAAGCGGAGAAATGACTAGAGGATTATTAAAAAATGACCCAAACTATTCTTTCAAAAACTTTGGAGCTTATTTCCTAACTTTAAATAGAAATAAGAAAAGCGTCTCTATTGATCTTAAAAACAAAAAAGGTCTGGATGTTTTTTATGATCTTGTAAGATCCGCTGATGTAGTACTCAATAACTTTAGTGCCGGAGTGGTAAGTAAGTTAAAAATTGACTTCGAAAATTTATCTTCAATAAATCCAAAGATAATTACTTGTTCTATCACTGGGTTTGGTGAAACTGGTCCGCATTCTACCAGACCTGCATATGACCAAATTGTTCAAGCCTACAGTGGTGGTATGTCGATTACAGGAAAAGATGCCAAGTCGCCTACAAGAGCTGGAATACCAATTGGAGATTTAGGATCTGGACTATATAGTGTCGTCGGAATCCTCTCAGCCCTATATTCAAGGGAAAAAACACAAAAAGGACAACATATAGACTTGTCTTTACTTGATGTTCAAATATCACTTCTAACTTACATGGCTACTATGCAAACTTTATCAGGCATAGATCCTGAACCAATTGGAAATGCTCACTTTGTTCATGTACCTTACAACAGTTTTACAACTAGTGACGGTTTTGTTGTGATAGCAGTTATAACAGATGAATTCTGGCAATCCCTCAAATCAGTGGTGAAGGTTGGCACTTTGGATGATTCCAAATTTGATTCCTCTATCGACAGGCTTAAGAATCAAGCTTTCATTGAAGATGAACTTAATAAGGTACTTTCCACCCAAACATCAGATCATTGGATTGATAAGTTAAATAAAGCGAAAGTACCCTGTGCACCGATCAATAAATTCAGTGATGCATTAAATGATGAGCAAGTTAAACACAGAAATATGATAGTTGAGGTTGAACATCCTGATGGTGGTTTTGTTAAAATGCCTGGAAACCCAGTTAAGATGTCTTATACAAATGAGGAATCCTACTCTTCCCCACCACACTTAGGGACCAACACGAGAGAAATATTAAAAAATTGGTCAAAATATCAAGATGATGAAATTGAGATCCTTGAAAAGGAAAAAATTATCCAATCAATAGACTAGGATATATTTATCCAAAACATATGCAGCTAAAGCTATAAAAATGGTAATTAATGCCAAACAAAGTAGTAGCGTTTTAAATTTAAATTCTTTTTCTTTCATCTTTTGCTTTAGTAATTAAGCTATCTGTAAGAAAATGTATTATATATGGCAAAACAAGATTTAATAGAAATGGATGGAGAGGTTATAGAAACCCTTCCTAATACTACCTTTAGAGTTAAATTAGATAATGATCATGTGGTGACTGCTCACATATCTGGGAAAATGCGTAAACACTATATTCGAATTCTTACGGGCGATAAGGTAAAAGTGGAAATAACCCCTTATGATCTATCCAAAGGAAGAATTATTTTTAGAGAAAGATAAATTATTTATTTATTTCTTCTATTAAGGAAATTAGAAAATTAAGTCTATGCCCACCGGAGTATCTATCTAGGGCTGCTACATCTCTTGCACTGTGCATGGCTATAACAGTTTTTGAATCTGGATCTACCCAGATAAACTGTCCAAAAATACCATCAGCATAATATGCTTTATACCCAAATCCGGCTAGCCACCACTGGTATCCATAATAACTGAAACCTGGAGATGGTTTAGTAGACTTAATCATCCAATCATTAGGTAATGTATTTCTACCATCCGGTAAGACACCATTTTTTAATGCAAAAAGTCCTATGCGGGCATAATCTCTTAGTGTTGCATTTATACAACAACCTCCAAGCTCTTGGGAATAATCACTATCTAACGCCCAATAAGCATCAAACTCCATTCCAAAAGGTTGCCATATTTTCTTTTCTAAATAAGTAGAGAGATTTTGTCCAGTTGCTGCTCTTACAATTCCTCCTATGACGTTGGATTCAGCAGTGTTGTAGTTAAATTTAGTACCAGGTTTATTTGATACTTCAAGTTTATTAAGATAGCTATAAAGCTTAGTGTCATTAAATGCAGAGGCTATATTTACGTCTGAATTAGCATCAGCATAATCTTCATTCCAATCTATACCTGAAGACATTTGTAACACATCTTCTATGGATACATTCGAATAATTTCCTCGATTTAAATCAGTTACATAAGTGGATACCGGATCATTTACTGATTTGATAAAACCATCTTTAATTGCAGCACCGATTAGCATAGATGTAACAGATTTAGTTACTGAAAATGACATCCACTTTGATGTTTCATCATTACCAAAATTATAATTTTCATAAAGGATTTTATCGTCCTTCACTACAATTAGGCCGGCAACCTTAAATGTATTTATATAATCATTTATAGTAAATTTCTTACCCCCATATCTGTAGGTTAAAGAATCGAGATTTATTAGTTGGTAAGAAAGAGAATATGGGTCAGAACTTTTATTTATAAGTCTGGTTGGAAGGATATGTTGCATATTTTTGAATCCAAGAAGTTTCTCTTCAGTATTCCAAAATAGGATTGACTTTGGAGCTTCATCACTGCTCAACTCATTTTCAGATCCAAAAAAAAGAAATGAAAGACAAATTAAATATGCAGCTAAGATAAACCTCATCAAGAGACTTTTTCTTTTTTCTTTGAGGTTTCTTTAAAATCTACTTTTATTTCATTATCTTCCAGAGATACGAAGGCAATACCACCAGATTTTGATAATTTGCCAAATAGAATCTCTTCAGCCAGGACTGTTTTTATACTATCTTGTATAAGTCTCTGCATAGGTCTAGCACCCATATTCTTATCATATCCGTTCTCTAGCAACCAATCTCTAACTTCTTCGGAGACTTCGAGTTGAACTTTTTGAACCTCTAATTGAACTTGTAGTTCAACTAAAAATTTATCGACTACCGTACGAATAACTTCTGTTGGCAAAGGATTAAATTGTATGATTCCATCAAGTCTATTTCTGAACTCAGGAGAAAAGGTCTTCTTAATCATTTCTGTAGCATCACTTGTATGATCTTGAGATTGAAAGCCCATACTAGCCCTGCTCATATCTTGAGCACCAGTATTTGTTGTCATTATTACAATAGTATTTCTAAAATCAGCCTTTCTACCATTATTATCCGTTAAAGTTCCATGGTCCATTACTTGTAGGAGTATATTGAAAACTTCTGGGTGTGCTTTCTCTATTTCATCCAACAGTATTACTGAATGCGGATGTTTATTCACAGACTCAGTGAGTAAACCGCCTTGATCATAACCGACATAACCAGGAGGGGCTCCAATCAACCTCGAGACCGTATGTCTTTCCATATATTCGGACATATCAAATCTTACAAATTCAATACCCATTATTTTGGCAAGCTGTTTACTAACCTCAGTTTTACCTACTCCAGTAGGACCAGAAAACAAAAATGATCCAACTGGTTTTTCATCTACTCTCAGTCCTGCTCTGGCAAGTTTTATTGCAGAAGAAAGACTCTCTACTGCTAAATCCTGACCAAATATGACTCGTTTGAGGTTTTCCTCTAATTTTTCTAAAGATTTTTTATCGGATCTAGATACTGTTTTTTCCGGTATTCTAGCTATGGATGCTACGATCTTTTCAATGTCTAGTTCGTTAATAGTTTTTTTTCTTTTGGAAATAGGAACTAATTTCTGTCTAGCCCCAGCTTCGTCGACTACATCGATTGCCTTATCAGGAAGAAATCTATCATTGATATGCTTTGAAGCCAAAGAAGCAGCTGCCCTTAAGGAACCTTCTGTATATTTAATTTCGTGATGTTCTTCAAAGCGATCTTTGAGTCCTTTTAATATATTGAAAGTCTCATCAACAGTAGGTTCACTCACTTCTACCTTTTGAAATCTTCTTGATAACGCTCTGTCTTTTTCAAAAATACCTCTAAATTCTTTGTATGTAGTTGATCCGACAAATTGAAGTCCACGTTTTGCTAATGCAGGTTTGAGAAGATTGGAGGCATCCATGACGCCACCAGAAGTAGCTCCCGCACCTATGATGGTATGAATTTCGTCAATAAATAATATTGCAGAGCTATCATCTTCTAATTCTTTCAAGACTGCTTTTAATCTTTCTTCAAAATCTCCGCGATATTTTGTACCTGCCAGTAGCGCCCCCATATCTAATGAATAGATAACACTATCTTTGATCAAATCTGGAACTTTATTCTCTGTGATTAATTTAGCTAATCCTTCAGCAATAGCTGTTTTACCAACTCCTGATTCACCTACTAATAGAGGATTATTTTTACTTCTACGCGCTAATATTTGTACAACTCTCTCTATTTCAGAAGTTCTACCTATTAAAGGGTCTATTCTCCCTTCTAATGCTTCTTTATTTAAGTTAGTGGTAAATTGTTCAAGCGCATTATTTGACTCTGGTTCATTAGATTCACCAGTTTCTACGCTATCAGGATCAGTATTTTCGCTTCTTCCATGACTTAAATATGATACGGCATCTAGTCGAGTTAAGCCTAATTGCTCTAAAAGGAAGACACTTTGAGACTCTTTCTCACTAAAGATAGCCACAAGTATATTACTGCCTTTAACTTCGTCTTTACCTGAGGACTGAACATGAAAAACGGCTCTTTGTATTACTCTTTGAAAGCCCAAGGTTGGTTGGATGTCAATTTCAGTTTCGTTTGATATCTTTGGTGTTGTTGAACCAATAAATTCTTGTAGATCAACGCGAAGTTGTTCAATATTTACTTTGTTTGAAGTTAATAATGCAATGGCGTCAGTATTTTCTAGAAGAGCAAGTAAAAGATGCTCAACAGTTACAAATTCATGCTTTTGATCTTGGGCAAGTTTAAAAGCATTATTTAAATTTTGTTCTAGTTCTTGATTAATCATCTTCGTCAACTTCCTCTATATCACTCAAAAGGGGGTGACCATTTTCTTTAGCGAAATTATTTACCTGAGCGCTCTTTGTTTCTGCCACCTCTTTAGTAAAGATACCACAAACTCCCTTTCCATGTGTATGGACAGCTAACATTATTTGCTGAGCCTTATCGCCGTCATAGCCAAAAAATATTTGCAATACGTAAACCACAAACTCCATAGGAGTGTAATCATCGTTAAGGAGGATAACTCTGTATAGTGAAGGTTTCTTGACTTTAGGTTTTTCTAGAGTTGCTACTGAAGAAGTATTTCGATTTTTGTCTTCGCGATTGTTGTTATTTTTTACTAAAAGCATTAATCCATATTTGAAATTATTGCCTCTCCAAATTCAGAACATTTTAATAGGCT
>CACNCK010000010.1 GCA_902618945.1 uncultured SAR86 cluster bacterium
CCTTCTTTGGTAGGATTGATTACTGCCTTAACCGTATCTATCGCAGCATTAGCAGCGGAAGCAGCAGATGATGCTCCTCTGGCATCTATTACGGCCTTACCCCTTTGTTGAACTAAAGGTAAATAACTATCTTCGATCCATTGGTTATCATTAATAACTTCAGCAGCACTAGCACCATTAATAGTTGCATTATAAGGATCGGGATACATGGTAGGACTATGATTACCCCAAATGATCATATTTTTTACTGATGAAATTTCTGCTGCTGCTTTCTCAGCTAATTGTGCTTTCGCTCTATTAGCATCAAGAGCGGTCATAGCAAACCACTGTTGTGTAGAATTATTCGCTGAGTTCATTCCAATAAGTGCATTGGTATTAGCTGGATTACCCACCACTAATATCTTTGCATCCGACTTAGCGAGCTCTCCTATGGCTGCTCCTTGATCCGTGAAAATTCTACCATTTATTTTTAAAAGATCACTTCTTTCTTCAATTTTCTTCCCATCTATAATGATCCCTCTAGGAATACTGCCTACCAAAAGAATCCAATCAGCGTCTTTTACTCCTTCTTTGATGTCAGAGGTAGCGACAAGTTCACCTGTTTGTTCAAAACCACAGTCTATTAATTCCATAATTGTGCCTTGCAACTTATCTACAACTTGAGGTATTTCGATGAGTCTTAAATTTACTTTTGTATCACGCCCAAAAGTTTCACCGCTTATTAGTCTGGGCAAAAGTGAATAAGCTATTTGTCCCGCTCCACCTGTAACTGCAACATTGATTTCTTTCATATATTTCTCCTCATGAATTTGGCTTAAAAATATTTCTTTTTCCATCATTAGAAACTGTACCAAAGGCATTTAGCATATCTTCGCGACACATATATTCTAAAGTAGCTGTATCCCTTTCAGTGTTTGCAATAAATCTTGTTCCATTTTTAAGCCGACCTATAACAATCCCTTTATCTGGTCCACTTCGTGAATGGGTGATTGTGTAAGTTTCTACAGAACAATCTCCTTGAGGAGTCTCTGTGAAGTCAGGATTATCTGCTGAATCAATTGTCTTTTGTATATGAGAAGTATTAGCAACTTGGTTCCATTCGCCTTCAAAAGGCTTTGAGGAAAATATACCTGCACCATGCTTTGTAATGTACCAACCATTCGCAGTCGCTAAACCAAATTTTCCAGGTTCTAATCTCAACTTATTCATCAAAGTTGCTATTGAGTTCATAACATAAGCATTTCCTGGACCTCCAAAATAAGGAAGTCCACCGGTAACTGTTAAGCCTCTTGGATCATTCGGTTCTAAAGATAGTTCTTTCATGGCGATCTGTACTGCAGAGGGAAAGCACGAATATAAGTCTATAAAATCGACTTCATTTATTGAAATATTTGCTAAATCAAAGACACTATCGGTACATGCTTTGATTGCAGGTGAGGAATGATAATCAACTCTGTCAGAGACATTCCAGATGTCATTCAAACATGCTCCTGAATACATGAATATCCATTTAGATTCAGGAATACCCAGTTCTCTTGCTTTTTTGGCAGACATCATAATCACTGCACAAGATTGATTTACTCGCATTATAGAATTCATGTACTTTGTGTAGGGAAGACCAATCATTCTATTTTCAGGTTTGACTTCAGCAATTTCTTCAGCAGATCGATGAATAGGGAACCAAGCGTGTTCATTTTTTGAGGCTATTATTGAAAATTCCTCAAACATTCTTCCCGTATCTTGCATATGTTCCCTGACAGTTTGGTGATTCTTACCTCTTAGTGAATTAGCAAAAAGAGGATACACAGAAGAAGGATCAAATAATCCATGAAGTTTCTCATGATCATTTGTTCCGTCTAAAGACTTTCCTATTAATTCAGGTTTGCCTCCTGGATCATCTGACCAATTTACTTCTAATCCTTGCTTCAATCTACCTACAAAAGTATCAAGAGCTTCACCTCCTGCCAACAAAGCACATTCAATTTGTTCGTCCTTTATTCTAGTTGCTAATTCATTTAACGCCAATTGAGGAGAATTACCACCTGTTGTAGTATAAATTTCATTTTGGGCGGGTATATTTAATGAATTAGACAAACTTCTTGGCATATTTGGATAACCCCATAAGTTAGAAGTTGCTGAATCTCTGTGAGGTGTATCTGCTACAAATCTAATCACCGCCACGGTATCAATATGTTCATTAAGTTGCATTGAGGAACCACAATCTAAAATAGCTTTTTTAGAAACTTCTTTGAGTATTTCTAAGTAGTTAAATCCATTAATACCTCTTTTATCAGTGAGTTGACTATTTCCGACTAAAACTGGGGTATTATCATTAACGTTTGAATATGAAATATCTGTCATAATTTAGAGTATTGGGGTTTGCAGTCTAACCACTGAGACAGTACTGAGCAATAGGTATCAACCAAAATATAGAGTAATATGATTTTTATTCATGAAATATGATTTTGACCAGATAATATCGAGAAAAGAAACTCATAGCACTAAGTGGCTGAAGTTCTCTAATACTGACGTTATTCCCATGTGGATAGCAGATATGGACTTCATTTGTCCTCCTGAGATAACTAGCGCAATGTCTGACAGAATATCTCAAGGAATTTTTGGTTATTCTGAGATTCCAAGTAGTTTGACAGATGTGTTTGTTGATAATGTAAAAAACAATACTGGATGGTCAATACAAAAAGATTGGGTTGTCTGGATTCCAGGAGGAGTTGTGGGTTTAAATGTGACTTGTAAAACTATTCTGGCACCTGGAGAAATGGCTATGGTTCCTTCTCCAATTTATGCTCCATTCACTGAAGCACCTGAAAATATGGAAAGGGGATTTATAAAAACTCATTTATTTGATTCTCAAGGAAGGCTCGAATTTGATATGGAAGCTATCGAAACGCTTCTTACAGATGACACTAAGTTATTTTTTCTTTGTAATCCTCAAAATCCAGGTGGAACTGTTTTCAGTGAAGGAGAATTAACAGAAATTTCTAAAGTTTGTGAAGATAGAAATATTATTGTTTGTAGTGACGAAATACATTCTGATTTAATTTTAGAGGAAGGTCTAGAGCACATTCCTTATGCAAGTTTAAATAAATATAATGAAGCTAACTCTATTACTATCATGGGTCCTTGCAAGACCTTCAATCTTGCAGGATTTCCCATTGCAGCTGCAATAATACCTAATGCAGAACTGAGAGAAGATTTTAAGAGGAATACGAAAGGTATTGTTGCCCATATAGATAATATTGCATTTGTAGCTGCAGAAGCAGCTTATAGAGATGCTCAAGAATGGTATTTAGAATTGCTACAGTATTTAAAATCTAATAGAAATTTATTACTGGAAAGATTAAATAATTTAGATGGACTCTCCTTAAGGGGACCTGAAGCTGGATTTTTAGCATGGATAGACTGTAGCGAATCAGGATTAGATAATGCAGCCAATTTTTTTATAGATGAAGCAAGAGTTGGTGTTTATGATGGCGCTTGGTTTGGAGATAAAAACTATGTGCGTTTAAACTTTGGATGCCCTAAGTCTATACTAGAAGAGGCTATAAGTAGAATAGAAAAAGCCTTTTCACAAAAAAACTAGGTTAAGTTAATATGTGCGCCTTAAATTTATAAAGAGGAGATATTATGTCAATTACATTTAATGATCGTGTTGCAATTGTAACAGGTGCAGGTGGAGGATTAGGAAAATGTCACGCGTTGGACCTGGCACGAAGAGGCGCTAAGGTTGTAGTTAATGATTTGGGTGGAAATGTAGATGGATCTGATGATGGTTCCTCTACTGCAGCAGAAATGGTCGTTGAAGAAATCAAGGCTGCCGGTGGTGAAGCAATCGCTAATGGAGCTAGTGTTACTGATGCAGACCAGGTTAAAGCAATGGTTGACCAAACCATGGATGCCTATGGTCGCATTGATATCTTGGTTAACAATGCAGGTATTTTAAGAGATAAAAGTTTTTCAAAGGTTGAAGATCAAGATTTTAGAATGGTTCTAGAAGTTCATCTCATGGGAAGTGTAAATTGTACAAAAGCGGTTTGGGAAATAATGAAAGAGCAGAACTATGGAAGAATAGTAATGACTTCTTCGTCTAGTGGACTTTATGGTAACTTTGGTCAAACTAATTATGGTTCTGCAAAGATGGGCGTAGTTGGCCTAATGAATACTCTTAAACTAGAAGGAGCTAAGTACAATGTTAAGTGTAATACTTTGGCGCCATTAGCGGGAACAAGAATGACGGAAAGTTTAATGCCTGAAGACGTAATTGAACAAATTAAGCCGGAATACGTTACTCCTGCAGTCACTTATATGGTTTCCGAAGACGCCCCAACTGGAGTGATTATCGCTGCAGGCGCAGGTGTATTTACAAGAGTGATGATTCATGAAACTAAAGGTGTCTATCTAGGTACTGGTGATGAATTGACAGCTGAAAATATTGAATCAAGTTGGGATCAAATTTCTGATATGGAAGATGCAACTCTTTGTTATCAGGGTGGGGACCAATCAATGAAAGCTTTTACCCTCATACAAGAAAGCAAAAAATAATACTCCAGAAATAAAATAGCTTTTTGCAGGGTCTTATATTCAAATTGTCATGCGTTTGAAAGATTGCCATAGCTTCACTGACTTCAGAGAGTTAGCGCGTAGACGCTTGCCTAGCCCAATTTTCAATTATATCGATGGCGCTGCCGATGATGAGAGCACCTATGATAGAAATACAAAGAGTTTTGAAGACTGTGATCTTGTTCCTAATGTATTACGGGGTGTTCAGGATATTGACATGTCTGTTGAAATTTTAGGTCAAAGACTAGACATGCCAATTTACTGCTCACCAACAGCATTGCAAAGAGTATTCCATCATCAAGGAGAAAATGCAGTAGCCGCTGCAGCAGACAAATATGGAACCCTGTTTGGCGTTTCCTCTCTTGGGACTGTAAGCCTCGCTGATGTAAGGAAAAGATACCCAGGACCCCAGTGCTACCAGTTCTACTTTCATAAAGACAGAGAACTTAACAAAGTGATGTTGGAAAATGCCAAAAATGTGAATGTCGACATCATGATGCTCACTGTCGATACAATCACAGGTGGAAACAGAGAAAGAGATTTAAAAACTGGATTTTCTATACCATTTAAACTGAGCTTAAATGGCATTTTTCAATTTGCAGTTAAACCAATGTGGGCTTTAAATTACTTAACTCATGAGAAGTTTTCACTACCTCAATTAGACGATCATGTAGATATGTCTGATGGACCTATTTCGATTGGAAGATATTTTACTGAAATGTTAGACCCCAATTTAAGTTGGGATGATGTAGCAAGAATGGTTGAATATTGGAATGGACAATTTTGCTTAAAAGGTGTCATGAGCGTCGAAGATGCAAGAAAAGCAGTTGAAATAGGGTGTACTGGTATTGTTGTTTCTAATCATGGCGGAAGGCAGTTAGATGGAAGTAGGTCACCTTTTGATCAATTAGCAGAAATAGTAGATGCAGTAGGGGATGATATAGATGTCATAATGGATAGCGGGATACAAAGAGGCACTCACGTGTTGAAAGCACTCTCACTTGGAGCTAAGGCAGTCGGTGGCGGTAGATTTTATTTATATGCTTTAGCAGCAGCTGGACAAGAAGGAGTAGAGAGAGCTTTAGAACTGATGAAACAAGAAATTGAACGTGATATGAGATTGATGGGAGTAAAATCTGTAAAAGAACTATCTAGAGAGAATGTTCGATATAGATAGCTTCAATTAATTTTTGTACTTCACATCTTATTTTCTCTATTACTTTAAGAAATTCAGATTCTTCCATGTCTTTAGGATCAGGAATATCCCACTCAATTCTCTTATCAGCAACTAAATTAGGGCATTCATCTCCGCACCCCATTAAAATTAGATAATCTATTTTTATACCTTCAAAATCAGAAACATGTTTTGATTTGTGATCTGATAAATGAACTTCTTGTGAACGAAGTAATTTTACTGCCATCGGATTTACAACACCGCTAGGTTTGGAGCCAGCACTATAGAATTCAATCTCACCTTGAGAAATATTTTTTGCTAAGGCTTCAGCTATTTGGCTTCTGCATGAGTTTTCAATACATGCAAAAAGAATTTTCATTTCTTACTGAGGTAATTCAATGAATAGAAAAGATCACGCATCGAAATAACGCCTAACAATATATCCTCCTCCATCACAGCTAAATGTCTAATTTGATTTTCAACCATTAAATTTACAGCTTCTTCAGATGTTGCATCAGGTGTGGTACTTACAACAGAATTAGTCATTATTTGATCAACTGTTCTATCTTCAATATTATCTAGATGATGCGAAATGGTTTTAACGATATCTCTTTCTGTGACTATTCCAATAACATGACTGTGTTCAACATCAGTTTTTTTATCAACAACGATCAAAGCTCCGATTCTATTTTTGTCCATCAATTCACAAGCGTGACCTACTGTTTCCTCTTTATCAATTACAAATACTTCCCAGTAGCGCTGTCCAGCTAAGTAGTGCTTTACTTTCTTTGATTTACTCATTGTGATCTTAAGATTTATAAAAGGTGTATAATATAGATATAAACAGGAGTAAACCATAATGTCGTTAAATAAAGTTTATAAACTATCATCAAGAGGCTTAGCTATTTTTATGGCAGTTATATTTGCTTCAAGCATCTCCGCAATTACAGATATAGGATATGTTGGAGAAGACGAAACAGAAATAACTGTTGAGAGAAATTATGCAAAGTTACCTTCTTTCCCTAGAAAAGCTTTAAGGCTAGGCAAGGAAGGTTATGTAATTGTCGAATTTGATGTTGATACAGATGGAGCAGTCTTAGATCCTTATGTTGTTGAAGCTGCACCTCAAGGTGTGTTTGAAAGATCTGCAATTAAAGCAGTACGAAAATGGGTATATATGCCTCCATCATTTAATGGTCAATCTGTCAAAGCTAACAACGTTCAAGTAAGATTAAATTTTGACCTACAATAAAGTTTTCTAGTATTTCTCTCAAATATGTCAATTAGACTGCAACTTCTGCTGTTCGTAGTAGTGGGGTATCTGCTAGTAACGGTAGTCTTCTATTTTTCTACAGACAGTAGAGACTCAATTCAAGAAGATGCTGCGGGTGAATCCTTGGTAGTGCTTTATGAGTCTGCTTGGTACCAAACCTTCAATGGTACTTATGAGTCTATGGCAAGCTGGCTTCCGGGTTTTGGAGAAAAAGGGGATATCTGGGATCCAGACGATGAAACTTTCATAGACGAAGTCGATTCTTCAGGTAACTATTTGAATCCAATTTTCAACACTATAGAAAACCGATCTCTTGGTGATCTTCAGTACTTAATTGAATATATATTTGAAGAGGAATTGGACGATGGCGAGTTAAGTTTTGTAATGGCTTACTTTCCAAATGGTCAAAGATTTTATTGTGGAAGCGCACTAGATTTACTTGGCATAGATGCCTGCAGTCCTAAAGCTAGACCTGAATTTTTTTCTTATTTAGATTCTCACATTAAAGATATCTCAGAAAGACCAAGACAATCGACCTTAAAGATACTTGATGCTGATAATGTACAAACGGCTACTTTAAATCAAACTTATTCATTTCCAATAAAAGTTAATCAAGAAACTTTTGCCAACATAATCCTAGGAGTGGATGTGAGAAAGGCGATTGAGATTTTTGAAGATGAATTTGAGGTCAGGACGGGTATAAAGACTCCTGAAGGACTGATTTCTCTTGAAGAAGATTATTCATCAGATGATTTCAGCTCTGAGTCTAGGTTTGGTATTGAAAATTATTCTCAAAATGTAGAAAAAGCTAATTTGTTGATGACAGAAAATGGAAGCAGGCATAGCTCGAAGGATGCTGATCTCGGAACTTCTATTACTTTAATTCCGTTGAGCACTTACTTATCATCAGATAAAGCAGAATTATTTATATTTAAAGATGAAAAGTTAGCCATGGAAAGGGCTTCTGAAGTTCTTGCAAGGAGTTATTTTGTCTCAGCTCTTATGATTTTATTCATTGTCGGATTAACTGCTTATATTACTTATAGAACTTTTGGAGGAATCACACGAGCAATTGCAGTCTTAGAAGGTTTAACACAAGGAGACCATACTCAGAAGATGCCAGAACGCCATGGGCTTTTAGCATCCAAAAATGATGAAGTAGGTCACCTTTCTACAGCTCTTCACAGCTATAGAGGTCATCTTTTGGAGATGGAAGACATTAGAAAACAACAGGCAAAAAGGAGAAAAGAAAGAGATAGGGTAATCATTGAAAAAATGTCTTTCCTAGCCGATCAGTTAGAAGGTGATGCTCAGAAACTTATTCTCGAAGACATCAAGAAAATGACCGAGTTAGCCAAAGAAGGAGATGGAGCAGGAAACGAAGAAGCTTCAGTTGAATTAATGTCTTTAGCCTTTTCAAGAATGTCGGATGAGGTGAATGCTTTGATTTCTGCCCGTACGAGTGAAATGGAAACTTCTAGGGATGAAGCAAGGGATGCAAATGCAGAAAAAACTAGATTTTTTGCTAACATGAGCCACGAACTCAGAACACCTTTAAATGCTATCCTCGGTTACGGAGAAATGTTAGCAGAGGATTGCGAGGACCTTGGTTATGATGATTTACTTCCTGATCTAAAAAAAATCACTTCAGCTGGAAGTCACCTATTATCTCTTATTAACAATATTCTTGATATTTCTAAGATAGAAGCTGGAAGAATGGAGCTGTACTTAACTAGTTTCGAGATAGAGGGAATGGTTGATACGATAAAGGATGTTACAGGCCCTCTGGCTGCTACAAATGATAATGGTTTCAAAGTCAATCTAGAAGATGCTCTCGGATCAATGACTCAAGATGAAACAAAAATTCGACAATGTCTGACTAACTTTTTGAGCAATGGATTTAAATTCACTTCTAATGGTACTGTTACCCTAGATGTAGATACCTTTTTTGAGGAAGATGTAGAGATGATTAGATTTTCTGTGTCTGATACTGGTGAAGGAATGTCTGAAGAGGGTTTAAGCAAAGTCTTTAGAGAATATGAACAAGCCGAAAGATCAACATCAGCGAAACATGGCGGAACAGGACTTGGACTGCCTATCACTAAAAAATTAGCTGAAATGATGGGGGGTGATGTGATTGTAACTAGTGAGCTCGGCGTTGGATCAGTCTTTACTTTATATGTTCCAAGAGAATGCCCTCAAGATTATGATGAATTAGAGCAAGGTAATACTATCGATAAACTTACTGAAGAAGAAAAGATAGTAGTTCTGATTGATGATGATGTCGCGATGCATGATCTTATACGTAGAACCCTTTCAAAGATTGGTTTAAAGCTAGTAGGCGCTGTTGATAGTGAAAAGGGTATGCAGATTGTGAGAGAGATGAAACCAAAGTTACTTCTTTTAGATGTTTTGATGCCCGGAAGAGACGGTTGGTCAATATTAAAGGAATGTAAAAGTGATCCTGAACTTAAGGATATGCCTGTAGTTATGGTAAGCCAATTGTCTCAAGATGTTTTATCTCAATCACTAGGTGCCGATGATTATTTAACAAAACCAATTAATAGAGATTTATTCTTAGAAACGGTATCTAAACATATCTCTTCAACTGATCACGATGGAACCGTTCTAATTATTGACGATGATGCCGATGTTCGTGATTTACTGTCTCGAATGCTAAGTGATGCTGGCTTTAAATTTGATACTGCCAAAGATGGTAAAGAGGGCTTAGAAAAATTAAATAAAAATCCCAACCTGATTGTTCTTGATCTAGAGATGCCACGAATGGATGGATTTGAGTTCTTAGAGAATTACATGAAGGAATTTAATGAAACGGAAAGGGCACCTGTACTTGTATATTCAGGTAAAGATCTAACGGAAGTGCAAAGAGAGATGCTTGAAAAGAATGTTGCAGGAATGGTTAAGAAAGATGAGGTTTCTATGGACGAACTCTCGGCTATAGTTACTAATATCTACAACCAATAAGAATCTTATCCTAGGAGTCCTTCTATTTTTTCCAGTAACCTTTTGAAGTCTACCGGTTTAGTATCGAAATCATCTGCACCGCAATCTAAGGCTTTAACTCTATCAGATTCTAAGGCATGAGCGGTTAGAGCAATTATTGGTATATCTTTTATTTCTGGATCCCCTTTGGCTGTTGTTGTTGCTTCCCATCCATCCATCACGGGAAGACCCATGTCCATAAGGACTAAATCAGGTTTTTCAGATTTCATCATATCGAGCCCTTCTTTTCCATCAAATGCTAGTAATATCTCATGATCTCTTCTCTGTAATCTTCTTGACAACATATCTCTATTCATTTCGTTATCTTCAACATACAAAATTTTTGCCATCTACATCTCCACTATTAACTAATAACAAATTTATCTCTTCCTGATTTCTTAGCATCATACAGCCTTTCATCAGCTTTGTTTATAACATCTGACGCGTTTCCAGACTCTGAAGTAATTGCGACGCCTCCACTAGCAGTAATGGAGATTTCATGATCTTCATAGGAAACTTTGATGGTATGAATTTGCCTACGCAAATTATCACAGTAGGTTTCTATATCTTCTTGATCAAATATTACCGCAAGGAATTCTTCACCACCAATTCTTCCAACTAAATTAGGTTCACTTACATAATTTTTTAAAACATTCGCCATGGCCTTGAGGACTTCATCTCCTCCTGAGTGACCGTATGTGTCATTAACCGATTTGAAGAAATCAATATCAATCATTATTACAGAGAAATCCTTTTTACGCCCAGATTGTAATTCAGCATATGAATTCTCGAGTTCTTCAAAGACAACTCTTCTATTTGAAATACCTGTTAATTGATCTGTAGTTGCCTGTATGTGTAATTTATTTACTAACTCTTTCTCTCTTTCTCTAAAAAATTTTCTTTCTAAAGACGAAATTACCTTCGCGAGTAAGATAGTTCCATTAAGCGGTTTTGGAAGATAGTCTTGTGCCCCTAGCTGTATGCATTTTGCAATACCATCTACATCATTGAATGCCGAGACCATTATGATGGGGAGATTCTCGCTAGTATTCTCGCTTCTAAATTTCTTGAGAAGCTCAAGTCCATTAATATCAGGAAGGATAACATCAAGAAGAATTAAGTCTGGCAATTTTTTCTCCACTTCCTTAATAGCTGTTGTTCCGTCATAGGCAGTCCTGCAATGCAAACCTTGCATAGTTAAACGTCTTTCAAGAACCTCACAATTTGTTTTATTATCATCGACGATTAAAATATCAGCCCCTTCGAGGTTTTCATCTAGTTCAAGAGAATAGTTAATGTCTCCTAGAGACTTGAATAGTGATTCAGCAGATTCAAGCTGAGAATCTCCTTCCGAAGTTTTAATGGCTTCTCCACGAATATAATCAACAAAGTTTTCAATCGCTGTTTCTGTTTCTCTTGATAACTCGATAATACTATGTAAATCTTTTAAAGATTCTTCGCTCAAGTCATCTTCTAAGTCTTCAATAAGTATTTCGCTATAACCAATAATTGCATTTAACGGGGTTCTTAAATTATGTCTAAGTTCAGAATATTCTTCGGGGGTCTTCTTTACAGTGGTTGCATTTGGACCTGTATTTTCTGCAAATGCTTCTTCGTATTGATCAATTAATCTTTTGCAACCTGATTTAATTTGCTCAACCTCGTCTTCCATTGAGATTTGAGCTTCAAGGAGTGTTTTTTCTACAAGTTCTAGATAATCAGAAATTGCGTCTGCAGGTGTAGTAAATTCCTGTTTTATTTGTGCTAGTAAAATTTCTTCTGCACCTTTAGAGGTTTTATTTTTTGATATCTTATCCATTCTGATTTTTAAGTGTTTCAATAAATTCAGGTTTATGCATCAGATATCCTTGTCCTATAGCACATCCTATTTCAAGCATTTGTTTTTTTTGTTCTTCGGTTTCAATACCTTCTCCTATCATTTCTAAAGAAAGGGAGTTGCAAACTTCTACAACAAAACCAATTAATTTCGCCGTTGCTTTGTCGTCTAAACCATTTGTGAAGTGTTTATCCAATTTTATAACGTCTAAAGGTAAGTCCTTTACATACCGCAAAGATGCATAGCCTGCACCAAAGTCATCTAGTGCTATTTTGATTCCACTATCCTTCAATCTTTGAAGGTATGACCCGGCTTGTTCAGTGCTACTTAATTCTGCTGTTTCTGTAACCTCAAGGCCAAACTCGTTCTTTTTAAATCCCATTTCATCTGCAAACTTAGAAAAAATGGAACTAAATTCAGGATGCATTATTGTATGAGCAGAGACATTAAGGTAAATGGTTGCGTTTTCTAGTCCTATCTCTGATTTGATAGCAAATATCTCTTTGAGTTTTTCTAACGAGGATTTTACAACTAATGAAAATAAACTTTCCCCTTCTATTTCAGGAATGATCACATCATTTGGAATAATTTGACCCTCTTCATCTCTTAATCGCAGTAGGGCCTCCACGCCGGTAATCTGGCCTGTTTTTAAGTCATATTGCTTCTGATAAGCTAGATCGATTCTGTCATATTCTATGCAAGAAATTGTTTGCCTAAGAGCTTCCAAACCTAGTCTTGAATTACATAAAACTTCAACTAACATAAAATCTTTAGCAGATTCAGAAGGTATTAAGTGAACTCTTGTCTTCATAAAAAACTCAATCTCTCTCAGTCTTACTTCAACAGGAGTAGAATAAGATTGAGCGATAAGGTCTTTACTGACCTCATTTTCTTCGAGGTTAATCTTTTTTATTCCTATTTCAGAAATATCTTCTGTTCTAAAAATATACTCAGCAGCTAAATTTATCCATCTAATAGAGCCATCGAGGTCGTAGATTATGTAAGGGCTTGGATGATGCTTTAAAGATCTAAATAAGTAATCGAGATGTTCATTCTTCATTATTTGCGTTACCTATATTTTCATTCTTTCTTTTTCAACCAACTCAACAAAGTCTTCTGGAAAGGTGGGTGATACCCATGTCCATATCTCTAGGTTTTTTTGATCTTTTAAAAGCGTTCTAAAAGAGGAAAGCATTGCTGACCATTCCGATTCATCGAGCATTCCAATTGTGTATTGATAGTGTTGGCTTTGTCTTGCTCTAAGTATCGCTGAAAAGTGGGTTAAGTAAGCTGCATCTTCTTCTTCAGTGAGCTCTTCTCCTTTTCTCAGTTTCACTTTAATTTCAATTAGTCTTTTATTAAGGCCCGCTAATGTAAGTTTTTGGTGACTATCTGCAATATTCTGCCTTGCATTTGCTCTAGCTACTCTATTTTGCTCTTTCAACTCTGTAACAAGAAAGTAGACAGTAACTAATACTGTAAACGGTCCAATAGTTTGCAAAATTATTATTATTGTCTCAAAGTCCATATTATCTAATCCTTTCTTTTGCAAACTTTATCAGGAAAATAGAAATAAAAAAGTTCTGTAAATTTTATGACTCATAACTTTCATATAAATCTACTATACTTAGCATATAAATATTGTAAATAATGGGGAAAATGCAAAATTTCTTTCTATTCTTCTTACTTAGTGTCTCTGCTTTTGCTTTGGAAGCAAGACAACTTTTAGTTGGTCCAAGCGAAAATTCTTCTGAGAAAATACAAGAAGCGCTAATAGAAATGCAACCTGGTGATATTCTTACCTTAGAGCCTGGAGAATATTTTTTTGAGGATGGTATTTCTTTAGATGTTGATGACGTTATTTTTGAGGGATCTGGAATAAACGACACAATATTAAACTTTGGAAATCAAATATCTGGGGCTCAAGGTCTTTTAGTTACTTCTGACGGAGTTACTCTTCGAGACTTTGCCGTTTTGGATGCTACAGGAGATGCTATTAAGGTAATTGGATCTGACGGAATAAATATGATTCGTCTGCGAACGGAATGGACTGGCGGGCCAAAGGAAACCAATGGAGCCTACGGTTTTTATCCTGTCGAGTCGCAAAATGTCCTTATAGACGGTTGTGTGGCCATAGGGGCCTCAGATGCGGGCATTTACGTTGGACAGTCTAGGAACATAATCGTTAAAAATAATATTGCTCAATATAATGTGGCTGGAATTGAGATAGAAAATTCTTATTACGCGGATGTATTTGATAATTTAGCTTCACATAATACAGGAGGGATCTTGGTGTTTGATCTTCCTGATTTACCCCAACAAGGTGGTCATAATGTAAGAGTCTTTAGAAATAAAGCCATTAATAATGATACAGATAATTTTGCTCCAGAAGGCAACATAGTCGGAGAAGTGCCAAGAGGCACTGGAATAATAATTCAAGCTAATTCTGATGTTGAAGTATTTGATAATGACATATACGGAAATGGCACTGTGAATCTCTCGATAGTCACTTATGGTTATGCAACTGATGATGAAAACTATAACCCTCACCCTAAGTCCATTCAGATTCACGGAAATAGATTTGGTGACGGCGGTTTTGATCCAGATATAAATACGGGAGAACTTGCAGCAATACTATTTGAACTCTCTGATGGAAACATGCCCGATATATTTTGGGATGGGGTCCTGCCAATGAACCAAATCATATTCGGACAACCCGATGATGAACGACTTGTTATTTCAAATAATGGAGATGCAACTTTTTTAACACTTAATCCAATCAAATATATTCTTCCTTTTTTTGATCCAGTAGAGAGAGATATAAAAGCCTATGAAGGGAAAGTTAGGCCCTTACCAGAGGTGATTTTGAATTAAGAGCTATGAAAAAATTGTCATTATTTTTTCTAATAACTTTTACTATAAATTTTCTGTATGCTATTGAAAATGAAATAATTTTGCAGGAAAAATTTCCTAAAAAACTATCAGAATTTTCATTCTTTAAAGATTCTCAAGCTCAAATCCCGTCTGAAAGAGTTGTTCCGTATGAGTTAATTTCTTCACTTTTTTCTGACTACTCCTATAAACAAAGATGGGTATACATACCAGAGGGTAAAAAGGCATCCTTCAGAAAAGATCAGGTATTTAACTTTCCAGTTGGATCAGCTTTGATTAAAACCTTTTATTATCCAGTTGATGAAAGAAATTTATCCCTTGGAAAGAGACTTATGGAGACAAGATTGTTACTTAGAAAGCAAACAGGCTGGGAAGCTGTATCCTATGCTTGGAATGATGAACAAAATGAGGCATTTATAAAAAAAGCCGGCAAAACAATCCTTAATGAATGGATCGATTTTGAAGGGGAGAAGCGATCAGTAAGATACAGAGTACCAAATAAAAATCAGTGTAAAGAATGTCATTCTTATAATGATGCCGTAATGCCAATTGGACCGAAAGCAAGGAATCTCAATAAAGTATTTGATTATCAAGACGGATCAATTAATCAATTAAATAAATGGATGAGACTTGATTACATTGACGGCATTGAAATAGATCTTAATACACCTGTCGATTGGAGTGTCGAAACTTATTCTTTGGACGACAGAGTTAGATCCTATTTGGATATTAATTGTGGCCATTGTCATATTTCAACGGGAGGGGCTAACTCTACTGGACTTTACTTAGATTTGACTGAGAGTCGACCTAAGCAATTAGGAATTTATAAAAAGCCAGTTGCTACAGGAAGGGGCAGTGGAGGACATAAGTTTTCCATTGCACCTGGAAATTCTAAAGAATCTATACTTTTGCATAGAATGATTTCAACCGATCCCGGAGTCATGATGCCAGAGTCCGGTAGATCCTTAATGCATCATGAGGCTGTCGAGCTCATAGAGAAGTGGATTGATAATATGGATACTTAGATGAGTGATAGAGAAAATTTACTCAATAACTTAAAGATAGATAGATCTGCTCCTCCTGCAGCTGTAGGACAACAGTCTAGTAAACTATATTTACTTGTCATATCTGTTCTGATTGTAGGCCTTTTTTGGTGGTTATTTTTATCAGATGATGAACTTAAACAAGTAACCACTTTCACAGTTAAGTCTCTTGAAATGTCAGATGCTTCAGCTACTAGTATTCTTGATGCTTCAGGCTATGTAGTCGCCAGAAGGAGGGCAACAGTTTCTTCTAAAATGACTGGAAAGGTTATGAAGGTGTTTATAGAGGAAGGTATGTATGTTGAGGAAGGTCAAATATTAGCTCAACTCGACGATAGTACAATGCAAGCTGATTTGAATTATTCACAGTCGCAACTTAATGAAGCTAAGCGAATATTTAATCGAACTAAGGAATTGGCAAAAGATGAGCTAGCTAGTCAAGCCGCTTTAGATGCAGCTAGGGCTTCTGTAGAGGGTCTAGAGGCCTTGAATGCTATCAGGAAGCAAGTTGTGCAAGATATGAAAATATTAGCTCCATTTAGTGGTGTGGTTGTATACAAAGCAGCTCAGCCAGGCGAAATGATATCTCCAGTCTCAGCTGGAGGCGGATTTACTAATACAGGTATCTGTACAATTGTTGACATGGATTCTCTTGAAGTTGAAGTAGATGTAAATGAAGCCTTCATAAATCGAGTAAAGCCAGGCCAACCTGTCATAACAAATTTAAATGCATATCCTAAATGGGATATACCATCTGAAGTTATAGCAATTATTCCTACGGCTGATAGAAACAAAGCAACCGTAAAAGTTAGAATTGCTCTTCTTGAAAGGGATGAAAGGGTTCTCCCCGATATGGGCAGTAGAGTGTCTTTCTTGAGGAAAGTAGAAAATAAAAGCCCTGAAATTGTTAAAGAGGGTGTAATGATTCCTTTAGCAGCTGTGGCTATTAAAGATAATCAGTCAGTTGTTCAAGCGCTCGAAGGATCTAAAATTAAGCTCACAAAAGTAGAGGTTGCCGAAGAAACTGCAAATTATGCAAGAGTAATAGATGGTCTGAAACCAGGAGTGACTGTGGTAGCGATATTTGATAATGAATTAGAAAACAATCAACAAGTAATAATAAAATAAAAAAGAGGTAATCATGTCCAACTTAATTGAGGTTCAGTCCGTAAATAAAACATACGAAAGAGGAAGAGAAGAGCTTGTTGTGTTAGACGACCTCAGCTTAGAAGTACCCAAAGGGGATTTTCTTGCTCTTATGGGGCCTTCTGGTTCGGGAAAATCAACCCTTTTAAACCTTATAGGTGGACTTGATTCACCCACTTCTGGACAGATTGTTGTCAATGGAGACCACCTCGAACAAATGAGCCCATCTGGCTTAAGTGACTGGAGAGCAACTAATATAGGTTTTATTTTTCAATTCTATAATCTTCTTCCAGTCTTAACTGCCAATAAAAATATAGAGATACCTCTTCTCTTAACCAATCTTTCTAGCTCTCAAAGAAAAGAACATGTGACTACAGCTCTTGATGTTGTCGGTCTTTCTGATAGAGGAGGTCATAAGCCTAATGAGCTTTCTGGCGGGCAACAACAAAGAGTGGCAATTGCTAGAGCGCTTGTTTCAGATCCAGGCATATTGGTTTGTGACGAGCCAACAGGTGACCTGGACAGAGATACTGCTACTGAAATATTAGAACTCTTGCAGATATTAAACCGCGACCATGGCAAAACCATCTTAATGGTGACTCATGATCCAGTAGCTGCTGAATCCGCTAAGAGGACTTTACATTTAGACAAAGGAAAACTGACATCTTAATGTTTTGGACCTTAGTTAAGATAGGATTAATAAGAAAAAGACTACGAACTTTTTTGACAATAATGTCTATGTTTATTGCATTCGTACTGTACGGATCCTTAAATACCCTTTCTGGCCTTTTTACGGGTTCTATAGAGGGCCTTTCTGCAGATAACATAATAGTTATGCCCAGATATAATATGCTGGGAAAACTGCCTTATTCTCATGTTAATTACATAGAAACACTAGAAGGCGTTGAGGAAGTGATGTACATGGATTTTCTTATATCCGATAGCATAGAAAGTATGATGGAAGGAGTCGCTTATGCCGTTAGCCCAAATTTTTTCGATGTATATGATAGATTTGAAGCAACGGAACAAGCCATACTTGCTTTAAAAAGTAATCCAAATGCCACAATAGTTGGTCAGCTGATGGCAGATCAGAAGGGTCTAAAAATAGGAGATAGATTAAACACAGAATCATCATCGCTAAATATAGATGGAACTTACAATTGGTCCTTTGAGGTTGTGGGATTTTACACAGCAAAACAAATTAAAGGAGATGAGTTAGGAGCGATAATTAATTGGCCTGCTTTTGATGAAGCTAGAATGAGTGAAAAGGGAACTTTAGGCACGATTATGGTCAAAGCTACTTCCCCTGAAGTGGGTGAAAAAATTTCCAAACAAATTGATGAGCAGTTCATGAATTCTTCTTATGCTACAAGATCAGGTCCTGAATCAATGATTGCAGTAGAAATGGCAGGAGAAATTGCAGATGTTGAATTAATTGTGAATTCAATACTGTTATCTGTGTTTTTTACCATATTGCTGGTTTCCTCAAATACGCTAGCTCAATCTATAAGAGAAAGAACAAGCGATATAGGAGTTCTTAAGTGCCTTGGTTATAAAGACAATATTATTTTCATCTCGGTCATTTTAGAAGCTGTCACAATTTGTTTCTCTGCTGTACTGATGGGCTTATTGGTTACTGCTTTAATTATTCCGGCCATAGAAATAATGTCGGGCGGTATATTGGAAGATACAGTTTCTATATCGCTAGAAATAGTTTTAGGTGGTTTCCTGATAGGATTATTAATTGCACTCATGTCTGCTGTTGTTCCAGCCTATCAAGCCTTGCGCTTAAGAGTTGTAGATGCACTTAGAGAGGGATGATGAAATATTGGATGATCGTTAAATCAGGTATAAATCGTAAAAAGATTAGAACTTTTATGACTATTTTTTCAATCGCCACTGCTTTCTTATTGTTTTCTTTGGGAAGATCAGTTGCCGTAGCTTTTAATAGTGAGGTAGATTTTGCCGGACAAGATAGACTCATAGTTGTGTCTCGGCTTGCTTTTACTGAATCTCTTCCAATGGCTCATAAAAATAGAATAGAAATGGTAGAAGGTGTAGATACTGTTGTTTGGCGTCAATGGTTTGGAGGCACTTACAAAGAAAGACAAAACTTTTTTCCAAAATGGCCTGTTCCAGATAATTATTTTGATGTTTATCCTGAATGGGAATTAAGTGAAGGAGCGCAAGAAGCCTTTTCACGAAACATTACAGGGATGATCGTCGGGAAAGATTTAGCTGATCAGTTTGGATGGAAAATAGGAGATAGGATTCCTATTATTGCTGACATATGGCCTAAGAAGGGCGGAGGAGTTTGGGAGTTTGATCTTGTGGGCACATATACAAATAACACGAGTGGCGAACAAGATGAAGCATTTATTAATTGGAAATATTTTGATGAGGCTAGACTTTACGAAACGGGTAGACCTGGTAACTATATAGTGAAAATAAAAAATCCTGAGCAGGCTGAATCTATAGCAAAGGAGATTGATGAGCTATTTAAGAACTCTTTAGACGAAACAAAGACGTCTACAGAGGAAGCTTTCAGTCGGATGTTTGCTGAACAAATTGGAAATATAGGCTTAATTATAAATTCAGTTTTGGCTGCTTCTTTTTTCACAATCCTTTTATTAACAGGAAATACTATGAGCCAGGCAGTTAGAGAGAGAACTCCCGAACTTGGTGCATTGAAGGCAGTCGGTTTTCCTGATCGATTAATAATGCTCTTTGTCTTAGCAGAGTCTTTCTTGATGTGCGTAGCTGGAGCAATAATAGGAGTTTTGATAGCTTATCTATTGTTCCCTATGTTTTCTGGAGTGGCCATAGGTTTTTCAGGAGAGATAGAGTTTTCTATATCTATTGTAATAAGTGCAATCTTAGTTGCTTTTATTACTGCTTTAATATCAGGAGTTTTACCGGCGCTTTCGGCTATGAGATTAAACGTGGTCGATGCTTTAAGGAAAAATTAATATGAGTTTTATTAGGCAAGTATTATTGGTTACAAATATGAATTTACGCTCTGTTCTAGAGAGATCAGGTTCTTCATTAGTGATCATTGTGGGGATAGCTGGGTCGGTAGCTGTCATGGTTTCCTTGTTAGCCATGGCTGAAGGCCTAAGTTCTACAATCTCTAGTACAGGAGAAGAGGATAGAGTAATTATTCTAAGAGATGGATCAAGTTCGGAGTTGAGCAGTGGAGTTGCTATGACAGAGCTTGATACTGTCTCTAGTTCTCCAGGTATTAAATCTATAGATGGTGAGCCAATGATTGCGGCTGAGTTATTTGCAATTATTGACCTTAAGAAAAAAGGTGCGGAATCGACATCTAACTTACCAATCAGAGGGGTTCAACCTGCAAGTTTTAGAATTCGTCCTGAGGTTGATATTATTGAGGGAAGAAACTTCACTACTGGAACAGCAGAGATAATAGTTGGAAAAGGAGCTAATAATCAATACGCAGGACTTGAGATTGGAGATCAGATTAAAGTAAGAGATAGTTTTGCCACAGTTGTAGGAATTTTTTCAAGTAATGGTGATGTTCACGAGTCAGAAATCTGGGCTGATTTAGCAACCGCACAAGGCCTTTTTAGAAGAGGAGCCTCGGCATCAAGCATGATCTTAAAATTAGATTCTCCAGATTCATTCAATGAGGTTGGATTATTTGTAGAAAGTTACCCAAACTTAGAGCTCAAAGTTCAGTCTGAAAGTGACTTTTATGAAAATCAGTCCTCTGGAGCAGATTTGATTAAGGTTTTTGGCCAAGTGGTAGGTTATATAATGGCAATCGGTGCAGTTTTTGCAGCTTTAAATACCATGTACAGTGCTGTATCTACAAGATTGGTCGAGATAGGAACGCTCCGAGCTCTGGGATTTAAGGGCACTACTGTTCTACTTGCGCTACTGATAGAGGCTTTATTACTTGCTACGATTGGTGGTTTATTAGGAGGCACCATAGCCTATATATTATTTAACGGGTACACTGTTTCTACGCTAGCAGGCGCTTCTTTCTCCCAGACTGCATTTGCCTTTGCAGTCACAGGAGAGATCATTCAACAAGGACTCACCTTGGCATTACTTGTTGGTTTTATAGGTGGGGTGTTCCCTGCATGGAATGCTGCTAGAAGAGATATTACTGAAGCGCTAAGATCAATCTAAGAAAGATTTAACTCTTTTTTACTAAGCAAAAGTCCATTATTGTCTGCATAGACATAATCACCACTTGAAAAAGTTAACCCGCCAAAGGAAATATCCACCCCTATCTTCCCTTGGTTTTTCTTTTCACTCCTGACTGGCATTGTACCAAGAGCTTGAACACCGAAATTAAGCTTACTAAGGACATCTATATCTCTGACGTAGCCATTTATTATAATTCCGCTCCAATTATTCTTAACTCCAGCTTCTGCGATCATATCTCCTATTAATGCGACTGTAGTTATAGCATCTGCATCTACAACAAGAATTTTTCCTCCACCCTCAGAATTTAAAAGCTCTTTAACAAAGGAATTGTCATCAGGACATCGAAGCGTTTCAATTTTCCCCCAGAAAATTTTCTTACCTCCTAAGTTTTTAAGAATAGGGGAAAGGGCCTGAGCCTCTGGATTTGCATCAGACAAGTCGGGGGTGCTAAATGACATAGAAAGTCAGATTTATGCGCTAATTGCTTCAGCAGTTCTTTCGCCTCTTATAACGGTACCTGGAAGCTCGCCAGTAGCTTGATCGTTCTTAAAAGTTACAACTCCACTCTTGATAGTTGCTATGTATCCTCCGGCCTTCTGAATAATTCTTCTACTGCCGGTTGGTAAGTCATGAACCATCTCAGGTTTGTATACACATAAATTTTCATGATCAATGATATTAATATCAGCTAGATAACCTTCTTTGATTTGTCCTCTATCCATTAAACCAAAGGTCTCTGCTGTCTCTTTAGTTTGTTTCCTTATGAGAAATTCCAAAGGTATCTTATCTCCTTTTACTCTATCTCTTGTGTAGTGAGCTATATTCCATGTTGGCATACTTGCATCGCATATAAGGCCACAGTGAGCTCCTCCATCGCTAAGGCCAGCAACAGAACTTTCAAACTCCATCATCATTTTGTATGTATCTAGATTATGGTCGGGATAAGGAGAAAATGGTGCCCAAACAAAGGTTTTTCCTTCATTCTTGAGCAATTCATCGTACATTACTTCCATTACTGATTTACCTGAACTTTCCGCTATGCCGGCAATACTTTCTTCATATGAAGGTTCATAATCAGGTATCTCATTCATAGGAAATTGTTTGTCAAATGACATCATTAGAGTGTAGATCATATGATTTTTATCTACCGCGGGATCTTCAGAAAGAATCTTTTGTCTAAAAGATTCATCTTTCATAACAGCAACCTTTTCCTCTAAAGTTTTATCTGCTATCTCAACATAACTTGGATGTGCAATGAAAGGATGAACAGTAGACTCTAAACTAAAGAGCATTCCAGTGGGTCTACCTGGAAATTGGGGTCTTATTTTTACACCCTTAGAAAAATTTTCTTCGCAATATTTCCAAGTCTCTACTGGATTACCGCCTGTTTGAGCGTAAGTAAGTGTTCTATCAGACTTTTCTACAAATTCTTTAACCCAATCTAATTCTATGTCTTGATCCATCCAGTCTGAAACGATCTCTAAGGTGCCTTGACCAAGATCAGCTATGGTATTGGCAATTTTTCTCATTTCTTTCGCAGTAGCCTCTGTTCCAGGAACATACTCTCCAAATTTATCTCTATGAAGATATGTTCTAGAAGTACTAAATCCAAGGGCTCCAGCTTCAATTGCTTCTTTTGTGATCTTTGCCATTTCATTTATTTCTTCATCAGATGCTTCTTCTTTCCCTTGGCATCTGTCCATTCCCATAACATACGATCTAATTGGGCCATGTCCAATCATCGCTCCAATGTCCATTGCGTAATTCTTTTTACCAATAGAATCAAGATATTCAGGAAAGCTTTCCCAATCCCAACTGACTCCTTCATTCAATGCAACTCCTGGAATATCTTCTACACCTTCCATGAGTTGAACTAGAAATTCTTCGGTACCAGGTTTAACTGGAGCGAATCCCACTCCACAATTCCCCATTACCACAGTTGTTACCCCATGCCAGCAAGAGGGTGTCAAATATTCGTCCCAACAAACTTGACCATCATAATGAGTATGAATATCTACCCAACCAGGTGTCACAAGGTTGCCTTCGGCATCTATTTCTTTATTTCCTTTATCTTCAACAAGACCAATCTTTACTATGCGATCTCCTTTGATAGCTATGTCACCCATAAAAGAAGCCTCACCGCTTCCATCTACAATTTTTCCATTTCTAATAACTAAATCGTACATAAAATACTATTCCCCAATAATTTTATTAACCATATTAATATTTTTTTTGTACACTTCAAATTAAATAGTGAATATTAATTAACTAATTCTGTTGAAATCCAATCAACTCGGAGGATTTATGAAAGTTGTTAAGCCTGAAACAGTAGGTTTAGATGCCACAGTTTTAAAAAACATAAGAGAATACTTAGACGAAACCTATGTAAAGGAAGGTAAGTATGTTGGAACCATGACGCTGGTTTCAAGAAAGGGCGAAGTGGCCTATTTAGATTCTCTTGGAATGATGGACAGGGAAAATAAAAGACCGATGCAAGAGGACACAATTTTTAGAATTTATTCTATGAGCAAGGCAATAACGAGTATCGCAATCATGCAATTACTTGAGAAGAGTAAATTTAGATTAGATGATCCGGTTTATTGGTATATACCTTCATGGAAGAGCCTTAGAGTTTATGAATCTGGAATCTATCCAAATTTTTTGACTTCAAAACCTAAAAGACACATGACTATAAGAGACCTTCTCAGTCATATGTCGGGGTTAACTTACGATTTTATGTATAGAACTAATGTAGATGCTGCTTATAGAAAAACAAAAGTTCAGCAATCAGAAACTTTGCAGGAATTTGTTGATACACTCTCCACAATCCCTCTTGAGTTTTCGCCAGGCGATAAATGGAATTATTCTATTTCTACTGATGTTTTAGGGCATCTTGTAGAAGTTTTTTCTGGAATGAATCTTGAAGATTATTTTATCGAGTATATTTTTAAGCCTTTGGAAATGTCTGATACTAGTTTCTCTTGTCCAGAAGACAAAATTGATAGATTAGCTTCCTTGTACGAACATAATCCTAAAGGACATCCAAGATTATTAGAAATACCATTCCTAAATACAAAAATGGCTTCTGGAGGAGGGGGATTATTTTCTACCATGAGTGACTATCATAATTTTTGTCATATGTTGTTGCATCAGGGAGAATTTAAAGGGAAGCGATTGATAGGAAGAAAAACTTTAGAGTTGATGACTGCAAATCATTTACCAAATAATCAAGATTTGACTGAAATGAGTGAGTCAGCTTTTAGTGAAACACCATACGCAGGAGTGGGTTTCGGGCTTGGCTTTTCTGTAATGCTCGACCCTGCAAAATCTCAATCTCTAAGTGACATAGGAGAATTTGGCTGGGGCGGTGCTGCTAGCACGGTTTTCTTTATAAATCCAAACGAAGATATGTTCGTAATATTCTTGACTCAGTTGCTTCCATCTTCAACCTATCAAGTGAGAAGAGAGTTAAGATCTTTGATCTATTCAGCCTTAAAGCCAATCTAAATATTAATAAAATCTAATTTATTGACTTTGGAGACGTTTTCTGATCTTTATTCATTGTAATTAATGTCTGTAGATAGTATATTTTTAATGTATATTTGCTTAATTGAACTTTAAACGTCGTTTAATTAAGATTAAATAGCTTTTGTACTCGAGATACATAAATAACGGGAGAGAAATATGAAATCTTTATTGATTCTATCAAGCATGATCGCAGCTCCTCTATTTGCCGCCTCAGGCGGTGATTTGGATTCTGACGATTTTGTTGGCGTTTCCTTTTGGCTAGTTACAGCTGCTATGGCGGCTGCTACGGTTTTTTTCTTTGCGGAAAGAAGCAATGTAGAAGGCAAATGGAAAACTTCATTAACAGTTGCAGGTTTAATTTGCGGTATAGCTTTTTGGCACTACCTATACATGAGAGGTGTTTGGGTTGATACTGGAGAAACACCTACAGTATTTAGATATATAGACTGGTTATTAACAGTACCACTGCAGATGGTCGAGTTCTACTTGATACTTGCAGCAGTCACAGTTGTTGCTGGATCTTTATTCTGGCAGCTTTTACTTGGTTCACTAGTCATGTTAATTTTTGGTTACATGGGTGAAGCAGGTGTTATGGCAGCATTGCCAGCATTCATCATTGGAATGGCAGCATGGTTGTACATGATTTATGTACTATACATGGGAGCAGGTAAAACTGTCGTAGCCACCACCAGTGCCTCTGTCCAAACAGCATATAATTCAATGCTATTGATCATAGTAGTTGGTTGGGCTATCTATCCTTTAGGTTATGTTTTTGGATACCTAATGGGTGCAGTGGATGCAGATACATTAAATTTAATTTATAACCTAGCTGATTTCATCAACAAAATCTTATTTGGTCTTGTGATTTGGAAGGCAGCTGTAGACGATAAGCAAACAGCTTAGTTTATTTTCTTATAAATTAGAAAGAGGGCCATTTTGGCCCTCTTTTTTTATTTGTATAAACAAGAGAAATATTTTATGTCCCACAAAAGGTTCTCCTTATTTTTTCCTTTTCAAGCGGGGCTTGAGAGTAAGATACATATTCTGATACTTCTTTAAATGGATTTTTAAATACATCTATCATCTCTAACATTTTTGAAAAGTCATTTTCGTAAGCTAGATCGATAGCGAGTTGGACCTGATGATTTCTTGGAATATATACAGGATTAATTCGATTGAGATTCTCTGTTAAATTGGAGAGATCTTTATGCTCTTTTTTTAAAGCTTGCTCCCAATTATTTAACCAGGCATTAATTTCTTTTTTCTCAGCAAATTGATTAAAAAATTCATCAGAGTCTTCAAAGAGGACTTTTGATAAGTTTCTGAAGGTAATAGTATAGTCTGCTTCATTGTCCATCATTATTTTAAGAAAATTCCTCAGTAAAGTTTGATTCTCTTTTTTTCCACCATTTAATCCGATCTTTTCGCACATCAGATCAAGAATTCTTTGGTTAGTTTCTTTCGAAAAATTATCTAAGACCTCTGTGGCAAGCTCATTAGCTTTATCTGAATCTTTATCAATGAATGCAATGAGGCAACCTGCGAGAGAAGCAAGGTTCCATGAAGCAATGCTTGGTTGATTACCAAATGCATATCTACCATTTTGATCAATTGAACTAAAGACTTTTCCAGGGTGGTACTCATCTAAAAAAGCACATGGCCCATAATCAATAGTCTCTCCAGAAATGGTAAAATTATCAGTATTCATTACTCCATGTACAAACCCAACACTCATCCATTTTGATACGAGTTTAGATTGATTAGAAGCTACCCTTTTTAGAAGTTCAAGATAATGTTTCTCCGTTTCTCTTATTTCTGGATAATGTCTTTGTATAGCAAAATCAGCCAGCATCTTGACATCATTTAATTGTTGTCTGGAAGCAAAATATTCAAAGGTTCCCACTCTCAAGTGACTTTTCGCTATTCGTGTTAACACCCCACCAGGTTCAAAAGTTTCTCTTACAACATGTTCTCCAGTAGCTATAGCCGCTAGAGCTCTTGAAGTAGAAACTCCTAGATAGTGCATTGCTTCGCTAAGGATATATTCTCTTATAACTGGTCCAAGAGCTGACCTACCATCTCCTTGTCTTGAAAACATAGTTTTACCAGAGCCCTTTAACTGTAAATCATATGTTCCATCTTTGGTGTTGATTTCACCAAGTAAGACAGCACGACCATCCCCAAGTTGCTGAACAAAGTTTCCAAACTGATGCCCGGCATAATTCAATGCTATCGGAACGGAATCTTTTGGTAAACCATTACCAGAAAAGAAATTTGATACCTCTTCATCTTTTAACTTTATGCCGAGTGAATCAGCTAGATCCTCATTGAAAATGAGGGTCTTCGGATTCTTTACTGGTGTTGGATTCACCACTTGATAAAATTCCTCTGGTAAACCTATGTAAGAATTAGAAAGTTTCATATATTTATTTTTCAGAGCAGTTTCATAAAGTCAATTATTTTGTTTTCCGAAAGCTACATATGTTAGTAGAATAATTAATGTCATCTATTTTAGATTAAGAATTATATAAATAAAGTCATACCAGAATGAAAGTCGAACCACTAGATAGATCTTTCGGAGCAAAAGTTTCCGAATTATCTTTACCAGATCTTAATCAAGATGAAGTTCAAGATATTTATAAATTATGGCTTCAGTACGCTCTTTTAATTTTTCCACAGCAAAATTTAACTAATTCTCAACAGATAGAATTTGCAAAAAATTTTGGTGCATTAGAGTTTGACCTTTCTCCAATAAGTAATGTTCGGAATGATGGCTCGATAAGAGACGCGAATGATGATGATATTGTTAAGTCATTAAAAGGTAATATGGAATGGCATCACGATAGTACATATATGCCTATTCAGGCAAAAGGCGCTGTTTTTACAGCCCATAAAGTGCCAAAAAAAGGTGGAGAAACTGGTTGGGCTGATATGAGAGCAGCCTATGAAGGACTCAGTGCCGCGATGAAGGAAAAGATTGAAGATTTATCAGCTTTTCACTCTTATGAATGGAGTCAAAAGGAAAGATTTGGACATAAAGATCCTAAAGTAAGTGAATTCAATAGTTATGGTTTCGACATTGATCCTAAGCCACTTAGACCATTAGTTAAAACTCATTCAGAGACAGGTCAAAAATGTTTAACAATAGGCAGACACATTAATAAGATTGAAGGCATGTCTGATCATGAGGCACAGAATCTTGCAAAAGAATTAGAAGAGTTTGCCTGTAGCAATGAAAATTGGGTTTATCATCATTCTTGGGAAGTAGGAGATGCTGTGATCTGGGATAATAGATGCTTAATGCACCAAGCAAGCATGTGGGATTTAAATGAGGCAAGGATTATGTATCACTCAAGAATTGAGGGAGATCCCATCTCAGAAGCTGCCTCAAACTATCTCTAGTCAAATATCCAACTCTTTGAAAAAGGGAAGTGCAATATTAGGAAACATAATATAAGTTAACAGCATTTCGATCTTCTCGCTTAAATCAGGTAATTCGTAACTTTTGCATAAATCTTTCAATTCAGTCGCCATAATATCTAGTTCATTTTCATCATAACTATCGCCATCAACACCAATTAATTCAGCTCTTCTCAAAAGGTCAGGTTCTATCTCTCCAGGAAGTTTTCCGTATTTACCAAGAATTAGGTTTAAAGACTCATTGGATAAATTCTCATATCTTCTGCTGCTCATAATATTTAGGAGAGCTTGAGCTCCTACAATCTGCGATGCTGGTGTTACCAGAGGGGGATATCCAAAATCTTTCCTAACCCGAGGTATTTCATCTTTGACCAGATCTATCTTATCTTCTTGTTTGTTAGCTCTTAGTTGAGATTCTAGATTTGACAACATTCCTCCAGGGACTTGTTTTACCAACATTGAAGAGTCAACTCCCTTAAGATTTCCCTCAAATTCAGAATATTTATCTCTAATGTCTTTAAAAAATGTAGAAACTTCTTCTAAGGCACTTAAATCCAGATTTATTTCCCTTTCTTGATTTTCAAAAATTGCTAACATAGTTTCTGTGGCAGTATGACCATAAGTCATGCTCAAGGAGGATATAGAAGTATCGATGTTATCTATTCCTGCTTCTATGGCTTTCATATTTGTAGCAGTGGACATACCGGTAGTGGCATGTGTTTGCATATGGATTGGAATGGATAAGGTGCTTTTTAAATTCTTTACTAGCTCAAAAGCATCAAAGGGCCTAAGCAGACCCGCCATATCTTTAATTGCCAGTGAATCAGCTCCGGCATCTTCTATTTTTTTTGCTAGATCTAACCAAGTATTTAAATCATGAACAGGACTTGTTGTGTAAGCTATCGTTCCTTGTGCATGCTTACCTATTCTCTTTACTTCTCTTATTGTGAAATCAATATTTTCGAAATCATTTAATGCATCAAAAGTTCTGAAAATCTCTATCCCATTTTCTGCCGATTTTTCTAGAAAATTCGATACTACTCTGTTTGAGTAATGTTTGTAGCCAACAAGATTTTGGCCACGAATTAGCATTTGCTGTGGTGTGTTCTTTAATAGAGAGTTGAAGGTTCTTAATCTTTCCCATGGGTCTTCATTAAGGTAACGGATACAGGAATCATAAGTAGCTCCTCCCCAGGTTTCAAGTGACCAATAACCCACTTTATCTAAAGTTGGAAGAATTGAAACTAGATCTCTTAAAGGTACTCTTGTTGCCAATAAAGACTGTATACCATCTCTTAAGACTACTTCTGTTATACCTACCGTTTTAGAAGATTCCATATTGCGCGCACTTTATATTTTATCTTTTACTGAGGCTTATCAACAGCAAAGTTATTATTTACCCATTCGCTAAAGCCACCTGACATTGATTTAACATTTTTGTATCCCATTTTCTTAATATTTTCTCCAGCTAAGGCTGATCTAAATCCTCCTTGGCAATACAAAACTATTAGCTCATCTTTATCTGTAACAACGCTACTGATGTCTCTTTCAATGATCCCTTTTCCGAGATGTGTTGCACCAGTAATGAATCCCTGTACCCACTCTCTATCCTCTCTTACATCGATTAAATAGAAATCTCTATTTTCTTCTAACATTGCATTAACCTGATAAATATCGCATTCTTCAACATTCTCCAGAGACGATTGCACTAGCTCCAAAAAGTTTAAGTCATGATCTTTCATATAATATCCATTTTTATTATTTCATCTTTTTTAAGTGATTTCTCAAAAAATAAGGTCTATTCGTAGTAATGGAGTCTACACCTTTTTTAAAGTAATACTCCGCATCATCTTTTGAGTTAACTGTCCAGACATGAACTGATTTATTAAAATTCCTCAGCATTTTAATAAGTTCATTATTAAATCTTTTATGATTTTGAGCTCCAAGACCATCCGCTCCAATTGATTTAATAATTTCCTCTATCTTACTCGTCTTAATATTTTCATAATCAAAAGCTATTAACAAGTTACATTTTATATGTATATTATGTTCTTTAATGCGTCGTATAACTTCAGGATAAAAACTTATAACAGTTATTTGATCTAAAGCTACTTTCTGACTTTCTATCTCTTGAAGTAAGTAAGGGACAATAATCTCTCCAGTTTTCACTTCTATAAATATATCTTTATTGTGAGGAAGGATTGAAAAAACTTCTTTTATCTCAGGTATTTTTTCGGTTTTCCAATCCTTTCCAAAACCGTAAGAACAATCTAAAGACCGAAGTTCTGTAAAAGTCACTTCATCTATATTTCTATCGAAGCCGGTTGTGCGCATAGCCGATTTGTCATGGAAACAAACAATGCGCTTATCTGCAGTTAGCCTAACATCTAGTTCTATTCCATCAGCTTGCTGCTCAAAGGCCTCTGTAAAAGCTGAAATGGAGTTTTCGGGTGCATCTTCTGATGCACCTCTATGAGCAATTATTTTTGTCTTTAGTCCCAGCTTAGAGCGCCACCTGTTTGATACTCGATGACTCTTGTTTCAAAGAAGTTCTTCTCTTTTCTCAGGTCCATGATTTCCGACATCCAAGGAAAAGGATTTGTTGCACCTTCGAATTCTTCTTCTAAACCTATTTGTACAAGCCTTCTATTAGCTATGAACTGAAGGTACTCTTCCATCATGCCTGCATTCATACCAAGAATACCTCTTGGCATAGTATCCCTTGCATACTGTATCTCTAATTCTGCACCTTCTAATATCATTTGTGCTGCTTCTTTTCGCATCTGCTCATCCCATAAATGAGGATTCTCTAATTTTATTTGGTTAATCATATCGATACCAAAGTTCAAATGCATAGATTCGTCTCTTAAGATATATTGGAATTGCTCAGCAGTTCCAGTCATTTTATTTCTTCTACCCATTGATAGTATTTGCGTGAAGCCACAATAAAAGAATATTCCTTCTAAGACGCAATAGAATGCAATTAGATTTTTTAATAATAACTTATCGGTTTCTTCTGTTCCTGTTACAAAACCTGGAGTTGATATTTCTTTTGTGTATTTAAGGCCCCAAGAAGCTTTTTTTGCAACGCTTGGTATTTCTCTATACATATTGAATATCTCTCCTTCATCCATCCCTAGAGACTCAATACAATATTGGTATGCGTGTGTGTGTATAGCTTCTTCAAAGCTTTGTCTCAATATATATTGTCTACACTCAGGATTTGTTATTAGACGATATATTGCGAGCACTAAGTTATTAGCGACCAAGGAATCTGCCGTAGAAAAGAACCCCAGGTTTCTCATAACTATAGTTCTTTCATCTTCAGTTAATCCTTCATTGGACTTCCAAAGAGCTATATCAGCAGTCATGTTTACTTCTTGCGGCATCCAGTGATTGGCACTGCCATCAAGATATTTTTGCCAAGCCCAATCATACTTAAAAGGCACCAATTGATTTAAATCAGCCCTGCAATTTATCATAGCCTTGTCGTCCACTTGAACTCTTCCTGCAAGACCTTCTAACTCTTCTTCTCCTTCTTTTGTATCTAATAATTCAAGAGATTCTTTAGCTTGTTTCGCTCTGATACCTGGCTCTGCTGGAATATGTTCTTCCATAGATTCATGAATTACTTCGGGATTGGTTTGCTCTAAAGATGGTTCTTCTTTAAGCACAGGTTGAGTTTTTTTGGTTTCTTCTGGTTCTTTGTAATCGTCCCAATTTAACATTCTTTTCTCCTTGTTTTTATTGACATGCATCGCAGTCAGGATCAAGCACTGAACATGCTGATGGTGCAGTCGTATTAGTTTGTAGTTGTACTTCAGGCTGAGCAATTGCCGAAACCGCGTTTAGCTCTCCTGTTGATATAGTTGATTTTTCTGTTGTTGTTGCTGACCTAGAGCGCAAATAATAGGTTGTTTTTAGACCTCTTAACCAGGCCATTCGGTACATGATATCTAATTTCTTACCACTCGGTTCATCAATATATAGATTCAAAGACTGACTTTGATCTATCCATTTTTGTCTCCTGCTTGCAGCATCAATTAACCATCTGGGTTCAATATCAAATGCTGTAGCATAGAGTTCTTTTACACTGTCGGGGATCCTCGATATTCCTTTTACGCTACCATCATAATACTTGAGATCGTTTATCATTACTGAGTCCCAAAGACCCAATTCCTTCAGGTTATTAACCATAGGAATATTGGTAACCGTAAATTCGCCAGATAGATTGGATTTAACATATAAGTTTTGATAGGTGGGCTCTATTGATTGTGAAACCCCGGTAATATTAGCAATTGTTGCGGTTGGGGCTATGGCCATAACATTAGAATTTCTTATTCCTTGCTTTTTTACAGTTTCTCTTAGACTATCCCAGTCCATCGTTGAGCTCTCGTCCATGTCTAGATAGTCATCGCCTCTACTTTCCTTAAGAAGCTTTATTGAATCTATAGGCAGGATGCCTTGGCTCCATAGAGATCCTTCATATGACTGATATGCGCCTCTTTCTTTTGCCAGATTACTCGAAGCTTTTATGGCGTAGTAACTTACCATTTCCATAGATCTGTCCGCAAAATCAACTGCCTCTTGTGAAGCATAAGGTGTTTGCAACATATAGAGAGCATCATGGAAGCCCATTATCCCAAGACCTATAGGTCTATGTTTCATATTGGAAGTTTCTGCTGCCTTTACAGCATAAAAGTTGATATCGATGACGTTATCTAACATTCTTATTGCTGTATTAATCGTTTTTTCTAGCTTCTCCTCATCCATTTTTCCATCTTTTATGTGATGAGTAAGATTGACTGATCCTAAATTGCACACAGCTATTTCGTCTTGACTTGTGTTAAGGGTTATTTCGGTGCAGAGATTAGAAGAATGAACAACCCCAGTATGCTGTTGAGGAGATCTTAAATTACAAACATCCTTGAAAGTTATCCATGGATGTCCCGTTTCGAACACCATGGAAAGCATTTTTTTCCAAAGCTCTTTTGCTTCTACTTCTTTGAAGAACTGAATTTCTCCTGTTTGTGTCTGTGCTTCATATTCTTCATATCTTTTTTCAAAGTCCATACCATAAAGATCATGAAGATCAGGAGTGTCGCTTGGTGTAAATAATGTCCACTTTTTGTCTTCAGACACTCTTTTAAGGAATAAATCGGGAACCCAGTTAGCCGTATTCATATCATGAGTTCTTCTTCTATCATCCCCTGTGTTTTTTCTTAGCTCAACAAACTCCTCTATGTCTACGTGCCAAGTTTCCAAGTAAGAACAAACGGCTCCTTTCCTCTTACCTCCTTGGTTGACTGCAACTGCTGTGTCGTTGACAACTTTTAGGAATGGAACTACTCCTTGAGATTTTCCGTTTGTTCCTTTTATTTGTGATCCTAGCCCTCTTACTGGTGTCCAGTCATTTCCTAATCCTCCTGCCCACTTTGAAAGCATGGCGTTATCTTGGATTGCTCCATAAATACCATGGAGATCATCTGGAACTGTTGTTAGATAACAAGAAGATAGTTGAGAGTGCTTAGTACCTGAATTAAATAGAGTAGGGGTAGAGCTCATATAATCAAAACTAGACAAAAGATTATAAAATTCTATAGCTCTTTCTTCTCTTTTTTCTTCCCTGAGGGCTAGACCCATAGATACCCTCATAAAAAATACCTGAGGTAATTCATACCTTACTTCAGTATCATGAATGAAATATCTGTCATAAAGTGTTTGAAGGCCTAAATAAGTGAAGTTAGTATCTCTTGTCGCATTGATGGCCTCTCCTAGTTTCTCTATGTCCATTTCAAGCAATTCTGGATTGAGTATTTCGTTTTCTACTCCTTTTACTAAGAAGTTTCTCAAGGCTTGTGGATAGAGTTTCTCCATATCTTTTTGCGTTGCTTGCTTCTGCATCCCCAGGTAGGAGAGCGCCTCGGTCCTGATATTATCGAGTAATATTCTTGCCGTTACGTATGTATAGTTTGGTTCTTGTTCTACTAGGGTTCGTGAAGTCATCACTAAAGAAGTTCTTGCATCTTCTTCTGTCACTCCGTCATATAGGTTTTTGTTTGCTTCATCTATTATGTTCTGGGCATTAGTTCCTTCTAATCCTTCACAAGCTTCTGCAACCATGGTCTCCAGATGCTTTATATCAAGAGTATCTTCATGTCCATTTTCAAGAGTGATATTTATACCCTCTTTTTCTTCCTTTTGTGGTGCTTCCTTTTGTCTGAGCTGTTTTCTTTCTTCTCTATATAGGACATAGGATCTAGCTACCTTCTGTTCTCCCGATCTCATTAATTCCAATTCAACTTGATCTTGAATCTCTTCTATGTGAAGAGTACCTCCCGAAGGCATTCTCCTATTGAAAGTTTTAGTAACAGCATTTGCCAATTCATTGACTTCATTATGTATCCTCGTCGAGGCTGCTGCGGCTCCTCCTTCAACAGCCAAAAATGCTTTCGTGATCGCAATGGCTATCTTTTCTGCGTCGTAAGAAACCACTGAACCATTTCTTTTTATGACTCGCATTTGCCCTGGTGCAATGGCCGGCTTTACTTCTTTTTGAACTTCTTGCTTGTTTGTTTTGCCTTTCTCTTGAATTTGTGTAGATGATTCCATCTTTTTCCTTCTATTTGTGTTTTCTTCTTCTTTTTCTAATATCCCTATATGTTGTGTCTACTTTTGAATATAGACACAAGATACTGTGTTTTCACAAAAAACACAATACTATAAACACATAAATTTTCTGTTAATTTGTTGTGGATAACAGTTTAGTAAGTTATTTTTTGTATACTGCATTTAGGGAGGCTTCATGAAAGAAAAAATTATTTCTATTGACCAAGGAACCACAAGCACAAGATCAGTTTTGTATGATAAGGAGGGAAATTTTATTTGTTCTGCCCAACAAGAATTCAATCAGTTCTTTCCTAATGATGGGTGGGTAGAACACAATCCTGAAGACATTTGGCAATCTGTTCTATCTACTTTGCAGAAATTAGTAAAGAAGAGCGGAATAACGAGTTACGAAATAGCTTCCATAGGTATAACTAACCAAAGGGAAACTACACTAATATGGAATAAAAAAACAGGTAAACCTATTCACAATGCTATAGTCTGGCAAGATAGAAGAACATCAGAATTCTGCAATGAATTAGTTTCGTACGAAAATATAATTCATAAAAAAACAGGGCTCACTATTGATCCTTATTTCTCAGCAACAAAAATTCATTGGCTCTTAAATAACGTTGAAGGTGTAAAGGAACTCGCATTAAAAGGAGACCTGTTATTTGGAACAATAGACACTTTTTTAATTTGGAAATTGACAGAAGGTAGATGTCATAAGACAGATATCACTAATGCATCAAGAACTATGTTGTTCAATATAGCAGAGCAACAATGGGATGATGACTTATTAGAAATCTTTGGAATTCCTAGGCAAATACTTCCAGAAGTTTGTGACAATGTATCAGATTACGGGATGACTGAATTACTAGGAGGTGAGGTTAGCATAGGCGGAGTAGCTGGAGATCAACAAGCTGCATTAATCGGTCAATGTTGTTTCGAACCTGGAGATGTCAAAAGCACTTATGGCACTGGTTGTTTTATGATGGTGAATTCAGGAGATAAGATTTTATATTCTGAGAACAGATTGCTTTCAACTATAGGGTATCGAATTGATGGCGAAACAACATATGCTCTTGAAGGCAGCATATTTGTTGCTGGTTCAGCAATTCAGTGGTTGAGAGATGGATTGAATTTTTTTGAAGACTCCTTCGAAACTGAGGCAATGTCGAAAAAAGCCTCTTTAGATTCCAGAGTAATAGTAATTCCGGCCCTGACTGGTTTAGGTGCTCCTTATTGGGATGCTGAAGCAAGAGGAGCCATATTCGGGATAACTAGAGATACCAGTAAAGAAGATATTACGAAAGCTACACTTGAATCAATATCTTTCCAGTCAAAAGATTTGGTTGAGGCTATGAAAAAAGATAATGCAACTTTTAAAAAATTAATGATTGACGGAGGAATGGTAAATAATAATTGGTTTTGTCAACAACTTGCAAATACTCTACAAGTAGAAGTATCTCGTCCGGTAATTATTGAAACAACCTCTTTGGGAGCAGCCTTTCTAGCAGGATTAAAAGCAGAACTGTTTGAAGATTTGAGTTCCTTAAAAGAAACAAAGGTTATAGATAAGGTCTTTTCACCCGATGCAGATGAGGACAGATATCAAGAGTGGAAGGATGCAGTTAAAAGGATCTTAGTTAAGTAATTAATTTAAAAGCTCAACCAGCAGACCCTTTTGAGCATGGAGTCTATTTTCTGCTTGCTTCCATACATAACTCCTAGGATCTTGAAGTAAGTTATAAGAAATTTCTTGACCTCTTATAGCAGGAAGGCAGTGCAGAAAAACAACATCTGATTTGGCATGGTCAAGAATTTCTTCATTAACTTGGTAATCAGAAAATAATTTTTGTCTTTGTTCTGCCTCTCTTTCATCTCCCATTGATACCCAGACATCTGTAGAGACCAAGTCACTGGCTTCTACGGCCTTAGATATGGATTGAGTAAAGGACACATTTTTATAGCTTTTCATATCCTTTGGATAAAATTCTTTAGGGCAGGCAATACTAAGTTCGAAATTTAGTAACTCCGCAGCCTGAGCATAACTAAAGCAAACATTATTGAAATCTCCACACCACGCTACTTTTTTTCCTTCTATTGATCCTTTTTCTTCACAATAAGTAAGTAAATCCGCAAGTAATTGACATGGATGAGATCTGTCACTTAAACCGTTAATTATTGGAACTGATGAATTCTCAGCAAACTTTATTTGAGTTTCATGTTCCAGTGTTCTGAGTACGATGCCGTCTACCATAGAACTTAAAACTTTCGATGTGTCCTCAATAGGTTCACCTCGTACCATTTGCAGATCATTCACCGAAAGAAAGGATGCTCTGCCTCCGAGTTGTGCCATTGCAACTTCAAACGAAACTCTGGTTCTAGTTGAAGATTTTTCAAATACAAGACTTAGGAATTTGCCCTCTAAAATTTTTAAGTTTTTCTCTTTGGACTTCATTTCGAGAGAATTGCTTAAGATTCTATCAATATCGTCTTTAGAAAAATTATTTAGGTCTAGAAAATGTTTATTCATATTATTAAAAAGGAACGCGACTATATAGATAATCGATCATTTAAGCAATTAATGGTAAGCTTCGCGGCCTTAAAAATAAAGCTAACTATTATGCAAAAATATTCAGTGAAACCATTAAGCAACATTGCCAAAATAGGTTTGGAAAAGTTAGAGGGGACTTCCTGTTTTCTTGAAGAGAATTCTGAAGCTCCCGATGGAGTGCTTGTTAGGAGCACAAAAATGACTAGCGATGATCTAACTGCTAATTTAAAGGCAATAGCAAGAGCTGGAGCAGGAGTGAATAATATTCCCGTTGAAAAATGCACTGAAGAGGGGATAGTTGTTTTTAACACCCCTGGTGCTAATGCAAATGCTGTCAAGGAGTTAGTGCTAGCTGGTCTAATGTTGTCATCTAGAAATGTCTACGCAAGCATAGACTTTGTTAATAAACTTACCGAAATGAATGATATGGCTGAACTCGAGCCTTTTTTGGAAAATAATAAAAAACAATTTAAAGGAAACGAACTAGCCGGATCTACTTTAGGAGTAGTAGGACTGGGAGCAATCGGTTCTAAAGTAGCTCGGATGGGTGTTTCTCTTGAAATGAATGTTGTTGGTTATGACCCAGCTATTTCAGTTGAGGCGGCCTGGAAACTTCCAAGTCAAATTCAACCTGTAGGTTCAATAGAAGAGTTATTTAGAATCAGTGATTACATTTCAATTCATATTCCTGCTCTTTCGACTACAAAAGGGATCATTAATAATGATTTATTCAAAGAAGGCAGTGAATTATCCTTGCTTAATTTTGCTAGGCATGAGGTTGTAAATACTGCGGATGTATTGGAATTTCTAGACAAGGGTAATTTAAGAAATTTTATTACAGATTTCCCGACCCCAGAATTGATCAAAAGAGCTAATGAAAAAAAAGATGTGATCCTGCTTCCTCATATCGGAGCGAGCACTGCTCAAGCCGAAGAGAATTGTGCAGTCATGGCTGTAAACCAAATGACCGAATTCCTAGAAACTGGAAATATTAAAAATTCTGTTAATTTTCCCAATGTCCAACTCAAACGAACAACTGAACACCGTATTAGCATAATTAATAAAAATGTACCTGCTATGATCGGGCAGATTGCAACAGCTCTAGGGGAGTTGAATTTAAATATAGCCGAGATGACCAACGTTAGTCGTGGCGATATTGCCTACAACCTGATAGATATAGAGAATGGAGTGGATGAAAAATCTATCTCCTCACTCAAAGGCATAGAAAATGTAATTGATGTTAGACTTATACTCTGAATATCTAAGTTATTGTTTTAAATAATAATTTACATATTCGTAAAAGTAATTATCTATTTCTGGTGCACTAATTTGAAATTACGCACAGTTTTTGATCATTCTTTTCTTTCTTTTCTAATTTAAATTACTTACTTCAAGAAAAGCATAAAATATTTTGACTATATTTTTAAGTTATTGATTTTATTAAATTATTTATTTTTTGTTTGAATTTTGAGCAATTTGCTGAAATCTCCTTTAAATATCATGCAAGAAAAAAAAATATAAAGTTATCCCAATAGTTATCCACAGAAATTGTGGATAAAAAAGCTTAAGTTTATAGTACCATTTAGAAAAATTTAATTACTGTTCATAATCTAAATCAATGACCCAAAAAAAAAGACCAGCTATGCATATTTCATGGTTTGAAGCACTTCAGTCAGAGTTTAATGAAGAATATATGGAGGATTTAAGGAATTTTTTGATCGATAAAAAGTCAAAGAAAGAAGTTATTTATCCGCCTAATAAAAAAATCTTCCATTGTCTTGAGAGGACTCCCCTCGATTCAGTTAAGTTAGTTATCCTAGGACAAGATCCTTATCATGGAATAGGGCAGGCAAATGGGTTGGCGTTTTCCGTAGACAAGGGAATGGCCGTTCCGCCGTCACTGCTAAATATTTTTAAAGAAATCAAATCAGATTTGAGGCTAGAACCACCTAAAGATGGCGATTTGACCTTTTGGGCTGACCAAGGTGTACTGCTACTTAATTCAGTCCTTACTGTTGGAAAAGGAAGTCCTGGTTCTCATGCAGGGAAAGGATGGGAAATTTTTACGGATAAAATCATCAAAGTATTAAACGGTAAGGAAAATATAGTATTTATGTTGTGGGGCAGTTATGCTCAAAAAAAAGGATCGAATATAGATCCTAAAATTCATAAAGTTCTCAAAGCTCCACATCCATCTCCACTATCTGCTCACAGAGGATTTTTCGGTTGTAAGCATTTTTCTCAAGCAAATGCATACTTAGAAAATAATGGAAAGTTGCCAATTCGATGGGTTGAAGAAAATTAAATTATCTAAAAATCTATATCTTGACCAGAATAGTTTTTATTCATAGATAGAAGGCATTGATAGTTATTATCAGTTTTAGTACAAGATAAAATTAACCCCACTGCCTTATTATCTTTGTCGTAAACTTTCATTAAGTCTTTAACTTCTTTATTTGTTGATCTAACTATAATCTCAGGCAATTTTTTTGCCCTGTAGTGCATTCGCGCAACTATTTCTTGACCGGTATAACAACCTTTCTCAAAATCAATTCTAGTATTGAGGTGATATCCCAACTCATGAGGAGTAAATTTATTTATAACTTTAGAAGTTATTTCAAAGTTTTGATTAATTATTTCATCTAACTCCCATGGTAATTTATCATTTGTAATGTTGTAACCTTTGAATTCTTCTGATTCTATGAATGCTATCAGATGGTATTTTTTTTCTAGGTAGTGCAACCTAAAAAAAGAATCATGATTTTGTGATGAAATATCCAAATTTGATTCTGGAAAGTCGCTTATTAAGCAACCCTCTTCAATTGCGTAAAATTTGATATCTTTTCTAAGCATGAGTGAACAGTCATAAAAGGGCTGATATTTTTCAAGGACAGTTTTAGTAGCTACCAATGCTTTTGTTTCACCTACCAGAAAGAAAGAATTATTCTCTTTTGCATTTTTGTATGTAATAAATGAACTCACAACTCTGCCTTTAATATCGCAAATAGATCCCAGAACACAATTATCCAAAGAGACTTTTTCCATATCAGATGTTATTTGTCCCTGAAGAAGCTCAAATGAACCTTTGCCATTTATTTCAAGTATGCTCAAATGCTCTAGTTTTATTAGCTCTTTTCCTTTCACATAAACTATTATAAGGGAATTATTTTGAATGAATTAAAGAAAAAAATTTTGTGGCAATGTAGGCGGGGTCTATGGGAGCTTGATGCTATATTTATACCTTTCGTCGAAAATAATTTTGACGATCTTAGAGAAGATGAAATCTCTGATTTCCAAAGACTATTAGAATATGAGGATATAGAAATATTTGATATCTTAGTGAATAAAAAGCCATTTGATGATGCAACTCTTCAACCTATCATAAAAAAAATATTAAGTTTTCATGATGTTAATCTAGGTATTTCATCTTGATCATTATCGCAGATTTGGGAGCCACAAATGCTAGGTTTTGTGTGACCAAGGATTGTCTTACATACAGCAACAAAGCTAATTATCAGATTAATGATTTCGATTCTGTGGAGGAGCTTTGTTTTACTTATCTTCAAGACAAAGGCTTGAAAAATGTCAAAATGGCAGTTATAGGAGTTGCCGCGCCTATTTTGGAGGATAAAGTTTCATTTGTTAATAATAATCTTGAATTCAGTATCAAAAATCTCGAAAAGAAGATCTTTTCTGGTGGATTGATTGTCGTTAATGATCTTGAATTGCAGGCTTATGCTCTTTTTAATCTTAAAGATGGAGATTTGTCATACATAGGACAAAAAAATTTGACACATGGACCAAAGATCCTTGTAGCCCCTGGAACAGGTTTGGGCTTAGCTGGAATATTGGGAGAGAATGTTATAGCGACTGAAGCAGGTCATATTAACATCTCTGATAAAGAGATGAGGTCTGATTTGAAAGTTGTAATGGATAGATTTGCTAAAGAAAATCACCGCGCACCAACATATGAAGATTTCTTATCTGGTAAGGGGATTACTTATTTTTATAAAGCTTTTTCAGGGGAATCAAATACTAAACTTAGTAGTGAAGAGATTTTATTAGCAAGGAGAGATGACTATAGTCTTAAAACTATCGAAGTATTGCATTATCTGTTGTCTTCTTATCTGAGATATATGGCCCTAGTATGGGGTGCCCATGGAGGAGTTTTGCTATCAGGTTCAATCGTAAATTCTCTTTTGTTAGAAGAAGATTACCAAGAGTTTAGAGATACCTTTGAAGACAGTGAAACAATGAGAGATTTTATGAGAGCAGTGCCCTTGGCAATAGTCCTGATTGAAGAAATAGGTTATGTGGGTGGATTAGAATTATCAAAGAAATTGAAATAGATCAGAACTTTAACTATAAGATATAGTCTATAAGACATTGTTATGAAAGTTTCAAACAAAGATTTAGATTTAGGCTTGGTTAAGAGAGTTAAGGCTGGGGATTATCAGGCCTTTGATTTATTAGTTTTAAAATATCAATCTAGATTGATATCAACGGCTTTTAAGTTCGTAAAAGATCTACAAATTGCAGAAGATCTTGTCCAAGATTCATTTATCAAGTCATTTAAATCCATTGGTTCATTTAGGGAAGATAGTACATTTTATACTTGGATCTATAGGATTACCGTTAACACATCAAAAAACTATCTAGTCTCTAAAAAGAGAAAAGATGAACTTTTGCAAACTAATATATCTAAAGAAGAAGATTACCTCATTGAACCAATAGATAAAGATACACCAGAAGATCTTCTCCATGCTTTTCAGCTTCGTAACATAATTACTGAAAGCCTCAATGGGCTGGGAGAGGCCACTAAAACAGCCCTAACTTTGAGGGAATTTGATGGATTAAGTTATGAACAAATTGCAGAAGTAGTAAATTGCCCTGTGGGAACCGTAAGGTCAAGAATCTTCAGGGGTAGAGAGGTTATTGAAGAAGCAATAAAAGAATATAGAAAAGCTAATGAGGCTACACACATGAAGATTAAGTCATGAATGAAAATAAAATTATGAAAGAAAAAATTTCTGCACTAGCAGATGGCGAACTTTCTGACTTCGAAACCAGAAGAATGTTATCTGAAATATCATCTAATCCTGAATACAGAGAATTTTGGAAAACTATCCATCAAAGCAAAGAAGCTTTAGGAAGTGAAGAACCACAATTTATAGATATCGATATTTCCAAAAGAATATCTCTAGGATTGGATAAGATTCAACTAGAAGGCCTAGAACAGAATAAAAAACTTAACTATCCTCAAGCAAGTTATGTAGCCGCATCAGTTGTCGGATTTTTCGCAGTTATTATATATTCCTTAATTTCAACCCCAGCTGTTTCCTTCTCCGACAAAGCTTCGCAAAGAATAGTTGATGCAATCGGCAGTCCTGAAGCACTAGAAGTTTTGAATAGTTCTGTTTCTGGATTGGGTATTTTGCAAGACTTTAAGTCAAATCAAAAAGGAACTTTAGCAAATTATAGGGTTCCCAATTCCAGTAAAACCTTCAAAGTAAGTTTGTATCCAATTAAAGAAATCAATAAAATAGGAATCGGTGAGGCTACGAGAATCTCTTATATCAAATCTAAGAATGGAACCTATGTAGTTTCCGTAAGTGGAAATATTTCTGCTGAAAAGAAGAATCAAATTCTACAGAATGCAATTTTTTTTGCTGAGAAAATAAATTAATTAAATATGACAAAATACAAATTATTTTTGGTATCTATTCTTGTATCTTTTTTTACAGTAATTGAATCAAAAGAATTACCGAATTTTTCAAATTTGGCAGAGGAAGCATCTCCTGCCGTGGTTAACATTACAAGCTCGAGGACGGTTAAAGAAAGAAATACTTATGGACGTGGATTCGGAGATCCGAGATATGATGAGTTTTTTGAAAGGTTCTTTGGTCAACAACCAAGACCCTCTACTCCAAGAGAAAATACAAGACCAGTAGTTTCAACTGGATCAGGATTTATAATATCGGAAGATGGTTACTTGCTTACTAATAACCATGTTGTTGAAAATGCAGATGTAATTACAGTTAGTCTTGGAGATAGAAGGGAATATAAGGCAGAAGTAATAGGGGCTGATGAAAGATCAGATATCGCTCTCCTAAAAATAGATGCTGAAAACTTACCAGTTTTGGAGATTGGCAAGTCAAAAGAACTAAAAGTAGGTGAATGGGTTGTTGCTATAGGATCGCCTTTTCAATTAAGGTTTTCAGTGACATCTGGAATCGTCAGTGCAAAAGGAAGAAGTATACCCAACGGTTCAGACTCAACATACGTCCCTTTTATCCAAACAGATGTTGCAATTAATCCTGGAAATTCTGGAGGTCCATTATTTAACCTAGAAGGAGAAGTTGTTGGAATAAACTCTCAAATTTATACGAGGTCAGGTGGCTACATGGGGGTATCTTTCGCAATACCAATTGACTACGCAATGGATGTTGCTGACCAATTAAAAGAGACAGGTTATGTAGCAAGAGGTTGGCTGGGAGTAAGTATTCAAGAGATCACAAGCGAGCTTGCAGAAGCTTTAGATATGGAAGTACCAAAAGGAGCCTTGATTTCTCAGATAATTGAAGATAGTCCCGCTGAAAAATCAGGCTTAAAAGAAGAAGATGTAATTCTATTCTTTGATGGGGAAGAGATTTTTTATTCTTCAGATTTGCCTTTAACTGTTGGTGCAATTAGACCTGATACGGAAGTAAATGCCATGGTCTTAAGAGATGGTAAGAAAAAAACTATTAAGGTCACTGTGGGGGAGCTTCCTTCGGATCCATCAATAGCATTTAATGAAACTCAACAAAATATTCTTGGGATAGTAGTAGAAAATCAAAGTACCGAAAATCAAAGATCATTTATCGAAGGCGTTCTTGTAACCAATGTTGATCCCAAGGGTATAGCTTACATGGGCGGCATAAGAAAAGGTGATATTATTTATTCCCTTGCGAGGATAAAAATTAAGAATGTCAATGAATTCAAGGATGTACTGTCTGATCTTGATTTAGAACGAAGAACAACAATTGGTGTCGCAAGAAACGGAAATAAGAGAATTCTCAGCTTAAATTTGTCAAAATAGCAGCTATAGCCAAATTACAGCTAAGCTATAACCGATGAATATAAGGAACTTCTCAATAATCGCGCATATCGATCATGGAAAATCTACATTAGCAGATAGAATAATAGAGCTATGCGGAGGTTTGTCGCAAAGAGAAATGACCTCTCAAGTACTTGATACTCTTGAATTAGAACAAGAAAGAGGTATCACCATAAAATCTCAAACTGTAAATCTTCAATATACGGCTGAGGATGGTGAGATGTATCAATTCAACCTCATTGATACCCCTGGACATGTTGATTTCGCATATGAAGTTTCAAGATCATTATCAGCCTGCGAAGGAGCAATACTTCTTGTTGATGCTTCACAAGGAGTTGAAGCTCAAACTCTTTCAACATGTTATAACGCGGTAGAGGAAGGTTTAACTATTATTCCTGTACTGAATAAAATTGATTTGGCGCAATCTGATCCCGAGAAAATAAAAAAAGAAATAGAGGAAATAATTGGTGTTGATGCATCTGAAGCACCGGCCATAAGTGCTAAAAATGGTACTGGTATCAAAGATGTCCTTGAGCAAGTCGTCAAGTTAGTTCCTGCACCGGAGGTAGTGATCGATGAACCATTACAGGCTTCGATTATTGATTCTTGGTTCGATAATTACCTTGGAGTTGTTTCCTTGGTTAGAGTCGTTAAAGGTAAAATAGAAAAGGGTGAGAAAATTGAGATTTATTCTAGAAATGAGACACATACAGTAGATAAAATAGGAGTTTTTACTCCTAAGATAACTGATCTGCAGGAATTAAACTCCGGTCAAGTAGGATTCATATGCGCAAGCATTAAAGAGATAAGAGGTGCTCCAGTTGGGGATACTATTATAAAAGCTAATTCAGGTACTGCTAATCTTGAAGGCTTTCAAGAAGTTAACCCACAGGTTTACGCAGCCTTATTTCCTCAAGATTCTGATGACTTTGAGGCTTTCAGGGAAGCCTTGGAAAAGTTATGCTTGAATGATGCATCACTCCAATATGAACCGGAACATTCTGAAGCATTAGGCGCTGGTTTTAGATGTGGATTTTTGGGGACCCTCCATATGGAGATCATCTCCGAAAGATTGAATCGGGAGTATGGAATGGATCTAATAGCCACTGCACCAACTGTCGCTTACGAGGTAGTAACTACGGATCAGCAAGTGAGACGTGTTGAGAATCCAAGCGCATTACCGGAGTCCTCAAAAATTAAAACAATATTAGAACCTGTTGCAAGAGCAAATATCCTTGTTCCTGACACTTACATTGGCTCTGTGATGAAACTTTGCAATGACAGGCGAGGAAAACAAATTAATATGAGGTATGTAGGGGGTCAAGTGGAACTTGTCTATGATCTGCCTTTAAGTGAAATTGTTGTTGATTTTTTTGATAGATTAAAATCTGTCAGTAGAGGTTATGCTTCTTTAGATTACAGTCTTGATAGATATGAGGAGTCTGATGTTATTAAATTAGATATATTACTAAATGGCGATAAGGTAGATGCTCTTGCATATATGGCTCACAGGACAGTGGCAAATATTAAAGGCAAACAATTCACAGAGGCTTTGAAAGAAGTTATCCCACGACAACAGTTTGATGTCGCAATACAGGCTGCAATAGGAGCAAAAATAATATCTCGACAGACTGTAAAAGCCTATCGTAAGGATGTAACTGCAAAACTTTATGGTGGTGATGTAACAAGAAAGATGAAGTTGCAAAAAAAACAAAAAGAAGGAAAAAAACGGATGAAAAACATTGGAAGGGTAGAAGTTCCTCAGGATGCTTTTCTATCTGTTCTTAAAGTACAAGATTAATATCATGAATACAGTTTTATCACTTCTTATACTGACTGAATTAGTTTTATTCTCTTTGTGGGTATCTTTTGCTAAGAAAGATAAGAAGAAATACAAAGACTTAATTAGTGTCGTCATGTTTTTGGTTGCTTTAGTGATTCTTTACCAAGTATTTAAATTAAATCTAGATTTCGGGTTAGTTTTATCCTTTGCAACTTTATTTGCAGCAGTTTCCTGGGCTTTTGGAAAAGTCATAGCCTTAGAGGAATTACAAGCAGAGGGAAGATCTTACTTTCTAATTCTATTGGTTATAACTTGTATCAGGTCATTTGCTTACGAGCCCTATCAAATACCAAGCAGGTCTATGGTTCCTGGATTGCAGGTTGGAGACTTTGTTTTGGTAAATAAATATGCCTATGGACTAAAATTTCCCGGCACTAATGTACTATTAACCGATCTGACTCCTCCTAAGAGAAACGATGTGGCAGTTTTTATACCTCCACATACTCTATGTGATACAGTTCCTAGAGATGCACGACCAGATTTACCCAAACTGTCAACAGCTGAAAGTCAGTTATTCTTAAATAAATTCAATAATCTCCAAAAAAATAGATGTACTTCCTTGGGTGTTAAATTTGTAAAGAGAGTAATAGGTATTCCAGGAGATAAAGTTGAAATTAAGGGCTACGAAATTTTAATTAATGGAAAAAAAGTAGATCAAAAACTTTTAAGTTCAAGTTCAGAAGAAAACTTAATTGAAGAGACTATAGACGAAGGAGTTCATATCATAAGAACTTTAGGATTAAGTGATTATGCACAACATAAATGGACAGTACCTCAAGGGAGCTATTTGGCTATTGGAGATAATAGAGATAACAGCTTAGATAGCCGAGCTTGGGGTTATTTTTCGGAAGATTATTTGATAGGAAGAGCAGACTTTATCTGGATGCATTGGGCTTCTTTCTCTTCTCTACCAAGTCTATCACGGAATCAGCAGATCCAATGATGGACAATATTTCTTCAAATCTTGGCTACACCTTTTCAGATAGGAGATTAATCGAATTGGCCCTTACTCATAAAAGTTTTTCTATAGAGAATAACGAACGATTAGAATTTCTTGGGGATGCAATACTGAATCTTTATGTTTCCGAAAAGCTTTATGCTTCTTATCAAGATCTAAATGAAGGCAAATTAACTCGATTTAAGGCAAGCATTGTAAGTAGAGATAATTTAAATTTAGTTGCACTTAATCTAGAAATTGGAGAAGGAATTAAGTTAGGAAAAGGAGAAAAACTGGAAGGAAACTCAATTTTAGGCAACACTCTTGAGGCTTTAATTGGAGCAGTTTTTCTCGACTCAAACTTTAATGAGACAAAGCAAGTACTGGATAATTTGTTTAGTCATAATTTTAAAGAACTTAACAAAATTGACGAACTGAAAGATCCTAAATCCTGTCTGCAGGAGCTTATACAAAAAAAATACAAATCACTACCAAGATATTCGTCAAAAGAGAATACTACATCAAGTTACAAAAGAAGATTTGAAGCTACATGTTATGTAGATGAAGCCAAACTTAGATCAAATGGAATGGCTAAGACAAGGAAAGGAGCTGAGCTAGAGGCAGCTGCAATTATGCTCAAGATGTTGGAAGATAATGATTCCTAATAGCAAGTCAGGTTATGTTTCCATAGTTGGCAAAACCAATGCTGGAAAATCTACCCTTTTGAATAAGATTCTTGGCCAAAAGATTGCAATCACTTCAAGAAAACCCCAAACCACAAGACATAGATTTTTAGGAATCAAGACAGAGAAAAAGAATCAAATCATATTCGTAGACACACCTGGTTTTCACTCTGGCCAAAAGAGAGCACTCAATAGGTATATGAACAAAGTGGCTGCAAATGCTATGAGAGGTGTAGACATTGTTCTATACGTAGTTGATAGCCTGAAATGGGGAGATGATGATTTCAGTAGAGTTCAGTCTATTTCTGCACAAACTATTATTATATTAGTGATTAACAAGGTTGATAAAATGGAAGATAAAAATCTTCTCCTACCCTTTATTGAAGCACGTAGTAAAGAAGATATTTTTGGTCATATCATTCCTATATCCGCATTGAAGGGTTTAGGGATTGAAGATTTATTGACCGCTATATGTAAAAATTTACCAGAAGGAGTTCATATGTTTCCTGCGGATCAGGTAACGGATATATCTGAAAAGTTTTTAGCAAGTGAAATAATAAGAGAAAAATGCATAAACCGACTAGGAGATGAACTCCACTATAGAATAAGTGTTTCAATTGAGAAGTTCTCTGAATTAGAAAAAATCACTCATATTGAATCTACTATCTTTGTAGAAAAACAAAGTCAAAAAGGAATGTTGATAGGTAAATCTGGTTCACAACTTAAAGCAATTGGGACAGCTTCTAGAAAAGAATTGGAAAAAGTTTTGGATACTAAGGTTATGTTAAAGACTTGGGTTAAAGTAAAAAGTGGCTGGTCTGATAACGAATCATTGCTACCCTCTATGGGATATGATCTTGATAAATAACTTTTCTCTAGAGCCTGCATTTGTTTTGCATACAAGGCCATATCAAGAAACAAGCATCCTAGTTGATTTTTTTACAAGATCTTATGGAAGGTTAAACGCCATTGCTAAGGGAGCAAAAAGACCCAAGAGCCGTTTACGAAGTGTTTTGACTCCTGCTTCTAAGTTGTCAGTTAGCCTATCCGGAAAGAGCGAATTAAAAACTTTATCCTCAGTAGAAATAATTGATCAGTTTGAACTCAATAATGGAGTTGCATTCAATTCTATTATCTACGTAAATGAGTTAATTATTAAAGCAACTGAAAAAGAAGATCCTCATGTGGTTATATTTGATGATTATGAAATTTTATTAAAGAAACTTTCAAATCAATCTGATCAGGTTGATTTGGAACAAAATCTGAGGAATTTCGAACTCAATCTTCTCCAAGAAATGGGTTATGGTCTAGATTTGAGTAGAGATGCAGAGACAAACAAGAAAATAGAAGAAGGATTTTTTTATAGATTTTATCCTGATAAGGGATTTGCCATTGATAAGGCTAATGTAGCTTCTCAAAAGTCATTTTCTGGACTGGATATTATAAATTTTAAAAAAGGTAATTTTGAAAAAAAGGAAACAAGAGATTCCTCAAAGATTATAATGAGAATGGCATTAGACTTTCATCTGGGAAGTAAGACTCTAAACATAAGAAAATATTTAACCAAGAACTAAAATGATTAAAGGCATAGGTATAGACTCCATAGAGCAAGATAGGATCTATAGAATTCTAAGTAAATATGGGTATAGATTCTTAGATAAAATCCTTGGTCCAGAAGAAAAAAAAGAAATTGAAATAAAATCAAACCAATTTCAAAAAGCAAGATTTCTGTCTAATAACTTCGCATGCAAAGAGGCTCTTTCTAAGGCGCTCGGACTTGGTCTTACTAGTGGTATCTCTCTTAAAGAAATACAAATACTGAGAGATCCTAGAGGAAAGCCTTATATAAACTTGAGTGGTAA
>CACNCK010000011.1 GCA_902618945.1 uncultured SAR86 cluster bacterium
CCACCTGTAACAATATCAATATTAGGTGGAAAAATATTTTTCCTTTTATTATTTTTTACAAGGTCAACTATGCTGCCTTTAACAAAAATTTTATTTTTATTTAGATTGTTATGATTCCAAAAAATTTCTGCAGATTTTTTAATATCATTTGCAAAAACTGTTTCAAATTTTGTTTTAGGTAATTTAAAAAACTGTTTTTTATTTTTGCAATCAGTTAAAAACTCTTTATTTGTTTTGAACCCGCCCTGTATGCCGAGATCCATTCCGCCACATCCACTGAACAAAGAGAGGTGTCTAAATTTTTTCACGTTTGCTTATAATTCTCTGTTTTGTTCTATTCCACCGTAACTGAGTAGATTTGTTTGGTGCATTATTCTTACTTGTAATCATCTTCGAGAATTCCCTTTTTCGTCAAGGTTTAGTTTATAGTTTTTGAATAAAATTCTTCATCTAATTTTGTCAGCAAATATAATAATGATTATATTAGAAAGGATAGTCAGGTTCTCAGAATTGGTTTTCCGAGGGGTCTCTCCTGAAGTGATGACTTTTAAAGTGCCTATCCATAGATTCAATCAGTCTAAAAACTACATCATTTTTTGTCAGTTCTAAAAGATACTTAAGAGCATCTTCTCTCTGGTTTTCTTTGTAAATTAATCTCAATGAATTCCAGATCTCAAGGATAATGAAGACCAGAATACTGTTGTGCATACTTCTTGGTGTATCGGAGTTATAGGGTATGTTGCCTATTTTTCGAGTTTCAACCTCATCTAGCAAGTTTAAACTTTGACATAAATTTTCTATCATTTGTTGAAGCAATTTAGTATTTTTTACATTTCCTAATCCCCTGAAATATTCTCTTGTGCCAGTTTCCTCAGGGTTGATTTTTAGTTCTTTAACAATCGAGTCGAAAAGTCTTGTTCTAATTTCATTGCATCCGCAAGTTGAGCATCCACCTATTGCAAAAATACCAATGCAATAATTTTTTTTTAGGTGTTCTTCATATATAACTGAAAGATAGTTCATTCCGCAAATCCTTCTAAAACCTCTTAATCATCTTGTTTGAAAATATCTTCTGCGATTTCATTCCTGAATTCCTCAAATAAGTCTTTAAAAAAACTTTTCTCATCAGATAATTCTTCGATGTGTACTTCTATTTTTGTTCCGTCCTCACGATAATAATCCCATGTGTCTCCATAGTAGTTAATTGAGAGTCTCTTTCCATCACTTCCATAATATCCAGATTGATCAATCTTTCCATTTGGGTAAATGAACTGCCAGAATCCACTCCTCACACCGTTCTTGAAGTTTCCCTTACCTCTTAAGTTTCCATCTTCATCTCTTATTTCTTCATATCCCTCTTTTGGCACTTCTTTTCCATTAACAGAAACAAAAATCATGTCCTCTTTTTTTGGTGAGGGGTTATTTAAAAACCTTTTATTTTTTTGCAAGATTGGTCACCTCTTTAATAAGATCTTCTTTTATTTCCCTTCTGTAATATTCCATATTTGACCAAATTTTGTATTCAGAAAACTTATCAGAAATTTTCTTTTCTATCTCATCATGATAATCATAATAAGACTCCTCTGGAACGAATTCCGTAGGGGAAATATGAAGATAGTTAACATGATGGTGTGGTTCGGTGCTTTCACATCCAAGGCACCTTCTTAAATAAACATTATCAAAACCCTTTTGTTTCCAATATTCCTCAGTTTTGGGTGGTTCTTTTTCCCTATAACCATAAGTGCTTCTATATTCTCCCATCCTTTTTTTTATGCTTTTACATTTACCAACTTTAATCATTGTTTTGTCTACTAATTTATCCGACCATGGTCTTGGTTGATGATAGACCATTGGTTTTGCCATATTAAATGAAAGAACATAGATGCCCGAGCAATCAAGTTTAATCAGATTATCTAAATAATTAGACATTATTTGATTTTAAAATTTTTAATGAAGGTTGGGTAGATCTCATCTCTAAGTGCGATTCTTTTTTCTCTTTCTTTCATGCGTTTAAGGTTGGCATGAACTTTTGAGTTAGACCAGGTTTTCTTCGTGTGAGTTTTGATGCCAGATCGGTTAAGAAAATCAGATATTTTTCTGTATCCCATTTCCTCTTTGCGCATAAACTGAATGAGTTTATGAATAGCAATTTGTCTTTTGGTAAGTTGCTTGAGTGGTATTAATTTGTTGGTTCTATGAACGATAGTAAATTCGACGGTAATTTTCTGTCGAATAAATGCACCATTCGAGATTACTCCACCGTTACAGACTTAGCGAGGTTTCGCGGCTGATCAATGTCAGTACCTTTAAGGATGGCAACATGATAAGCAAGAAGCTGTAATGGTATCGAGTAAATTAGAGGAGCAATCAACTCTGGGACTTCAGGCAGTTCAATAAACTTAGTTATTGATTCATCTTCCTGATGAGCTGCAGAGTGTCCAAATACATATAGCTTTCCTCCTCGCGCTCTAACTTCTTCTAGGTTTGATTGAAGTTTTGCAAGTAAATCATCATTAGGAGCAACCGCGACGACAGGCATTTCTGAATCAACAAGAGCCAATGGTCCATGTTTTAATTCTCCTGCAGGATATGCTTCTGCATGAATATAGGAAATTTCTTTAAGCTTTAATGCACCTTCCATAGCTACGGGGTAATGAATGCCTCTACCCAAAAAGAGAGCATGTTCCTTTTGATCAAAATCTTCTGCCATTTCAATAATTTGATCTTCAAGCAACATTACCGAATCTAAAGAATCAGGTAGTGCTCTAAGTGAATTATTTATGGTATTTTCTGCAGCCGAGGATAGACCATGATGCCTTCCGAGAATTAAAGTTAACATCAATAAGCCAACGAGCTGAGTGGTAAAGGCTTTTGTTGAAGCAACACCTATTTCAGGGCCTGCTTTGGTTAAAAATACTAAATCAGATTCTCTCGCTAGAGAACTTGAAGGGACATTGCATATACCAAGGCGGGCTAAGTAGCCTGCATCTTTGGCGGCACTTAAACAAGCAAGCGTATCGGCTGTCTCTCCGGACTGGGAAATGGTTATAAACAGGGTATTGGGTGCCACTACTTTATTTCTATATCTAAATTCACTTGCCACTTCTACGCTGCAGGGCAAACCGGCAAGACCTTCTAGCCAGTATTTAGCTACTGTTCCAGCATGGAAGCTAGTTCCACAAGCCACTATCTGAACGGCCTCAACATTTTTAAAAATATCAGGTGCACTAGGCCCAAATATTTCTTCTTGAACACCTGAATCAGTCAATTGTCCTTCTAATAAGCCTTTAATTTTTGATGGCTGCTCATTAATTTCTTTAAGCATGAAATGCCTATATTCGCCTTTATCAACCGTCTCACCTAAAGACTTGGCAACTACAACAGGTCTTACAACTTCAGTATCATCCAGATCCCAGTAGCGAATTCCTTTAGATGTGATTTCAGCAAGATCGCCGTCTTCAAGAAATACAAATTTCTCTGCAAAGTCCGCTAAAGCAAGTTGATCGGAAGCTATAAAATTTTCTCCGTGACCCATACCGATAACCAAAGGGCTGCCTTTTCTGGCTGAAGCCAAAATTCCAGGTTCGTTCTCACAAACTGCACCTATTGCATAAGCTCCTCTGAGATCCTTCACTGCCGCCTTCAAGGCATCGATTAAAGTCACTTTATTCTCGCTCATTTTTGCATGAATCAGATGAGCAATAACTTCTGTGTCTGTTTCTGACTCAAAAACATAACCTAAAGCTTTAAGTGTGGTTCTAATTTCTTGATGATTTTCAATAATGCCGTTATGAATAACAAAAATATTATTATTTGAATGGTGCGGGTGAGCATTTGTCTCTGTTGGCAGGCCATGGGTTGCCCATCTGGTGTGGGCAATACCCGTATTACCATTCACAGGGTTTTCATCAATGGAGTTTTGGAGCTCTGCCACCTTACCAGTGCTTTTAAATACCTTTATTTGTTCTGTTTCATCAAAAATAGCAAGACCGGCTGAGTCATATCCTCTATATTCCTGACGCAAAAGCCCTATCAGTAGTTTATCTACTGAGGGTTTGCTAGAAGCTACTCCGATTATCCCACACATAATTTATTTCTTCTTATTCAGATTAACTTGTTTGCCTCTTGCAACAGCAAGTTTACCCTTTGGAACGTCCTTAGTAATAACTGATCCGGCTCCAGTGTAAGAGTTTTCTCCAAGAGCCAAGGGCGCAACAAGTGAGCTATTAGAGCCTATAAATGTTCCATCTGCAATGATGGTTTTATGTTTATTTTTTCCATCATAGTTACAGGTTATAGTCCCAGCACCTACATTTACTTTAGTGCCTAGTCTTGCATCACCTAAATAAGTAAGGTGTTTGGCCTTAGAGTTTTTGCCAATATTACTTCTATTAGACTCAACAAAATTACCAAGTTCGGCTCCTTCTGTTAGCTCGCTACCTCCTCTGATTCTTGCAAAAGGCCCAATCTTGCAATTTTTTCCAATTACACTGTCTTCCAATACAGTATTTGCATAAACAATAGTGTTATCTTTGATAGTGCAGTTAGAAATGTAGCAATTAGGTCCTATGTGAACATTCTTGCCCAAGACATTGTTGCCCTCAAAAACATTATTGATATCTATAAAAGAGTTTTGCCCTATCTTGATATCTCCCCTGATGTCTATCCTTGAAGTGTCGGCAATAGTCACCCCGCTTTTAAGCAAATCTTCAGCTAATTTCTTCTGATAAGCTCTTTCAAGCTCATGCAACTCCTTTTTGTCATTAGCGCCACCAACTTCATAAGGGTCGCATAAAGTAGCCACAACATCTATTGAATGATTATTGGAAATTTCAACCAGATCAGTCAGATAATATTCTTTCGCTACATTATTGTTTTTGATTTTAGAAATAAATTGTTGAAGCAGGTTGGCTTTGATCGCTAGGATGCCAGAATTAACTTCTCTTAATTCTTTTTCCGCTGATGACGCATCTTTGTGCTCTATAATTTTTTGAACATTTTTCTTAGAGCTGCGGATAATTCTGCCATAACCCGTGGGGTCTTCCTTTATAAAGGTCAATAACGAAAGTTTTCCTGTTGATGCAGATTTTATAAGCCTGTTTAATGTATTCTTTTTTACCAGGGGAACGTCGCCGTAAAGGATTACAGCTACAGAATTCTTTCTGATATTGGGCAGTGCTTGCTTAACAGCATGAGCTGTTCCTAGCTGATTTTTTTGTTTTACAAAGCGAAGTTTTTTTTGAGAAACGAGATCTGTTTCAACCTCGTTGGCTTTATAACCAACCACAATTGAAGTATTAGAGTTCTGGAATGAATCGACCGTATCGATAAGGTGCTGGATCATGGGCTTGCCTGCTAAACTCGCAAGCACTTTGGGAGAATCTCCCCCCATCCTTGTGCCTTTACCGGCAGCTAAAATTATAAAATCTATATTCATTGGAACAATGGCGCATTCGCCCCAAGTGGTTTTTCTTATTTAACTACTTCTTGCGCAGTTTCTGCAAGGCTTTTAACCTGGCAGCTGCCTCAGCTAGTTGTGCTGATGCCATGGAATAATCCATTTCTGATTTTTGATCTTCCAGTTCTCTTTCTGCTAATTCTTTTGCTCTTTCAGCGGCTGCTGAGTCTATGTCATCAGCTCTCTCGGCAACATCTGTTAAAAGGGTTACCTCTCCAGGCTGCACTTCTAGGAATCCTCCTGAAGCAAAAAATATCTCTTCTTCTCCTCCCTCCAACACTAGCTTAACAGGACCGGGCTTTAGGTTTGTTAGAAGCGGAGCATGTCTCGGTGTAATAGCAATTTCACCAGCACCACCTTCAGCACTCAAGAGTTCGACGGGTCCAGAGAAAAGCTCTCCTTCTGGGCTAACTATATTGCACTGAATAGTTGACATAGATTAAGCGGCTTCAGTTTTGGCCTTTTCAACAACCTCATCAATATTACCTGTCATGTAAAAAGCTTGCTCAGGTATATCGTCATAGTCTCCATTAACAATCCCTTTAAACCCTCGAATCGTCTCACTAAGTGGCACGTATTTTCCTGGAGCATTGGTAAATACTTCTGCCACAAAGAAAGGTTGAGACAGGAATCTCTCTATTTTCCTTGCTCTGGCAACCACTAACTTGTCATCTTCGGATAACTCATCCATTCCTAAGATAGCGATGATGTCTTTTAATTCTTTATATCTATTCAGCTGTTGCTTTACGGCATTGGCAACATCATAGTGTTCCTGACCTACGATTGCAGGCTCTAGCTGTCTGCTGTTTGAATCTAAAGGATCAACAGCAGGATAAATTCCTAAAGAAGCAATTTGCCTTGATAAAACCACGTTCGCATCTAAATGAGCGAATGTTGTAGCTGGTGAGGGATCAGTTAAATCATCTGCAGGAACATAGACCGCCTGAACAGAGGTGATTGATCCTGTTTTAGTGGAAGCAATTCTTTCTTGAAGAACACCCATTTCTTCTGCAAGTGTAGGCTGATATCCAACCGCAGACGGCATCCTACCTAACAAGGCTGAACATTCTGTTCCAGCCAAAGTGTATCGATAGATATTATCTACGAATAAAAGAACATCTCGACCTTCATCTCTAAAGTTTTCTGCCATTGTCAGTCCAGAAAGAGCAACTCTAAGTCTGTTGCCAGGAGGCTCGTTCATTTGTCCGTACACAAGAGCAACCTTATCCAAAACGCCTCCCTCAATCATTTCATGATACATATCATTTCCTTCACGAGTTCTCTCGCCCACACCGGCGAAAACCGAATATCCACTATGCTCATAAGCAATATTTCTTATTAACTCTTGAATATTTACCGTTTTTCCAACTCCGGCACCACCAAATAAACCAACCTTTCCACCCTTAGCGAAAGGACAAATTAAATCAATTACCTTGATGCCCGTCTCTAACAGTTCCGTTGTCTCTGCTTGCTCCTCATATGAAGGCGGATTTCTATGTATCGGCATTGCAGATTTTGCATCTACAGGACCCTTTTCATCTATTGGCTCACCTAGCACATTCATAATCCTTCCAAGTGTTGCTTCACCAACTGGAACAGATATTGGATTTTCAGTATTGGTAACTGACACACCTCTTTTGAGCCCTTCTGAAGCACCCATTGCAATTGTCCTTACAACGCCGTCACCCAATTGCTGTTGCACTTCTAAAACAAGTCCCGTTTCATCAACAGTTAGGGCGTCATAGATTTTAGGTAAGTTTTCCTTTGGAAACTCGACGTCAATTACCGCTCCAATTATTTGTATTACTGTTCCATTACTCATATTTATTTCCAGTATTAAATTGCCTCAGCACCTGCAACTATCTCAGATATTTCCTGAGTAATTGCTGCCTGCCTGGCATTGTTATAAACAAGTTGCAGTTCCTCAATGAGAGATCCTGCGTTATCTGTTGCGCTTTTCATAGCAACCATCTTGGCAGCCTGTTCGCACGCTATATTTTCTATCACAGACTGATAAAGAAGAGACTCTATATATCTCTCCATTAAGCCGTCTAACAAAAGTCTTGAGTCATCGGGCTCGTATATATAATCCCATCTTGGGGCTTCTTTATTAGAGCCCTCATCTTCTTCATCCTCAATCTTACTTAGAGGTAGAAGTTGATTTATTTCTGGCTCTTGGGTCATGGTGTTTACAAAGCTATTGCTAGCCAAATAGACCTTGTCTATTTCGCCCTCAGAAAAAGCATCTAATAAAATTTTCATAGAACCGACCAGCTGCTCAATGGAGGGGTCATCCCCCAGTTTTTCTGTTGCAGAAATTACATTTCCGCCAAATGATCTAAAGAAAGATTGAGCTTTAGTTCCAATCAGGGAATATGAAATTTCTTTTCCAGAAGAGGCTTGTTCAGAAGCGAAGCGGGTTACATCTCTTAGCAGATTGGCATTAAGCCCACCACAGAGACCTTTGTCAGAGCTAACAACTATAATGGCGATCTTCTTTACATCCCTCTCTTCCATGTACTTGGGCTTGTACTCTGGTTGTCCTTTGGCAAGGTGACTAATCACGCCCAGCATACGATCTCTGTAAGGGCGGCCTTTAAGCATCTTGTCTTGAGTCTTTTTCATTTTGCTAACAGCGACCTTCTCCATTGCGCTGGTAATCTTTTGAGTATTACCTATGCTGGCGATCTGTACTTTTATTTCTTTACTGTTAGCCATTCATCCCTACCAGGTTTGTGTTTCCATGAATTTGTCTAAGGCTTCTTTAAATGCGTTTTGGATATCATCTCCGTATTCTCCGGTCTCAGATACCTTGTCCATAAGATCTTTATGCTCGGAATTCATATAGGCTATCAAGCTCTTTTCAAAGTCTTTGATTTTTTCGACCTCAACCTGCCTAAGATACCCTTCATTGGCCGTGTAAAGCATTAGGCCCATTTCAGCTACAGACATTGGTGAGAACTGATCTTGTTTCGTCAGTTCTGTAACCCTTACACCGTGCTCTAATTGCTCTTTGGATGCCTCGTCAAGATCTGAAGCAAATTGGGCAAAGGCCTCTAACTCTCTATATTGAGCAAGGGCTGTTTTAATTCCTCCACCAAGCTTTTTAATTATTGGAACCTGAGCGGCACCACCTACCCTTGAAACTGAAATACCAGGATCCATGGCTGGCTTTAATCCTGAACTAAATAAAGAGGACTCGAGGAAAATTTGTCCATCGGTTATAGAAATTACGTTCGTAGGAACAAACGCCGAAACGTCTCCAGCCTGAGTTTCGATGATTGGTAGTGCAGTCAGTGAGCCGGTTTTTCCCTTCACCTCACCATTTGTGTGACTCTCAACATATTCCTCGTTCACTCTTGCAGCTCTTTCTAGTAATCTTGAGTGAAGGTAGAAAACGTCACCGGGATAAGCCTCCCTTCCGGGCGGTCTTCTTAGCAAAAGAGACATCTGTCTATATGCAACAGCTTGCTTAGAAAGGTCATCGTAGATAATCAGAGCATCCTCACCCCTATCTCTGAAATACTCGCCCATGGAACAGGCTGCAAAAGGGGCAATATATTGCATTGGTGCTGGGTCAGCCGCCGCAGCCACTACAACAATTGTGTTTTCCATTGCACCATACTGCTCAAGAGTTCTAACTACCTGAGCAATTGAAGATTGCTTTTGACCTATTGCTACGTATATGCACTTAACGCCAGTGTCTTTTTGATTGATTATTGCATCAATGGCGATAGCGGTTTTGCCGGTCTGTCTGTCTCCAATGATCAATTCACGCTGACCTCTTCCAATTGGAACCATGCTATCAACGGCCTTTATACCCAGTTGCACCGGTTGATCTACAGACTTTCTTGAAATAACTCCAGGAGCGACTTTCTCTACTGGGGCAGTTTGATTTGTCTGCACTTCGCCTTTACCATCAATTGGATTACCTAGTGCGTCCACAACCCTTCCCATAAGAGCATCTCCAACGGGGACCTCTAAAATTCTTCCAGTACACTTAGCAGAGCCGCCTTCTGCCAGTAACTTATAATCTCCCAAGATAACAGCCCCAACAGAGTCAACCTCTAAATTAAGCGCCATTCCCATGACGCCATGCTCAAACTCTATAAGCTCACCATTCATGACTTCACCAAGACCGTATATTCTTGCAATACCGTCTGCAAGGAAAACGATTGTGCCTTCATTGCTAGGTGTGGATACGGTATCGAGAGCATCAATTTTCTGCTTGATGACCTGACTAATTTCTGATGGGTTTAATTCTTCCATTTTTTTATTTGATTTGATTTCTTAATTTTTCAAGCTTTCCCTTAATGCTGTAATCTGTAACTTCGTCACCGCATTTGATAGAAAAACCACCTATTAAACTTTTATCTACTACTTGTTCCACTGTTAATGAATCTCCATATCTTCCTTTTAGAGAGTTTGTAACTTTTTTTAATTGCTCATCTGTCAACTCAAACGCAGATGTAATGAAAACCTCGCTAGAGCCTTGTGTTCCCGATAACAACTTTCTGTATTCTTTGGAGATGTGTGGAAGAAGTGAAATTCTTTTGGACTCGCCTAACACTTTAATGAAGTTGTTGGTTTTGCTTTCAATTTGGCCTTCAAATAAAGAGAGGAACGCTTCAGTCTTTTCCTTATAAGCAAGCTTAGGAGAATCTATCAGCTGTTGTACTTCAGGTGTCTCTAGAGCAAGCTCAAGCTGCTCAAGATCTTTTTCCCACCCTTTAGAGTGGTCATAGATCGCTTGGGCGTATGGTCTTGCTATGGTTTCGAAATTCAAAGTTATAACTCCTGAGCTATTTGATCGATAATTTGTGAGTTTTTGTCTTTATCAATCTCTGAGCCTAGTATTCTTTCAGCCCCCGCAACGGCTAGGGCCGCTACTTCAGACCTTAATTCTTCCTTGGTTCTTTTTGCGGCTTGATCTAAATCGCTTTGAGCAGAAACTTTTATCCTTTCAGCTTCTTCGTGTGCAGCAGATTTTGCATCCTCCACCAGCTGATTTGCTCGAGCATTTGCCTGGTTGACTAAATCAGCAGCTTCTTTCTTGGCCTCTTCTAAAATTTCAGCTTTTTTCTGATGAGCTTCATCAAGCTCTCGCTTTCCTCGGCTGGCAGCCTCTAATCCATCAGATATTTCTTTTTCTCTCTCTTCAAGAGCTTCAAGAATATAAGGCCAGACGTATTGCATGGTGAACCACACAAAAAATACAAAGGCTAAAAGCTGTCCAAATAATGTGGCGTTAAAATTCATTTACAAAACTCCGAGCTTATTTTTATGTGAATAAGAATAGAAGACCGATCGCAAGCGAGACGATGGGTATCGCATCTACTAGACCCATACCAATTAGCAGCTGTGTAAAAAGGTAGGGCTGAAGTTCTGGCTGTCTTGCGATTCCTTCTAGGTATTTTGCAGTAATTAAACCAACACCGATTCCGACACCAATTGCGCCTCCTCCTGTCAGTAGGGCTCCTGCGACCCTTCTTATAGCTTCTGCTTCTTCCATTTTATTCTCCTTAAATAAAAAAATTAATGATGCTCGTGTGCCTGTTGAAGGTATACGAGGGTTAAAACCATAAATAAAAATGCTTGTAATATAACAACCAAAATATGAAATACGGCCCAAATAAAGTTGAGTGCAAGCCCTGCAACACCTGCAAGGACTCCTGTGATTGAACTAAAGAAACCTCCAAAAAATAATGCTATTAATATAAAGATCATTTCTCCGGCAAAAAGGTTTCCGTATAACCTTAAGCCCAAAGCTAATTGTTTCGCATAAAATCCTGGTATTTCGAATATAACGTTTATCGGCGCCATCCACTTACCATAGGGCTGGAAAGTCAATTCTGCCAAGAAGCCACCGAGCCCTTTCTTTTTGATACTGTAATAATGAATCAAGATTAAGACGCCCAATGCCATGCCCATCGGTGCGTTGATATCTGCTACAGGTAATACCTTAAAGTAATGTATTGCTCCGCCCTCAGCATTTGGCGCAGTAAACCCATTCGCCATCCAAGGAACAAGATCAATCGGAATTAGGTCCATTAGGTTCATTAAAAAAACCCAAACAAAGATGGTCAGCGCCAGAGGTCCCATTAGGGGGTTTTTGTCGGCAGTAAAGTTATCTTGAACTTGGTCTCTTACCAGAGTAACTAGGTATTCCACCGCATTTTGGATTCGTCCTGGTTTGCATGAGCTGGCATTTTTCGCGACTCTTCTCATAAAAAATATCATCCCCATACCCAAGAGAACTGACATAAACAAAGTGTCTACCTGAAAGGCCCAAAAGCCCATTTCATTGATGTTGCAACTAGCTTCAGTGCCCGCAACCTGACTCTTTCCGTGAACCTCAGCAAAGCTCCATGTTCCATCAGGACATTTACCATACGTTAAGTTGGTAAGGTGGTGTTCTATATAATCTGTTGAGTTAAGTTCTTTACTAGCCATCGGGATTTCATTGGGCGCGGCAATTATAGTTACGGAAGGGCTTTAGTGAAAGAAGAATTTGTTACTTTTTTAAGATTTTAATTTATCTAACACACCCTCTAGAGTATCAAGATTTTTGTAACTTACTATTATTTTACCAGAGCCCTTCTTGCTATGTTTTATTTCTACAGGCGAGCCGAGTGTTTCAGATAATTCTTTTTCAAGCGACACTATATTGGGGTCTCGTTGGGTTTTTGATTTAGCGCTCTTTTTTTTATTACCAGATAAACCTCCAACAATGGCTTCACATTCTCTTACTGAAAGCGATTCTGAAACCACTCTCTTTGCACATTGAAGTTGAGCGTCTTCAGTGAGTGTTAAAAGTGCTCTAGCATGGCCCATTTCAATTTTTCCCTCTTCTAATAAAGATTGAACTTCGGGACTAAGCGACAGAAGCCTCAAGAGGTTGGTTACTGTTGAACGAGATTTTCCAACTGCTGCCCCAAGCTCTTCTTGCGAGAGATTAAATTCTCCTTGAAGCCTCAAAAGACCCTTGGCTTGGTCAAGAGCATTAAGATCCTCTCTTTGAAGGTTTTCTATTAGAGCAATTTTGGCAGTTTCATCGTTATTAAGATCCCTTATGATGGCTGGAACGGAACTAATGCCGGCGAGTTGAGCCGCCCTCCACCTTCTCTCACCAACAACTATCTCAAACCTTCCGGAGGCCAGCCTTCTTACAATCAATGGCTGAAGGATTCCTTGTTCTTTTATGCTTTGAGATAACTCCTCAAGAGTAGACTTGTGCATTTTTGTCCTTGGTTGATACTGCCCAGGAGCAAGATCATCTAAGGGAATCTGGGCAACTGAAACCCCATCTGACTTTGGTCTACCTCCCAAAAGAGAGTCTAGTCCGGTGCCTAAACTAGACTTGTCTTTGTTCATGAACGTTATCGCCATACTGTTCTTCCATCTTGCTAATCAATTCTCCGGCCAAGGCAAGATAAGCCAAAGAGCCTTTAGCATTCGGCTCATAAGACAGAACGGACTTACCAAAACTAGGGGCTTCTGCTAATTTTATGTTTCTAGGAATAACTGTTGAGTACAGTTCGCTGGAAAAATGTTTTTGTAGCTCCCATGTTACCTGTTGGCCGAGCTTGTTGCGAGGGTCAAACATGGTCCTTACAACGGCTTTCAATTGGAGGTTGTGGCCGGTGCTATCGTTTAACTGTCCTACGGTCTCTAACAGTCCAGCCAAGCCTTCGAGGGCAAAATATTCACACTGCATCGGAACTAATAAGTCTTTGGCAGCTCTTAACCCGTTAAGTGTTAATAAATTTAGAGAAGGCGGGCAATCGATTATTATGTAGTCGTACTTTTCATTAATGTCGGTTAAGTAGTTTAATAGAGCTCTTTCTTGGTCCCCACCCCCTCTTAAGAAGGATTCCGCGGCAATTAGCTCCGGACCAGACGGCATAATGTCGTAACCCAGCTCTGTTCCAAAAATCACCTCACCTTGTGTTCCCATTAAAGCTGCAGCAGACCCTTTGGTTTGATCGCACTTTTTTATACCAGATCCGGTGGTGGCGTTTGCCTGCGGATCAAGGTCAACTAAGAGGACGGCTCTTTTCATTGCGCTCAGAGAGGCTGCTAGATTTACAGCGGTGGTTGTCTTGCCAACGCCTCCTTTCTGGTTTGCTATAACTAATGTATTAACCATTGTTTTGTTCTGCTTCTATTGTAACCAAGATACGCGTCTTGTCTTTCGCTTTCGAAGGAAATTTTTCAATTTTTTTTAACAGGTAACCTTGTGGTATTTTTTCTTGATCAAACTGCTTTTGGGTTTTCATAAGCTTGAGCTCTACTCCTTTTTTCTGGAGTAAGGGAGCTGTTAAGCTAATGATAAATTCTGTAGAGCCTACTGCCCTACAGACTATGTCAAATGATTCGGGAAGGGTTTTTGTTTCTACTTTTTCGATTCTTTGATTTATGATTCTTGTATTATCTAGTCCCAAGCGAGAAGTGGTGCTTAATAAAAACGATGATTTTTTGCTGTTGCTTTCAATCAAATAGAATTCCTTGTCGGGATTAGTGATTGCAAGAGGTATGCCCGGAAACCCGCCCCCACTCCCCAAGTCAACTATGTTTTTGTTTAATGAAGAGGAAATTACCAAAGAGTCTGCTATATGAGACTCGATGTTGTGGGCTTGTTTTTTTGATATTAGGTTGTGAGTTTTGCTCCATGCAATTAGGTGGGCTTTATAGTCTGCCAATTGGCTTGTTTGATCTTTACCCAACGGCCTTTCTTTCCTTTTTCAAGTAGATCATCAGCAAAGAGATTGCTGCCGGAGTTACTCCGGGTAGTCTTGAGGCTCGTGCCAAGCTTTCCGGCCTTGCTTCAGATAATTTTTGTTTTACTTCGTTAGAAAGCCCAACAACTTTCTCGTAATTTATGTGTTTTGGAATTGGTGTATTTTCATTCCTTTGGAGTCTCTCTATATCAATTTTTTGTCTCTTTATGTAGCCCTCGTATTTAATAGAAGCTTCTATTTCATCAACAGCATTTGGAGCAAGCGTGATTTCCCCTTTTGGTAAGTGTGAATGAAGAACTTTGGGGCGTTTTAATATTTCGAAAAGGCTAATATTGCTTGAAATACCCTCACCCGTTTGTTTTTTTATTTTTTTGGCTTCGGGCGTGTTTGGCTTAAGTTTGTCTTTCTTTAATCTCAGGATTTCCTTGTTTGTAGCATCTCTTTTGTCTTGATATTTTTGCCACAATAAATCGGACACTATACCTAGCTTTCTCCCCTTTTCTGTTAAACGCATGTCTGCATTGTCCTCTCTTAGTATCAGTCTATATTCCGCTCTGCTTGTGAACATTCTATAAGGTTCTTTTGTGCCAAGGCTTACCAAATCATCTATCAATACCCCAATATAAGCCTCATCTCTTTGTAATTCGAATGCTTCTTGATTCGTTGCCCGAAGTGATGCGTTAATTCCTGCAACTATGCCTTGAGCTGCTGCTTCTTCGTATCCTGTGGTTCCATTAATTTGACCTGCGAAAAATAAACCTGAAATCGTCTTTGTTTCTAAAGAGTGTTTTAAGCCTGTGGGGTCAAAGAAATCATACTCTATTGCATATCCGGGTCTTACTATTTTTGCATTTTCAAAACCTTTAATAGATTTTATAAGCTCTTTTTGGGCCTTCAGAGGTAGGCTTGTTGAAATACCGTTTGGATAAATAAGATCTGAATTGAGTCCTTCCGGCTCTGCGAATATCTGATGAGAGTCTCTTTCAGAAAATCTCATAACTTTATCTTCAATAGAAGGGCAATACCTTGGTCCTACACCCTCGATCAGACCCGAGTACATGGGTGATTCGTCAAGGTGATTCAATATTACTTGATGTGTTTTTTGGTTAGTGCGTGTCATGTAGCAATTTAGCTGCTCAGGTCTTTCGCTGGCTTGAGAAGTATAAGAAAGAAGTGGTGTTGGAGTGTCGCCTGGTTGTGGTGAAAGAAGAGACCAATCTATGGAGTGTTTGTTAAGTCTGGGAGGTGTTCCTGTTTTTAATCTGCCAACTTTTAAACTAAGACCTCTAAGTTTTTGAGCTAGTTTATCGCTAGAGGGATCTCCGATTCGTCCGCCCGAAGATTGCTCCAGACCAGTATGCATTACACCTCCCAGAAAAGTTCCGGTTGTTAGAATTACTGAATTGGAAAATATTTTCTCACCCTTTTCAGTTATTACAGACTTAATGGTTGAATTCTTAATATCCAGGTCGACGACTGAGCCCTCTTTAATTGTGAGGTTGGGAGAAGAAGACAAAAAGTCTTGTATTGCAGCCTTGTAAAGATCTCTATCAGTTTGCACTCTAGTAGCCCTTACGGCTTGCCCTTTTGTAGAATTAAGAACTCGGTAGTGTATGCCAGCCTTATCCGCTGCTCTTGCCATCAAACCACCAAGGGCATCAACTTCCTTTGCAAGGTGACTTTTGCCAATGCCTCCAATTGCGGGGTTGCATGACATCTCACCTGTCTTGGATTTATCATGAGTTATAAGTAAAGTTTTTACGCCAAACCTAGAACATGCATCTGCAGCTTCAACACCTGCGTGCCCCCCACCTATGACTATAACATCGTATTTATTCACAATTAATAAAAAATATTTTGTTTTTCTTGAATCATATATTTTAACTTAGTTCATTATTATTGGGGACCACAAAGCCTGTGGAAAACTGGCACGACCCTTTAATTTTATTCATATTCCTTGGATGCGAAAGCTGTAAAAAACCAAAATATATGTTCTCAATTTATCTGTATATTCAGTTAATAAAAAAAATAGACACAAAACAAAAATGTTTTTCAACAGCGTTTGAACAGTTATTTACCTATACAAAACTCCGAAAAAATTTCACCCAGAAGGTCATCCGCGCTCATAGGCCTTATGATGTCACCAAGGGCCGAATGGGCAGACCTCAAACTTTCTGCAACCAACTCTAATACCTGTCCTTCACTCAACGACATTATGGCCTCTTCTAAAAAAAGACCCCCACTTCTTAAAGAAATCTCATGTCTTTGTCTAGACAGAAATACAGTTTCCTCTCCCTCGTCTATTCCTAATCTTGCAATTAAAGCTTTGAGTAATTCCTCTACCCCCTGGCCAGTAGAGCACGATAAATAGAATGTGTTGTCTGTATTGGAGAACCTACCTTCAAGCAAGTCAGACTTATTCAACACAGTCAAAAAATCACCCAAGCCCACATCAAACCCCTGAACGGTTGTTGCATCTTGAACCAATAGGCACAAGTTTGACTTTTTGATAACTTCTTTTGATCTCTGTATACCCTGTTCTTCAATAGGCCCTTCAGGGTCATGCCTGACTCCGGCTGTATCAACAAACTCTATGAGGACGCCCCCGATATTCACAGATGTTTTCACCAGGTCGCGCGTAGTTCCAGGAACTTTAGAAGTAATTGCCAGCTCTTCCTTAGCCAAGAGGTTTAATAAAGAAGATTTTCCGGCGTTCGGAGGTCCCACAATAGCAACTGAATAACCATCTCTTAACTTTACCCCTTCTTTTACACGAGATAGTAATTCATTAATCTCGGCATGAAAGTCCTGGAGCTCCTCTTTGACAGACTCAAGAACCGAAACATCAATCTCCTCTTCAGGAAAATCTATATTTGCCTCAACAACAACCCTTGCTTTAACAATACCATCAAGCAAAAAGCTTATTTGTTCCGAAAACTCCCCTGAAAGGGACGAGTTAGCTGCTACAACAGCCGTTTTGCTTTGAGCGTTTATTAAATCAGCTACAGACTCGGCCTGAACAAGGTCAATTTTTTCGTTTAGAAATGCAGTTTTTGTAAACTCTCCTGGCTCAGCTACTACTGCACCAAGATCAACAGCCTCTTCTATCACTAAATTCACTATGGTTGGATTTCCATGACAATGGAACTCAACCACGTCGTCCCCAGTGTAAGAGTTAGGAGACTTAAAAAAAACAACCATACCATCATCTATTTTAGATCCGCCGCGTGACTTTATAGAACAGCGCTTGAAGCGCCAGGCATCTGCCAGTTCCCCGCACATACTTTCAGCTATGCTCTTAGAAAGCTTTCCAGACATTCTAATTATTGAAACACCACCCCTCCCTGGAACAGTGGCAGGAGCAATAATAGTTCTATTTTTACTCAACGCCGATAGAGCTCATTAGCCAGAGCCAACAGACCCAGTTCCGTACTTGGTACCTCTCGAATACCACCACTGTTGAAATATTTGAATAACCATATTTACAAGCCAATATAAAACCAAGCCTGACGGGAACCACGCAAAAATAACTGCAAAAACCAGAGGAAAGAACTTCATCATCTGGGCCTGCATCGGGTCCGCATTGGGCGGAGTGGGTGTTAATTTTTGAGAAAGGTACATGCCAGCCCCGTTAAGAATAGGGAGAATAAAGTAAGGATCCATGGCCGACAAGTCATCTATCCACAGAAAGAAGGGAGAGTGTCTTAATTCAACGGTTTCGAGTAAAACCCAATAGAAAGCCAGGAAAAAGGGCATTTGAGCCAACATAGGCAAGCAGCCCCCAAGCGGGTTTACACCTTCTTTTTTGTACACTTCCATTAACTCTTGACTCATGGCTTGCCTGTTATCTCCGTGTTTCTCTTGTAAAAGCTGCATTTTGGGTGCTAATTCCCTCATCTTACCCATCGACACATAGGCTTTCGCTGAAAGGGGCCAGGTTAAGAGCTTCAAGGCAACAGTGAGAAAGATAATCGCCAGACCCCAGTTATTAAAAAGGCTGTGTCCGAGGTCTAAAAACCAATACATAGGCTTACCTAACCACCATAAAAATCCGTAGTCTACGGTTAAATCAAGGTTTTCCTCGATTTCGACAAGCTGTTTAGGTAGTTTTGGGCCTACATAAAGAGTATTGTTTGTTGATACTGTCTCGCCATAAGAAAGAATAGAATCTCTGGAGGTGTAACCTAAGGAGTATCTTCCAGAGTTTTCCCCATACCTTCCCTGGTAGAGATATTCTTCATTTTGATCAGGAATCCATGCAGACAAGAAATAATGTTGTATTAAAGCAACCCAGCCTCCTGCCGACCTATTCTGATATGAAGATTCCCTTATGTCATCAAAATCATATTTTTCATAAGTATCTTTTGTTGATGAAAAGACAGGACCAAGATAGGTATACATTAAACCGCTCTCTTCTACTGCCGAGCCGTCTCTTTCAATAACCACATAAGGCGTAATTGAAACATCTTCACCCAAAAGAGAGTTAACCTTGTCTTCAATTTTTAAAGAATAACCTGTGTTTTCAATCTCTATTTTCCTAGAAAAATTTAACCCACCAGACGTACCTTCAAGAATATAAACTTTTAAATTTCCTTCACCAGATTGCTCCGTAATTTTTTCAAATTGTGGATTTAAATATCCTTGGGTCCGAGTGTAAAAACCACTGTTAGCAAAATACACATTTTCTCTTCCGGAGTTTGTGTCATAGGTTTTTCCAAATATGTTGAACCTTTCCCCCGACCCTTTCTCTTCCGCGATGTTTTTTAAACTCGAAAACTCGAACCTCCCTGTTCTCGATTCAACCAATAAAGACAAATCATTATTTTGTATTTCAAAATAATTAAGCTCTTGGGCGGCAACTCCAACCGGCTCCTGATTTGCCTGTGAAAGAGGGGCAAGAGGTTCTGAAAGTGAACGCTCACTATCATTAAAAGACTTGATTTCTGTTTGTTCTTGAGAAGATACATCATAGATGTCGTTATTTGTCGGCCATTGCAAAAGAAGATAATAAAGTGTAAGGCCGATTCCTATTATCAAGAATGTTTTAACTACGTCCATGCTCTGATTCTCCAGGTACATTATCTATTCCACTACCACCCCAAGGATTACACCTAATTATTCTTTTAATGGCCAAGACAGAGCCTCGATAAGTCCCATGAACCTTCAAAGCTTCCAGCGCATACTGAGAACAGGTGGGATGGAACCTGCAGCTTTGACCTAACAATGGGCTTAAATACCTTTGGTAAAATTTTATAATTCTAATAAGTGTTTTGTTAATCATCTTTGACTATAAACTTTCCCCAGATTTTATCTAAATCTTTTTTAAGCTCCCCTTCTTTTCCTTTTAAATTTTTTTTTACATATACAACAAAATCTTTATGTGGCAATTCTAAAACCTTTGCAAGAAAACTTCCTTTTATTTTTCTCTTTATATTATTTCGGTCTACAGCAAGCTTATTATCCTTTTTCCTAATCGCCACCCCTATCCTTGAAAAACCTAAGGCATTATCTTTTGAAAGAATCAATATGTTTTTGGTGGAGTGTTTTTGATCGGGACTTTCGAAAATATCACCAAAACCTTCTTTAGATGATATGGAGCGCTTAGGGCCCATTTAGACAGTTAGGGAAAGCCTCCCCCTTTTCCTTCTATTGCTAAGCACCTTTTTACCTCCGAGAGTAGAGTTTCTTGAACGGAAGCCATGAGTTCTGGCTCGTTTGATTTTACTCGGCTGATATGTTCTTTTCATAGTGCTTAAAAGGTAATCGGTTGCGAATGATAGAGTTTTTGTTGACTTAAAACAAGCAAAATGATTGAAACAATATATTAACAAGTTATCCACAATAAATATCTGTGTTTATTCTGTGGATAACTTTGCTAATCTATATATAATCAATTTTATGACTGAATTGCACTTTTGGGGAGAATGTAAGAAAACTTTAGAAAGAGATTTGCCTGTTGAGGAGTATTCTACATGGATTGCACCACTTACTCTAGAACAAAATAATGGCTCAAACCCCCTTTCATACAGCGTTTTGGCTCCAAATAAATTTATATCTGATTGGGTTGAAGACAATTACGGAACAACTATTAAAGAGAGATTAAGAGCCATTACCAGAATGAGAGACTTTAATCTTAATTTTGAAATTTTTATTGACTATCATGACAAAAGCCCTGATGAAACTCTAAGAAGCGATAGAAATACATCTGAAACAACAACCAGAACTACCCAGTCTGCTAAGGTTCCTAAGAAAAACAACCTAATTGGTAATTTCACTTTTGAAACATTTGTAGAAGGTAAGTCCAACCATATTGCATTGGCCGCCTCTAGACAAATAGGTGATGGTCTTAAAAATTCATATAACCCCCTATTTATATACGGCGGCGTGGGACTGGGAAAAACTCACCTTATGCACGCCGTTGGAAATGAGATTTTGAAACAAGATCCTAATAAGAAAATAGCCTATGTTCATTCAGAGAAGTTTGTAAGTGATATGGTAAAATCACTACAATTAGGAGCAATTAATGAATTTAAGCAACACTATAGATCTTTAGATGCACTATTGATTGATGATATTCAGTTTTTTGCAAAAAAAGAACAATCACAAGAAGAATTATTTCACACATTCAATTCTTTACTGGAAAAAGGAAGCCAGATGATACTAACTTGCGATAAGTATCCTAAAGAAATAGAAGGATTAGAGGATAGATTGAAATCGAGATTGGGCTGGGGCTTGCCTGTTGTAATAGAGCCGCCTGAATTAGAAACAAGAGTTGCAATACTCCTAAGCAAAGCAATGACCATGGATCATGAGCTCAATGAAGAATCTGCCTTTTTTATAGCCCAAAAAGTAAGATCGAACGTGAGAGAGCTAGAGGGTGCCCTAAAAAGAGTAATTGCAAATTCGAACTTTACAGGAAGACCAATTACTATTGAATTAATTAAAGATTCTTTAAAAGATCTTTTAGCCATACAAGCAAGACAGGTGAGTGTAGAAAATATTCAAAAAACTACAGCCGACTATTACAACATAAAAATAAGCGACATCCTCTCCAAAAGACGAAGCAGATCTGTGGCCAGACCAAGACAGATGGCCATGTTTTTAGCAAAAGAGTTAACAAATTACAGTTTGCCTGAAATAGGTGAGTCCTTTGGTGGAAGAGATCACACAACCGTTATACATGCTTGTAAAAAAATAAATGAGCTTAGGTCGTTTAACCTAGATATAGAAGAAGATTATAGAAAGCTTTTAAGGGTTTTAACTATATAATATAAATATGAAGTTCACCACAGAAAAAGGACAAATAGTTGATTCTCTGCAAAATGCTGCGGCTGTAGCTGAAAGGCGCCAAACAATACCTATTTTGGCAAATTTAAGGTTAAAAACAGTTGACGGAAAGCTAGAGGTTACTGCAACTGATTTAGAAATACAAATTAAAACTTTTTCTGATTTAATTGAAATTCAAGAAGAGGGAGAAACTACAGTTTCTGCAAGAAAAATGTCAGAATTGTGTAGGTCCTTGCCAGAAGGAGAACGTGTTAAGTTTTCTCTGTCAAACGGTAAATTGACCGTTAGCTCAAGTAATTTTAATGCTGATTTTGCAACAATTTCTTCGGACGATTTCCCTGAAATAGAAATTAATGAGGAGCAGACACCAGTTATGGTTGAGTCTAGCGTTTTAAAGCGATTATTGTCTAAAACATCATTTTCTATGGCTTCGCAAGATGTGAGATATTATTTAAATGGCATGCTTTTAGAGATAGAAGGAAATAAGATAATTGGAGTAGCAACTGATGGGCACAGATTGGCGCTTTCATCAACCACAACAAATACTGCAGATTTAGATATAAGAAACATACTTCCAAGAAAAGCAGTTCTAGAGCTGACAAAACTTCTTTCACCGAATGAGGGGAATGTTGAGCTTCTAATAGGCGCCTCTTACATAGACGTACGCTCTGAAAATCTTAGTTTTTCAAGCAAATTAATAGATGGAAAGTATCCAGAATATAATAAAGTTTTCCCAACCGGGGAGCCGCTACCTATGGAAATAAGTAAAGAAGTTCTTCAATCTGCGCTCTCTCGAGCATCTGTTTTGTCAAATGAAAAGTACAAAGGAGTAAGGTTCCAATTATCTAAGAATAAACTTAAACTTACAGCTAACAACCCAGAACAAGAATCAGCTGAAGAAGAAGTAGATGTGATCTATAATGGCTCTGAACTTGAAGTTGGATTCAATATAGGATATTTAATAGATGTTCTAAACTCTATAGACAGTGAAACTGTTTCTTTTGAATTCTACGGCGAAGATTCTAGTTGCATTATCAAGGAACAAAACTCTGAAGATGACGTTTATGTCATTATGCCAATGAGGCTGTAATGCCTCTTCAGAGGCTTCACCTAAAGAACTTTAGGCTTTTTCAGGATAAAACTTTCACGTTCTCTGATGGAATAAATATTATATTAGGTAAAAATGGTTCAGGAAAAACAACAGTTTTAGAATCATTAAATATTTTGTTAACTGGAAATTCTTTTAGATCAAAGGAAACAAAAGAATGTATTCATTCTGACAAAGAATTTTATAATTTATCTTCAAGGGGTATTGTTAAGGGCAAAGACCTTTCTCTTGTAGTTGAAAATCATCTTAATAAAAGACTGTTCTCAAAAAGAACGCTTGGCGGGCTGCCTGTAAAAAAGGGAGAGATGTATTTTTTGCAGGTTGTGCTCGCGAAAAACCTTAAAATGATAGATGGAGAACCAGATATTAGAAGGGAGTTTTTTAACGAACTTATGTTCCACGTGAAACCTGAGATAAAAAAATTGCATAATGCTTACCAAAAAGCACTTAAACAAAGGAATAGGTCGCTAAAGAAAAGGCTTTCTAGCTCAGAGGTTTCCTTGTGGAGCAAGAAATTAGCGGCATTAGGTTTAAAACTCAGTCTGGAACAATATAACTTTTTTAAGGTTTTTAAAGCACATACCTTAGAATCAATGGAGAAAAATGTTTCCAGTGGCTCTTTTAATTACCTTGATAAATTAAGTTTAACTTTTTCGAAAGGGTGGGAGCGCTCAAAGAAACTAGAAGAATCTTTATTGGAAAGTCTTGAGAGGGATACTGCGTTGGGCTACACATCGAAAGGGCCCCATAGAATGGATTTTACATTTACTGTAAAAAATAAAAGAGCTTCCACAAATCTTTCCCGAGGCCAACTTAAGGTATTGATTGTGTTAGTTTTTTTGTCAAGCATTCAGCTTTTAAAAGACTTAGTAGACACTGAAACTCTTCTTATGATAGATGACCTAGGGTCTGAACTAGATTTGAACAACCTAACATCTATAGTCATGAAGATTCTTGAATCAGAGAATCAAATAATTTTAACAGGGATTGAGGGTGAGGAGATGCATAAATCTTTTAAAAAAATGACAAACTTTACACAGATAAATGTTTAATTATGTATTAAAATATACCAATGCCAACCAAGAAAAAATCTTCTGCATCAAAACCACCTAAATCCACCAAAACGCCACAAAAAAAAGCTACAAAAAAAACTGAAGCCGAGTCTTATGATTCCTCCAGCATAACGGTCCTTAAGGGCCTAGAGGCCGTCAAAAAAAGGCCAGGTATGTATATTGGAGACACAGATGATGGAACGGGTTTACATCATATGGTTTACGAGATAGTGGATAATTCAATTGATGAGGCGCTGGCAGGACATTGTGATGAGATAACCGTAAAAATCTTGTCAGATGATTGCGTTTCTGTTTTGGATAATGGAAGGGGTATTCCAACTGATATGCATGAGGAAGGGGTGTCTGCGGCCGAGGTAATCATGACGAAGCTACATGCCGGTGGAAAGTTTGATGATAATTCTTATAAGGTCTCAGGAGGTTTGCATGGCGTAGGTGTTTCGGTTGTTAATGCTTTGTCTCAAGACTTAAAACTAACTATTCATAGGGGTGGCAAAGTACACGAGCAAGAATATGCGGATGGTTCACCAAAAGGAAAATTAAAAGTAATAGGAAAAACTGACAAAACCGGAACTGAAGTTACATTCGTGCCATCGCCTACTACCTTTTCAGATATTATTTTTCAGTATGATGTATTAGAAACAAAACTTAGAGAACTGTCTTATCTCAATGCAGGCCTTAAAATTATCTTAATTGACGAGAGAAATTCTAAACAGGAGGAATTTTTTCACAAAGGCGGATTAGCAGAATTCGTATCATTTTTGAATGCAAAAAGAACAACTGTCAATTCTGTATTCCATTTTGTAAAAGAAGCAGCAGACGGTATAACCATTGAGGTATCACTGCAATGGAATGATGGCTATCAAGAACACATTCAATGCTATACAAATAATATTAAGCAAAGAGATGGGGGGACTCACTTGGTAGGATTCAGGACAGCCTTAACAAGGACACTGAACAACTACATGGAAAAGGAAGGGATGAACAAAGAGAAGGTATCTACCTCAGGCGATGATGCCAGAGAAGGTTTAGTCGCTGTTGTCTCTGTTAAAGTCCCTGACCCTAAGTTTTCCTCACAAACCAAAGATAAATTAGTTTCTTCAGAGGTAAGACCAGCAGTTGAGCAAGAAACTTATAAAGCCTTAACAGAATATCTTTTGGAAAATCCTTCAGAGGCAAAGCTAATAGCTACAAAAATAATAGAAGCTGCTAGAGCTAGAGAGGCTGCTCGTAAGGCAAGAGAACTTACCAGGCGCAAAGGAGTGTTCGAAGGCGGTGGCCTACCAGGAAAACTTTCGGATTGCCAAGAAAAAGATCCTGCTAAAAGCGAAATATATTTAGTTGAGGGAGAATCAGCAGGAGGTTCTGCAAAGCAAGGACGTGATAGACATTTTCAAGCTATTCTTCCTCTGAAAGGCAAAATCCTCAATGTAGAAAAAGCAAGACTAGATAAGGTTCTGTCGTCAGAAGAAATTATTATTTTAATCTCCGCTTTAGGTTGTGGGATAAAAGGAGAAGACTGGCAAGAAGAGAAATTGAGATACCATAGAATAATAATTATGACCGATGCTGATGTAGATGGCTCTCACATCAGAACTTTGATATTGACTTTATTTTATCGTCAAATGCCTGAACTTATAGAAAAAGGGTATATCTATATAGCTCAGCCTCCCCTCTATAAACTTAAAAAAGGCAAACAAGAGACTTATGTCAAGGATGATTCGGAATTAAGAGAACTTCTAGTTGCTGAAATTTTGGATGATGCAAAGCTTGTATTAAACAAGAAAGGTGAATCAATTACAGGTCAGGCGCTTGGAAAATTTATTTCGCAACACGAAAAGATACAAAGCACTCTGAGGGGCTTAACCCATATATATCCTGTCGAGTTGCTAGAAGGCGTGAAGCATACAGCCCAACTTAAGGGATTAGATGATAAAAAGGCATTAAAAAAATGGACATCAAGTATTGAAGAGTACTTAAACAAAAAAGCGGAACAAGGATCGGCATGGAAAGTTGAAACTATATCCCGAGAGGGCTCAGACGAAATAGAACCTAGAATATCTTTAGTAAAACATGGTACAGAGTCGGAATGGCATCTGAATAAAAGTTTCTTTAAATCTAAGGCATACAAAGATATTTCTAGTCACGGAGCAGATATGACAGATATGTTCAGTAAAGATGCTCATTTTGAAATTAATGGCAAGCAGATATACATTGACAACTTTGAACATGCTCTAGAAGAGGTATTACAAATTTCTGAAAGGTCTTTTACAAAATCAAGATATAAAGGGTTAGGTGAAATGAATGCGGAACAACTGTGGGATACCACCATGAATCCTGACATGAGAATTCTTGGTCAAGTCACAATAGATGATGCTGCAACTGCCAGTTCACTTTTTGAGGCATTAATGGGTGATGAAGTTCAGCCACGAAAAGAATTCATAGATGAAAACGCAAAACTCGTTGTTAATCTTGATGTTTAGTTTGGTCTAAGAATTTAGTTTTCTTTCTACCCACTTTCTTACATCGCTTGCTGATTGCCTTGAATCTTCAACATAAAAAGGCTCCCCAATTATTAACTTAATTTTTCCTGGCTTTTTAATGAATTTATGTGCTGGCCAGCAATCACCTGAGTTGTGGCATAATGGCAACACCCTAACGCCATTTCTTTTGGCTAACTCAAAACTACTCCTTGCATATTTTCCAACCATACCAGCTTTGACCCTGGTTCCCTCTGGGAACAATAAAACAAACATTCCATTTTTCAATCTATTTGAACCCTCCTCAAGAGTTTGCAAGATAGCCTCTTTAGGCTTGCTTCTATTAATTGCGATTGGATTTAACATTTTCATAGCCCACCCCCAAAGTGGAATGTACAGCAATTCTTTTTTCAGTAAGGTACACATGGGGTGAAAGAGGTATTGCATCGAATAGGTTTCCCATTGACCTTGATGATTAGAAACAATGACACAAGGTTCAGTTGGTAAGTTCTCTTGACCAATAACTTCTACTTTAATGCCGCAAGACAAATGTAAAAACCAATTAGCAAACTTTGGCCATTGTGAAAAAAGCTTTAGTCTATTTTCCAGTCCTAAAAAAGGCCCGATCATACACGCCAACAAGCTTGCTATTATTCCTGAACTCAAATAGCCAAGGTAAAAAATAGTCGATCTAATGACAATCACTTTTTAGAGTTTAAAATATATTCTGCAGCTCCTAGAAGGTTATTAAAACAGTGCTCATCAGGAGGACTTATATCCGTTCCATACACTTTCTCTCCATAACTACCAGTTTTAATAAGCATAGGAACGCAGCCATGTCTTCTACCTGCTAAAATATCCGAATCTTTGTCTCCTATAAAATATTTTCCTTTGAGATCAACTTCCATTGACTTCTCAATATCTTCTAAGAGACCAGTCTCAGGTTTTCTACATTTACATTTAGTTTCAGGCGCATGAGTACAGTAAGCGATGTAAGCAATTTTCCCTCCGACTTCTTTGAGCAGATCTTCCATGTGGTTGTGAATTTTTAATAAATCAGCATCTGTAATAATTTTTTTCTCAATGCAAGCCTGATTAGTGGCAATCGCAACTTTAAAGCCATGTTTGTTAAGAAGCGCAATAGCCTCTAAACTGCCTTTAATAGGCTCAAAATCTTCCGGCCTTGTCACATAAGTCATGAGGTCAACATTAATGACCCCGTCCCTGTCTAAGACTAAAATATCATCCATTGGTCTCTAAATATTATATTTTTGTTCTAAAAAGGTTCTAACTTCGTCTATTTTCAATCTTGTTTGATCCATTGTATCTCTATCTCTTATAGTTACACTATTGTCTTCAAGAGTTTGAAAATCGACGGTTATACAGGCAGGTGTACCAATTTCGTCGTGTTTTCTGTAGTTTTTACCGATGTTACCAGTATTTTCTATAAGAACTCGCCCTTCAATTGTTCGCTGTAAGTCATTTTTTAGATCTACTGATGTCGTTACTATCGAATTTTCATTTCTTTTTAGAGGAATAACAGCAATTTTTATAGGTGCAAGATGTGGTTTAAGAGATAAAACCGTTCTTTCTTTATTGTTTTCAAGACTCTCAACCTTATATGCTTCGTTGAGAATAGCTAAAAAGCCTCTATCAACCCCAGCAGAGGGCTCAATTACGTATGGAACCACCCATTTCTTAGTTTCTAGGTCTTGTATAGCAAGTTTTGCATTTGATTGATTATTTTCTGTAACAGTTGCATCTATATTAAGGTCTTTTTGGCCTCTAGTGTGGGATCCTAGATCAAAATCTGTCCTGTTGGCTATTCCTTCCAGTTCCTCTAGACCATGCGGAAAGTTATACATAATGTCCACAGTAGCTTTAGAGTAGTGTGCCAACTCGTCATCGGGAACATGATATATCTCCAAGCTCTCCTTGCTTACCCCCTGATCTTCCCACCACTGCAGCCTTAAATCAGTCCACTTTTTATGCCATTCCTCATCTTCACCTGGTTTTACAAAAAATTCGAGTTCCATCTGCTCAAATTCGCGTACTCTAAATATAAAGTTTCTTGGAGTTATCTCATTTCGAAATGCTTTACCCATTTGAGCTATCCCAAACGGAAGAGGGTGAGGATTAGAATCTAGAACATTTTTAAAATTCGTAAAGATATTTTGAGCTGTTTCAGGTCTTAAGTAGGCAAAGGAATTTCCATCTTCAATTGGCCCAACATTCGTTTTGAACATTAAGTTGAATTGCCTTGGCTCTGTTAAATCTCCTTTCTTACAATAATCTGGTACTTGATCTGCTCTGAATCTTTCACCACAAGATTTGCAATCGACCAAAGGATCAGTAAACGTGTTTTCATGTCCAGAATATTTAAGGACAAGAGGGTTGGTTAAAATGGACGAGTCTATTCCTTCTATATCATCCCTTTCATATATCATGGATTTCCACCAAGATTTTTTTAAATTATTTTTAAGTTCAACTCCTAAAGGGCCATAGTCATAAAGGCCTTGTAGACCTCCATAAATTTCATTGGATTGATATATGAAACCTCGTCTTTTACATAAAGAGACTAAGTCTTCCATTGAGGCATTATTCATAATGTTAGTGAGTACTTACTATAGTTGAATTATCTATCATATATGGAAGCTTTTTTTGTCCTCTTAAATTTCTTATACTCCCAAGCATATTGTCCAGGTAGTTTCATTATACATTTTTCAAACTCGTTATTCATTTTATCTACCCCTTCTTTGTCATCTGATGAAAAATCAATTTTGTTATGGAAATGAATAATAAATCCTTCCCCTTTTTCTTTTCTTTCACAATACATAAAGTGCGCAGCGCATTCAGTTCTTTGTTGTAATTTTGGTAAAAGATTCATGGAGTAGACTTCATTATTAAAAAATATTGAGCTTATTCCGGCACCTCTTTTTGGTACTTGATCAGAAGCTACTGCTACCAATTTTTTATTATTTAAAGCTAATAGCATTTCTTTTATTCCACCTACATTTGTCTCTACCATTTTTACACCAGCGCTATTTCTTGAGTCAGTGATCACTTTATCCAAGTCTTTATTTTTTGGCGGAGTATAAGGAATCGTACAATCTGTATGCTGACCAAGAAAATTAATGATAATTTCTATATTACCGATGTGGGGCGTAAAGAGAAGAACACCTTTACCTGATGATAAAGAATTTTCAATTTCAGAAAAATTTTCAACATTTATAAACTTCTTATTTTTTTTATAATCCTTCTTGCCCCAAACAAGCCCTGTTTCAAGAAAATTCATTATGCTGTGAAACAAGCTATCTTTTAATACTGAATTAATTTGCGAGGGCGTTTTGTCAGAAAAGACTAATTCAAGATTAGCCCTAGAGATTCTCTTATGCTTATTTGGAAATAAGTATAGTAAACGGGCCAAAACCTTACCTGTATAAAATAGTACTTTATAAGGAATTGCCTCTAAGCTTTTGATGATCAGTATGTACAGCAAATCGAGACGTGATAATTCACTTAATTCCTCCAAAAAGCTGGAGTAAATAGCAAAAGCATTGTAAATATTTCTAATCTTCCCAATAACATCGCCATGCAAAGTCCTATTTTGGAGGCATCTGATATATTCCTGTAATTCTCCGCAACAACGCCCAGTCCAGGACCTAAATTATTCAAAGTAGCTCCTACTGCTGAGAATGCGCTTAGAAAATCCATGTTTTGAGACAACAGAAACATTAATATAATTAGAAAAGTAGCCACATAGACCGCAAAAAATCCCCATACAGACTCTGAAACCCTTGGATCTAATGATTTCTTGCCAAACTTTAATGTCACAACTGCATTGGGGTGAATAAGCTTGGTTATTTCGCTTGATCCCTGCCTTAAGAGGATAAGGGCTCTTATGACCTTTATTCCACCACCAGTAGAACCTGCACAAGCTCCTATAAAGGCTGCTATGAGAAGCATGATTGGAACAAATAAGGGCCAATTAGAATAGTTAGAAGTCAGAAAACCAGAAGTTGTTCCAATAGAGACTGCTTGAAACACACTATCTACTATCATTTCATCATATATATTATTGCTATAGTAGAGGGTAAGATAAGTTATAAATGCTGTGCTAATTAATAGTGATAGATAGAGCTTTACTTCAGAGTCATAAAAATAGTGAAACAGCCTTTTTTTTGTCCATGCCAGGTAATGGAGTGCAAAATTTACTCCTGAAATAACCATAAATACAATCGCAGTCCATCTCAGGCTGCTGCTCTCAAAATATGCAAAATTCTCATCATGTGTAGAAAAGCCTCCAATTGAGATGGTTGAAAAGGCATGACATATTGCGTCATACCAACTCATGCCGAAATATTTATATAAAACTGAACATGATATTGTCATCAATACATATACAAACCATAAAGCCTTCGCTGTTTGAGTAATTCTGGGAGTGAGCTTCGCATCTTTAAGAGGTCCAGGAGTTTCAGCTTTGTATAGTTGCATACCTCCAACTCCCAATAAAGGAAGAACCGCAACAGCTAGGACAATAATGCCCATGCCCCCCAGCCACTGAAGTAAATGACGGTAGAAAAGTAACGACCTTGGCATTTCATCTAAACCGACTAAAACTGTCGCGCCTGTTGTTGTTAAGCCTGATATCGACTCAAAAAGTGAATCTACATATGAAACTCCTTCTAAACCCGCTAAAAAAAATGGTATTGATCCGAAAAACCCTAGTACAGTCCAGAAATAAATAGTTATAATAAAACCGTCTTTGGTTCTTAGATCTCCATCCTTTTCTGAAGACAAGAAAAAAAGAAAACATCCAATAATAAAAGTTATAAAGCCTGTAAAACCAAAGTTATAGATAAATTCGTTCTCATCCAAGAAGTAAGCCAGAAATGCCGGAAAAAAAAGAGCAACTCCGCTAAATAGCATCAAAAGTGCTCCTAAAATACTAGTTGTGTATGGAAACTTCATATCTATAGAGGAGAGAAGGTTTCCTTGACTTGTTTTATGACTGATTTGTCCGTTAAAAATACGATAACATGATCGTTCTCCCTTAAATGTACGTGATCATGCGCTATCTTTCCTTTACTATCTCTTATTAGAGCACCAATGGTTGCTCCTTCTGGTAAGGAAATTTCTCCTAGCTCTTTACCGATGCTACTTTCCTTTCCAGAAGGCGATTCTTTAGCAATAGCTTCGATTGCCTCAGCTGCTCCACGGCGTAATGAGTGCACCTTTACTACATCTTTTCCCTCAATTTCTGCAATAAAAGTTCCAATTGTTATTTGCGAGGGCGCAATAGCAATATCTATACCCTTATCTTGAACAAGATCTACATAAGCTGGATTGTTTATTAGCGCTACAACTTTGTGTGCTCCCATGTCTTTTGCTAACAGACATGACATAACATTTGCTTCGTCATCATTCGTTACAGCTGCAAATACGTCGGTCCCTTCAATATTTTCTTCATGCAGCAAATGCTTGTCGCAAACATTGCCCTCTAGCACTATAGTTTGTTCCAACTTTTCCGATAATCTTTTTGCTCTGTTGTGGTCAGAATCAATGATCTTAACTCTGTGATTTTTTTCAATTCTTTTCGCCAGTCTACTGCCTATCTTGCCTCCACCAGCTATTATGACATTTTTATATGGATCCTCTTTTTTTCGCATTTCATTTACAACCTTTGATGCTTCACCTTTTTTTGATATGAAAAACACTTCATCTCCAGCACTTATAGTTGTTTGCCCTGTGGGTACAATTGATTGACCATCTCGAAAAATGGCAGCCACTCTTGAATCAACTTTTGGCATGTGTTTTTTTAGATCCCCAATTTCGTGTCCAATCATAGGACCTCCATCTACGGCTTTTACGGCTACTAAATTTAGTTCACCTTGGCCAAATTCCATGACCTGTAAGGAGCCGGGAACTTCAATGAGACCTTCAATATGATCAGTAATGAGTTGCTCTGGGCTTATGTGAATATCCACTGGAATTTGGCCTGATTCCATAGCCTCTTTAGTTTTGCCTTTTAGATATGAAATTTCTCTGACCCTTGCAATGGTCTTTACGGAATCATTCAATACTTTAGATATCATGCAAGACACGAGATTAATTTCATCACTTCCTGTTACTGCGACAACCATGTCAGCTTCTTTTATTCCAGCTGTAACCTGAATGTTTGGGAAAGATGCGCTGCCAAGGACTGTTTTTATATCTGCTTCTTCTTCTAATTTATGCAGCTTGACAGGATCATTGTCTACAATGGTGAGATCATTTTCCTGAGACAACAGATCAGCGAGAGTGCTACCTACAGCTCCGGCCCCCAAAATGACTATTTTCACTAGTTTATATTAGACAACTTTTGTTTGATTATAATCCTATTTTTTCAATAAAGAATAATTATCGAATAGTAAGTTCGAATTTTCCATTTTTCTTAATCAAATCTAAATATCCAGCAATGAAATCTTTGCCCGAAACTTTATTTTTTCCCTCCATTTGTATCTGCTCAATCAATAGTGAAGAAGCATCCCTACAAAATACAACTAACCGATCGTCTTTTACGCTTATATATCCTGGATCATGTTTTATCCCTGATTCAATCTTCCTGGCTCTGTGTATCTTGACCCTTTTTCCTCCCAAAAAAGAATGAGTTCCATATTTGGAGCTTAGAGCATTTATTTTTCTAATTATTTCTATTGAAGAATCCCCTTGCCAATCGATCTGTAAGAATTTCTTATCAATTTTAGGAGAAAATGTTGCTTTGTTTTCGTCTTGAGCTTTATGCTTGATAGAGCCAGATTCGAGGTTATCCAAAAAAGAAACTAAGTATTTTTCACTTAGTTGAATAAACTTTTCTTCAACTGTATGAAGTGTATCGTATTCTTTAAGTGAACATTCATGCATTTCATAAACCGGACCTTCATCCAAACCTTCTGACATTTCCATATAACTTATCCCAATATTTTTGTCTCCTGACATAATTGCATGCTCCATTGGTGAGGCGCCTCTCCATCTTGGCAGAAGGGAGGCATGAATATTTACGCAGCCATACTTGGGTAACTCTAATATTTTTTTTGGTACTAGCAGTCCATATGCAACTACTAATATAAGATCTGGAGTTATATTTTTTAAATCACTGAATATTTTTTCTATTCCAAGAGATTCAGGCTGATGGATACTTATGCCATTATCTAAAGCAGTTTGCTTTACTGGACTAAAATTGATTTTTTTCCCTCGACCCGATTTCCTGTCTGGTTGTGTTATAACGCCTAAGACTTCATGCTCAGACTGCAAGACTATCTCTAAATGTCTGGCAGCAAATTCAGGAGTTCCTGCAAAAATAATTTTCATGAGCTACAGCCCTTTAGCTTTTAAGAGCTTTTTTCTAATCATTTCTCTTTTGATGTTAGAGATAAAATCAACCATCATTTTTCCATCAAGGTGATCCATTTCATGTTGAATCACTACTGCCAAAAGGTCATTTGCCAAAAGTAAATTTCTCTTTCCATCAATGTCGAGATATGAAATTTCTACTGAACTAGGCCTTTTTAGCTCTTCATAAAATCCTGGAACGGAAAGGCATCCTTCAGAAAACATTTTTTTATTCGGATCAATAATTTTTATTATTTCGGGATTTATTAATATCAATGGCTCGTCTTTAGACTCACTTATGTCCAAAACAATTACTCTTTTATGAACATTTACCTGAGTAGCTGCTAAGCCTATGCCTGATCCTTGATACATTGTTTCTAGCATGTCTTGGGAAAGTTTCTTAATGGAATCGTCAACTAACTCTACAGTTTTGGCAACTGTACGAAGACGGGGGTCAGGGAAAATTAGTATTTTTAATAATGCCATTATTTAATTTCAATATATTAGTATACAATTTTTGTTTTGGAGAAAACTGTGACTGTAACCGTATCAATTCTAATAGGGTCCGAATCAGACTTGGACTTAGCAAATAAATGTTCTGAAACTCTGGATTCACTTTCAATTTCAAATTCAATACAAGTTCTTTCGGCTCATAGAACCCCAACTCTTCTTGAAACTCATATAAGAGAATGTGAAGCAGGCGGCACTAAAATCTTTATTGCCATGGCCGGATTGGCGGCGCACCTAGCAGGTGCTGTAGCTTCTAAAACAGTTCTTCCTGTCATTGGAGTTCCAGGCGATGGGGGTCCATTAAGTGGCATGGATGCTCTTTTATCCACCGTACAAATGCCAAAAGGCATTCCGGTGGCAACCGGGGCAATAGGTTCCGCGGGAGCAATTAATTCTGCTTATTTAGCTGCACAAATGTTGGGTATGGAGTCTACTGAAATGCGAGCAGCATTGTTGAAAGTAAGAGAAGACGGCATAGAAGCAATAAAAGCATCGAATAAAAAGTTAGTATCTTCTTAGTAGGATGAGCTCTCTTGGCTCTGTTCTTGAACATCTAAAGTCCGGGAAAACGATTGCTTATCCAACCGAAGGAGTTTGGGGCTTGGGATGCGACCCTGAAAATCAAGATGCAATTGAAAATCTTTTAAAACTTAAGGCGCGTTCTCACGAAAAAGGCCTAATTTTGATTGCCTCAAAATTTGAGCATTTCCTGAATTTTTCCTATGTAGAAGATTACAAAGATAAACTATTAACTAAATGGCCAGGACCCCATACTTGGTTAGTCCCATCAAAACCAAACTTGAGTCCTCTTATTAAAGGTAACAATGATAAAGTTGCTTTAAGACTCAGCAATCATGAAATTGTATGTAATTTATGTGATGCTTTTGCCGGACCAGTTGTTTCAACTTCGGCTAATAAAGAAGGACAACCCACTTTAAGCGGTCCACACGAGATTTTAGAATATTTTCCCGAAGTTAAAGTCCTAAATGGCAAATTAGGAGGCCTTGAAAAACCTTCTACCATTCAAGATGTTGTCACGGATATAATTCTCAGGTAGTTATGACAGAATTAAAAAAGTTTGCAGTGATAGGTAGTCCGATCGATCATTCCCTTTCTCCCAAGATACATTCAATTTTTGCAAAAGAATTTGGAATAGAAATTACTTACGAAGCAATAAATGTTGAACCTATGAATTTTGATTCTTCTGTTACTAAACTTTTTGAAGAGGGATACGTAGGACTGAATGTAACTTTACCCTTAAAAGAATTAGCTTTTAAACTTGCCGATGAATTGAGTGATGAGTCTAATTTGTCTGGATCGGTTAATACCCTTTGGAAAGAAGATGGCATCATTCACGGTGATAGTACGGACGGAAAAGGCCTGATCAGAGACCTTCAAGAAAAGAAAATAAATCTCAAAAATAAGGAGATAGTCATTTTGGGAGCTGGTGGAGCTGCAAAAGCGATTATTCCAAGCTTGCTTCAGGAAGATCCACAAAGAATAAGCATTGGTAATAGAACGGTTTCAAAAGCTGAGGAACTCTTAGAGAGCTTTTCCTCTTTCAGAAATAAAATGAATCTTTTTCAAATGACCGATAATTTAAATTTTAAGCCTGAAATTCTTATAAATAGCACTTCTGCGGGAATAAAGAATCAAAGTCTTGAATTACCTCCGGATATACTGACAAAAGACATGTGTATTTATGACCTTTCTTATTCTTTTGAAGACACGCCTTTTCTAGAGCTAGTGAAGTCTAAGGGCATAGAAAATTATCATGACGGAATAGGGATGTTAATTCATCAAGCTGCACTAAGTTTCAAAATCTGGACCGGGAAAATGCCTATTTCCAGTATAAATAAAGTCGAGCTTTTATAGTATTTTTCTTCTTTATAAACTTTAAATAAGTTTAACTTTTACCTATTGTTTGAGGTATCTGATTGGTTTAGAATACGCTCGCTGTTCGGTACGCCCACCTACAAAAATAAATATATAGAAATTTAATGGCTTATATTAGAAAAGTTTTCACAGGGTTTATCCTTGTATTGCCTCTCATATTTTCATCGCTTATTTTTTCAGAGACTTCAGATTACAACATGCCGATTGGTGTGACTGAAGTTAGTGAGAGTATCTTTGGTCTCCACATGCTCATATTTTGGATATGCGTTGTTATTGGAGTAATTGTTTTTTCGATAATGTTCTGGTCCTTATGGAAGTATAGAAAATCTAAGGGAGCAGTTGCTGCAGATTTTGATGATAATTTTTGGTTGGAAATAGGTTGGACTGTAGCTGCAACCTTAGTTCTTGTCTGGATGGCTGTTCCATCTACTCAGGTAATGGTTGAAGCGTATGATGATGCTGAAGGTGAAATAAACATACTTATAACGGGTCATCAGTGGAAATGGCATTATGAATACCTAGAAGATGAGGTCGGTTTTTTCAGCAATTTATCTACTAGCCAAGAGCAAATAGATGGGGAAGTTCCAAAGGGAGAGTTTTACTTAAGAGAGGTTGATGAACCTTTAGTTATTCCAACGAATACGAGAGTTAGATTTTTAATTACTGGAAATGATGTTATCCATTCATGGTGGGTACCTGACTTTGCAGTAAAGCAAGACGCAATACCTGGTTTTATAAATACAGCTTGGACAAATGTACCCGAACCAGGAATTTTTAGAGGGGCATGCACAGAACTCTGTGGTATTAAACATGCTTTCATGCCTGTAGTGGTAAGGGCTGTAGAAAGAGAAGAATTCGATGCATTTATAGCTGAGAAAGTTGCCTTAGCTGAAGAAGAAAGAATGCTTACCTCAAAGGTTTGGACTAAGGACGAGCTGATGGCAAGAGGTGAAAGTTTTTATGCCACTAACTGCGCAGCCTGCCATCAAGCCAATGGACAAGGTATACCGCCAGTATTTCCCTCTTTAGTGGGCAGCCAAATCACTATGTTTGACAGCAATAAACACATAGAAATATTAATGGAAGGAGTGCAAGGGTCCGCAATGGCAGCCTTTGGGGAATCCTATAGTGAAGTAGATATAGCCTCTGTAATAACTTACACAAGACAAGCTTGGTCTAATGGAGAAAAAGGAGATGGTGTTATTGTTACTCCACAAGATATCGTCGCATACAAAAATAGAATTGATTTATAAAGGAAATAAATTATGAGTACAGTAGTAGAATCACACGACCACGGACATCACGGTCCAGCAAAAGGCCTTTCTAGATGGCTTTTTACAACAAATCATAAAGATATCGGTACTTTGTATTTATGGTTTAGCTTTATCATGCTCTTTATCGGCGGTGCTATGGCAATGGTAATAAGAGCTGAGCTTTTTCAACCAGGACTTCAGATAGTTCAGCCTGAATTCTTTAATCAGATGACCACTAACCATGGTCTGATAATGGTTTTTGGAGTAATCATGCCGGCTTTTGTAGGACTTGCTAACTGGATGTTGCCTATGCAGATAGGAGCACCTGATATGGCCTTACCAAGATTAAACAACTTGAGTTTTTGGTTGTTACCAATGGCTTTCGGTATATTAATTTCAACCTTGTTTATGCCTGAAGGTGGACCAAACTTTGGATGGACCTTCTATGCACCTCTTTCAACAACCTATGCTCCCTCTACTGTTAACTTTTTTATTTTTTCAGTTCACATAATGGGCGTGTCATCAATATTGGGCTCGATAAACATCATTACTACTATCTTTAATATGAGAGCGCCTGGAATGACTTTAATGAAAATGCCTCTTTTTGTTTGGAGTTGGTTAATAACAGCTTATTTACTAATTGCGGTTATGCCTGTTTTAGCAGGTGTTGTAACCATGATGTTGATGGATATAAATTTTGGCACAAGTTTCTTCAATGCTGCCGGCGGCGGTGATCCAGTTTTATTTCAACATGTCTTTTGGTTCTTTGGTCATCCAGAAGTCTATATCATGATCTTACCAGCTTTCGGTATTGTTTCTCATATCATTGAGACCTTCTCTAGAAAACCAATTTTTGGATATTCTTCTATGGTTTATGCTATGGCTTCAATAGCCATTTTATCTTTCGTTGTCTGGGCCCACCATATGTTTACGGTCGGTATGCCACTAGCAGGAGAGTTATTCTTCATGTACTCGACAATGCTAATTGCTATTCCTACCGGCGTGAAAGTTTTCAATTGGGTTGCAACAATGTTTAGAGGCTCAATTACATTTGAAACACCAATGTTATTCTCAATTGCTTTTGTGGCTTTGTTTACAATTGGTGGATTCTCAGGATTAATGCTTGCAATAGTACCTGCAGACTTCCAGTATCACGATACTTACTTTGTGGTGGCCCACTTTCACTATGTTCTAGTGCCGGGCGCACTATTTGGAATAATAGCTGCTGCATACTACTGGCTACCTAAGTGGACAGGAAATATGTACGACGAGACTCTTGGAAAACTACATTTTTGGCTAACATTTATATCCGTAAATGTTACTTTCTTCCCAATGCATTTTGTTGGATTAGCTGGAATGCCTAGACGATATCCTGACTATGCACTGCAGTTTGCAGACTTCAATGCTTTAATAAGTGTTGGTGCCTTTATGTTTGGCATAACTCAGCTTTTATTCTTATTTATTGTTATTAAAACAATCAGATCAGGCAAACAAGCTAAGCCTGAGGTTTGGGAAGGTGCAGGAGATTTAGGTCTGGAGTGGACGTTAAGCTCACCTCCTCCTTATCACTCTTTTACAGTTCAACCGCAAGTAAAATAGTTTGGAAGCAACAAAAACATTACGTAATCTAATAGGTATCGTCGTAGGTATGTTTGCCTTCGGTTGGTTGCTCGTCCCCATCTATGACGTATTTTGTGAGATTACTGGATTGAATGGAAAGGTAACTGGTCCGAGTTCTTTGAGCCAAGAATCACTTGCAATCACTGAACAGAGAGAACTCCTAGTTCAGTTTATGACACATAACAACGAATCAATGCCTTGGTTCTTTGATTCAGAAAAATCTCAGATGAGAGTCATTACTGGAAATCAATATGAAGCTACTTTTGTTTTCCACAACACAACCGCAAAAGAGATGGTTGGGCAGGTAATTCCTAGTGTTTCACCGGGTAGAGGCGCTGAGTATTTCCATAAAACTGAATGTTTTTGTTTTGAGAGACAAGTTTTAGCTGCAGGAGAAAGAATCGAACTGCCCGTAAGGTTTATAATCGATCCTGCCCTGCCTGAAGAAATTGGATCTTTAAGCCTAGGCTACACACTATTCGATATAACAGACAGAGTACAACCGGAAAAAGAAATAGCTAAATTATAAAAAGGGGAGATTATGTCACAACAAGCTTATTACGTACCTGAATCTAGCAAATTACCTTTTGCGATGGCTATAAGCCTACTTGTCTTTATCATCGGTGCAGCGAAGACAGTTATAGATGCCGGAACGGATTCCAACTCATACATGATACTGCTTCTTTCGTTCGCAATGATATGGATAACAATGTATTTCTGGTTCAAACAGACGATCATAGAAAACCAAGCTGGGTTAAATAATCCTATGCTCAAGGATTCATATGTATATGGAATGGCTTGGTTTATTTTTTCAGAGGTAATGTTCTTCTTTGCTTTCTTTTTTGCTTTAGCCTACATAAGAAACTTTGCCGTTCCATGGTTGGGTGGCGAAGGAGAAAAGGGTCTTGCGAACATGTTATGGCCTGGATTTGAAGCAAGTTGGCCTTTGATGATAACTCCTGATCAGGCAGTATTTGCCGGCCCTGAAAAGGACATGTCTCTCGCTACTGCATATGCCTCTGGCGGCTTAGGAGGTGTTTTAGGGTGGTTACCGTTATGGAATACAGTACTTTTGTTAACATCAAGTCTGACAGTTCACATAGCCCATTTAGGACTTAAGAACGGAAATAGGAAACAATTTAATCTTTGGCTTGGTGCAACTTTAGTACTTGGCTATGCTTTCGTAGTAGTACAGGGCATTGAGTATTATGAGGCCTATACCCATTACGGTTTAACACTTAATTCGGGTATTTATGGAACCACATTCTTCATGCTCACAGGCTTTCATGGTTTTCATGTATGTCTTGGTGCAATAATTTTAACGATAATGCTTTTTAGGAGTTTAAAAGGACACTTTTCTTCTGATGATCATTTCGGTTTTGAGGCCGGATCATGGTACTGGCACTTTGTAGACGTTGTTTGGGTTTGCTTAGTCGCTTTTGTATACGTAATGTAAAACGTTAAACACCAGGCCCAATTTGCCCAGTTATAAAACCATAAACTAGAGTTATAAATAGAACTACAGCAATAGAAACTCTGACGCCCAAGCTATGAACGGTTCTTTTGGAAGATCCTCCATCTTTTATTAGAAAGAAGGCACCTCTGAATAGACTAATAAACATAGCTACGATTAGGAATAATATAAAGTATTTGATCATCTGAAAGGACGTGAATTATACACTTAGGATGACGAAAAAAATATGAGTAAATTTAGTCCAGGAAAATTAATGACTGCATTTGTAGTATTTTTTTTCCCTATCTTAATCTACTTGGGTTCGTGGCAAGTAATGAGAGGGCTAGAAAAAAAAGACATAGTTAGTCAACATTATGAAAATAAATCTTTACCAGTTATAAGTGAAAA
>CACNCK010000012.1 GCA_902618945.1 uncultured SAR86 cluster bacterium
AAGGAATTATGCCTGCACTTGAAACGGCACATGGCATCGCTTATGTGAAAAAGATTGCACCCACAATGACAGATGATCAATCAATAGTGGTAAATGTTTCCGGAAGGGGTGATAAGGATATAAACACAGTTGCTTCTATAGAAGGAATAGAACTTTGACCTCTAAGATCAAAGAAGTTTTTTCAAACATTAAAGCCGAAAAGAGAAAAGCGCTAATAACATATATTGTTTCGGGTGATCCTGATACTGAAACTACAATTGAGGTCATGAATTCTATGGTCCGACAAGGCACTGATATCATTGAGTTAGGTATACCTTTTTCAGACCCGATGGCAGAAGGAATATCAATTCAAAAAGGTCATGAGAGAGCATTGGAAAAGGGAGCCTCTTTGATGGGTACTTTTGAATTACTTAAAAAATTCAGGGCAAATGATAAAAAAACACCTATTGTCTTTATGGGATACATGAATACATTTGAATCTCTGGGTGCAAAACAATTTATGTTAGAAGCTGTAAAAGCAGATTTAGATGGCATATTAATTGTAGATATGCCTCCTGAAGAAAGTTCAAACTTTAGTAGTGAAGCCGACAAGGTTGGCATAGATATAATAAGATTGATAGCTCCTACAACAAGCTCCTTAAGAGCTAAGAAAATTTGTTCTCTGTGCTCAGGTTATGTTTACTATATATCTGTTAAAGGTATTACTGGGGCATCCAATATAAATCCTGAAGAAGTTAAGGTAAAAGTAAGTGAGCTTAGATCTCATACAGACTTACCAATAGCTATAGGATTTGGAATTAAAGATGCTGCCTCAGCCTCTTCTGTAAAAGATATCGCTGATGGAGTTGTTGTAGGAAGTGTATTTGTTGATTTAATTGGAGAGGGTGGCAATATAATTGAAAAGGTCGAATCTAAAACAAGAGAGCTTTCTGAAGTATTGAATTAAGAATGGCAAATTGGTTTGAAAAAATATTACCTTCTTTTATAAGAAAGGGTACGACTAAAAAGTCAACAATACCAGAAGGTTTATGGCAGAGCTGCAGCAATTGCAATAATATCCTATATGTTCCTGAGCTAGAGTCTAATTTGTTTGTTTGCCCTAAATGTGATCACCACATCAGGATAGGTGCTAGAAAGAGGTTAGAATTTTTCTTAGACCCTACTGAAACAACTGAAATTTCACAGGATAAAACCCCAAAAGACTGGTTGAAATTTAAAGATACAAAGACATACAAAGAGAGGATAGACTCTGCTGAAAAGGTCAGCAATGAAAAAGAGGCCTTACTCGCCATGAAAGGATATTTAAAAAAAATGCCCATCGTGGCTTCTGCTTTTGAGTTTAGATATATGGGGGGCTCTATGGGGTCTGTCGTGGGACAAAAATTTGTTGATACAGTTGATTTTGCTCTTGAAAGTAAACTTCCAATGGTCTGTTTTTCTACTAGTGGAGGGGCACGGATGCAAGAATCTTTAGTATCTCTTTTTCAAATGGCAAAGACCAGCGCAGCCATAGAAAAAATGAGACAAGCTAAATTACCTTATATTTCAGTAATGATCGACCCTATTTATGGCGGTGTATCTGCCAGTCTAGCGATGTTAGGAGACATTAACATTGCAGAACCTAGAGCTTTAGTTGGTTTCACTGGACCTAGAGTTATAGAACAAACATTAAATGTACAGTTACCAGAAGGGTTTCAAAGAAGTGAATTCTTATTAGAACATGGAGCAATCGACATGATTGTCCATAGGAAAGATCTTAAAGATACAATTCATCGACTTCTCTCTAGTTTGATGTCAAATAAATAACTCTATATGAACTCAGATCATTTATCTGATTGGTTAACATATATAAATTCCAATAGACCTAAGGAAGGTGATTTTGGCCTAGAAAGACTTGAAGACATCTACTCAGAAATCGTCCAGAGCCCCTTAGCAAGGAAAACCATTTTGGTTGGTGGTACTAATGGAAAAGGATCTACGATCGAGTTCCTTAAAAATTTTCTTCTATCTGCAGGATACAAGATTGGATCCTATACCTCACCACATTTATTAAAATTTAATGAGAGAATTAAAATAAATGGTAAATCTATAGAAGATAAAAAGATCATAAGTTCTTTTGAGCGGATAGATAATTTGAAGAAAAAGACTAGGCTTACTTATTTTGATTATGCCACATTGGCTGCATTTGATATTTTCTCAGAAGAGGAATTAGATTTTGCGATTCTTGAGATAGGTATAGGCGGGAAGCATGATCCAGTAAATTTAATTAATTCAGATCTATCAATAATTACAAATATAGAATTAGATCATGAAAAGTGGTTAGGGTCTTCTTTAGAGGATATTGGAGATCAAAAAGCAGCTATTTTAAAGGGAGGAAAATTAGCAGTTCTAGGCTCTGAGAAAATGCCAAACTCTGTAACGACTAAGGCAACTGAAATTTGTTCTTCTCATTTCCAGCTCAATAAAGATTTTTTTATCCAAGAGGATAAGACTCACTGGTCATATTCGTTTTCGGAAAAGGACTGTAATTTAGATCTTATCTCCAATGGTAGTTTAAATATTGATGCGGCAGCGAGTGCTCTGACAGCTTACAATTTATTATCTAACAAGGAAGTAGGATTTCAATCTATTATTGAAAATACAAAATTAAAGGGAAGATGCGACATTGTTAATAATTTTATTTTGGATGTCTCTCATAATCCTGCCTCTGTAAAAAATCTCATTTCTTTTCTTGAAAAAAACTTCAAAGAGCGAAAATTTAAAGCTATTTTTGCTTCTATGTCTGAAAAGGATAGTTCTTCGATCATAAAAGAAATAGCTCACTTAATTTCAGAATGGAATATTTGTTTTATGGATGATAAAAGATTTGATATTCCCTCCTTAATAAATTTAACCAAAAGTAAAGTAAATGCTAATGTTAATATCTCAGATACAGTTTATTCAGCCGTAGAAAGGGGTTACTATGAGGGGTCGCCTTATATTGTGTTCGGATCATTTATCACTGTAAGTGAGGCATATAGAGCTTTAGATAAAATAAAATTATTAAATCGTGAAAATAGTTAATTATTCTCTGGTGTTCTTTATTTTATGTTTTATTGTTCTATCTTTAGTAATGGATCCAGTTGAGTATGATTCAGGTAATCAAAGGGAATTTCCTGATCAGATTCCTGAAGTGAGTCTCAATATACCTCTCGAAGAAAATCTATCTATCAATAGAGATATAGACCAGAAATTTAGTATGCCCGATCGAGATTTTAGAACAAATTTTGATCAAGCCTGGACTGTAAAGGTAGATACTTACAGTGATATAACAGAGCTAGAAACCGCTCTAAAAAAACTCAAAAATTTAGGGTACAAAGTTTATTCTAGATATGAAAATGACAATAAAGATGAGTATGTTTTGTTTATAGGCCCTACGTTGAAAAAAGAGGATTCTGCTAATGTTGTTAAACAACTTAGAAATATAAGAGGATTTAATCCAGAAGTTCAGAAATATGACTGAGAGTTTACAAGTAATTGATTGGATTTCGGTAACTTTACTTTTGGTATTCGCGATAACAGGCTTTTTTAATGGTTTCATTAAAGAAGTATTTTCTGCCATGGCATGGGTTTTGTCTTTGATTACTGCATGGCTTTATGGACCGCTAGTTTTTCCTTATGTAAATGCCTACCTAGATTCTGAATCCGCAAAAAATATAATCAGTTTCGTAATTCTATTTTTACTTTCTTTTATTATTTTAAAAACCTTAGGCTCCATTATTTCAAAACTAATTTCTGCTATTGGTTTAAAAAGCCTGGATAAACTTCTAGGCGCATTTTTTAGTTCTTTAAAAGTTTTGGCCATTTTGACTAGTTTGTTTGTCTTTAATCTGAACTATTTAGATAAAAATCAGTGGTGGTTGGATTCATATTCGAGAATTTATTCAGTTAGTTTCTATGAATACTCGAAACCTATATTCGATGAATGGATAGATAAAGCAGATACTATTCTTCAGAAAGATGATTCTAAGATTGCACTTTGATATAGAATATAAATAATGTGTGGAGTAGTCGGAATAGTAAGTCAAACGGAAGTTTCTCCTGTCATTTACGATGCTTTAACTATTCTTCAACATAGAGGCCAAGATGCAGCTGGCATTGCTACTTCAACCAACAACAGATTTTTTCTCCGAAAGCAATTGGGCTTAGTGAGGGATGTCGTTCGAAATCAACACATACTTAATCTAAGAGGGCAGATGGGTATAGGGCATGTCAGATATCCAACAGCAGGTAGTGAAGATAGAGAACTTGCGCAACCTATGTACGTAAACTCACCTTTTGGAATAAGTATTTCGCATAATGGCAATCTTACTAATCATGAAGAATTAAGAGATTCTTTGGTGAAAAAAGATTTGAGACACTTGAATACTGACTCTGATAGTGAGGTTTTACTGAATGTATTCGCTCATGAGCTTCAGAAACAGGGATCAATTAACCCTGGTTCAAAAGAAATATTTGCAGCAGTTAAGTCCTTACATAAAAGAGTAAGAGGTGCCTATTCAGTAGTAATAATGATTAATGGTGTCGGTATTGTTGGTTTTAGAGATCCTTTTGGTATAAGACCTTTGATTGTCGGCTCAAAAGAGAGCGATTTAATTGGTAAAGATTACATCATAGCTTCCGAAAGTACTGTTCTGGACTCCTTAGGTTATGAAGTAATGGATGATGTAATGGCTGGCTCTGCGGTTTTTATTAGTTCTGATGGAAAAATGGAAACAGAATCTTGCATCAATAATCCCATTCCCACTCCATGTATTTTCGAGTATGTATATTTGGCAAGACCTGATGCTAAGATAGATAAAATATCAGTCCATAAATCCCGATTAAGAATGGGTGAATTTTTGGCTAAAAAGATAATAAAAGAGAGACCCGATCATGACATCGATGTGGTGATTCCTATTCCAGATAGTAGTACAACTTCTGCATTGCAGTTAGCGATGACACTTGGAGTAAAGTATCGCGAAGGTTTTGTAAAGAATAGATACATCGGAAGGACCTTCATAATGCCTTTTCAAGAAAAGCGTGAGAAGTCTGTTAAACAAAAGCTTAATCCAATAGACTTAGAATTTAAAGATAAGGTAGTCTTGCTTGTCGATGACTCAATCGTTAGAGGTACAACAAGCAGACAAATCATAGAAATGGCTAGATATTCTGGAGCAAAGAAAGTTTATTTTGCCTCTGCTGCTCCACCTATAAGATATCAAAATGTATACGGAATTGACATGGCCGCAACTACAGAATTGGTGGCACATCAAAGAACAGAAAAAGAGATAGAATCTTTTATAATGGCTGATTGGCTAATCTATCAAGACTTAGATGATCTAATTAGCACAGTTCAAGTTGGCAATAAAAAAATAAGTCAGTTTGAATGTTCAATTTTCGATGGTAAATATGTTACTGATGATATAGACGATAAATATCTCAAGAACTTAGAAGATGTTCGAAACGATAAGTCCAAGCTTTCCAGAAAGTCTGCAAATTAAATTTTAATTTCTTCGATCGTCACAGAAGGTAAAATCGCATTATCTGCTGCCAGTTTATATGAAGCTATTTCATGGAAATTGAGATATCTATATACATCAGCACCCATTGAATTTATTTCTGACATATACTCAGAGTATTCTTCTTTTGTCGGGATATGACCAAGAGTTGCGGATATTGCAGCAACTTCTGCAGAAGCTAAGAAAACATTTGCACCATCTCCTAATCTATTAGGGAAATTACGTGTTGATGTAGACACAACAGTTGATTCTGCTTCAACCCTTGCTTGATTGCCCATACATAGGGAACATCCAGGCATTTCAAGTTGAACACCAGCTTTTTCAAAAATCTCGTAATATCCTTCTTCAGTAAGTTGATGCTTATCCATTTTTGTAGGGGGAGAGACCCAAAGCTTAGATGGCAGCTTAGATTCGTTCTTTAAAAGTTTTCCTGCTGCCCTGAAGTGCCCTATGTTTGTCATGCATGAACCTATAAATACTTCATCAATGTGAGTATTGGCTACTTCTGATAATGGCTTTATATCATCAGGATCATTTGGACAAGCCAAAAGAGGCTCTGTTATTTGATTAAGATCTATTTCTATGACCGCAGCATATTCAGCATCATCATCAGCTTGCATAAGAACAGGATTTTTCAGCCAAGCTTCCATTGCTTGAGCTCTTCTTTCTAAAGTCTTTTTGTCTTCATAACCCTCTGAGATAAGCCATCTTAGTAAAGTAACATTTGATTCCAGATACTCTCTTATTGGTTCTTCATTCAGTTTAATGGTGCAACCAGAAGCGGATCTTTCGGCAGAGGCATCTGATAATTCAAATGCTTGTTCAACTTTTAAATCTGGTAGACCTTCTATTTCTAAACATCTGCCTGAAAAAATATTAATTTTTCCTTCTTTAGGTAGCGTCAACTGTCCAGATTGAAGGGCGGCATAAGGTATGGCGTTCACTAAATCTCTTAATGTTATACCAGGCTGAATTTCTCCAGTGAATTTCACCAATACAGATTCGGGCATATCTAAAGGCATTACTCCAAGGGCTGCTCCAAAAGCAACCAACCCAGAACCTGCAGGGAAACTAATTCCTAAAGGGAATCGAGTGTGTGAGTCCCCTCCGGTTCCTACCGTATCTGGCAATAGCATCCTATTTAACCAAGAATGGATAATGCCATCTCCGGGTCTAAGAGCAATACCACCTCTCGTTTGGATGAATTCGGGGAGTGTATGTTGTGTTTCAATGTCTTTAGGTAAAGGATAAGCAGCAGTATGGCAAAAAGATTGCATAACTAAATCAGAGTTAAAACCTAGACAGGCTAACTCTTTCAATTCATCTCTTGTCATTGGACCTGTGGTGTCTTGACTGCCAACAGTCGACATTCTTGGCTCACAATATATTCCAGGCCTTATTCCTTCCACTCCACAGGCTCTTCCAACCATTTTTTGAGCTAGTGTAAATCCTTTCTCGCTTTTCTCTGCTTCTTCGGGACGAGTAAAAACGGATGAGATATCTAAATTTAGAATTTCTCTAGTCTCATCAGTCAGACTTCTCCCAATAATTAAAGGTATTCTTCCTCCTGCTCTAACGCCGTCCAATAAAGTATTAGATTTATATTCATAACTACAAAGTAATTCTTGTGTTTCGGAATTAAGAACTTTCTTTTCATATGGATAGATTTCAATTACATCACCGAGTTTCATTTTGCTAACATCGCATTCAAATGCTAATGCACCTGAATCTTCAAGTGTGTTGAAAAAGATTGGAGCAATTTTTCCGCCTATGCATATCCCTGCTTGTTTCTTATTTGGTATAAAAGGAATATCCTCACCTATATGCCAGAGGAGTGAGTTGGTGGCTGATTTTCTTGATGAACCTGTTCCTACTACATCACCAACAAAAACCACAGGTAATCCAGATTCTTTAAGCTTATCAATTGTTTCTATAGGATCTTGCATAGTTTTTTTAAGCATAGCCAGAGCGTGAAGAGGTATATCGGGTCTTGAAGGAGCATCTGGTGCTGGAGAGAGGTCATCCGTATTTATTTCTCCATCCACTCGAAAAACTATAGCTTTTATTATCTCAGGAAGTTCAGGTCTACATGTAAACCATTCAGCTTCTGACCAAGATTCTACGACTCTCTTTGCGTTTTCATTTTTTTTAGCTAGTTCGATAACATCATGCTTGGCATTAAACATTAACAATGTTTTGCATAAACCATCAGCTGCTATGGCGCCGACATCTTTATCATCAAGTAAATTAATTAATGATTCAACATTGTATCCACCTAGCATTGTCCCTAATAGTTCTGTTGCAAGAAGCTTATCTATTAAAGGTGAAGAAGCCTTCCCCTTTGCTACATCTGTTAAAAAAGCTGCTTTAACGTAGGCTGCAGGATCGACCCCAGCGGGTATTCTATTTGTTATCAAATCAAGAATGAATTTTTCCTCTCCGACGGGAGGTGATTTGAGGAGCTCAACTAGTTCCGCAACTTGCTCGGCATTTAATGGAAGAGCAGGTATTCCTTGAGAAGACCTTTCTTCTGCATGTTTTTTATATTCTTCTAGCATGATTCTCCAGGAGGATATTTATAATTGGAGCAGTATTTTACCATATTCTTGAATTTAAAGTTGCGCTGAAATTACAGGGATATATCATAAGCTTTAATGAAAAGATCAGTCAAAACTCCCTGTATCGGTGTCTGCTCTACCGTCTTCGGAGACGAAGTTTGCCGAGGATGTAAACGTTTCCAACATGAAATAATTGAATGGAATTCTTTTAATGATTCTGAAAAAACATCTGTATTAGATCGTCTTGAGTCCTTGAAAGTCCAGATATTACAATCCAAGATAAAACTATTAGACAAAGAGCTTTTAAGGGACAAATTACTCCATTACAAAATAAAATTTGATGGTGACAGAGATCCTCTCTGCTGGGTATTTGATCTACTAAGATCTGGAAGCCAATCTATTGCAAATCCTAAAGAGTTTGGTTTTGATCTTGTAACAAGAGATTCTCTGAGTTTATCAGAACTAAAAAAAATCATTGAAGAAGAGCTTTTTGAATTATCTGAAGCCCATTATCAACGTTATTTCAAAGTTGAGAAATATCTCAATGTCTGAAACTTGGCAAACTATTATTAGCTCTCCCACACCAAAGGCTTGGATAGATAGAGCTTTAGATTCTTTAGACGTACTATTAATTGATCATGCTCATTGTGAAAAAAAGGCTGCTACCTCAGCAATATCTTTAATTCACAAGTATCCCCATTATGATTTAGCAAAATATCTTTCGCCCCTTGCAAGAGAAGAGCTGCTGCATTTCGAACAGGTACTGAGACTTATAAAGAGACACGATTTTCAATATAAAAACCTAAAACCTTGCAAGTATGCAAAGACTCTTTATGATTCCTCTTCAAATAAAGAACCAGATAAACTCAAAGATACTTTAATTATTTGTTCACTTATAGAGGCCAGATCATGCGAGAGGTTTCATGTTTTAATACCTCATCTGCCTACTACTTTAAGTAGTTTCTATTCCAGGCTTTACCAAGCTGAAGCACGTCATTGTGATTTGTATTTAGATATTTTCTCTGAAATTTTCTCTGAAGACTGGTCAGAAAGACTTAAAAGATTATCTCTTATCGAATCTAATTTTATAAACGAGAAAGACGAGTGCTTTCGATTCCATAGTGGTTATTAAAACTACTTAACAACTGGTATTTCTTCCCAATTAGTAAGATATCTTGGTGACTTTAATAGTCTTCTCATAGACCATGTTTTCTTAATTCCTTGAGAGGCAAAAGTTATTCTTCCTACTCCAGAAGTGTTTATTTTATCTATGGTCGTCATCAATTCTTTACTATTAATTCTTCCGTCTATGGTTCTAAATAAATCACCTTGATAGACATTTTCATCATAAAAATCACTGAGCATTACACCTGCTTTTATAAAATTTGTATTTGTTTTGAAGATTTGTTTCGTTAATCGTCTGGTAGCATTCAAAATATCTCTAGTGTCATTTGTTGGAGAAAATAATTTATAGCTTCTAAATCCATGATACTGTTTATCTTGTTTGCGAAAATAGTTAGTCCTCATAAAAACGGAGACCATCTTGCAGTATTGATCTTCTCTTCTTAATTTTTCACATGCTCGCGATGCATAATCACTTACAGCTTCATTAATAGAGTAGAGATCATCAACTTTTTTGCTGAACGTTCTACTCACCACTATTTGTTTTTTAGTCTTGGGTTGTTGCTCTAAACCAATACACGGATAACCTTTTAATTCCATTACTGTTCTCTCAAGAACACTACTAAATTTTCTTTTGATCAACTTAGTATCTATCTCAGCTAATTCAAGAGCCGTCTCTACTCCTAGGCTATTCAATTTTTTATTAATCCTACTGCCAACTCCCCAGACTTCCCTTACGGGCATCAATCCCATTAATTTTTTTCGTCTCTCTGGATCTGTTAAATCAACTACTCCATTGGTAGCTGGATAATGCTTTGCACCGTAATTGGCTACTTTGGCTAAGGTTTTTGTTGGACCTATGCCCACACAAACTGGTATACCAACCCAACGATCTATGGTTTTACGACATTGATGTCCGAATGCTTCATAGTTTCTAAGACCTGTTATATCTAAGAAGGCTTCGTCTATGCTGTATACCTCCACTGCAGGGGATAAGTGCTCTAAGGTCTGCATGACCCTAGAAGAGACATCGGCATATAACTCATAATTTGAAGAGAAGGCAATACCTCCTTTTTTTACAAAAGACTTTTCTATTTTGAACCAGGGCTCGCACATTTTTATCCCTAACTGCTTAGCCTCTTTTGATAGGGCAACGACACAGCCATCATTATTCGATAAGACAACTACAGGTCGTTTTTTAATGTCTGGTCTAAATATTCTCTCGCATGACGCGTAGAAGCTATTGCAATCAACTAAAGCAAAGGTCATGACTTAATAAAGGTTTATAGAGGCTATTACCGTACCAGCTATTTCCAGTTCTTCTTCCTGATTAATTAGTATAGGCGGATATTTTGGATTTTCAGACATAAGACATATTTTTGGCTTGAGTAATAATCTTTTACATGCATAAGATCCATCTACTGAAGCTATGACAATTTTGTTATGGCTTGGCTCTATACTTCTATCAACTATTAAGATGGCGCCATCTCCGATGTGTGCATTGATCATTGAATCTCCACTAACACGAACAAAGTATGTAGCAGCTGAATTTTTAATTAAATATTCATTCAAATCTATGGGTCTTTCTACATAATCATCAGCAGGACTTGGCCAGCCAACCCTGACAGTATTTAAAAAATAGGGGATCTCTAGAAGAGACAAGTCTTCCTCCGATGCATCGCCCAGATAGTCAATTTTCATAAGGGTTTTATAAATTAATACTGTATATATATACAGTATAATTAATGGATGATTTTGTAAAGCTTTTAACCTACTATTCTTCATATTAAAAATATCAAGTCTTAAGGAATATGAAAATTTGGTTAGTTTTAGGGGCAATTTATATTGGGTTTTTCTTCTGGTATACAGATATGGGAGGAAAATTAACTCAAGAAGAAATACAAGGTTTTATCGAAAAACAAGAACAAAATATTCTTAATAGCGGAGTATCTAGAGACTCGGAAGAGTTTCGACTGAGAATAGATTTCATTACCAGGTTTATGGAAGAGGATAATGGCAAACAATTTATTATGGTCAATAATGTTGAGATGAACGAAGATCCTGGAGATGTTCCTGGAGCAAATCCCAGCGAGTCTTCTGATCAATTACTATCTAGATATATGGAACATCTATGGCCAAATCTCCTTAAAAGAGCCTCTCACCCAATTTTCGGAGGTAATACTATTTTTCAATCTATGGATTTAGTTGGTATAGAAGGAGCCGAAACCTGGGATCAAGTAGCACTAATGAGATATAAAAGCCGCAGAGCGTTTCTTGAAATAGTTACTCATCCAGATATGATTGATAGACATGAGTTCAAGGTTGCGGCAATGAAGAAGACAATTGCTTATCCTGCAGAACCGATAGCTTTTTATAGCGATGTGAGAATCTTTTTGGGTATGTTGATATTAATTATTGGTCTTTCGATTCAATTATTTTTCTCTAAGAGATAGAGAATCTATTGAGTTCACAAGAATCAGAATCCATCCGTATATACCAACCATATTGATCCCAATCTCCGAGAACTATCCTCTTAGCAGGCTGATTATTGACTTGAACATCATGAGAATCTGGGCGATGAGTGTGACCATGAATCAGAAGATTTACAGCAGATCTTTCCATGGTATTAAGAACTTCAGAAGGAGTTACGTCCATGATTTCTTCCTTTTTTTCGCTAGTAGCTTTTTTACTAATATCTCTTAGATCTTTAGCAATTTTTTGTCTTTCTTTCAGTGATTTACTGAGGAACTCCTCTTGCCATTTTCTATCTCGGCTAGTTTTTCTAAATGATTGATAATCTACATCATCAGTACAAAGTAAATCCCCATGCATTAATAAAACTGACTTGCCAAACATTTCTTCAGTGTAAGGGTCGGTTAAAAGTTTCATGCCAGAAGAGGATAAGAATGCAGGTCCTATAAGAAAATCTCTATTTCCATGCATTAAGAAAATTTCTGTTGATTTATTAGTCTCTTTTAAAGCATCTCGAATTTTTATGATGAAGTCATTCTGAAGATCATCTCCAATCCAGACTTCAAATAGATCCCCAAGTATATAAAGTCTTTCTGATTTTGAGGCGGTTTCCTCTAGAAAGTTTAGAAATGCTTGAGTAATATCTGGTCTATCTTCGTGTAAGTGAAGATCAGATATAAAGCAGTAAGACATATTTATTCAGTTGTCACTTTAGTGTCTGTAATTGATATTTCTTCAATCGGAACGTCTTGATGAAAGCCCGAACTACCCGTTGCTGTTGCTGCGATTGCTTCAACAGTTTCAAAGCCATCGACAACTTCGCCGAAAACTGCATATCCCCAACCTTGTATAGTTTCTTCCGTGTGATCAAGTGAAACATTATTTACTAAATTTATAAAAAATTGAGAGCTAGCTGAATGAGGATCGTTTGTTCGGGCCATCGATAAAGTCCACTTGAGATTTTTAATACCATTATTCCCTTCATTCATGATTGGAGGGTTACCTTCTTTGTTAACCATTCCTGATTCCATACCACCACCCTGTATAACAAATCCTGGAATGACTCTGTGGAATAGTGTCCCATTGAAGAAGCCACTCTCAGCATACTCTAAGAAGTTTTTAGAGGTTATGGGCGCCTCTTCTTCAAACAGTTCTATTACTATTGGCCCCAGTGTTGTTTCAAAAGTTATCACTTTTATCTCCTTTTCGTTTTGAGAACAGCTCACTATCCAAATAAGACCAACTAAAATTAATATTAAGCCTTTGAAAGAAGAGAGTTTGTTCATATTTCTGTTAAATTCATTAGTATGAGAGGGCTATAATAGGACTTTATGCTTAAGCTTCCAATATATTAAGTTTATGAAGTTAAATAAAACTAGATTTTGCCCCAGTCCAACAGGTCTTTTGCATCTTGGAAATCTGCGCACGTCATTGTTTAGCTTCCTGATAGCCAAAAAAACTAATGGGTCCTTCTTATTGAGAATTGAAGATACTGATTTAGAACGATCTAAGAAAGAATTCTCTGACGCAATATGTGCAGATCTTAAATGGGTAGGTTTAGAGTGGGATGAAGGCCCAGAAGTTGGAGGAGAAGAAAAGTCTTACTATCAATCTCAGAGACTAGAACTTTACCAAGAGTTTTATGAGAAGCTTTTAGACCAGGATCTGATTTACCCATGTTTTACAAGCGAGGAAGAATTAAAAATCATACGTAGAAATCAGATAGCTGCGGGGCAACCCCCACGATATACAGGTGTTTGGTCTCAAGCCTCTAAAGAAGAAGTTCAAGAAGAATTGGATAAAGGAAATAAGCCTGTTTATAGGTTTAGAATTCCTAAAAAGACAACTATTAGTTTTATGGATCTTGTGAAAGGCGAGCAATCTTTTTCAACTGACGATTTAGATGATTTCATTGTTAGAAAAAAAGATAGTACTCCCACATTTATGTTTGCTAATGCTATTGATGATTCTTTGATGGGAGTAGATCTTGTTCTTAGGGGGGATGATCATTTAAGCAATACACCAAGGCAAATAGCCTTATTGGAGTCGCTCGATCTTTCACTTCCTCATTATGCTCATGTGTCATTATTTACAGGATCTGATGGGGCACCCTTATCTAAAAGAAATGGTAGCCTTTCCATAAGTGACTTAAAAGAAATGGGTTACTTGCCTATAGCTGTCTTAAATTATTTATCAAGAGTTGGACACACAATAAATGATAATGACCTGAAGACTCAAAAAGAATTAGCTGATTCGTTCGAAACAAAAAATATCTCAAGTTCTCCAAGTAAGTTCGATTTAGACCAGTTACTTTTTTGGCAAAAGAAAGCTGTTGATAATTTAACTATTGATGAGTGTGCTAGTTGGCTGAGTGGAAATTTAGATGACTTGCCGCCTACTGTCCAAGAAAGAGGTTTTATAGAGTTGATAAAAGAAAATATAAATTTCCCAAATGAAGCTAAAGAGTATGTAGATAACTTATTTGTTAGTGCTCTAAGTGCAGATGAAGAGAATTTGAAAATCATACAATCTGCAGGCCAGGAATTCTTTATTTTGGCACTTGAAGTGGTAAATGCAGGACTATCCGATTGGAAACAAACATGTAAGGATATTGAAGCTAGAACTGGTAAAAAAGGAAAAGAATTATTTATGCCATTAAGGGTAGCTATAACAGGACAAACTAGAGGTCCTGAATTGGACAAAGTCATTGAACTAATAGGTCTTGAAAGAGTTCTTGAGAGATTACAAGAGGCTTCTCAGATATGAAAATCTTTAATACTCTTTCTGGAAAGAAAGAAATCTTTGAACCCATCGAGGACAATAAGATTCGAATGTATGTATGTGGTATGACTGTTTATGATGACACACACATCGGTCACGCAAGGACCTTCCTGTCTTTTGATCTTATTGTCAGATATTTAAGAAGCATAGATTATGAAGTCCAATACATAAGAAACATCACTGATGTTGACGACAAAATTATTGCAAGGTCAGAAGAGTTGAATATAACTCCATCAGAATTAACTAAAGATTGTATAAATTCAATGCATGATGATTTCCAGGCATTAGGAATGATTAGTCCTGATGCCGAACCTCGGGCTACAGAGAATATTGATTCGATTATTTCTCTCATAACAAAACTTATAGATAAGGGTCATGCATATGTGAGTGAATCAGATGTTTACTTTTCTACTGAATCTTTTGAAGAATATGGAAAGCTTAGCAAAAGAAAATTAGAAGATATGTTATCTGGAGCCAGAATTGATATTGATCTAGATAAGAAAAATCCTGCTGATTTTGTTTTATGGAAAAAGGATACTGAGGGATTGAAATGGGACTCACCTTGGGGACCAGGAAGACCAGGTTGGCATATAGAGTGCTCAGCAATGAGCATGGATGCTCTTGGGGAAACTTTTGATATCCATGGCGGTGGATCAGATCTAAAGTTTCCTCATCATGAAAATGAAATAGCTCAATCAGAATGTGTCACAGGCAAAGAGTTTGCGAAAGTATGGATGCACACTGGATCTTTAAAGATTGATGAGCAGAAAATGTCTAAATCTCTCAAGAACTTCATAACTATAAAGGAGGCTCTCAATGATAACTCTCCAGAAGTACTTCGTTTTTTCTTAATTTCTAGTCATTACCGCAGTCCATTAAATTATTCTGATGAAGGTTTGAAGGAAGCGAAAAATTCTCTGGATCGCCTTTATAACTCTTTACAAGACCTTTCTTACGAAACGGACGAGCATATTCCTTCTGAATATTCAGAGAAGTTTCATGATGCAATGCAGGATGACTTTAATTCTCCGTCAGCCATATCTGTTTTGTTTGAGATGGTAAAACAAATAAACATTCTTAAGAAAAAAGATCAGTTAACTCATGCTAATGCTTTGGCCTCAGAACTCATTTCGTTATCAAATATTCTAGGAATCCTCTCAGAAAATCCTGAAGAATACTTCACAAGTGGCATAAATTTAAGTAATGAAGATATTGAGCAAGCAATTGAGAGAAGAAATAAAGCTAGACAAGAAAAGGACTTCGAACTTTCAGATAAAATCAGAGATGATCTACTTAAAGAGGGAATAATCTTAGAAGATAAAGGTACAAAGACGATATGGAAGAAATCCTAATCTAGACCATTAAAGCTTTTTTAACATAGGAGCAGTAACTGCACTTTGGGTTGGCATCTGGTACTTCATCCTTCATTAAACTTTCTTTTAAATTACGAAGAGTAGGCTCAACCCAAGAATCATTGCCTTTATAGGGTATGAGCTTGGTTTTAAATTCAAGAATATTATTAAACTCGTCTTTCTCGGTAATCCCATTACAGTAAACGAAGTATCCAATATCTGAAACATCGAAAGAATTTCCCCTCAATAACCATTGATAAAATTCTATCTGTCTTTTGTAACCAATCTGCCAGTCAGCTTCAATACTAACTTCTCCTTTTTTAGATGTTGCTTTGTAATCCACCACAATCAATTGATTAGTAACAGTGTTAATCCAAAGATCATCTAATCCTCCGCGTAATATTAAATTTGTTTCTGGATGATATCTTTTTATGCCGTGTCTTAATGATTCTCTCCATTCTTCGAGATCTGGATGCTTATAGGGCAAGGCATTCAAATTATTTTCTACCATTATCGGATGAGGCTCCTCTTTTTCTCTATAGACATCAAATTCATTTTTTAACAGTTCATCAACTGCATTATTTAAGTTGAAGGGGAATGAGGGTGGTCTTGCAATTCCAACTCTATTTGTTAAGTAAAAACATCTCGGACATTCTATAAAATTATCAATTCTGGAACGACTTAAAACAAAAGGTTCCTCAGAATTTGGATTAAATAACTTAGCTGGCATATGAAAAATTATACTACCATAAACAAAAGGCCCACTTTTTAAAGCGAGCCTAGAATTTGGCTCCCCGAGCTGGGCTCGAACCAGCGACCCAATGATTAACAGTCATTTGCTCTACCAACTGAGCTATCGGGGAATAATCTAATTATAACGCTTAGAAAGTAAGCGTTATAATATTTTTTATAAAAAGTATGTCAAAAAAATTCGACCTAGTATCAAACTATAAACCTGCAGGTGATCAACCGAGGGCTATCGAAGAGATAGTTAAGGGTTTGAATGATGGATTGCTTAATCAGACTTTATTAGGAGTTACAGGATCTGGTAAAACATTCACTATGGCAAATGTCATCCAAGAAGTTCAAAGACCTGCGATAGTGATGGCGCACAATAAAACTCTAGCAGCTCAGCTTTATGGTGAGTTTAAAGAATATTTTCCAAATAATGCAGTCGAATATTTTGTTTCTTATTACGATTATTATCAGCCTGAAGCTTATGTTCCAACTACTGACATCTACATTGAAAAGGATGCATCTATTAATGAACATATTGAACAAATGAGGTTATCTGCGACAAAGGCAATAATGGAAAGGAGAGATGTTGTAATTGTAGCTTCTGTTTCAGCAATTTACGGTTTAGGAGATCCTCAATCCTATCTCCAAATGGTTCTTCATCTAGATAGAGGTGACGAAGTTGATCAAAGAACTCTTTTAAGAAGGCTTGCTGAACTCCAATATCAGAGAAATGAAGTAGAATTCAAAAGATCAATGTATAGAGTTCGTGGAGATGTAATTGATGTATTTCCTGCGGACTCTGAAAAAGAAGCCCTGAGGATAGAACTTTTTGGTAATGAAATAGATGCGCTAAAACTCTTTGACCCGCTAACTGGTGAAATATTAAGAGAAGTTCCAAGAATAACGATATATCCAAAATCTCACTACGTCACTTCAAGAGAAAAGGTACTACAGGCAATAGAATTTATAAAAGAAGAACTGGTGCAAAGGTTAGATTATTTACGAAAAGAAAATAAACTGGTTGAAGCTCAACGACTTGAGGAGAGAACAAAATATGATATAGAAATGCTCAAAGAACTGGGGTTTTGTTCTGGTATAGAAAATTACTCTAGGTTTCTTTCTGATAGACAGCCCGGAGAGCCACCTCCAACTCTTTATGAATATTTGCCTCAGGATGCATTGGTTTTTATTGATGAGTCTCATGTCTCTTTACCTCAATTGGGAGGGATGTATCGAGGAGATAGATCTAGAAAACAAACTTTAGTCGATTATGGTTTTAGACTGCCAGTGGCTTTAGATAATAGGCCTCTCAGATTTGATGAATGGGAAAAATTATCTGGTCAAAGGATATTCCTTTCTGCAACTCCAGCAAAATATGAACTTGAGAATTCTGGCAACATTACTGAATTAGTTGCTCGACCAACAGGTTTGACGGATCCTGAGGTTGAAATCAGACCTGCAACTCATCAGGTAGATGATCTCCAAGAAGAAATAAACCAAATAGTCTCGAAAGGGAATAGGGTACTAGTAACGACCCTGACAAAAAGAATGGCTGAAGATCTTACAGAATATTTAGATGAGAATGGAACCAAAGTAAGATACCTTCACTCCGATATTGATACTGTGGAGCGAGTAGAAATAATAAGAGACTTACGTCTTGGTGCTTTTGATGTTTTAGTAGGAATAAACCTGCTAAGAGAAGGTCTAGATATTCCCGAGGTAGCCTTAGTGGCAATATTAGATGCAGATAAAGAAGGTTTTCTTAGATCTGAAAGTTCTTTAATTCAAACAATTGGAAGAGCAGCAAGACACCTGGAAGGAAAAGCTATACTTTATGCGGATAAAATCACTGGATCTATGGAAAGGGCTATAGAGGAAACTAATAGAAGACGCGAAATTCAAGAAACTTTTAATAAAGAGAATTCTATAGAACCTATCGGAATTAAAAAAAGTATTGGGGATATTATGGAAGGTGCGAGATCTGTAAAAGGAAAATCTAAGACAAGAAGAAAACTAGACAAACTTGGGGCTATAGATTTTGATCCAATTGAGAGTTTTGATAATCCGGATAAAGTTAAGAAAGAAATAATTAGGCTTGAAGACCAAATGTATAAATATGCAAAGAATTTAGAATTCGAGGAAGCTGCAAGTTATAGGGATAGAGTAGAAGAACTCAAAGACAAGCTACTGTTGAGCTAATAAAAGGAGTTCTTCGTCTTTGTAGAGCATTGATAAAGTTTTGTAGTATAAATCTATACGCTCTACATACTGTATGACTTGATCATATTTAACAAATTCACTTGATTCTTCCCCATAACGATCTACTAATATTACTTCTAGAGCCATTGAGACTTCAGACCACAAGTTAGGATTTAAACCACTTGATTTTGCTAGATTTCTAGCTAATTCAATATTTTTATAGCCTAGATTATATGCAGCTAATGACATCCAAATTCTGTCTAGTTTAGAAATTTCACTTGGGAATTTGTCCATTGTTTTTTGAAAGTACTTCGCTCCACCTGAAATACTTTCTCCTGCATGGGTTCTTTTCTTTATACCCATTTCTTTGGCTGTCTTCTGTGTCAACATCATCATTCCACGGACGCCTGTATTAGAAATGGCTTTTGGATTCCAATGAGATTCCTGATAACTTATAGCCGCAATGAGAGTCCAGTGAACATCTATATCTTTCGCAGCGTCTTGAAAATAAGTCTTATATTTCGGTAGCGTTGTATCTGCTCTTTGGAGGAAAGTACTAAATCCTGCTTTATTTCCTTTCCATAAAAAATCTAAATCCTCCTGGAGAAACGATTTATTTTCTTCTGAATAGGACGCAAGAATAGGAGCGTCCAAACTTAGTACAGTCAATAGGCTAAGAAAAGCTATAAAAGAGTATCGAAATTTGAAATTATTCAACATGACTCCCCAAATTTTTCGCATTTTAGGCGATATTTAAAAAATTTCCACCTTCAACGTCAATAATACTAGAAATATACCATATGTAGTGTTTTTTTGTTCTAGAAACCACTAGATGAGGTATTTACTTAGCAAGGGCTTTTATTACAATGTGAAGCTATCATCAATGAACTCTATAATCGAAGTTTCACCAAAAATCATTGCCATATTAGGCTATGGAAATGACTCTGTATTTAGATTAAACAAATTAAAACAATCTATTCAGTTTCATAATGAAGTAGATATTGAGACCCAAGAAATTTATTTTTGCTTGCTTAATAGGAATATTTCTGAGATTAAAGAAAATGAATTACTTCAATTACTAAGTCTATTAAATGCCAGTTATAATCAGAGTTTCCCAGAGAAGAGTTTCTTTTTTATAACACCTAGAATCGGAACAATTTCTCCATGGTCTTCAAAAGCTACTGAGATTTTAAAAAACTGCGGGCTTTCTTTTATTGACAGAGTTGAAAAAGGAGAATGTTTCAAGTTGTCAAAAGAAACTGAAATACAAGATTTAAAACTGGCAGGAAAATCTATAGCAGACCGAATGACTCAAGACATCATTTTGAATTTAAATGATATTTCTGGCCTTTTTTCTGATCTCAAACCAAGCCCAATTGAGGAAATAGATATATCTTCAAAACAATTACTAGCACTTCAGCAAGCTAATCGTGAGCTAGGTTTAGCACTTAATGATGAAGAAATAATGTATTTATACGATAGTTATTCCAAGACTAACAAGGACCCTACCGATGCAGAGTTGATGATGTTTGCTCAAGCGAACTCCGAACACTGTAGACATAAAATCTTCAATGCCAGTTGGACAATAGATGGAAATTCCAAGCCGAAGAGTCTGTTCGATATGATTAGAAATACTCATATTAATTATTCCGAGGGAGTCATATCTGCTTATGAAGACAATGCTGCAATTCTTTCAGGAAATAAAGCAGAAAGGTTTTATCCACGAGATGGCAAGTATTCAACCCATCAAGAAGATGTTGATTTAGTAATAAAGGTAGAAACACATAACCATCCAACTGCTATATCTCCATTTTCTGGAGCTTCCACTGGTTCTGGGGGTGAAATTAGGGATGAGGGTGCAACAGGAATTGGAGCTAAACCTAAGGCAGGCTTAACCGGATTTTCCGTTTCTAATTTGCGTTTACCAAGTCTAAAAGAGAGATGGGAAATAGAGGAAGATAAACCAGACCGGATAGCTTCACCTCTGGAAATAATGATCGATGGACCTGTTGGAGCAGCCTCATTCAACAATGAGTTTGGAAGACCAAATATCCTTGGTTATTTTAGAACTTACGAAGCTAAAACTAGCGATATCCATTTTGGATATCACAAACCGATAATGCTGGCAGGCGGATTAGGCAATATTAAAAAAGAGCATGCATTTAAGAAGAAAGTACCAGTAGGTTCGAAATTAGTTGTCCTTGGAGGTCCTGCAATGCTAATAGGATTAGGTGGAGGCTCTGCATCTTCTTTATCTTCAGGAGAAGGCGATACAGATTTAGACTTTGCTTCAGTTCAAAGAGAAAATCCTGAGATGGAAAGAAGATGTCAGGAGGTACTCGACAGGTGCTGGCAGGATGAAAATAACCCTATATTATTTATTCATGATGTTGGTGCAGGAGGTCTCTCTAACGCAATCCCTGAACTTGTAAAAGATAGCGGACATGGTGGTCTAATTAATCTGCGTGATATCCCAAACTCAGAGCCAGGAATGAGCCCGATGGAAATATGGTGTAATGAATCTCAAGAAAGATATGTATTAGCAATTGATGAAGATGATCTAGAAAGGTTCTCTTCTATTTGTTTAAGAGAGAGATGTCCTTATTCTGTTGTAGGTGAGATTACAAATGGTCATAATCTTGAAGTCTACGACTCCCATTTCGATAATTATCCTATAAGCATTTCCTTAGAGACTCTTTTTGGAAAGCCTCCAAAAACTCATTTATCTTTTCGAAATTCAAGTAAAAATAGTTCCTCGTTAAATTTACCAGAAGAAATTACAGAGGATTTACTTTGCGAAGTACTAAGACATCCAACTGTCGCAAGCAAAGGTTTTTTAATCACTATTGGAGATAGATCCGTTACAGGTTTAATCGCTAGAGATCAGTTTGTGGGCCCTTGGCAGGTTCCGGTTGCAGATTATGGCTTATGTAAAACTAGCTTTGCAGGCAAGTCTGGTGAGGCTATGGCGATAGGCGAACGAACCCCATTATCATTGATAAACCCTAAGTCTGCTGCAAAAATTTCTGTGGCTGAGGTCATCACAAATATAATTCCTTCTGGTGTTGCTAGGCTTTCAGATATAAAACTTTCTGCTAATTGGATGGGCTCACCTGGAAAATTAGATGGTAATAAAGATCTGTTTGAGGCGGTAGAAGCTATTGGAATGGATCTATGTCCTAAATGGAATATAACTATTCCTGTTGGAAAGGATTCCTTATCAATGTCTACAGAATGGTCTGAAGGCAAAAATGATAAGTCAGTAATATCTCCATTATCATTGATAGCGTCCGGTTTTGCTGCTGTTGAGGACATCGGAATTGCGACAACTCCTCAATTAAAAGCAAATAAAGATACTTCCTTAATTTTTATAGACCTAGCAAAGGGTAAAAAAAGAATGGGAGGTAGCATTTTAGCTCAAGTAAATAAAGAAATGGGAGGTGAGTCGCCCGACGTAGAGTGCCTGGAAGAAATGCCGAACTTTGTTGAAGTTATACACAAGCTTTTAACTAATAAAAAGATATTGGCTTACCATGACCGATCCGATGGTGGACTAATAACCACTTTAATCGAGATGTCATTTGCAAGCAGACTGGGCTTAGAAATTAATTTAGATACTGTTTTGGAGGATAATAAGAAATTAATAGATTTTCTCTTTAACGAAGAATTAGGAGTAGTAATACAGGTTGCTAAGAAAGATCTAGATTGTGTTTATGGGCTACTTAATGAATCGGGTTTCAAAGATCATTCTTATAAACTTGGCATTATTTCTGCAAAAAAAGAAATTAATTTTAGCTATAGAGATAAGAAAATATTATCTTTTCCTCTTAAAGCTTTATTGGAGAATTGGCATAAAGTAGGTTTTGAAATTCAGTCTCTAAGAGATAATCCTGTCACAGCTGAGGCGGAATTTAGACATGAAACTGATCTCAATAATTCAGGATTGAGACCGAAGATAAATTTTTCTATACCTAAAAAAATTCAATTAAACAGTACTAGACCCAGAGTCGCCATACTAAGAGAGCAAGGAGTTAATGGTCAAAATGAGATGGCTGCTGCTTTTAATGAAGTTGGTTTTGACTGCATTGATGTACATATGACCGATTTGATATCAGCCAGGCACTCCCTAGATGAATTTGAAGGTTTGGTTGCTTGTGGAGGATTTTCATATGGCGATGTCTTAGGAGCAGGGGGCGGTTGGGCAAATAGTATTCTGTTCAATAAATCTTTAAGGACTCAATTTGGTGACTTTTTTCATAACGAGAATGTATTTTCTCTAGGAGTATGCAACGGATGCCAGACATTATCTTTATTGAAATCCTTGATACCAGGTACGGCCAATTGGCCAGAGTTTAAGAGAAATACATCAGAGAAGTTTGAAGCAAGATTGATTCAAGTTTCTGTAAAAGAATCTCCTTCAATCTTTTTTAAAGATATGCAAGATTCGATTATCACAGTTCCAGTGGCACATGGAGAAGGACGAGTAGAGGCTTCTATGAGTGATATTAGTGAATTAATTAGAAATCAACTTGCAACGGTCACATACTCCGATCATAAAGGGAAGTTTACTGAAGACTATCCCTTTAATCCCAATGGATCCTTAAATGGCATAGCTGGACTAACAAATACGAGTGGAACAATTACTATTATGATGCCTCATCCAGAAAGAGTATTTCTAAAAGATCAATATTCTTGGAGTCCAGAGGAATGGATCCATTACAGCCCTTGGATAAAGTTCTTTCTCAATGCTAGAGAGTTTATTGATTGAGTTTATTCCTTTCTTTTTATGGTTTCTGTTAAAAGTTTATATTCCCCAGACTTCATGTCTAAAAAAAATTTTTTTAGAAGAATAGGTATGTAAGGAAAAGCCAGTTCGTCCCATGGTATTTCTTCTTCCTTGAAGAGCTGCACTTCTAAACTTTCAGATGTAGCTGAAAAGTCGTCTTTAACTAATTTTGACAGGTAAAACATAAATACTTGATTAATTTGAGGTACATTGAAAATACCATATAAATGACTCATTTCAACCTCAGTATTAGTTTCTTCAAAGGTCTCTCTAAAAGCTCCTTCTTCTAAAGTTTCACCATTTTCCAAAAAACCACCCGGCAAAGTCCATTTGCCATATCTAGGCTCTATAGCTCTTTTGCATAAAAGCACTGAGTTATTTAGAACAGGTACCGTACCAACTATAACTTTGGGATTTGTATAATGTATTGCTCCACAGTTTTCACAACAATATCTTTCCCTATTGTCACCTTCAGGTATCTTTTTTACCGTCAGAGAACCACACACGCTGCAGTATTTCATGTTACTTATTTTATTTCGATTTAAGGCGCCAGAAGTATAAACTATCTTCTATAAGATATTACATTTATTGATGTTAGATAAAATTGCGAACAAAATACAAACCTATTCTGGAAAACCGCCTGTAGCTGAGTTAAGAAAAGCGGCAGTGCTAATAGCTGTTACAGAATCTAATGAGCCAGAGCTCATATATACCTTACGCTCTAATAAAGTTGGTACACATGGAGGAGAGGTTTCATTCCCTGGGGGCATGTATGAAAAGGAAGATGTTGATTTAGAAAATACAGCGCTGAGAGAAACCGAGGAAGAAACTGGACTGGATAAAACAAAAGTTAATGTTATAGGACCCATCGACACAGTAGTTTCAAGATTTAACATCAGCGTAACGCCTTATGTCGGCTTAGTCCCTGAGGATATCGTATTAAATAATAATTCTGAGGAAATAGAAGCTTGTTTTAGAGTTCCTGTTAAGTTCCTTTTGGAAGACAAGAGGCATAGAAATGACGAAATTAACAGAGATGGTGATAAATTTTTTATGCCCGCCTATGAGTATGACTCTTATATAATATGGGGCCTTACAGCTATGATGACTGTCGATTTTTTGAATGTAGCTTTAGACGCAAACATAGATTTAAAAACAAAAGGTAATTAGTAGAGGAAAAATTATGCTTTATAGACTTGGAGAACATGAACCAGTTATTGATGGCAATTTTTATGTTGCCGAGTCTGCAACTGTTTTAGGTAAGGTTAGATTATGTAATGATTCAAGCGTTTGGTTTGGTGCTGTTTTGAGAGGTGATACAGAACTAATTACAATAGGTGAAGGATCAAATGTGCAAGAATGTTCTGTTTTGCATACAGATATGGGATTTCCTCTAAATATAGGAAAAGACGTAACTGTTGGCCATAAAGTCATGTTGCATGGATGCACCATAGGTGACGGCAGTCTAATTGGAATAAACTCGGTAATTTTAAATGGAGCAAAAATTGGAAGAGGTTGTTTAATAGGAGCAAATTCTTTAATTACCGAGGGCACCGAAATACCCGATGGTTCTCTGGTGATGGGATCTCCTGGAAAAGTAAAAGGTGAGCTTAACGAAGATCAGCAACAAGGTTTGATCTTATCTGCAAAGCATTATGTACAAAACTCAAAAAGATTTAAATCTGAACTTCAATCCTTAGGTAAATGATATGAAAACACAAGAAATTAATTACAACTTAGGCGATCAAAACTTCAAAGCTTATGTCGCGCATCCTGAACTAGATAAAGCGCCTTTAATTTTAATAGCACACACTTGGGCTGGAAAAGACGATTTTGTAGAGCTTAAAGCACGTGAGCTTGCTGAGGAGGGATTTATTGCAATGGCTGTAGATATGTATGGGGATGGCAGGGTTGGTTCTTCTACTGAAGAAAATCAATCTTTGATGACTCCACTTGTGGAAGATAGAGAAAAGCTTAAGTCAGTAATAAATGCTGCTTTACAAGCAGGAAAAGAACTTGAGGGTGTTGATTCTTCCAAGATTGCAGCAATTGGATATTGTTTTGGTGGTCTAGTTGTGCTTGATTTAGCTAGGTCAGGAACTGAATTAAGCGGTGTTGTAAGTTTTCATGGTCTATTGATGGGATCAGACATTTCAAGTGATGGTATAAATGCAAAGATTCTCGTTTTACATGGTGAAAGGGATCCAATGGTTCCATTAGCTATGGTGGACGAATTTCAAAAAGAGATGACTGAAGCTGGAGCTGACTGGCAACTACATAGTTATGGTAATGCATATCATGCTTTCACTAATCCAGATGCTGATGATTTAGATTTTGGTGTTCAATATAATAAGAATGCTGATAAAAGATCTTGGCAATCAATGATGAACTTTTTTTCAGAAATATTCTAATGGCAACTTCTCCTCTTACAACGAATGAAGTAAGAAAGATTTATTTAGACTTTTTTGTAGAAAAAGACCACACACTCGTCGAGAGCGCTTCACTGGTTCCATTGAATGACCCTACCTTGTTATTCATCAATGCTGGAATGGCACCATTTAAAGATCTTTTATTAGGAGTGGAAAAAAGAAAATATACAAGAGCGGTCAGTTCACAAAGGTGTATGCGGGCAGGTGGAAAGCACAATGATCTTGATAATGTCGGTTATACCGCCAGACACCATACTTTTTTTGAAATGCTCGGCAATTTTAGTTTTGGAGATTACTTCAAAGAAGATGCAATTTCTTTTGCATGGGAACTTTTAACAGAAAGATACAAGATAGATCCAAAAAAATTATGGATAACCGTCCATGATAGTGATGATGAGTCTGAAGAAATTTGGATCAAAAAGATAGGTATTGATCCTGAAAGAGTTTCAAGACTCGGTGATGAAGATAATTTTTGGACAATGGGAGATACAGGACCTTGTGGACCTTGCAGTGAAATATTTTATGATCATGGCGATCATCTTGAAGGCGATCCTCCAAGACCAGGCAATGACCCAGGAGACCGATATATAGAAGTTTGGAACCTTGTTTTTACTCAATTTGATAAAGGTCAAGATGGATCTTTGAAGCCATTACCTAATCCATGCGTCGATACAGGCATGGGCTTGGAAAGGATGGCAGCTGTATTACAAAACGAACATAATAATTATGATACTGACATACTAAAGGCTATTGTTGTAAAGGCAGGAGAGTTAACAAAAGAAGAGGATTTTTCAAATCCTTCTCTTAGAGTTATTTCTGATCATCTTAGAGCTGCTTCATTTTTAATTGCGGATGGCGTGATTCCTTCAAATGATGGAAGAGGTTATGTATTACGAAGGATCATCCGACGCGCTTTAAGACATGCTTACAAACTTGAAATGAAAGATCCCATCCTTTCTCAACTTGTTACTACTCTTGAAGAACAAATGGGAGAAACATATCCTTTATTAGTAAAGAACTCAGAGATCATAAAAGCTAATCTCTTAAAAGAAGAGAAACAATTTGCGCTTACTCTTGAGCAAGGTATGCAGCTTCTTGAGTCAGAACTAGAGAATTTAGAAGGTAATGAAATTTCAGGAGAAATTGTCTTCAAACTCTATGATACCTATGGCTTTCCAGCTGATATGACAGCGGATTTTGCCAGAGAAAGAAACCTAACTATAGACGAAGATACATACGAAGTCTTGATGCAAAAGCAAAAGGAACGTGCAAGATCTTCTTCTAATTTCACCTCTATAATTCCTGAGTCTCTGGATATAAAAGGTGAAACAGATTTCTTAGGTTACGAGACTTATTCTTCAACTTCAAATGTGATTGAAATAATTTCGAACTCATCGTCCCAAGAAGAGATTAATGAAGGTGAGGAAGCTTTGATATTGCTTGATCAAACACCATTTTATGCTGAGTCGGGTGGTCAAGTTGGAGATACAGGACTCATAAAATCAAATAATTCTATTTTCGAAGTGTATGACACTCAAAAAAAAGGGGACCATTTTCTTCATTTAGGACATGTTAAATCAGGATCTATAAAAAAGAGTGATTCAGTAGTTGCGGAGATAAATTCTGAACAAAGAAATAGGATAAAGGGCAATCATAGTGCTACCCATTTACTTCATGCCGCCCTGAGAGAAGTGTTGGGCGATCATGTGGAACAAAAAGGCTCATTAGTTGAAGAATCAAGATTGAGATTTGATTTTGCTCATAATAGTTCTATTGATACTGAAGATATTCTTGCTATTGAAGATTTAATTAATTCAGAAATTAAGAAGAATTCTGAATCAATCACTGAGATTTTACCTATTAGTGAAGCCATTGAAAAAGGCGCTATAGCTTTTTTTGGTGATAAATATGGTGAAGAGGTTCGTGTTCTCAATATTGGAAATGGTTTTTCTATTGAGCTTTGCGGTGGAACTCATGTTGAGAGGACAGGCGAAATAGGCATGCTAAAGATTACTTCTGAATCAGGCGTATCTGCTGGTGTAAGAAGAATAGAGGCAGTAACTGGCGTTGGCGCTAATTTATTATTGGATGAGCTTTCGCAAAATTATTCTGCTATTACTAACGAACTTTTTATTGAAGATATTGATTCCAGAGATGGAGTTGATGCATTGGATTACTTACGTTTTCTAGAAGAAGAAAATATATCCTTTACAAAAGCCCTCAATTGCTCAAATGATCAAGTTATAAAAAAGATTATTCAGATAAAAGAAGAAAACAATGACTTGTTGAAAGAATTAAATAGAGGATCTTTGGAATTTAAAATCTTTGATACCTGCATTGAGGCAATTGAAAATCTAATGAATATAAATAAGTCTTTGAAAAAAGAAGCAAAACAACTTCAATCCAAAGATATAGGTTCATCCATTCAAGCTTTAATTGATTCATCTTTACTTGTAGAGGGATATCAGCTCATTACTGGTACTTTAGAAGACACTGACTCAAAAGAATTAAGGGAAATTGCCGATAGGCTCAGAAATAAAAATGAGAACTCTATAATTGTATTGATTTCGATATCTGAAGATAAAGCACCTGCGATAGTTGCTTGCTCTAAAGGTGTAGTTATAGATGCAAGAGAAATAATGAAACATTTAATCAATCAATTAGGTGGAAGCGGAGGAGGAAGGTCAGACTTTGCTCAAGGTGGAGTAGAGAATACTAATGATTTAGATTTAGCTTTAACTTCAGTTGCAGACTTAATTGTTTCATTAAATAATCAATAATATAGAATACCCGCCTTTTTTATGGGCAAATTAATCGTTAAAAAATTCGGAGGTACCTCAGTTGCTGATGCAGAACGCATTGAAGCTGTGGCAGATAATATTGAATCTGAAATTCATGCGGGAAATAAGGTAACCGTCGTTCTTTCCGCAATGGGAGATAGTACCGATGATCTAATCAAATTAGCAAAACAGATTAATCCTGATCCCGATCTCCGAGAATATGATGCTCTTGTATCTACGGGTGAGCAAATATCGGTAGCTTTATTGGCAATGGCCCTTCTTAAAAGAGGTATAAAAGGTAAGTCTTACACTGCATATCAATTAGGTATAAAAACCAATTCAAGCCATAGTAGGGCAAGAATATTAGATGTGGAAGTTAGTAAGATTACCTCTGAATTAAATGAAGGTGTTGTGCCAGTGATTACTGGTTTTCAAGGAATGAATGAGTCCGGTGACATTACTACTCTTGGAAGGGGAGGGTCTGATACTACTGGAGTCGCTCTTGCTGCAGCTTTGGATGCTGATGAATGCCAAATTTATACAGATGTAGATGGCATTTTCACCACAGACCCAAGAGTTTATGATAAAGCTAGGCTTCTCAAGGAGGTCAGTTTTGAAGAAATGTTAGAATTATCAAGTTCTGGTGCAAAAGTTTTACAATTAAGAGCAGTGGAATATGCCAGTAAATTTAATTTACCAATTAGGGTTTTATCTAGTTTTAACGAAGGCGAAGGAACATTAGTTCAAGAGGAGAAAAATATTATGGAACGACCAATTGTTTCAGGAATAAGCAGTATAGACTCTGAGGCCAAGCTAACAATCAGAGGCGTGCCAGATATTCCAGGTGTTGCAGCAAAGATTTTAAGTCCAATAAGTGACGCTGGTATTGAGGTGGATGTGATTGTCCAAAATATTGGGGCTGATAACACCACTGACTTTACATTTACCGTCAATGAAGATGATACAAAACAGGCTGAGGAGATTCTCAAAAAAACATCTACTACCCTTGGTGGAGGATTAATAGAAGTAGATGATGACATAGCAAAGATTAGTGTAGTCGGAAGAGGTATGAGGGCTCATGCAGGTGTTGCAAGCAAGATGTTCCAGGCACTAGCTAAAAGTGAGATAAATATTTCAATGATTACAACTTCGGAAATAAAAATCTCAGTAGTAATAAAAAAATCAGAAATGACTAAAGCAGTAGCAGCATTGCACGATGCTTTTGATTTAGATAAAGAACTGGATGAATAACTTTAATATGAGTATTTAATTCCGGCTGTAGTACAAAAATCCCATTATTTAAAAAAAACTTCATTAAGTTGTTGCATATGAGAATCATTCTCATCTATAATGCTTCGCTATTAAATAAGAACCATTCTTATTCTCATTCTCATTCTCATTTGGATCTTATTAGGTATTTAACACAACGGGAGTTGAAAAATTGATTCAAATATTTAAAGCTTTTAATAAGGTATTAATAGCCGCAGCTTTGGTTCTTACGGTTAATTTGCATGCAGACGAGCCAGTGGAAGAAATAGTAGTTAAGGGTAAAGTGCTTTATTCAGATCAAGTCAAAGCACTTAAAACACCCACAGCTATTATAGATGTTCCTCAGAGTCTATCTATCGTTACTGATGAAGAAATAAGAAAACAAGGCATAAGGGAAATTGGAGATATTATACGCTATACACCTGGAGTAAATACTTCTCAGGGTGAGGGACACAGGGATGCAGTCGTTTTCAGAGGTGTGAGATCAACTGCCGACTTTTACCAAGACGGTGTCAGAGATGATGTTCAATACTATCGTTCTTTATACAATATAGACCAGGTTGAGGTTCTAAGGGGACCTAATGCTCTATTATTTGGTAGGGGTGGAACAGGTGGAATTCTTAATAGGGTCATAAAGAAAGCACAAATTGGAGAGCAGTTCGGTTCATTTGATATAGGAGCTGATGATTTCGGCGCATTTGATTTTGCAGCTGATTACAACACTGCCACCGGAGACAACACTGCTATTCGTTTAAACATCCACAGTGACACTTTAGAAAACCATAGAGATTTTTTTGATGGCGATCGTGTTGGCTTTAATCCAACAGTAAGGATTCAAATGAGTGACAGAACTACTTTGGACCTCTCATACGAGTATGCTGATCATGAACGTTTTATCGATAGAGGTATACCCACAGCTAATGGGCAGCCCGTTGAAGCTCTAAAGGATGTGGTATTTGGAACTTCTGATCTTAACTTGACTACATTAGAGGCAGATATATTTAGAGGGACTTTAACTTCAGACTTAACAGACACTTCAAAAGCAATATTTACGTTAACTTCTAGTGAATTTGAAAAAATGTATAAAAATTTATACGCATCAGGATACGATTTAACGACAAATGTCGTTACTCTTGATGGATACTATGACCCAACCGAGCGTGAAAATCTGATTTTTTCTGCCAATCTTGTAAACGAACTTCAAATAGGTGGGGCAACCCATACTCTTTTAATAGGAGCTGAAGTAGTCGATACAGACAACAAAAATGTGAGATTTGACACATATTGGTCAACTACAGGAAAAGATAAGGAGTCTTTTAACGTAAGTAGACCTTTGAATATAGCTACAAATTCAGCGGGTGTTGCCACTATGGTGGATTACACTACAAAACTTAAGAGCAGTACAACTTCAGATATTGAAGTAACTTCTTTTTATATACAGGATCAAATAGATCTTTCAGATAACTTAGTAATTCTCCTTGGAGGCCGGCTAGATCAATTCGACATTACCGTTAATGATGTCAAAGCTGGTTCCGCACAATCAAGAGATGATGACGAGTTTTCTCCAAGGGCTGGAATAATATTTAAACCTCAAGAAAATGTCTCACTCTATCTAAGTTATAGTGAAAGCTTTTTACCTAGATCTGGTGAACAATATAAGAAACTTACAGCAAGTTCAGCAGCCCTTGATCCGGATGTATACGAAAGCTCAGAAATTGGAATTAATTGGGATATTACTCCTGATTTGAGTCTAAGAGCTAGTTATTTTGATAGTGAACAAACAATCGCTACAAGAGATGAATCAGGCGAAGGTGCTGAGATAGTTGGACTTCAAGTAGATGGAATTGAGCTTGAAATCAAAGGACAAGTAAGCGACCAACTATACATATCATTTGGTTACAGTGATATGGATGGAGAAACAAGTTCTGGAGGAGAGCCTAGAGAGATCCCTGAGAATACAATGTCTCTTTGGACCACTTATCAAGTCAATAACAAGTTTGGTTATGGTTTAGGTGTTACTAGACAAGGTGAATCAAATATAAGCAACAACAAACCTGGATTAATCCTGCCTGATTATACAAGGGTAGATTTTGCTGCGTTCTATGATGTTTCCGAAGATCTGACTATCAGATTGAATGTTGAGAACATTACAGATGAAGTTTACTTCCCGCACTCACACAGTACTCACCAAGCATCGGTAGGTGAAGAAGTGAATGCTAGGTTGTCAATAACGAGAAGGTTCTAACCCTAGTCGGAATCTGTTACAGACTTTAAATATTAACAGATTAATCATACCCCTCCCCAAAGGATGATTAAGAAAGGGATTCAGGCCCCCTGGATCCCTTTTACCTTTTTGAGGCAGTGACGAGGAAATCTACCCAAGATTCCTCCGTATTTAAACAAGGTATGTAATTAAAAGATTCGCCACCAGCATCCAAAAAAGTCTCTCTGCCACTAATATTCATTTCTTCAAGTGTCTCAAGATTGTCTATTACGAATGCAGGACAAACAACATCCAGTTTTTTTATTCCTTGATTGACTAAATTAACTAGTTCTTTATCTGTAAATGGCTCTATCCAACCAGGACCTATACGAGACTGGAAAGAAACTCCCCACTCATGATCTTTTAAATTTAATTCGTTTACACACAACTTAGATGTTTCTAAAACTTGAGCTTTGTAACAGAAAGGTGTTGCGTCTGATTGCACATCACAACAGCTTTCAACCTTAAGACAGTGTTTTTTTGTTGGATCCGTTTTCAATAGATGGCGATTTGGAATCCCGTGATAGCTGAATAACAGAAAGTCGCTATCTTCTTGTCTGTTTTTAGCTATCACAGCACTTAAACTCTTTATATATTCTTCTTTATTGTAGAAAGCACCAATAAATTTTAAATTGACCCCTAAATTCAATTCACTTGCAATCCTTTTCACTTCATTTTCTGTAGTCAACGTAGTCGACATAGCATAATGAGGGTAGAGAGGAACAACAAAAATGTCAGAGCAACCTTTGTTTTTCAGCTTAACTAAACCCTCCTCAATACTTGGATATTGGTATCTCATAGATACTTCAACAGGAACTTCAGCTTTGGACTTTATTTTCTCACCTAAGTTTAAGGTGCTATTAATTAGAGGAGAGCCTTGATCAGTCCATATCTCTGAATAAGCTTCTCGAGTATTTTTATATCTGGAAGGAACAATTATCCAATTCACAAGAATTTGTTGCAAAAATTTTGGATAATCGATGACAAGATCATCCGATAAAAACTCCTTTAAGTAATCTTTTATTGATTCAAATTCTAAGTCCTTAGGAGAGCCCAAATTAATTAAAAGAATTCCTTTCATGGAGGCAATTATAGATTAAGTTTAAATGAAGATAATCTAATTTATACATTGCAAGTATAGTAAAATGTCTCATTCGAAATTATGTCAATTTTAAAAGATATACAGACACGAAACTCAATCCCATTTCTTGAAGAGCCTGCACCTTCAGAAGAAGAGATGATTGAAGTATATAAAGCTGCGTTACGTGCTCCTGATCATGCTTGGCTTAGACCTTGGCGATATCTGGAAGTGAGAGGAGAAGGAAGACATAAACTCTCTAAGGCTTTTTTAGATGCGGCGAAGAAGGATTCTGACGTTCTAACTGAAGAACTAAAACAAAAGTTAGAGGATGCTCCCTTTAGAGCCCCAATGATTATAGTTCTTGTTGCAGATGTTAAAGAACATCCCAAGGTACCGAAAGTAGAACAATTACTTTCATTAGGCGCTTCAGCACAAAACATTCTCCTTGCAATTGATTCATTGGGTTATGGAGCTGTCTGGAGAACAGGAAAAATGGCTTTTAACCCATATGTAGTAGATGCATTAAAGTTACCGGAAAATTCAGAGATAATAGGTTACCTTTACGTTGGTACTCCGTCCAAACAGGGAAAATCTATTCCAGAGCTAAATATTGACGATTTTTTGACAAGAATTTCATAAGTCCCTTCACCCAAAAGCTGTCTAAATGTTGCATAAGATAGTAAAGTGGTTTCTTACATAGATTAAATTTAACTAAAAAATGGGGGAAAAATGAAAACAAGGATTTTTTTATTATGCCTTTCGCTCATAACTATTCCAACAACGAGCATACTTGCTGAAGAAGAAGTATCTGTATTCGATGAAGTAGTTGTTACGGCGCGAAAGAGGGCTGAGTATTCACAAAGCGTTCCAATACCTATAAGTGCTTTGAATGAAGAGCAGCTAGAGATTAGGAATATTGTAGAGTTAACAGATATTGAAAAGTTAGCTCCTAACTTGAGTATTCAAGCTTCTTCTGTAAACAGTGGTGTTCTAGAGGTATACATGAGGGGAATTGGCCAGGCGAACTGGGCTATACCTCATGATCCGAAAATTGGACTTTATACAGATGGCGTATATGCAGCTAGACCTCAAGGAGGGCTAGTTGACTTGTATGATCTTCAACGAGTAGAAGTCTTAAGAGGGCCTCAAGGAACACTATTTGGCAAAAATACGACAGCAGGATTGATAAACATTATCACTAATCAACCCACTCAAGAGACTGAAGGTAAAATCAGACTAGGTGCAGGATCAGATAGTCATCAATTGATTGAAGGTATGTTCAATACACCTCTTAGTGATTCATTAGCGTTTAGATTTTCATTTTTAACTAAGGAAACGGATGGTTATATCATCAATTCTATAACTGGAAATGATAGAGGAAACGAAGATACAACATCTTTCAGGGCACAACTCAAATATGATACGGATGCTTACTCGGCAAACTTAGCATTTAGTAGATTTGATCAAGATGAAAGGGCTGCTTTAGGTTCATGTAGATTCACAGGTCCAGAGAATGGTGCTCTTTCTGGAGGATTAGGAGCTGTAGCAAATATCTTTGGGATATATGATGCATTAAAAGAAAATTGTAGGTCTACAACAAAAGATGTCTCTCTGGATACTTCTCCTAATGAGAACAATAAAGCAGAAAAAGATTCTATTACCCTTACCCAAATCTTTGAAACTGAAGTTGGAACCATTGAGTCTATCAGTAATTACTCAGAATTAGATGCCTTTAACGGTACTTGGGGATGGGTTATGGGAAACGGACCTGGAGTTAATTTTTTAGAGATTCACGATGACACTATGACTCATGAACAGTGGTCGCAAGAACTGAGACTTTCAGGGTCAACAGAAAATATGGATTGGGTCGTCGGTCTCTATGCTTTCGAAGAGGATGGAGAAGCAACTATTGATGTCCCTTTATTTAGAGGTGTAAACCCTTCGCCTTTGCTCCCTCCTGCGCTGGCAGCAGTTGCCTTACAAACTAAATTATTAGGAAGTGAGACTCAAGGAAGTATTACTAACATGCAAAATCAGGCTGTGTTTTTCGAGGGTACTTATGGTCTAAGTGATAATTTAGATTTGACCATAGGCGCTAGGTATACTGAGGATGAAAGAGAATATACTAGAAGCTCTGAGCTCTATGAAGATGCATCTGCAATAGGAATGCCCGGTACTTTTAATCTTTTCTATGCTTGTCCAACTATGGTTACAAATGCCTTTGGTTTTGCTACCTCAGATAGATGTACAAGAACAGTTGAGTATAGCGAGACAACTCCCAGAGCTATCCTTAGTTATCAACAAACTGATGATGTACTTTTCTATGCTAGTTATAGTAAGGGATACTCGAGTGGTGGTTTTAATGGTGACGTTGCTATGAGACGTTTCTTACCAGAAACATCCGATAACTATGAATTTGGAATGAAAGGAGAATTCTTAGACAACAGGCTAAGAGTGAACGCCACTTTATTCAGTACAACCTATGAAAATCAACAGGTAACAGTTGGAAGAATTGTAAATGGTACTCCAATTGCTGATTTGGTTAACGCACAGGAGGCAACTTTAGAGGGTATGGAATTTGAAATTCTTGCTCAGTTATCTGATTCTTTGGTGCTCACTGCGATGTTAGCTACATTCGAAGGTGAGTATGATGAATTCATAATTGAAGATAATACAACTGTAACTAATGCTGATGGCTCTCTATCTACATTGGTGGTTGAGAGAGACATAACTGATACAGGTTTTGGCGGCAATGATGATCGATTAACTTGGGATGTAAGTTTAATACATACCTATGATCTTGGAGATGGATCTGACATTCAAAGCACCATAGGGATTAGCTATCATGATGAGGAAAATTATACGCTTGAAGATGTTCCTTCATCTGTTGCCGATGACTATGAGCTTGTAGATGCAAGAATTACTTGGAATCTGGCAGACGGACAAACTTCAATTTCACTATGGGGAACAAACCTTACTGATGAGGATTATGTCAACAATATGCTCAGTCAATCTGGAGATATCGAAATTGGAGGAACTAACTTCAGCCTCGGTATGACAGCTGACTATTGGGGTGAACCAAGAAGATATGGCGTAGAGTTTAGAAGAAATTTCTAATCTATATGTCTGAAGGAATAGCCGAAGTAAACAACATCAATATTTGGTGGGAAGACTTCGGCAATCCCTCTAACCCTTCCGTCCTTTTGATTATGGGTGCGAATGCAAATGCACTTTTATGGAGAGAGGATTTCATAAATCCAATTGTAAAATCAGGTTTTCACGTTGTTAGATTTGATAATCGAGATGTTGGTAAAAGCACTTGGGTTACCACTGAGCCAACCTTTAATATTAATGCTGGATCAGTTGTAGCCTCTGAAGTCTCTTATACCCTAGAGGATATGGCATCCGATGCAGTGGGACTTATGGATCATTTAAATATACAAAAAGCTCATATCATAGGTGCATCTATGGGGGGCATGATTACCCAAGTAATAGGTTTAGATTACCCGGATCGGGTTTCATCATTAACTCCTATAATGTCATCTCCAGGTATCGGACTAGAAGATTCAAATCTGCAAGGTCCCACACAAGAGATGATGGAGGCTATTATTGAATCCATGAAATTAAATATGGAAGGTGAGTATGAGGATGCTCTAGTAGTAAATTATAGAGTTTTAAGTGGTTCTAGATTTCCATTTAATGAAGAAAAATTTAGAGAACAAGCTAAGGAAGTTATTGCTCATGGGCACAATCCTTTTCCAGGACATGGAGCAGCTGTAGGTCAAAGCCCTCATCGAGGAGTGAGACTATCTGAGATAGATATCCCTACATTAGTAATTCATGGAACAGAAGATGCAATACTTCCTTATGACCATGGACAGGCTCTAGCAGAAGGCATAAAAAATGCGGAATTGATGACTTTGGAAGGGGTGGGGCATGAAATACCTGAGGAACTTACAGAAGAAATCACTCAAAAGATTATTGGTCATATTAAAGGTGCATAAAAGAATTTACTTTTAAAATTTACTCTATATAATCTCGGCTTATACCAACATATAAGTCTTAATAATATCAAAACTCTCATAACCACGCTTCCGGGTTTAATATCGGACAAATTTGCTCACTCTATGACTCGCTTCTTTAGATTCATAGCCGACACCTTTTTTGTTGATAGATACGGGCATAGGGCTGTTGTCTTGGAGACAGTTGCAGGAGTGCCTGGAATGGTAGCTGGGGTACTAATGCATTTTAAGAGCCTCAGATCTATGAAAGTGGGTTACGGTGAATCTATCAGAGAGATGTTGGCGGAAGCTGAAAATGAAAGAATGCATCTGATGTTCTTTATTGAAATAGCGAAACCTAATTTTTTTGAGAGACTTCTTGTCTTATTAGCGCAAATGATCTTCGGGTTTTTTTACTTAATAATGTATTTATTTTTCACCAGGACAGCCCATAGAATGATCGGTTATTTCGAAGATGAGGCTGTAAAGAGTTACACAGAATATTTACAAAAGGTTGAAGATGGTGAAATTGAAAATTTCCAAGCTCCTTTACTTGCCATTCAATATTACGGTTTAGATCGTAACGCTAAACTTTCTGATCTAATAATAGCCGTAAGAAATGATGAACAAAAACATAGCGAAGTAAATCATTCTTACGCAGATAACTATTCTTAAATCTTTCCATTTTTATTACTTGTTTTTAGCTTAGAATTGCTTATTCTAAATTCTTAATTTAGGGGAATTTAATGGAAAGAGTTTTTGACTACATCGTCATTGGTGCTGGGAGTGCAGGTTGTGTAATGGCTAATAGACTCTCTGAGAATGGAAAAGATTCTGTTCTTAGTATTGAAGCGGGTGGCAAAGATAGAAACTTCTTTATTCATATGCCCTCAGGCTATTCACAAATAGTACCTAAAAAAAGTAACCTAAATTATGGTTATGAGACTCAGCCTGAACCAACTACTAATAATAGAAAACTTTACTGGCCAAGAGGTAAGGTTTGGGGTGGTTCATCTTCGATAAATGCAATGGTCTATATTCGTGGTCACTCTTATGACTATGATCTATGGAGGCAGCTTGGTAATACAGGATGGTCATATGATGATGTTCTGCCGTATTTTAAAAAAGCTGAAAATTTTCAAGGTGATGGAGATGATGAGTTTCATGGATTTGATGGACCATTGAATGTAAAAAAATCTTCCCGAACAGATGATCTTTTAATGGATGTTTTTCTAGAAGCAGGCCAAGAAGCCGGTTTCCCATTAACCGATGACTTTAATGGTAAAGAACAAGAGGGATTCTCTAGATACGAACATACCATGAAGGATACAACTTTTGGACCTAGAAGATGGAGCGCTGCAAGAGCATATCTTCATCCCGCACTCAAGAGAAAAAACCTTTCAACAGAGACAAATGTACAGGTTAATAGGATTCTTTTTGAAGGAAAGAAAGCCATCGGTGTCGAGTATCTAAAAGATGGAGAAACATTCATCTGTAAATCAAATAAGGAAATCATTTTGTCTGCTGGGGCTATTAATTCTCCTCAGATACTAATGAATAGTGGAATAGGGGACCCTGAAGAATTAAAAAAACATAATATAAATATCGTTCATGAGTTAAAAGGAGTTGGAAAAAATCTTCAGGATCATTATGGAGTACTAAATTCCTTTTATGCAACTCAGCCAGTAACACTTCATAGATCAGCCGGTTTATTAAATACAGGGTTATCTGGAGTGAAATACCTTTTGTTTGGTACTGGAGATGCTGCATACCCCCCAACAAGTGCTGGTGCTTTCTTCAAATCTAGTCCTGATAAAGACATCCCAGACACTCAACTTCATTTTACTTCAATTCAGACAAAGGATCTTCATGGTCGAGAAGGTGTGGATAAGGATCATGGATTCACAGCTGTAATTTATATATGTAGACCACAAAGTAGGGGGCATATAGCACTCAAAAGCTCTGACCCAAGTGATGAGCCTCTCATGTTTCCGAATTATTTATCTGAAGAACAAGACATGATAGACACCAGAAATGCACTTAGAGAAACAAGAAGAGTTTTTTTACAAAAGGCATTTGATCCTTACAGAGGAAATCAATCTAAGCCTGGTAGTGATGTAGATGTTGACGATGATGATCAACTCGATGAGTGGATAAGAAATACAGGAGAAACCCTTTATCATCCTGTAGGCACTTGCAAAATGGGTGATGACGACATGGCGGTTGTAAATAATAATTTACAGGTGCATGGCCTTGAAGGTTTGCGGGTTGTAGACGCTTCAATCATGCCTACCTTGATTGGAGGTAATACTAATGCACCTACAATCATGATTGCCGAGAAGGCAGCAGATTCCATTAGACAATAATAGACATAGCCTTAGAATAGACGGTCCCGGAGAGGTGGCTGAGTGGTTGAAAGCGCTCCCCTGCTAAGGGAGTATAGGGTAATCCCCTATCGAGGGTTCGAATCCCTCCCTCTCCGCCAGCCTATCTATGCAATAAAAAAAATAACATCCGCAACTTAATTCAGTTAATATTTCTGTACAACAAGGAATAATTATGAAATTAAAAAGTTTAGCTTTAACATTTTTAACAATTTTTTTAATTAACTGTTCAG
>CACNCK010000013.1 GCA_902618945.1 uncultured SAR86 cluster bacterium
GGCAGTTCAAGTAGCCTTCGTAGAAAATACAGCCACGTTTCAAAATTTAGCTAGGAGCGATAGATTCCCACCTCAATACTATGATGAGAATGATGATTCTTTCCCTTCGTAAATTGCAGCGCAAGTATCTAAAGTGGATATTTCAAAATACCTTTTTAAAGTTAATGTATAATCTTTAGTAACTCTGCCAAGATTAAATGTTTTACTTGAGATGAAAATTAAATATACAGAAGAAACACCAAGAAAAATTAGAGATTACGAAGAAATAGAACTGGTTTTAAGTTCTGAAGAAGTTGAAGATATTGCTGAGATATTTAAAACTCCATTAACAGGAACCTATAATTGGGACTACACGGTACAAGATAATCGCATAGCTAAGCTTTATGAACTAGGAAAGAAGCTCAATTGGAATGTATCTATGGATATAGATTGGGATAGGCCCATGGTTGTATCTGATGAAATACCACCCATGTTTTGGGATGAGTATCCTCCTTACAAAAAATTAAATCCAGAAGAGAAGAGAGAATTCTTAAGACACAGAGGTGCTAGTCAATTTAGTCAATTTTTACATGGTGAACAGGGGGCACTTCTAGTTGCTTCTCAGTTGGTATCATGCGCGCCTACATATCAAGCAAAGCTTTATGCTGCCTCACAGGCGTTTGACGAGGCAAGGCATGTTGAAGCTTTTACAAAGTATATTCAAAATAGATCTAAGCTTATGTATCCAGTAGGGGCCGGCTTAAAAAGCTTGCTAGACAAGATCCTTACAGATGAGAGATGGGACCTTAAACTCATAGGAATGCAAATTATTATTGAAGGTTTGGCTCTAGCTGCTTTCAATACTGCCAAAGCAGTTACTCCTGACCCAGTATTGAGGGATATTCTGCATTTGATTATCCGAGATGAAGCCAGACATGTAACTTTCGGGGTGAATTATCTTGAAGACTTCATCGAAAATCTTTCTGATCAAGAAAAGGAAGATAGAGCTATGTTCGCTTACGAAGCTTGTGTTATTAGCAAGGAGAGACTCTTTCCTACAGATGTATTTAGAAAATTTGGCTGGGATGAAGACGAAGCTAGAGAATTTTCAAACAATGCAGGTTTTGCTTCTGAATTTCAGAGACTTTTATTCTCTAGAGTTGTACCTAACCTCTCAAGGATAGGCTTACTTACAGACAATGTAAGGCCTCTTTACGATAAACTCGGTGTACTCGAATTCGAAAGCCATGATCCTGATGGCGATATACCCTGGGCTGAATTAGAGAAACCTCTCGATTTATCAGCCTAATATTATATTTCTATTGTTCCTTATACAGGATTTTGTTAACCTGTAATCCCATCGTTGTGAAGCAATTCAACATTACGCTTCAAATGTGCATCAGATGGGAAATAAGCAAACAAGATTTTTATTCGTAACAGGTGGAGTAGTTTCTTCACTTGGCAAGGGTGTTGCTGCTGCTTCTCTAGGAGCAGTTCTCGAAAGCAGAGGACTGTCTATCACAATTCTCAAACTAGATCCGTATATAAACCTTGATCCTGGAACTATGAGCCCTTTTCAACATGGCGAGGTTTTTGTAACTGAAGATGGATCTGAAACTGATCTTGATTTAGGGCATTATGAAAGATTTCTTACTTCTAAGATGTCTAAATCCAATAACTTCACTACGGGACAAGTTTATGAAGAAGTTCTGAGAAAAGAAAGAAAAGGTGATTATTTAGGAGGTACCGTTCAAGTTATTCCTCACATAACTGATGAGATAAAAGAAAGAATTGTAAGAGGGGCAGGGAATTCTGATGTTGCAATTGTAGAAATAGGTGGAACAGTAGGTGATATTGAATCTCAACCTTTTTTAGAAGCCATTAGGCAGATGAAGATAGATCTTCAATCCTATCAAACCTTATATATGCATTTGACTCTTTTACCGTTCTTGAAATCTGCTGGGGAAACTAAGACAAAACCTACACAAAGGTCTGTGAAAGAGATGTTATCTCATGGCTTACAACCAGATATCTTGGTATGTAGATCTGAAAAACCAATGGAAGAAGAGGAAAGAAAGAAGATTGCATTATTCACTAATGTTAAGCCAAATGCCGTGATCTCAATGCCAGATGTAGATTCGATTTATAAGATCCCTATTGAACTAAATTACCAAAAAGTTGATGAAATAGTATTTGAAAAATTCAAATTAAATTCTTCTAAGAAACCTAATTTAAGAGACTGGAGAAAGGTAATTAAAGAAGATCTTGAACCAAAAGAATCTATCAAGATATCTATGGTTGGAAAGTATACAGAGCTTGCAGATGCTTATAAGTCCTTGAATGAAGCACTTAAGCATGGAGGCTTTAAAAACAATCTTAAGGTGGATATAGACTATGTAGATTCAGAGAAATTAGATTCAAAAAATGTCCACAAGAAATTAGGAAAATCTCACGCAATTCTTGTTCCAGGAGGATTTGGAGAAAGAGGAATAGAAGGTATGGTCACTGCTGTTAAATACGCCAGAACAAAATTAGTACCTTACTTAGGTATTTGTCTTGGCATGCAGATAGCTGTAATTGAATTTGCTAGAAATGTTGCGAAATTGAAGTTAGCAAACAGTACTGAATTTGATAAGACTACTAATTATCCCGTTGTGGGTCTTATTAGCGAATGGTTAGATTCCGAGGGCTCAATAGAAAGACGAGACTCAAATTCCGATTTAGGAGGCACAATGAGGCTGGGCGCTCAAGAGTGTATTCTAGAAAATAATTCTTTAACTAGGGTTTTATATAAAAAGAGCAGGATTCAAGAGAGACATAGACACAGATATGAGGTGAATAATAACCTTATCGATATATTGGTTTCTAAAGGATTAAAGATTGTGGGAAAGTCTGCAGATAAAATGTTGGTTGAAGTTATTGAGATAGATGAACATCCTTGGTTTATTGGCTGTCAATTTCATCCAGAATTTACATCAGATCCAAGAGGCGGACATCCACTTTTTTCAGGATTTATTAAAGCTGCCAAGAAGAATAAAATACGCAAATGAAAACTATTAAAGTAGGAAACTTGGAGGTAGGTAATGATAAGCCTTTTGTACTTATTGCAGGCTTAAACGTTCTAGAGGATGATGAAACCATTAAGAATGTTATTGAGGAATGCATAAGGCTAACCAAAAAATATGACATACCTTATATCTTTAAGGCTTCATACGATAAGGCCAATAGGTCTTCAATAGATTCTTACCGCGGACCTGGTGCTAAAAAAGGTTTAAAAAAATTACACGAGTTAAAAAAAGATTATAAAGTCCCTCTTATTTCAGATATACATAATCCAGAGGAAGCTGAATTGGCTGCAAATGTTTTAGACATAATCCAGATACCAGCATTTTTAAGTAGACAAACAGATTTGATTGAAGCCGCATGTGCTACCTCCCTACCCATAAATATAAAAAAAGGTCAATTTCTTGCTCCATCAGACATGAAGAATGTATTAAAAAAATGTAGTCATTTTCAGAACGAAAATATAATGATCTGCGAACGTGGAACATCTTTTGGATACAACAATTTAGTTGTTGATATGTTAGGAATGGTTGAACTTAAAAATAACTCTCCTGTAATTTTTGATGTTACTCATTCTTTACAAAAACCAGGAGGTTTAGGCGACAAAGCGGATGGAAGAGGATCTAGCGTTCTGGACTTGGCAAGAGCAGGTATGTCCTTAGGTTTAGCTGGATTATTCCTTGAAGTGCATCCTGATCCGACGAAAGCTTTATGTGATGGGCCATGTGCATTGCCCTTACAAGAACTCGATCATTTCCTGAATAAAGTCAAGAACTTAGATAATTTAATTAAGGAATTTCAATAAGACTTTTTATGAAAATACAAAATATTGAAGGCTTTGAAGTTATAGACTCAAGAGGCAATCCAACAGTAGCGGCGAGAGTTAACCTTGAAACCTCAATATCTGCTTTAGCGATGGTACCATCTGGAGCTTCGACTGGTCAGCATGAAGCAAATGAGAAACGCGATAAAGATACAAGCAGATATCTAGGCAAAGGTGTCTTAGGTGCGGTTAATGCAATTAATACAGAGATATCCTCTTTACTAAAAGGTAAGGATATATTTGACCTGCTAGCTAATGACAGACTAATGATAGATACAGACGGAACTTGCAATAAAAGTAATCTTGGAGCAAATGCTATCTTGGCTGTTTCTATGGCATCTGCAAAAGCCGCTTCGATGGCTAGTAAAATTCCTCTTTACACTTTCTTAAATAATAAATACTCAGAATTCTGTGAGACAGATATTTCGCCTTCTCTTCCAATTCCAATGATGAATATTCTTAACGGTGGAGCCCATGCAGATAATCCAATTGATTTTCAAGAATTTATGATTCAACCAAGAGGGTTCAATTCTTTTTCTGAAACGTTAAGAGCCGGAGTGGAGATTTTTCATACCCTAAAAAATATCCTCTCTTCAAAAGGTCTAAATACATCAGTAGGTGATGAAGGAGGTTTTGCTCCAAATATAAAATCACCAGAAGAGGCTCTGGATTTAATTATGACAGCAATAGAAAAGGCAGGATACGTACCAGGTGAGCAAGTCGCGTTATGTCTGGATATAGCTGCAACTGAATTTTATTCGGATTCAGTCTACACCCTTGCAGGCATGAATAAAGATTTTAACTCTGCTGACATGGTAGGTTACATTCAAGACTTGTGTAAAAAATATCCTATAAGCTCAGTTGAAGATGGGCTTGACGAAGATGATTGGGACGGATGGACAAAACTAACAGAATTATTAGGTTCCAAAATTCAACTAGTCGGTGATGACTTGTTTGTTACTAATCCAGAAAGAATTAAGAAAGGCATTAAAAGCAATTCTGCTAATTCAGTTTTGGTTAAGGTAAATCAGATTGGAACACTTCTAGAAACTTTTGAATCCGTGAAGACCTCTTTGGATAATAATTTTACTACTGTTATTTCTCATAGATCTGGCGAAACTGAAGATACATTTATTGCAGATTTAGCCGTAGCTGTAGCTTCAGGTCAGATAAAAACAGGAGCACCTTCAAGATCAGATAGGGTAGCTAAATATAATAGACTATTGATGATAGAGTCGGATTCTGAAATATATATTCGATGATAAAAAAAGTAATTCTAATCATAAAAGCGCAACCGATTTTCTTTGTTTCTTTTATCATATTAAGTTTTATAATTGGACTAACTCAATATCAATTTTGGTTTGGAGATTTTAGTAGGAGCGACTTACAAATTCTTAAAGAAGATATTGCTTTAGTCGAATCAGAGACTAATTTAATCAAGATACAAAACCAAGATTTGCTAATAGAAAAACAAAAATTAAGCTCTGGAAAGGAAGCCCTAGAAGGAGCAGCTAGAATAGAGCTTGGAATGATAAAACAAGGTGAAAAGTTTTATGTTTTTAAAGAAGAGTCTTCTGATGACTCATTAAAAGATAATTAAATTGATAGAACCATTCGTAGTAATATTACCTGGCGCAGGTTCAGGATTGCGTTTCAACTCAGATACCCCAAAGCAATTTCAGAAAATAGAGGGAAAGTTAGTTATTGATTATTCCATAGATCTCTTTTTAAGTTTCAAAGAATGTAAAAAAATAATAATCGCCTTGCCTGATATACATTTATTCGATAAAAAAATTTTTAAACAGGAGAGAATTAAAATTATCGAAGGAGGAGATTCAAGAGCAGACTCTGTAAGGGAAGGTTTTAATGTGTTGATGTCATTAGGGCATAAAGAGAATATATTGATTCACGATGTTGCTAGACCTTGTCTTCAGTCGATTGAAGTCAAAAATTTTTTAAATTTTTTTTCAACTTCAAAAGCAGATGGGGTGATTTTTGCAAAACCTAGTACAGATACATTAAAGTCTTCAAAAGATGGTAAAGTCATAGACAATACGGTTGATAGATCTTTATTTTGGGAGGCACAAACACCACAAATTTTTAATTCCCAGAAATTATTTCAGGCTTATAATTCCTTCGGTGGAGATTTAAGTAAGATTACAGATGAATCATCTCTTTTCGATAACAAAAAAGAGAATATACTTTTATTCAAAGGCTCTTCCAATAATATGAAAATAACTTACCCGGGCGACTTGCAATTAGCAGAACATGTAATAATGAGTTCTAAGGAATAGATGTATGCGTATTGGACATGGATATGATGCTCATAAATTGGTTCCAGGTAGTGGAATGACTCTGGGAGGAATTGAAATTAAATGCGATTACTCACTTGAAGCTCATTCTGATGGAGATATTTTAGTGCATGCTTTGATTGATGCATTACTGGGAGCAGCAGCATATGGCGATCTTGGAACATATTTTCCTTCTGAAGATCAGTCACTCAAGAATATTTCTAGCTTATCTATGTTATCTACAGTTTTAGAAAAACTTAATAAAGATGGTTTCAAGATTTCAAATATTGACCTCACTTATGTGGGGCAAGTCCCTAAATTAATATCTTATAGTAAAGAAATTAGACAAAATTTATCTACCTTCATTAACATGGACATCAATGATATAAGTTGCAAAGCGACAACAACTGATCATTTAGGGTTTGAAGGAAAACTAAAAGGAATATCTTGTCACTGTGTTGTTTTAATAGACCGTCAATAAAAAATGAAAATTCTACTTTCAAATGATGATGGATATGATGCACCTGGACTCGAAGTACTTTTTGAGACACTTAAAAGTTTTGCAGAACTTTGTGTTGTAGCTCCCGAAGATAATAATAGCGGAGCAGGATGCTCTATAACGACTAATAAACCCATGCATGTTACCAAGCAAAAAAATGGCTTTTTTTCTGTAAGTGGCAGACCTGCAGACTGTGTTTATCTTGGAATAAATGAGTTAGCTCCGTGGAAACCGGATATTGTGATTAGCGGTATAAATCTTGGTGCAAATATGGGAGAAGACCTACTTTATTCTGGAACAGTCGGTGCTGCATTAGAAGCAAGAGGCTTAGATTATCCTTCTATAGCTATATCTGCTGCTGCATTTCATCAACCTGGTTCTGAAAATTACATGGAACCTAATTATCAAACCTCTGCAGATGTAATTCTAGATCTTCTTCAAAATTATGAATTAGGTGCAATCGATCCATCGCTAGTTCTAAATATCAATACACCTAATGTTGAATTTTCAAAGGATCTTAGATACGTAATTACTTCAGTTGGGACATGGGGAGCAAGAACTCCTCCTAGCGTAGAGATAGATATAAAAGGTAATAAAACATTTTGGACGACCCATAGAGATAAATTTCCACAGAATAAAGAAAATTCCGACATAGCAACATTACAAGGCAGTAAAGTCTCTATATCCCCAATTAATCCGAGTTTCACTATTGACGAAGTATCCAGTGGAAACTTTCGTTTGAAAATGAAATGAGCCTAGATAAAGATTATTTGCAAGGTCAGGGCATGACCTCCTTGCGGACAAGGCAAAGACTAATTGAAAGACTTACTGAGAAAGGTATATCAGATGTTAGAGTATTGGAGGCTATGAGAGATAGCCCTCGGCATTTGTTTTTAGATGAAGCTCTCGCAACAAGGGCATATGATGACTTATCCTTACCAATTGGTTATCAGCAGACAATCTCTCAACCTTACATAGTAGCCAGGATGACAGAATGTCTGATTTCAGATGATCGTTTATCAGAAACTCCACTCGAAAATACTCTAGAAATTGGAACGGGTTGTGGTTATCAAACATATCTTTTGTCTATTTTTTCAAAAAAGGTTACAACTATTGAAAGAATCGAGCCTCTTCAGATCAAAGCTAAGAATATTCTTAAGAATCTTAAAGTTAACAATGTGTCTTTTAAGTTTGATGATGGTAACAACTTAGGTCAGCAACAATACGATGCGATTCTTTCAGCAGCAGCTCCTTTTGAAGTTCCACAAAACCTTAAAGAGCGTCTTTCAATTGGTGGTAAATTAGTTTTACCTGTTGGCAATAATGAACAACAAGTTCTTACCTTAGTAAAAAGGATTTCAGAAGATGAATTTTTAGAAGAAAAACTGGAAGAGGTTATGTTCGTCCCTTTGCTTAAAGGAGTGGTTTCATAGATACAGAAGGTAAATTCTCTCTATTCTGCAAAGGAATTGCCATGGGAGTGGCAGAAGTTATCCCAGGTATTTCTGGAGGCACTCTAGCTCTTATCTTGGGTATATACGAGAGACTTATAAATGCTATAAGCGCTTTTAACTTTGAACTTATTAATTTGCTTAAGAATAAAAGAATATTTGAAGCTTGGGATCAAGTTGATGGAACTTTTATTACGTTACTTATTATTGGTATGTTGACCTCAATTTTCATCTTTTCTTCCTTTTTATTATTCTTCATGGAAGAGTATCCTTTTATTTTCAAGTCCTTTTTGTCTAGCATTTTGCTCGGTTCTGCCTTTTTAGAACCATTGAAACCTAAAATGTCAGCAAGATTTTTAATAGGATTAACACTTTCAATTTGTATTTGCAGTTTTCTATATCTTTTACCTTCTAGAGAATTGGTGGAGGTAAACCATTTGTACTTATTCTTTTCAGGATTCATTGCGATCACGGCATTAATAATTCCAGGTATATCTGGTAGTTTTATTCTTCTCTTACTTGGAACTTATACCACAATGTTAGTGGCTGTTAGGGATTTAAATTTTTATCTAATTTTTATCTTTCTGTCAGGAGCAATAATTGGCTTATTAAGTGTAGTCAGATTTATCAAGTTTCTATATGAAAAGGAAAGACACTTACTCCTTTCAATTTTTTTTGGTTTGGTGATTTTTTGCGTACCACTTATTTGGATAAATGAAACCAGTAATTCAACTGCTGACTTTAATTTTCTTTCTGTTGCAACTGGAGGTTCGCTTGGTTTTCTTTTAATTTTTTTATTTAACAAGACTAAGATAAATTAGCGTTCGATCATATCAAATTTATCTTTCACTTCTTTCCATTGTTCTGAATCAGGAAGAGGATCTTTTTGTTCAACTATATTGGGCCACTCCATGCAGAGCTCCGCATTCAGTTCTATATATTTTATTTGATCCTCTGGAACTTCATCTTCCGAATAAATAGCTTCTATCGGACATTCAGGTTCACATAACGCGCAGTCGATACACTCATCTGGATTGATAACCAGCATATTTGGACCTTCGTAGAAACAGTCAACAGGACAAACTTCTACACAGTCTGTTAACTTGCATTTGACACATGCATCTCCAACAATAAAAGCCATCTGCCATCATTTTACCAGCTAACCAATATTCTAGTAACCATCATCTAGACAAAGATTTGATTTCTGTTCTAATGACAAAGAATATTATTTAGTAAATTGGAATTAACTGATCTAGAAAATCTTAGCTCACATTTAGGAGCTCTTCTTCTTGAAAAGAAGATGTATTTTACTTGCGCAGAGTCTTGCACAGGTGGGTTACTATCTCAATCTATAGTTTCTGTGGCTGGAAGTTCAGCTTGGTTTGGGTGTAGCTTTATTACATACTCAAACCACTCTAAGCACAAGATGCTTGGTGTCTCAAAGGATTCACTAAAGTCGTTTGGAGCTGTAAGTGAAGAAGTAGTAGGAGAAATGGTTACTGGAGCTCTAAGTGAAAGCAGAGCAAATCTTGGTATTGCAATAAGCGGTATAGCTGGGCCAGGAGGAGGTTCTTCTGAAAGGCCTGTAGGAACTGTATGTATAGCCTGGAAACTCAATGAAGGAGCAGAAATTAAAGAAACATTCCTATTTGATGGCAATAGAAACGAGGTAAGGTATAGAACAGTTTTGAAAGCTTTAGAGGGGGCTATAGACTTATTAAAGTAAAATTTTAAATAATACTGTTTATTTATACAGTATTTTGTATAATGCAATAATATTTTTAAACGGAGAAATATTATGGCTCATAAAAAGGTGACTGACATAAAAGAAGTAGACAAATCCAAGCAACTAGACAGTGCTTTAGGTCAAATTGAGAGACAGTTTGGCTCAGGAACCGTCATGCGTATGGGAGAAAAGAGAAATGAAAAAATTCCTGCTATTCCGACCGGATCATTAGGACTCGATATTGCATTGGGCATTGGTGGACTTCCTAGAGGTAGAATCGTTGAGATTTATGGTCCTGAGTCTTCTGGCAAAACAACACTTACTCTCGAAGTAATAGCACAATGTCAAAAATTAGGTGGTACTGCCGCATTTATTGATGCTGAACACGCATTAGATCCCATCTATGCTGAAAAACTTGGAGTAAATGTTGATGAATTATTAGTTTCACAACCTGATACAGGTGAGCAAGCTTTGGAAGTTGCAGATATTATGGTTTCATCTGGTGGCGTCGATATATTAGTTATTGATTCTGTAGCCGCTTTAGTCCCTAAAGCTGAAATAGAAGGAGAGATGGGAGACCATCACGTTGGTCTGCAAGCAAGATTAATGTCACAAGCCCTTAGGAAGATCACTGGAAATGTTCAAAAATCTGATACCTTAGTCATTTTTATCAATCAAATAAGACACAAAATAGGAGTTATGTTTGGAAGTCCGGAAACAACTGCAGGAGGAAATGCCCTCAAGTTTTATTCTTCTGTCAGAATGGACATAAGAAGAATCGGTACAGTTAAAGATGGTGATGAGGCTGTAGGAAATGAAACTCGAGTGAAGGTCGTCAAAAATAAAGTTTCACCACCTTTTAAACAGGCAGAATTTCAGATACTTTACAATAAAGGGATAAACAGATTGGGAGAGTTAATTGATAAAGGAGCTGATCTCGATATCATAGAAAAGGCGGGAGCTTGGTATAGTTACGAAGGCGAGAAGATAGGACAAGGCAAGGCTAACTCCATTGAGTTTCTTGAACAAAATCCTAAATTACTGAAGACGATAGAAAAGCGAGTAATGGATTCCATCAATAAAGAGGATTAATTTCTCTTTCTCAAACTACCTATTTTGTTATAGGATTCAAATGTGGCGACTAATTGAGTCGCCACTTTTATGAAAATAAGGAGATATTATGGGGAATGCATATATAGTCGGTGCAGTAAGAACACCAGGGGGTAGAAAAAATGGAAAGCTAAGTCAGTGGCATCCTGCTGATCTAGGAGCTTTAGTTCTTGACGAAATAGTAGAAAGAACAGGGGTAGAACCCGATATGATTGATGATGTGATTTTTGGATGTGTCAGTCAGTCAGGTGCGCAATCAGGGAACATAGCTAGAACAGCTGTATTAGCATCTTCTTTGCCTGAATCGGTTCCAGGCACAACAGTTGACAGGCAATGCGGTTCTTCTCAGCAAGCTATTCACTTTGCTGCGCAAGCTGTGATGTCTGAAACGCAGGATATAGTTATAGCTGGTGGTGTAGAGGTAATGAGTCAGGTACCAATAGGGGCAGCGATCATAGATAGTTTTAATGCAGGACATGGTCAACCTTTTGGAGGCAAGGGTACCAGTGAGAGATATCCTGGCGTGCAATTTAGTCAATTCACTGGGGCTGAGATGATGGCTGAAAGATGGAAAATGCCAAGAGAAGAATTGGATAGTTTTGCTTTGGCTAGTCATCAAAAAGCTATTAATGCAACAGAGGGTGGTTTTTTTGACAGAGAAATTGTTCCTGTTGAAGGACATCTACCCAATGGCGAGAAGGAGATGGTCACTGTAGATGAAGGAATTAGATTTGATGCAAGTGAAGAAAGTCTATCTGGTCTGAATACTTTAACTGATGAAGGAGTTTTAACAGCTGGAACATCAAGCCAAATTTGTGATGGAGCAGCTGCAGTTATGTTAGTAAATGATGCCGGTCTCAAGAAGCTTGGACTCAAACCAAGAGCAAAGGTAGTAGCATTAGCTCTGGCAGGTGATGATCCGGTAATTATGTTGACAGGACCAATACCTGCATCAAAAAATGTATTAGAAAAAGCCTCTATGTCTATTGATGATATTGATTTGTATGAAGTGAATGAGGCGTTTGCACCAGTTCCATTGGCGTGGGCAAAAGAATTAAATGCTGATTTAGATAAATTAAATGTTAATGGAGGAGCAATGGCACTAGGTCATCCATTAGGAGGAACAGGAGCAAAACTTATGACTACCTTGTTGCACGAACTTGAAAGAAGGGAAGCTAGGTTTGGTTTACAAGCGATTTGTGAAGGCGGAGGTACTGCCAACGCAATGATAATTGAAAGAATCAGTTAGCCTTTAATAATTGAAACAAGATCTTGATGAGAAACCAATTTAGGTTTTTCATCTTGTCTTTCCTTTAATTCAATTTCACCCGTTTCTATAGTTCTTTCACCGATAATTATTGTGAAAGGAATTCCTATAACTTCCATGTCAGCAAACTTAACTCCAGGCCTCTTATCTCTATCGTCCCAAAGCACATCAACCTTGTTATCCTTAAGTAATTGATAAATTTCTGAGCATTTTCTCTTTATTTCCTCTTTACTCTTTTGATTTACTTCGACTATTGCTACTTCAAATGGTGCTAGAGATTTTGGCCATATAATTCCTTTATCATCATAGTTTTGTTCAATCGAAGCAGCCACAATTCTGGAAGCGCCTATTCCGTAACATCCCATTTCAGGATATATATCTTTATCTTCACCTTGTATCTTCAAATTAAGAACCTCAGAATACTTACTTCCTAATTTGAAAATATGTCCAACTTCAATTCCTCTTTTTAACTTCAATAATCCTTTACCATCTGGACTTGGCATACCCTCCAGTGAAGCAGGATTTTTACTTTCTTTATGTTCCGCCAATAGCTCCGCATTAATTGCATAATCACTTTTGTCACTGAAAGCTAGTAGGTCTTCTCCCGCATCTGCAAGAACATGAAATTCTTCTGAATCTGAGCCACCTATAGCGCCACTATCTGCTTTGACAATTCTGTAATTTAATCCAATGGCATCGAATATTTTTATGTATGCTTCCTTCATAATAGAGTAACTTTTATCCATACCCTCTTTATCAATATCAAAAGAATACGCATCTTTCATAATGAATTCTCTGGACCTCATCACTCCAAATCTAGGTCTTATTTCATCCCGAAATTTGGTTTGAATTTGATATAAATTCAAAGGAAGTTGCTTATAACTTGTAATGAGATTTTTGCATAAATCAGTAATTATTTCCTCGTGGGTTGGTCCAAGACAGAATTTATTCTCGTGTCGGTCAAAAAACACTAAAAGTTCTTGTCCATACTTATCGATTCTTCCAGATTCTTCCCATAGCGAAGCTGGCTGGACCATAGGCATCAAGATCTCCTGAGCCCCTGCATCATTCATACCTTTTCTGATGATATTCTCTACTTTTTGAAGTACTTTTTTTCCTAATGGGAGCCAGTTATATATTCCAGATGAAACTTGTCTAATTAGACCAGCTCTTATCATGAATTGATGGCTAATTATCTCTGCATCCGCAGGATTTTCTCTTTGAGTGCCTAAGATTAAGTGTGAAGCTTTCATAAAGTAGCTTAGTAATACTAACATATAGCTAGTTTTCGAGAATCTATATAATTAAAATTGCTATAATTACTACCCTAATTGAAATTCAACTTAATTTATTTAGTAATCGTTTATGCCGACATATATTTTTAAGAATATAAAAACCGATGAGGTTTTTGAGAAACAAATGCGGATTTCGGAGCTAGACGAATATAAGAAAGAAAATCCTGATCTGATTCAGATGCCCACGGCTCCATCATTTAGACTTAAAGGAACAGGATGGTATGAAACAGACTTTAAAACAGGTAATAAAAAAAATATTGCTAAAAGCGATAGTGAAACTCAGTCATCTCCCAAGCCTAAAGAAAAAAAAGATTCTTCGACAAAAAAAGTATCACCGGAAAAGAAATGAAAAGAACGCATAAATGTAACCAAGTTACTGCAGCCTTAATAGGTCAAGAGATTACTATCTCTGGTTGGATTCATAGGAGGCGGGATCATGGCGGTGTAATCTTTTTTGATGTAAGAGATGAGGACGGATTGGTTCAAGTTGTCTATAACCCAGAATCTAAAGATATATTTTCCTTGGCAGAGACTTGTAGAAATGAATTTGTAATATTCTCAAAAGGGGTTGTAAGTGAGAGACCAGTCGGCTCAGCTAATGATAATTTAGTAACGGGAGAGGTTGAGATCATTGCTTCTGATCTTCAAATCCTAAATCCATCTTTACCAATTCCTTTTCAATTAGATGAATATTCATCTGTTGGAGAGGAGACTCGTTTGAAATTTAGGTTCTTGGATTTGAGACGGACTGAAATGCAAGATAATCTCAGACTAAGATCAAAAGTATCAACCTCGCTTAGAAGCTACCTTGCTAATGAAGATTTTATTGAAATCGAAACACCACTTTTAACAAAAGCAACACCGGAAGGTGCAAGAGACTATTTAGTTCCAAGTAGGACATTTCCAGGTCAATTCTTCGCTTTACCTCAGTCTCCACAATTATTTAAGCAAACACTTATGGCTTCCGGTTTTGAAAAGTATTTTCAATTTGCTAAATGTTTTAGAGATGAAGATTTAAGGGCTGATCGACAGCCAGAATTTACACAATTAGACATAGAGATGTCCTTCGCAGATTCCAAAGAAGTTATGAGCTTAATTACCAAAATGATTAAACAAGTATTCAAAGAATCTCTGTCAGTTGATTTGGGAGATTTTGTAGAGATTACATACCTCGAAGCTATCGAGAAATATGGTGTTGATAAACCAGACCTAAGAAATCCTCTAGAGTTACTTGAAGTTAAAGAATTGTTTAAAGAATGTGATTTTAAGGTTTTTAGTGAACCAGCAAATGACAAAGATTCAAGAATTGCAGCCATTAAAGTGCCTAATGGGAAATTATTAACTAGGAAACAAATAGATGAGTATACCGAGTTTGTTGGAAACTATGGTGCAAAAGGACTAGCTTACATAAGGGTAGAAGATCCCTCGAAAGGGAAAGAGGGACTTCAATCGCCAATTATAAAATTTATAGAGGATTCCATCATAGAATCTTTAATAGAAACTTTAGAAGTTCAAGAAGGAGATATCATTTTCTTTGGAGCAGGAAAAAGAAATATTGTGAATGATTCCTTGGCTGCATTACGGGATCTTGTCGCAAAAGACCTAGATTTACTTACTTGTGAATGGGCACCATGTTGGGTAGTAGATTTTCCAATGTTTGAAAAAAACAAAAGTGGAGAGTTAACACCATTACATCATCCATTTACTGCTCCGAATTGCACTGCAGATGAACTAAAAGACGACCCGCTTGGTGCATTAACAGAGGCATACGATATTGTTTTAAATGGTACTGAGCTTGGAGGAGGTTCTGTAAGAATACATGATAGATTGATGCAAGAGACTGTTTTGAAGCTTCTCAATATTAATGAGAAAGAGGCCGAGGAGAAATTTGGTTTCTTAATTTCAGCATTACAGCATGGCTGTCCGCCGCATGCAGGATTGGCAATAGGTTTTGATAGAATGATTATGTTAATGACTGGTTCAGATTCTATAAGGGATGTAATCGCCTTTCCTAAAACTCAAACAGCATCTTGTTTACTTACTGAGGCACCAGGACAAGCTGCTCAGGAACAACTTGAAGAATTACACATTAGGTTCCATGGACTAGAAAAGGAGGATTAAGTGGCCGGTCATTCAAAGTGGGCAAACATTAAGCATCGAAAAGGAAGACAGGATGCTAAGAGAGGTAAGATTTTTTCTGTATTAATCAGAGAACTTACAGTTGCGGCAAAGCTTGGTGGCGGCGTAACAGATGATAATCCAAGATTGCGCACTGCTGTTGATAAAGCTTTAGCTGCAAATATGACTAAAGATACTATTGAAAGAGCTATTCAAAGGGGAGCTGGTGGCATAGAAGGTGAAAATTTAGAGGAGGTAAGTTTTGAAGGATATGGACCTGGTGGAATAGCGATAATTGTAGAATCTATGACAGATAATAATAATCGCACAGTAGCTGAAGTAAGACATGCATTCACAAAATTAGGTGGTAATCTAGGAACTAACGGGTCCGTATCTTACCTGTTTGAAAAAAAAGGTTTAATAAATACTGCTCCAGATCAAGATGCAGATCAGGTAATGGAGATTTCAATTGAAGCTGGAGCTGAAGATATTGAAGTAAATGATGACGATAGTATAACAGTGAGCTCTTCACCAGAAGATTTTGAAAATATAAAAAAAGCTCTGTTGGAGAAGGAAATTGATCTTATTGACTCTGATGTAGCCTTAGTTCCAGAGACAACTGTTAAAGCCGATTTAGATACTTCTATAAAGGTTTTTAAGTTGCTTGAAATGCTTGAAGATCTTGACGATACTCAAAATGTGACCTCCAATATAGAGTTTGCTGAAGGCATGCTGGATCAATTGGATTAAAATGACAAATTCTAGAAATAAAGGCGCTTCTTTCGAGAGAGAAGTGGCTAATTTGTTGACTAATGATTTGAATTTAACAAAAAATATCAGACGAATACTCGAGCAAACCAGGGAGAAGCATTTACCTGATTTAATGTTGGGAAGATGGTATCTCGAATGTAAGAGATACGGATCTGGAGCTGAACCATTAGATGCTTGGTGGAAGCAAGTCTTAGAAGCTACAAAAAATAAAGGAATCCCTGCTTTAGTATACAAATTCGATAGAAGGCCAATTAAAGTTAGAGTGCCCCTAGGAGCCATAAATCCTTCACTACATTTAGATTCACCTTTTACAGCAGATCTATTGTGGGATGACTTTATTTTCCTCCTAAAAGAACTTTATGCCAACGATATAGCTGATCATGAACACATAGACTTATGAAGGATTATCATTTTAGAATTTATTACGAAGATACAGATGCACAAGGCGTTGTATATTATGCTAACTATCTGAAATTTTTTGAAAGAGCTAGAACCGAGTATTTAAGAGGAGTTGGCTACGAACAAATGAAGCTTATGCAGGAAGGTATTATATTTATTGTCAGGAGTCTTGAGCTAAAACTTATAAAGCCAGCAAAGTTAGATGACTCTGTTAAAGTGAGAACTGAATTGTCAAAGGTCGGAAAAGTAAGTTTTGATTTTATACAAACCGCATATGTTAATGATTCCTTGATTACTGAAGCGAATATTAAATGCGGTAGCTTAGATCCGATAACTTTTACTCCTTCAGCACTTCCTGAATATTTATATAAAGGAATGCAAAAACTACTTTTATAATTATATGGATCTCTCAATTTTAGAATTATTTTTGAATGCAAGTATTGTAGTTAAATCTGTCATAGTGATTCTAATTCTTGCATCTCTTGTCTCTTGGATGATAATTTTTGAGCGTTGGATTTACATAAAAAAAGTAAATCAGGAATTCTTCAATTTTGAAACTAGATTCTGGTCAGATTCAGGACTAGAAGCCTTACTTTTAACAAGTCAAGAAGGGGAGCATGAACCAATTGGGGCTGAATATATTTTTCAAGTTGGATATCTTGACTACAAACGTCTCATAGCAGAAAAAATTGATTCAGATACTATCATATCGAGTGTGCAGAGAAATATGCAGGCTGCGTTAACAAAAGAGCAATCATTGCTTGAAAAACATTTACCTTTTTTAGCCACTATTGCTTCTGTGAGTCCTTACATAGGTTTATTTGGAACGGTTTGGGGCATAATGAACTCGTTCAGAGGACTAGCCGGTTCATCTCAAGCAACATTATCTGCAGTAGCTCCTGGTATCTCTGAAGCTCTAATTGCAACGGCGATAGGACTTTTTGCAGCGATACCTGCTTTAATCGCTTACAACAAGTATATATCTGATTCTGATAGACTCATTTCAAGTTTTGAAGGATTTAAAGAGGAATTTTCTTCGGTTCTTCATCGTGATATGCAGTCTGACAAAAAATGAAACGAAGAAATCTTATATCTGATATTAATGTTGTTCCTTATATCGATGTAATGCTGGTTTTGTTGGTTATTTTTATGATATCTGCACCTTTGATGGTTCAAGGAATTCAAATAAATCTTCCCGAAGCGCCCTCAGAAGCTTTACCAGTAAAGAATAATGAACCTCTCATTATTTCCATTAAAAAGGATGGAGCTATCTTTTTAGAAACTGAATCCACTAAAGACAGATCTCTAAGTCTTGAGGAGATGAACAATTTTGTGTCGAAGATTTTTGAGGCTAGTCCTGGTTTGCAAGTCGTCATAAGAGGTGATGGTGAAGTGAAGTATGAGAGAGTCATGACTGTTATGGCTGAGTTACAAATAGCCGGAGCTAGTGACATAGGATTAATCTCGCAACCAATAACATCTAAGTGAACTATTTTGCTCCACTCTTTTTATCAGTATTTATCCATTTTGGTATAGTTTTATCATTTTCAAATTTTTTCACCATAGACTTTGATAAATTTAATATTGAAGCGGAAAAACCTATTACTGCATATATTATATTTGTTGAAAATAAAAAGACCCAAAAAGAACTCATCAAAATTCAACAAGATCTTCCAAATAAGAATATTTTGGAAGCTGAGGTCGAAAAGATAGACATCACCAGCAATACTTCAATCATAGAAGCAATTGAAGCTCTGGAAAATATAAAAACTTCCGATAATCGAGAAAGAGCGGAAGTATCTCAATCCGATGTTGAGAAATACTCTTATGTAATAAAAAAACAAGTCATGGCAAACTGGAAAAGACCTAAAAATCTAAATTCGAATTTAAAGACTGAAATCCAAATTAATCTCGTGCCTACGGGTGAGATTATATCTTCAAAAATAATTAAAGGGAGTGGAAACAAAATTTTTGATGATTCAGCTTTGTCTGCGGTTTTAAAGGTTAGATCTTTTGAAGGTTTAAACATGCAAATGAATCTATTTGATCAGCACTTTAGAGAATTTATTTTAATATTTAGTCCTAATTAATTTGAATGACGCAATGTTTTACAAGAATATTATTTTAATAACTGCATCATTATTCTTTCTTTCAACTCTTTCTGGACAACTTAGAATAGAGATCAAAGGTGGACTAGAGGACCCAATTAATGTAGCGGTAGTTCCTATGCAATGGAATTTAGATACCCCTCAAGATTTATTTATTCATGAGGTAATAAAGTCTGATCTTGAATCATTCGGAGAGTTCGTTGTATTGCCTCCTAAGAATATGTTGAGCTTACCTAGTTCTAAAGAAGACGTTTTTTTTAAAGACTGGAGAATATTAGGAACAGATTTCTTGGTGATAGGAAATGTAGGTCTTTCGGAGGTGGAGAATGAAATAAAAGTTTCATTTATCATTTTTGATGTTGTGAAAGAAAGATTAATACACAGAGGTATAGTATTAGGTACCAAAAAAACTTTGAGAAGAATGAGTCATAAAATCAGTGATAACATTTATTCAAAAATACATGGCATCCCAGGTATTTTTTCAACTCAAATAGCCTATATAGATAAGCCATCTGTCAGTGATCCTAACTATAACTTAATGATTTCAGATCTAGATGGATTTCAGAGCTTATCTCTTTTTTCTTCTCCTCAACCTTTGATGTCTCCAAGTTGGTCTCCTGACAGGAAGAAAATTGCTTATGTATCTTTTGAAGAGGGAACTTCGCGTATCTTTATACAGCAGCTTTCTAATGCCGAAAGGTTTGGTCTTAAACTAGAAAGAGGTATTAATAGCTCACCAAATTGGTCACCAAATGGTGATAAATTGTCTGCTGTCCTATCCAGGACAGGTAATCCAGATATTTTTATATATGATCTTAAACTTTCTAATTGGATCCAAGTTACGAATCACTTTGGAATTGATACTGAACCAGATTGGTCACCTGATTCTAGAAAAATTTTATTTACCTCAAATAGATCAGGTTCACCGCAAATATATGAAGCAAATGTAAAAACGAAGAGAATAAAAAGAATTACTTTCGATGGAACTTATAATGCGAGGGGCAGGTATCTACCCAACGGAAAGGACATTGTCTTTGTTCACAGAAGAAATGGTGTCTTCCATATAGCCAAGCAAAACCTGAGATCTGGAAATATAAATATATTAACCGATACTTCATTAGATGAATCTCCAACAGTTTCACCTAATGGAAATGTAGTTATTTATGCAACTAAGGACGGGGATAAGGATATATTGGCTGGTATTACTTTAGATGGTAAGACAAAATTTGTTATGCCTTCATTGAAGGGAGAGGCAAGAGAACCGTCCTGGTCTCCTCTGATAGATTAGAATCAAAATAGAAGTATAATAGAGACAGGAGGCTTAAATGAATATCATACAAAAATCTTTAATAACTTTTCTCGTAATTACTGTAGCTTCATGCAGTTCTGTCTCAATGGATAGGACAAGCGATTCAACAGCCATATCCGCATCTGCATCAGGTGCTTACTCTGATAGCGGTCTTACATCCAACAATATTCTTTACTTTGCATATGATAGATCAGATATAAATTCTGAGGGCAGGGCGAAAATTAGATCCCTTGCTAATGTTATAAAAGACAATAATTTAAGTGTAAGGGTTGAGGGACATTGTGATGAGAGAGGAACACGTGAATATAATTTAGCCCTTGGAGAACAACGAGCCAAAACAGTCGCTGAATTATTGATTATCAATGGAGTTTCTTCAGAAAAAATTTCTACTGTAAGTTATGGTGAGGAAAAACCAGCCGTATCTGGCTCTAATGAGAACTCTTGGTCAAAGAATAGAAGGGCACTCGTTAAAACATTCTGATTAATTTGAAAAATATTTTTTTTAGTTTTTTTCTTCTATCTACCTTTACGATTTTTTCTGAAGAAAATGAAAGTTTAGAACTTCTCTATAAAAAGATAGAAGTCCTTGAAGAGGAAATTAGAGATTTAAGAAATTTACTTGAGGAAAATTCCATTCTGGTTGATAGGTCTCTTGAACTTCAACAGCAGAGATATTTAGACTTAGATTCAAGAATATTAGAAATATCGAAAATCTCATCAGAGAAGCTCAACTCAATTGATGAGGAGGGTCAGTATTTAGATACTGAAGAAAAAGAGTTATTTAAGTCAGCGTTAATTTTATTTGAAGAATCAAGATTCGCTGAGGCGTTAGAAATTTTCTCTCAAATTATAATTACTTTCCCTAATGGAGCTTTTACAGCCGATGCATATTTCTGGTCTGGTGAACTATTTTTGGCTCAAGAGATGTACGAAGATGCCAAACTAAGCTTTAAAAATGTTGTAGATAATTTTTATCAACATTCTAGAGCACCAGATTCGTTATTTAAATTAGGTGAAATTTATAGAATAGAAGGTGATATTGAGAGATCATTAGGATTTTATGATAAGGTCAATGAAGATTTTCCTGATTCAGGAGCTTCTCAACTATCAAAAAAATCACAAGAAATTTTAAAAGAAGAGTCGAATTTAGTTGAGTAAACCTTTAAAATACGCAATTTTCGGGCCGTTAGCTCAGTCGGTAGAGCAGTTCGCTTTTAACGAATTGGTCCTGCGTTCGAGTCGCAGACGGCCCACCAACCCTTAGATGTATATCTTTTTAATTTGTTTAGGAGGTTCCATAGGAGCTCTGAGCAGATATTATTTATCAAGTCTATTTCAAGAGTCAGAGAATTTTGAAATTCCCTTCGGAATTTTAATTGTAAATATATCAGGTTGTTTCTTATTGGGTCTGTTCTACCACGTAATGGATTCCAATCTAGAAAGATACTTGACACCATTTCTTTTCATTGGATTCTTGGGTGCATTTACAACCTTTTCTGCATTTTCAAAAGAGTCTTTAGATTTGTTATATCAAGGTAATTTTTTGATGGCCCTTTTATATATAATATTGTCAGTATCAACATGCTTAGGGGCAACATGGTTAGGAATGCACCTTACAAGAGTTAGTTAACTTTTAGCCCTCTAGTATCCCTCATTATTTGCCTATAACTATATCCTCTATAACCCTCAGAAGTTAAAAGTTTTGATGCCTCCTTGCGTAGCCAAGTTATTCCTTTTCCTGGGTTATCTGATTGTAATTCCTTTATGACGTTCACAACTCTTTCTTTTTTTAGAGCTGATTCCATTGAAAGACTACTATTATTGAGCTCTTTGTATTTGGGAGAGGATTTATCAGTCATGTAACCTTTTAAATTTGAGACTTCAAGTGCATCCATCATCAACATAGTATTGTATACAATGGTTTTTGATATTGGATTTCTATCCACTTCATCAAGTACAAGTTTTGCCCTAAAAATTATATGGGCTGCTAGCCTTAACCTCTCTGATATATTTTCACTATCTAACATAGTAATTACATCATCCCATTTGGTAGAAAAATCAGATTCAGCTAAAATTTCAGCTGCAGCGGCGGCAATATTTTGTAAGTTCTTTTTTGGATCAAGATCTTCAACTGCCTCTTGAAGTTGAGTTAGAGAAATATCTAGATGTGATTCTTTAGATTTCATATATTTTTTTATCTTAACCATTGTTGTTTAATTATTAAATACCTTTATGTACACCATAATTAAGATTATTTTTACCGCCTTAGTGATAGTGATCATTTCTGAAATAGCTAAGAGGTCAACACTAATTGCGGGTATTGTAGCTTCTATTCCATTAACGTCCTTGTTAGCTTTTATGTGGCTATACTTTGATACACACGACCCTAACTCCATAAGAGACTTATCCAGAAATATACTCTTAATGATACCTCCTTCATTAACATTCTTTATCGCTTTATACAGCTTAATAGGATGGGATATGTCTTTCTATTCAAGTCTATCTATATCAATTTTGCTTACAGCCTTTGTGTATTGGATATATTTCATTATATTAGGATTCTTTGGAGTTAATTTAAAATAAGAAACAGTATGAAATTATTTATGGTGCATGTTGGATTTTATGACAGATCTATTGGAGAGGGGCTCTACGAGACCCACTTGAATTATTTTATAGCCGCTGAGAATGCTAAAGAAGCCAAAACCAAGACACATTCCTTAGAGGAATTTCAGGCAAAATCTATGCACATTGATGGTATTAAAGAGATTTCAAATGTTCAAGGCTATGAAGTTATTTTGAAGGAAGGATCCGAATTAGAGCAAGGAGAGGTCATTTCATATGATCAAGCAAAGGAGTTATAAGAGTGAGTGATACAATTTTCCAAAAGATCATCGATAAGGAATTACCAGCAGACATAATTTATGAAGATGATAAATCTTTAGTTTTTAGAGACATTAATCCCGTTGCGCCCACTCATCTTTTAATAATTCCAAAAAAACAAATAAAAAAAATATCTGATGCACAAAAAGAAGATCAGGATCTTCTTGGTCATTTGTTTCTTGTTGCAGGAGAGGTAGCAAGACAATTAGGAATACAAGATGCTTTTAGGCTTGTTGTGAATAATGGTGCAGGAGCACAACAAACTGTTTTTCATCTCCATATACATCTTATAGCTGAAAGAGAATTTTCCTGGCCTCCTGGTTAAGAGAAGGACTTGAGGGCTTCAATTGATTTATGGGATCTTTCAATCTTGTTATGGATAGCCTCTGTAAGTTGAAAATTATTACCAGTTAAATCCAGAGCCATCCTTAGATGTTTTATTGATGTTTCGTAAGACCCAGTTAAGAAAAAATATTCTGCTCTGGATAGATGCAATCCTATTAAATTTTTATCAAGCCCTTGCACCTCTGCTAACCAATACCAAACCTGAGGATCTTTAGGTCTTTTCAATGTAAGATCCTTTAGTATCTTTTCTCCAGATTTATAGTCACCTTTATTCATCAACACTTTGTTGTAAAGCATAGATACAGGATAATTGTAAGGATTAGTGCTTAACAAAGATGATGCCAATGCTTCTGCCTCAAAATAATTTTCTGCTTCAATATGGAGTTCTAAGAGACCTATTTGAAGTATGAGATTTTCACTATCCATTTCCAATGCTTGCCTCATGGTATTTAATGCTTGGGAGTGTTTGTTGTCCCTAGAATATGCCAAGGCAAGTCCATAGTGCGCTTCTAATTTCTCTCTTTCATCTGACGAATTTGTAAGCTCTTTTTGAAATATTGTTACAGCTTGTCGAGGTACTTCGGAAAAATGTACGATTGTCCTATTCCTAACAAGATCATAATCAAGTGAATTTCTATATTTTTTGTTTTCAAAACCTTGTGCCCTGGATTGAGCATCCGCGATTCTATTTTTAGTAAGAGGGTGAGACCTTAAAAACTCAAGTTCATTCGAACCAGAAAGCCTACTTAAAGATTGTAACTTTTCAAACATATAAGAAGTACTTTTTGGATCGAAACCTGCCGATACCATATTTTTAAATCCAATTCTGTCAGCTTCCTGCTCATCGCCTCGACTAAAGGAGAGGTTCTGCTGAGTAATTGCTTGTTGACCTACTAGAAGAGCATTTGGATTACTAGTTGCCCCAGCAAGGGCTATACTTCCTAATATCATAAGGGAATTGGCTAAACTCCTATCTTTTTGCCTCTGCATTCTCCTTGCGAAATGTCTTTGACTTAAATGAGCTAATTCATGAGATAAAACAGAAGCAAGTTGACCTTCAGTCTCCGCATGAAAAATAAGACCAGCATTGATACCGATAATACCGCCAGGGGCAGCAAAAGCATTAACAGACTTTTCGTCTATTAGTGCAATCTCCAATCTTCTATCAGTTAATTCACTGAATTCGGATAATCTGTAAACTAAATGTTCGGTATAATCCTGAGAAACCGGATCGATATATTCTGGTAAAGTTCTTCGAAGTTGGGCCATATATAGCCTTCCTAAATTATATTCAGATGCAATAGATATTACCGAAGATGAGCTATCTCCTATAACAGGGAGGTTCTCCTCAGAAGAAGATAAGTTGCTAGATGCCAAGATCAACAAATAGATTATGAATTTCGCTATAATGCTATGCATATAATTTTTATAATGCCAATTATATTAAATTAAAGAATTAGATTTCCTAAAATATTGTTAGTTCCACAATTATAATGCAGAGTTTATTAGATAAATTTATTAAAAGGTTTTTTTCCAATGAGGAATCTGTATATTTTGCCGTTCTTCTAATTTTTTCTTTCCTTTTTATAATTTTCTTTGGCGATATCTTATTACCAGTAATTATCAGTGTAGTTATAGCGTTTCTTTTAAATGGGTTAATGAATGCCTTACTAAAGATGGATATTTCTCAACAACTATCATTGACCATAACCCTAATAGTCTTTTTTGGCTGTTATATGAGTTTATTTTTTGCTCTCCCTTCAATTGGCACAGAAATTAATAATTTATTGCAAAATCTTCCGATAATTGTGAGCTCTTTTCAACAAACTCTAGTTGAGATGAATAATTATTTTTCAAAAGAAGATATCGATTTGATTTTCGCTAATTTGAGCAATCAGATTAATAGTTTATTAAGCTCAGCCTTAGGCCAATTAGCAGGGACAATTTCTTTAATGTTTAATGCTATCCTTTACGCAATAATGATTCCTTTGATGGTCTTCTTTTTCCTGAAGGATAAAAATGTATTACTACCAATTGCTTCATTTTTACTACCCAAAGAGAATGGATTTATGCAATCTGTTTTTTCAGAAATGAATGATCAACTCTTTAATTATGTTACTGGAAAATTTTTGGAAATGATTATTGTTGCCAGTGCCTCGTATATCTTATTTGCTGCACTTGGACTTCCTTATGCTGTATTAATTGCAATACTTGTTGGTCTTTCAGTAATCATCCCTATATTTGGCGCTATTTTAGTGACCGTCCCAGTTGTTTTGATTGGTCTTTATGAGTGGGGTGTATCTGAGAATTTTTACTGGCTATTGGGATTCTATCTATTAATACAAATTTTAGATGGTAATGTCCTAGTTCCTATACTATTTTCAACTAGAAATAATCTTCACCCGGCAGTTATAATTATTGCTATTCTATTTTTCGGAGGAATTTGGGGTTTTTGGGGGCTATTTTTTGCCATTCCTTTAGCAACATTTATAAAAGCAATCATTAATTCGTGGCCAGATCCGATTGATTAACTCTTAAGAAGTTTTGCTGCTTCTAGAACTTCTTTGGCATGACCAGTAACTTTAACTTTTCTCCATTCATTGACCAACTTCCCTTTTGAATCAATCAAAAATGTACTCCTCTCTATTCCCATATATTTTTTACCATACATGCTCTTTTCCTTTATAACATCGTATTGTTTGCATATTTTCTCATCAGGGTCGGATATTAGTTCGAAATTAAACTTCTCATTCTTTTTAAATTTTTCATGAGATTTTATTGATTCTCTAGATAAACCAAAAATCACAGTATTTGCTCTGGTAAATTGAGATTTTAAATCTCTGAAGTCTTGACCCTCTGTAGTGCAGCCAGGAGTGCTATCTTTCGGATAAAAATATAATACTACATTTTTACCTTTCAAATCAGAAAGGCTTACATTCTTATTTCCAGTGCATTCGCCCTTAAAGATTGGCGCTTTATTATTTATTTTAGGTGTTGGCATATCTCCTCCGTTAGAAACATTCTATAATATTAAGATTCTAACATTGAGTTAAAAAATAATTAATGTTTAATCTAAAAGGCTCTATTACAGCTCTGGTTACTCCGATGGAATCGGATGGGGAGATAAATTGGGAAGGATTAAGAGATCTAATCGAGTGGCACATTAGTTCTAATACGTCAGGACTAGTAGTTGTTGGAACAACTGGAGAGTCAGCTACCTTAGATGTTTCAGAACATGTAAAACTTATAGAAAGAGCTGTAGATATTTCAAATGGCAGAATAAAAGTTATAGCTGGCACGGGAGCTAACTCTACAAAAGAAGCTATATATCTCACTTCTTCAGCCAAATCTGCAGGTGCTGACGCTGCACTTTTAGTTACACCCTATTATAACAAGCCGACACAAGAAGGTTTATATCTGCATTATAAGTTAATTGCAGATGAAGTTGACTTCCCTCAAATTCTTTACAATGTGCCTTCAAGGACAGGATGTGATCTTTTGAATGATACTGTTATGAGGTTAGTTGATCATCAAAATATCGTTGGTCTGAAAGATGCAACTGGCGATCTTGGACGCTTAGAAGATTTTGTGACCAATTTAGATTCAGAACAGAAAGATAATTTTGCTTTATATTCCGGAGACGATCCAACTGCTACTGAATTTATGATAAGTGGTGGAATGGGAACAATTTCAGTAACTTCCAACATTGTTCCCAAAACAATATCTAATATATGTGATTATGCTCTGAGCGGAGAAGCCAAGGCAGCTAGAGATTTAGATACAACGCTAGTCAGACTCAATCAAATTCTATTTATAGAATCTAACCCAATTCCCGTAAAATGGATGCTGAATCGAATTGGAAGAATAACTGACGGCATAAGATTACCTCTGTCTCCTTTGGATACAAAGTTCCATGATAAAGCCGAGGAAGTTTTGGCTGAATTAAACTTATTAAATTAGTGAATATGAATAAATTTATATACGTACTGATAGTTTCTGTCTTTTTAAGTTCTTGTAGTTACCTTTTAACTGATCACAAGAATGACTACCTAAAAGAAAGACAAGAAAAGTCATTAAAGTTACCAGAAAATTTGACCACTAGACCGATCATTGATTACTACCCTATAAATTCTTCAAATCCTGAGACTGTTGGCAATGAATATAACATCCCAATGCCACAACAAGTATTTTCTTCAGGTACCTCTAATGAGGTAAGGATGCATAAATTAGGTGAAATTAGATGGGTTTATGTTGAAACTTTGCCCAGTAGCGCATGGCCAATGATGAATGATTTTTGGATTACAAGTGGTTATAACCTGGCAAAATCAGATCCTACATCAGGAATTATTGAGATTACTAATATAGGAGATAGCGAAATAAAGTCCAAACTTGTTATGAAAGTTGAACATGGTATTAGACAAGCTAGCTCCGAAATTTTTGTTTCTCATTTGGAAGAAATTGAAGGTCAATGGGTACGAGTAGTGGGAGACAATAATCTTGAGGAAGAAACTATGCGAAAGGTATTGGATTACTTCGCAACTACACCGCCAAGCGGAGGTACCTCATTGGTAGCCTTAAACTTGAATTATGGCCAGAAAGCCGCACTCATCCAAGATGATAGTCAAGAGAGTTTTATAGAGCTCAACTTAGAGTATGCGCGTGCTTGGGCTGCTGTTGATAGAGCGCTAAAGGAAGCTTTAATCAATGTAAATGATCTTGACAGAGATGAAGGAGTTTTCTACGTAAACTTTTCAAGAGAAGATCAAAAGGGTTTTATTAGAAGAATCTTTTCTGGAGATTCATTTAATGGGGACTTTAGAATCTTAGTTAAAGAAATTGATGAAAACACATGTAGAGTTACAATAAGTTCAGAAGCGGAGGAAGCTCAAGCTTATGAGCGCGAGCTTCTTTCAGAGATAAACCAATCATTATCTTAATTTTATGGAAAATATTGAAAAGGGCGAACTAATTACCACCGGAAAAGCCAAATCTTTGTTCGAGTCTAGTGAATTAGACTACCTCATAATGCACTATCGAGATGATACCTCTGCATTCGACGGCAAGAAGATTGAAAGTTTAGATGGGAAAGGGACCATTAATAACAAATTTAATGCCTTCATAATGGAGTATCTTGAAGGGGAAGGAATTCCTACTCACTTTGAAAAACTTATAAGTGAAACAGATAGTCTGGTTAAAAGACTTGAAATGGCACCTGTAGAGTGTGTTGTAAGAAATGTAGCTGCTGGAAGTATTTGCAAAAGACTTGGTTTGGAGGAGGGGATGGACTTAAATCCTCCTACATTTGAATTCTTTTACAAAGATGACGAACTTGGCGATCCAATGATAAATGAATACCATATTAAATCTTTTGGTTGGGCCACTGAAGATCAAGTAACTCAAATGCAAACAAAAACTTTTCAAGTTAATAATGCGTTGAAGAAGTTATTTTCCGAAGCTGGGATGATTTTAGTAGATTACAAATTAGAGTTTGGAGATTTCAAAGGTGAACTTCTATTAGGAGATGAATTTACGCCAGATGGTTGTAGAGTTTGGGATGAAGAAACTAGAGAGAAACTCGATAAAGACAGATTCAGACAAGGACTGGGCGATGTTGTTGAATCTTATCAAATAATGGCAAAGAGACTGGGTGTCATCTAGATCTATTTGAGACCAGAATTTATATCCTTTAATTTTTCTGAACCGGGACAAAGATCATTAAGATTCATCTCGTTCAAAGGTTTATCAGAGACATTTAAAATTTCTTTTAAGTCCTTGGCTTCTGGATCAGCGTAAAGAAGACCTGTTAGAACCTTTCCATCTCTTTGAGACTCTTGAATATTTTGAATGGCTTTGATTTTGTCTGCAGGGTCGTAGTTCTCAGAGATTTTTTCAAGAGTAAGCACTGAACCATCGTGCAGAGGAACGTCTACCGAAGACCCTCTTGGATAATCAGCAAGTATTTCCTTTCCTGAAGGTACAAAGTCAGGCTTAGACAAGGCATCATTATGTTCTCGGATGTAGTCGTAACTCTTAGTTGAAGAATTATGATTATTGAAGGTTACACAAGGAGAGATTATGTCTAAAAAAGAGAAACCTTTATGGGAAAGGGCAGCTTTTAGCAGAGGTATTAATTGATCTTTATCTCCAGAAAAGCTTCTTGCTACAAAACTTGCACCTAACTGAATTGCCATGGATGGCAAATCTATTGAAGGAAATAGGTTGTCATCTCCATACTTACTTTTAGACTCCAAATCATTTGTAGCTGAAAATTGACCTTTTGTAAGTCCGTAAGTGCCATTATTTTCAACTATATATGTCATATTTAGCTGCCTTCTGGCACAGTGTATAAATTGACCAATACCTATTGATGCGCTGTCACCATCTCCAGAAATTCCTAAATATAGCAGCTCATGATTAGCCATAGCAGCACCGGTGGCAATTGATGGCATCCTCCCATGAACTGAATTGAATCCATGAGATTGATTCAAAAAGTATGCAGGAGCTTTAGATGAACAACCTATACCGGACAATTTTGCAACTTTATAAGATTCTATACTTAGTTGGAAACAAGCCTCAACTATTGCTGAGCTTATTGAGTCATGCCCACATCCAGCACAAAGGGTAGAAACGGCACCTTCATAGTCTCTTCGTGTTAGGCCCAAATCATTTTTTTCAAGAAGTGGATGATGATTCTTTGGTTTTACTATATAAGTCATTTAAATTCCTTAAGACGCAGCTAATGCCGGTTTACCCGATATATGAGCATTTATTTTATTGATAATATGTTCAGCGGTTATAGGTTGACCATCAAAACAAAGTATCGATACAAGCTTATCAGGAATTATTCCACCTTCAGCCATAATTAATGTTCTCATTTGACCATCTCTATTTTGTTCAACTATAAAAAGAAGGTCATGATCCTCAATAAATTCCCAAACTTCAAGATTAAATGGGAAAGCCCTAATTCTCATTGCATCAATACTTAAATTCTGTTCATCCAGGACATCTAAAGCCTCTTGCATAGAGCAATCAGTACTTCCGAAATAAATAATTCCCATCGAACTAGTATTCTTTTCTTGATTAAATACTGGACTAGGAACTAAAGAGGATGCTGTTTGAAATTTCTTGACCAGTCTAGTTAGCATTTCAGCATTTTTAACCCCATCTTCGGTATAACCCGCATACTCATCATGTGAGGTACCTCTTGTAAAATATGCCCCTTTTTCAGGATGTGTTCCAGGATAAGTTCGATAGGGTATACCGTCTCCATCAACATCTAAATATCTTCCAAATTTTTCTATACTATCCAGATCGTCCTTAGAAAGAACTTTTCCACGATCATATTGATTATTATCATCCCACTCAAATTCTTTAGTAGACCAATCATTCATCCCTAAGTCTAAGTCTAGCAGCACTATGACAGGTGTCTGAAGGCGATCTGCGAGATCAAAAGCTTCCACAGCAAAATCAAAACATTCCTTAGGATCTGATGGTATTAATAAAATATGTTTTGTATCTCCGTGAGAGGCATATGCTGAGCATAAAATATCCGACTGTTGTGTTCTTGTGGGCATACCTGTTGAAGGCCCGCCTCTTTGTACATTAAATAAAACAGTAGGAACTTCAGCAAAATAGGCTAACCCAATAAACTCGCTCATCAAGGAAACTCCTGGTCCGCTAGTGGCAGTAAAAGCTCTTGCCCCATTCCAATTTGCTCCAATGGTCATACCCATAGCTGCTAATTCATCTTCAGCTTGAATAAATGCAAATTTATTTTTTTCAGTGCCTATTTCTTTCCTCATTTTTTCACTATATTTGCTATAAGACTCTGCAAGTGAAGTAGAAGGTGTTATTGGATACCAAGCACAAACAGTAGCACCTCCGTAGACACAACCCAAACCGGCAGCATCATTCCCACTTGTTAGGATTAATCCATCAGTTTTATTTGATTTGTTAACTTTGATTTCACAATAGTCTTTGAAGTTTTCTTCAGCATAGTTATATCCAATATTTAGAGCCTTTACATTTGGTTCAATCAGTTTCTCTTTACCTTTAAATTGCTCTTCTATTAGTGATATGTATATTTCTTTATCCATTTCAAGAATGGAAGCTAAAAAGCCTACATAACCTAGATTTTTAAAGAGAAGTCTTTGTTTCGGATTAGTAAATTCTTGGACGCATAATTTTGTGAGTGGAATTTCTAAGATATTTATATCTTCTCTACCAAAATCTCTTTTCCAAGAAGAATCGTAGATTAGGTAACCGCCTTCTTTGAGATCTTCCACATCTTTTTGATATGATTGAGGATTCATGGCAACAAACAAATCAATACCTTCTCTCCTGCCGAGGTATCCCTTTTCATTGACTCTGACTTCAAACCATGTCGGTAATCCTTGTATATTAGAAGGAAAGATATTTTTTGGACTAACTGGTATTCCAGATCTAAAGACTCCTTTAGCAAACATTTGATTAGCGCTTGCAGAGCCTGAACCATTAACATTTGCAAATTTGATTACAAAGTCATTGACAGATTTTATTTTCATTAAGAATATGCCTTCGCTTCTTGATAGAGGAAATTTTGCATGTCCCAAGCTCCTGTAGGACATCTCTCAGCACATAAACCACAATGCAGACAGACATCTTCGTCTTTCACCATGACACGTGAAGTCTGCTCTAATTCCTCAGAAACCAAAATTTGCTGATTTAAATTAATTGCAGGGATTCTTAGTTTATTTCTTAGATTTTCTTCAGAGTCATTGTGAACAAAACTTATGCAATCTGTAGGACAGATATCTACACATGCATCACATTCAATACAAAGATCTTCTGAGAAGACAGTTTGAATATCACAGTTTAAGCAACGCTCTGCTTCCTCAAGAGCAGTAATTTCATCAAAACCCAACTCAACCTCCATCTTAAGATCTTTTAGAGCATTTTTTTGGTCTGCATGGGGCACTAAAAACCTTTTGGCTTGCGAAATATCATTATTGTAGGACCATTCGTGGACTCCCATTTTCTGACTTATAAGAGTAGTTGTTGGCTCTGGCCTATCGTAAAGATCAGAACTTTTACAGAACTTATCGATTGAGATTGCGGCTTGATGACCATGTGCGGCTGCCCAAATTATATTTTCTGGTCCCCATGCGGCATCTCCACCAAAGAAAACCTTCTCATTTGATGACTGAAAAGTAACCTTATCGACTATTGGCATATCCCACTCACCAAATTCTATTCCAATATCTCTTTCAATCCACTCAAAAGCATTATCCTGTCCAATTGCGACTAGTACATCATCACACTCAAGAATCACAGGATCATCACCTGTAGGAACAAGACTTCTTTTACCATTTTCGTCAAATACAGCTTCAACTTTTTCAAACTCCATTCCAACTAGCTTTTCATCTTTAATTAAGAAGCGTTTGGGCACATGATTATCTAGGATAGGTATTCCTTCACCTAGAGCATCTTCTATTTCCCATTCTGAAGCTTTCATTTGGTCAAAAGGACTTCTCACTGCAACCTTCACTTCTTCAGCACCAAGTCTTATGGCCGTTCTGCAACAATCCATAGCTGTGTTTCCACCGCCCAACACTATTACTTTTTTCCCTACTGATTTGGTATGTTCAAAGGCTATGCTTGTAAGCCAATCTATCCCTATATGAATATTTTTATCAGCGGCTTCTCTGCCTTCGATATTTATATCTCTACCTTTAGGTGCTCCTGTTCCCACGAAGACTGCATCAAAATCTTTTTCTAAAAAATCTTTCATACTCTTTATTTCAGAATTAAATTCTGTTTTGATACCCATGTTCAAGACTTGATCAACTTCCTCATTTAAAACCTCTTCCGGAAGTCTAAAAGAGGGTATATTCGTTCTCATTAGACCACCAGCTTGTGGATCTTTTTCGAAGAGGGTGCATTGATAACCCATCATTACCAAGTCTCTTGCCACTGTTAATGAAGCAGGACCACCTCCTATGAGACCAACTTTCTTTCCATTGCTAATTTCAGGAGTAGGTATTAAATTCGCAATATCATCTTTATAGTCATAAGTGACTCTCTTAAGCCTGCAAATTGCTACAGCTTTTTCATGAGTTCTAGTTCTCCGACAGGCAGGTTCACAGGGTCTATCACAGGTTCTTCCGAGTATTCCAGGAAATACATTAGACTCCCAATTTAGCATATATGCTTCATTGTAGTTGCCTTGAGAAATTTGTCTTATGTACTCAGGTACAGGTGTATGAGCAGGGCAGGCGTGCTGACATTCTACAACTTTATGATAGTACTGAGGATTTGCGGTATCTGTAGGAGGTACATATTGGGTAACCGTTTGCTCAGGTACAGAGAAAAGGTCGAGACTCTCTTGGCTTTTCGCTTGATCTATTTTAGCCTTTAGTTGTTCAACTACTTGCCATCTTAATTCTTGCGCTTTATCTAAATCGTGAGTCTGAAGTGACCTTCTCAAATCATATCCTAATTCCTCTCTCAGAGTTTTAGGTACAGCTACTTTAACCCACCAAGTGTTGTACCTTTTAAACAAGTACCTTGTGTCTGCGTTACTCATGCTTTGAGATTAAATTCATTCAAATTAAATTACGAATATATGGTACATGTATTAGGTTTATATACCAATACTTTTTGTGAAAATTGTCTATGTGTTAATGATAATCATTATCATTAATGGTACATGTACCTGTTTTTTTTGTTTTTTGGATACATAATTCTTGACTAATTTACTTGGGAACATATAATTCTGCCCGTGAACTTGACTACCAAAGGCAAATACGCTGTCACAGCAGCGCTTGATTTAGCGATGCAACAAACAATTGCAGATGGATTTACAAAGATTTCTGATGTTGCAAAACGACAAGATATACCTGCTGCTTACTTAGAACAAATATTTAGCCGCTTACGAAAGGCTGGAATTCTGCATGCAGCGAGAGGACCTAATGGTGGATTTAAGCTTACTAAACAAAGAGATAAGGTGATGATCGGTGAGATCATAAGTGCAGTTGAAAGAAATATGGATGCTACCCAATGTTCTGGTGAGGGAATTTGCAACAGTGGTACTAAGTGTATCGCACATAATTTTTGGATAGATTTTAATGACAATGTAAATGAATTTTTAATGAATAGATCTCTTGATGATGTCATTACGAATAGGAGAGGTAGTGTTGAACAAAAGGGTCAAGCCCTTATAGCTACAGGATAAAATATGCAATTACCTATTTACCTAGATTATGCGTCAACTACACCGGCAGATCCTCGAGTGGTCAAGAAGATGCAAGAATGTTTATCGCTTGATGGAAATTTTGGAAATCCAGCATCAAGATCGCATGCCTTTGGATGGAAGGCTGAAGAGGCAACTGAAGAGGCCCGACAGCACGTTGCAGATTTGGTTAATTGTGATTCTAGAGAAATTGTTTGGACCTCCGGTGCTACAGAATCTGACAATCTAGCGATTAAAGGAGCAGCTAGATTCTACAAGACTAAAGGAAATCACATCATAACCTCAAAAATAGAACATAAAGCTGTTCTAGATAGTTGCAGGCAATTGGAAAGAGAAGGCTTTGATGTCACTTACCTCGATCCAGACAGCAATGGAATAATATCTCCAAACCTAGTTAAAGAATCAATAACAGATAAAACGATTTTAGTTAGCTTAATGCACATCAATAATGAAATTGGAGTTGTTAATGACATCAAGGCTATAGGAGAAATAACTAGAGAAGCCGGCATAATATTCCATGTAGATGCTGCACAAAGCACAGGTAAGCTTCCGATTGACCTTTCTGAACTTAAAGTAGATCTTATGTCGTTTTCAGCACACAAAACTTATGGACCTAAAGGAATAGGTGCTTTGTACGCAAGCAGAAAGCCTAGGGTTAGGCTTGAAGCTCAAATTCATGGTGGCGGACATGAAAGAGGTATGAGATCTGGTACTTTAGCGACCCATCAAATTGTTGGCATGGGTGAGGCTTTTAGAATAGCAAAGCTAGACATGGATGAGGATAATAAGAGAATAGAAAACCTTAGAAATAAGTTTTGGAATGCTATTAAAGATATGGAAGAAGTCTATTTAAACGGTGATGAGATATCTAGGGCTCCTGGATTCTTAAATGTAAGCTTTAATTATGTAGAGGGTGAATCACTAATAATGGCCCTTAAAGATATAGCAGTATCTTCCGGTTCAGCTTGTACTTCAGCTAGCTTAGAGCCATCTTATGTTCTCAGAGCTTTAGGGCTAAAAGATGAACTCGCCCACAGCTCTATTAGATTTGCCATAGGAAGATTCACCACTGAAGAAGAAGTAGAATACACAATAGACCTGGTTAGAGACTCGGTTGAGAAATTAAGGACACTTTCTCCTTTATGGGATATGTATAAAGATGGTGTCGATCTAGACGCAATTGAATGGGCGGAAGGATAATTTAGTAATTTTAAATGAGGTAACTTATGGCATACAGCAAGAAAGTAGTTGAGAAGTTTGAAAACACGCTTAACGAACCAGATAAAAACAGTGTAGGAAGATGGGATCCCTCTGATTTGGATATTGGAACAGGAATGGTAGGTGCTCCAGCTTGTGGGGATGTGATGCGACTTCAAATTAAGTGCAAACCAGAAAACAATAGTCATGTAATAAGCGATGTTAAGTTCAAGACATATGGTTGCGGCTCTGCGATTGCTTCCTCTAGTGAATTAGTTGATATGCTAATTGGCAAAACACTTGAAGAAGCTCGAGAAATCAAGAATAAAGATATTGCAAATGCCCTTGATCTTCCACCAATAAAAATTCACTGCTCTGTTTTAGCAGAAGATAGTATTCACAAAGCTATCGAGGATTACGAATCAAAGCTCTAATATGTCTTCGGTAAACTCGTATACACCAAAAGAATTCAGCTTGTCTAAGGCTGCGATTAATCACTTTTCTTCGAACTTGGCGGGAAAAGATTCCATAGGAATAAGGTTGTCAGTATCAGAATCTACAGGTTGCTCAGGATATACTTACCAAATTGATTACGTAGAAAAAGAAGAGTCTAATGATTTAGTTTTTAAATTTGAAGATATCACTGTATATATCGATGCAAATTCTTTCAAATATTTAAAAGGAACAAAAGTAGACTTCCTAGTTGAAGGTGTCAATGAAGGCATAAAGTTCTTAAATCCAAATGTCAAAGCCATCTGCGGATGCGGTGAAAGCTTTGAGGTGGACATTTAAACCCTTATGACCAAAATCAAAGTCTTCCCACACGAAGAGCTTTGTCCAAAAGGAGCGGAAATAGAAGCAAAGCCTGGACAGACGCTTGCAGAAGCATTACTTGATAATAAAATTAAAATAGAGCACGCTTGTGAGCTTTCATGTGCTTGCACGACTTGTCATGTAATTGTGAAAAATGGATTTGAAAACCTTTCTGATGCATCTGATGATGAAGAAGATATGCTTGATAAAGCATGGGGTTTAGAGGCGGAGTCAAGGTTAAGTTGTCAAGTCGAAATCTCCGAATTTGATTTAGAAATAGAGCTTCCAAAATATACTATCAATATGGTCTCGGAGAATCATTGATGTTGTGGACTGATGTAAATGAAATAGCTATTGAACTAGCGGAGAAACATCCTGATATCGATCCTACCTATATTTTATTTACTGATTTAAGGAGATTAGTCATGGAACTTGACACTTTCATTGATAGCCCAGAAAAGACAAATGAAAAAATATTAGAAGCTATCCAAATGCTGTGGATTGAAGAGAGAGAATAGCTATTATTTTCCTCGTAAGTATAATGCGTTTTTTTAAAAACTAGGGGAAATAAGATGGCTTTAGAACGCACTCTTTCGATAATAAAACCGGATGCTGTAGCCAAAGGGCACGTAGATGAAATCTGTAAGAGGCTGGAAGATGCTGGCCTATCAATTACTGAGAAAAAAAGGATTCATCTTGATTATGCTTTAGCAGAGGGATTTTATATTGAACATAAAGGAAAACCTTTTTTTGAAGACCTCATTAAATTCATGACTTCAGGACCTATTCAGGTCCAAGTTTTAGAAGGTCATGATGCTATTGTGAATTACAGAGCTGTCATGGGCAGCACTAACCCTAAAGAAGCAGCGCCTGGAACTCTTAGGGCAGATTTTGCTGAGTCAATAGATGCAAATGCAGTTCACGGTTCTGACTCTCCAGAATCTGCAAAAAGGGAAATTAACTATTTCTTTGGCTAATGCAAATAAGCTGTGACTGATGCTCAAGAAATTTCTGTAGGTGAGATTTTAGCTTCTGCAAGGAAGAAAAAAAGGTTACGTTATAAAAAACTTTCTTCGGAATTAAATATTGATGCAATCTACCTTATTGCACTCGAAGAGGGTAACTTTGATTTCATTCCAGGAGGTGAGGCATATGTCAAAGGTTTTCTCAGATCGTATGCTAAAAAGTTAGATTTAAATCCAGATGATGTCATTGATAAATACCTAAACTCAAGGGAAGGCTCTTTAAGCGCGACAAAGAAATTATCTCCAAAAGATCAAATAAATAGTAATCCTAAAAATCTGCCCAACATCGGATTAATAGCAACCTTTTCTGTAGTTTTTCTTTTAGTCTTAGGAATAATATTTCGAGAATATGTAAATGATAACCAAGAAGTTACAAATATAAGTGAAACCGCTAAAACGGTTACTTCAAATGATTCTAATGAGACGGATTATGAAAATAATCTTCTTATTTTAAAACCCAATGAGAATCAATTTACAAAATCTACAAGTGACCTCTTTACAGCTATAGATAATGATATTGACTCTCAAGCAAATGCATTTCCCTCAGAAGGATATCCTTTAAACAGAATTGATATAAAAGTTTATGGAGATTGCTGGCTTGAAGTTATCAATGAAGATAAAAGAATTATCTATGACCTAGCAAAGGAAGGAGATGAGTTTGTATTGAATGAATCAAAAGTAAAAATTATCGCTGGAAATTTTAAGAATGTTGAAGTGTTATTTAATGATAAAATAGTAAATCTAAAGGATTATGCCAATACCAAACAAGTAAGTTGTATTGTATTGCCTTCAGGGGATTGTAGTGATTTCAAAGCAGCAGATAGTTAGAAAGAAAACAAGAAAGATATATGTCGGTGATGTTCCTGTTGGCGGCGATTCACCTATTTCGGTTCAAAGTATGACAAATACTCTAACTGCTGATTCAGACTCTACAATAAGGCAAATCCAGCAGTTACATGAAGCAGGTGCGGATATTGTAAGAGTATCAGTTCCTGATCAAGAAGCTGCCGATTCTTTTCATGTCATTAAAAGTAAGTCACCATTGCCATTAGTTGCTGATATTCATTTTGATTACACAATGGCCCTTGAAGCGATCAAAGGAGGAGCCGACTGTATAAGAATAAATCCAGGGAATATAGGAAAAGAAGAAAAGATAAAAGAAGTAATATCCGCAGCTAAAGATACTAATACGCCTATCAGGGTTGGGATAAATGCCGGTTCTCTAGAGAGGAAATTGCAAATTAAGTATGGTGAACCAAACTCAGATGCTTTGGTAGAGTCAGCCTTAAATCATATCAACATACTTAAAAGATTAAACTTCGAAGATTTTAAATTAAGCATCAAAGCCTCTGATGTTCAGATGACTATTGAAAGTTACAGAAAGATTTCAGAACTGATTGATCAGCCTCTTCATTTAGGAATTACTGAAGCG
>CACNCK010000014.1 GCA_902618945.1 uncultured SAR86 cluster bacterium
GACACAACGGGGCTCGGTACTCCGTTAAAATATCTAACTGGCCTTTGACATACGTAAAGATCTAATTCTTGTCTCAAAGCAACATTCAAGGACCTAATACCGCCTCCTACTGGAGTAGTTAATGGGCCTTTAATTCCTACAAGATAAATTTCTAAAGCTCTAAGTGTTTCAGGCGGAAGCCAATTATCTTCTCCATAAACCATTGTAGACTTCTCACCGCAGTATATTTCCATCCATTCAATCTTCTTCTTACCACCGTAAGATTTCTCTACAGCACTATCAACTACACTAATCATGGCAGGTGTAATATCTGAACCTATACCATCTCCTTCAATATAAGGAACTATAGGATTGTCAGGTACTATAAGTTTTCCTGATGAATCCATTGATATTTTAGAACCACCTTCAGGTTCTATTATGTGCTCAAATTCCATGATTGCTCTGTATAATTAAAATTGGTGGTGCATTATATATTATTTAGGTAAATAGGTTAATTGGACTAAATGAGTAAAGGAAAAGTACTAGTTGGACTATCTGGAGGAGTAGATTCATCTGTTACAGCTTTATTGTTAAAAGAACAAGGTTATGAAGTACATGCTCTTTTTATGAAAAATTGGGACGATGATGATGGCTCTCCATATTGCAGCGCAAAAGAAGATTTCATGGATGCAGTGTTTGTGTCTGATCAATTAAAAATTCCTTTAAAACAAATAAGTTTTTCAAAGGAGTACAAAGAATCAGTCTTTTCTTATTTTCTTTCTGAATTAGCAACAGGAAATACACCTAATCCTGATATTTTATGCAACAAAGAGATTAAATTTAAAGAATTTTATAATTACGCAATGTCTAATGATTATGACTTTATAGCTACCGGGCATTATGCAATAACTGATAATCAAAGCTTATATAAAGGTATAGATAATTCTAAAGATCAATCTTATTTCTTACACGCAATAGATAAAGAAGTTTTGCAAAAAACCATATTCCCATTGGGGGGATTTAAAAAAGAGAATGTTAGGCAAATAGCAAAAGACTATAGCCTTATAACAAGCAATAAAAAGGATAGTACAGGTATTTGTTTTATCGGTGAAAGGCCTTTTCCTGAATTTGTAGCGAGCTATCTATCAGCTGAGGAAGGTAACATAATAAATGAAAATGGTGACGTGATAGGAATTCATGAGGGGTTAGTTTTTTATACCCTTGGGCAAAGACAAGGTTTAGGAATTGGCGGTGTTAAAGGTTCTCCCGATCTTCCCTGGTATGTAGCTAAAAAGAATCTTAAAACTAATGAACTCTTATGCGTCCAAGGCAATGATCATCCTCTATTATTTTCTAGAGAATTGTCTACAAAGAATCTCTTTAAACTCGAAGATTCACTTCCATCAAGCTTCGAGGGAACTGCTAAGGTAAGATACAGGCAGGAAGATCAAGGGTGTGAAATAAATGTTAAAGATAATACTTTGAATATAAAATTTCATAAACCACAAAGATCAGTAACTCCAGGTCAATCGGTAGTAATTTATAAAAATAATAAGTGTTTAGGCGGTGGAGAGATTTGCACCATTAATTAACTCTATTTTCTTAATTCTAGTAAGTTTCTTAATCTCAATCTCTCTCTTTAGAGATCTACTTTTATCATGAGTATGTTCTTTATAAACAAGAGTTACTGGAAGTCGACTTTTAGTATATTTTGCTCCTTTACCAGAATTATGAGTATCAATTCTCTCAGAAAGACTGTTACTAATTCCGGTATATAAACTACCGTCAGAACACTTCAAAATATACACATACCATTTCATTCAGACAAAAGCAGAAGCGATCCAGAGGATTAGGACAATAATAACAACCAAAGTACAAAGCCAAGCCCTTATTCTTTCCTCTTTATCCATCAGGCTGAAGCTGAATCCAATTCACTTAATCTAGAATAAAGATTAGAAATATTTTTATTTTCTTCACTAATGGCTTGACCAACAGAAGCGCCAAAATTTAAGAAGCAATAAAGCATAATGTCAGCTAGAGTTAATCTATCACCACATATAAATTCTTTTCCTTCAAGTTGTTTATCAAGCCACTGTAATCGTTCTTGTGCAATCATCTTTAAATCATCTGCGGCTTGGGGTATGAGATGTAATCTATCTTTAAAGAGTTCATATCCTTCAGCGGATCTAAAACCATTTGTTAAAGGCTCGATAATTTGTAGGTCAATTCTTCGAACCCACATTTTTGTCTCAGCTCTCTCTTCAGGCGTTTTACCGATAAGATCACTATGGCCATTTATTTCATCTAAAAATTCACAAATTGCTGTTATTTCTGATAGGAAATCTCCATTATCAAGCTCTAAAGCTGGCATTTGACCAGAAGGATTTCTTTTGAGGTGTTCTTCTTGTCTATTTTCACCAGCCATTAAATCAACTTCAATTGTTTCAATATCAAGACCAAGTTCAGCTATAAACATTCTGACTACATGTGGGTTTGGACCCATTGAATTAAATAATTTCATATTTTCTTAAGGTTCTTTTACTACCTTTCCTCCTTTCATTACAAAATCTACTGTCTCAAGAATTGATATATCCTCTAAAGGATTTCGTGACACTCCAATTAAATCGGCATATTTATCTTTTACTATGCTTCCTAAGTTTTCTTTTTCACCAAGTAAATCAGCTGCATAAATAGTAGCGCTCATTATTGTTTCTTTTGCAGACATGCCCCCTTTTACCATCAAAGAGAATTCTTTGGCATTTTCTCCATGCGGTGAAACTCCACTGTCTGTTCCAAAGGCTATCTTAACACCTGCTTGATAAGCCATTGAAAAGGTAGACTGAAGCTTAGGGCCTATCTCTAATGCCTTCTTTTCTACAAAAGGAGGATAATAACCTTCTACTAGAGCTTTGTCCGAAACCCATTTCCCTGCTAAAAGAGTTGGAACATAATATACTCCATTATCCCTCATTAAAGCTGCTCCTTCATTATCCATTAATGTTCCATGTTCTATCGAATCTACTCCAGCTAATACAGCTCTTTTAATTCCTTCAGCACCGTGCGCATGAGCGGCTACCTTAAACCCATAATCTTTTGCAGTAGAAACAATTGCTTTCATCTCGCTTAATGTCATTTGAGGATTTTGACCATCTTTAGCATTACTCAATACTCCTCCAGTTGCTGTAAATTTAATAAGATCTGCATTTTCTTTATAACGAAATCTTACTGACTCCATGGCTTCTTCCTCTCCATTCATGACACCATCTTTAGGTCCTAAGTCAGAGGTTAATTTTTGGTTAAGAGAGTTTGAAGGATCGCCATGACCTCCTGTTGTAGATATAGTCTTGCCTGAAGAATAAATTCTGGGTCCGATTACGGTTCCATTATCGATAGCATTTCTGAGGGAAATAGTCACCGTATCTGAATCTCCCAAATTTCTAACTGTTGTAAAGCCTGCTATTAGAGTGTTTTCAGCGTGTTTTGTTGCCCTGATAGCATAATCTGCAGCATTCAAAGTTACCCTCTCTAAATAAGCATTTCTTGAACTTTGATTTGTTAGATGAACGTGCATATCAATTAGCCCGGGTAAAATGTAATAACCAGTAAGGTCTAGGTAAATATCATCAGGTTCTGGGTTAACGTATCCTTCAAGAACATTGGTTATTCTGTCTTGATCGATGACGATTGACATTTGAGGTTCAATAGTTCCATTTTCAGCATTAAATAAAGAACCAGCATGAATTATTGTTCTAGCGTGGATTGTAATGCTAATACTGAAAAAAACTAAAGCTAAAAACATTTTTACCATATCAATAGTTTGTATGTAGTTTATCTTCAAGGCAAGGAATAAAAACATTAAGTTATAATAGAAATATGAAATCTGAAAATCTTTTATCTATTTCGCCTTTAGATGGCAGATACAATCAATCTGTATCAGATTTAAGGGCTATAACTAGCGAATTCGGCCTAATTAAATACAGAGTTATCATTGAAATAAAATGGTTCCTGCACCTCTCAAGTAATTCGAGGATAAAAGAACTACCTACATTAAATATTAAAGAAATCACGTATCTCAATGATTTAATTAGTAATTTTGGTATTGCGGATGCTAAACGTGTTAAAGCTATTGAGAGTAAAACAAATCATGACGTCAAGGCGGTTGAATATTTCCTAAAAGAAAGATTTAAGAAACACAGAAAACTAGAGAAATATTCTGAATTTATACATTTCGCTTGTACTTCTGAGGACATAAATAATCTCTCTTATGCTTTAATGATAAAAGACGCTTCAGTAATAGTTAATAAATCAATTTCTGAATTAGAAAAAAAACTTAAGTATCTATCAAAAAAGTATTCAGGAAAATCAATGCTTTCGAGGACTCATGGTCAAAATGCCTCTCCCACTACTATGGGCAAAGAGTTCTCAAACTACTTCCACAGAATTCACAAGATTTCTGGTGAAATAAAACGACATGAGATGACAGGAAAAATTAATGGAGCAGTAGGTAACTATAATGCTCATCATGTTGCTTATCCAAATATTGATTGGGAGAAGGTTGCTAAGGATTTTGTCAAAAGTTTGAAGCTAAATTTCAATAGTCATACCACTCAAGTAGAACCTAAAGACTCTATGGCCTTGTTATTAGGTGATTACGTAAAGCTGAATAATATCCTTATAGATTTATGTAGAGATATTTGGGGGTATATATCACTAGGCTACTTTAAACAAAAATTAAAAGATGGCGAAGTCGGTTCTTCAACAATGCCTCACAAGGTCAATCCTATAGATTTTGAAAATGCAGAGGGTAATTTTGGAATGGCTAATGCCAACTTAACTCATATTAGTAACACAGTTACCATATCTAGATGGCAAAGAGATCTAACAGACTCTACCGTCATGAGGAATATAGGTATATGTTTCGGATACATAAACATCGCTCTCAATTCTCTAGTAAAAGGTTTAGATAAACTTGAATTAAATAATGAAAAATTAATTGAGGATTTAAATGATTCCTGGGAAGTTCTTACTGAAGCTATCCAAACAATTATAAGAAAAAATCATATACCTAACGGTTATGAATTAATGAAAAAACTATCTAGAGGTAAAGATTTAAATAGATCTGATTTAATAAATTTCATAGAAAATATGGATGTACCGCAGGACGAAAAGCAACGTCTTTTAGAATTAACACCTCTCTCTTATATAGGCTACGCAGAGAAGCTTTCTAGGACCTAAAAGTTAGTTGATTTATAACAATATCTGGTTAAACTTACGCCTCCTTAAAGCTAGATTTCATTTTGTTTTGGTGAAATAGTTTTAGAGAATAATAGTCAATTCAAAAAAAAGGGAGAAAAATGGCGTCTTATAAAGATTTAATACAAGAACTTACCGATCTAAAAAACAAAGGTAATGCTTCCAATGTAAACATTGAACCTGAAAGTGCAGCAAGAATGAAACTTCAAAATCAGTTTCAATCAGGTCTTGATATAGCCAGGTACACAGCAGCCATAATGAGAAAGGATATGGATGAGTATGATGCTAATCCAGAAGCTTATACACAATCTTTAGGCTGTTGGCATGGATTTATTGGACAGCAAAAACTTATTTCAATTAAGAAACATTTTGGCAATACAGATAAAAAATATTTATATCTGTCTGGCTGGATGGTTGCTGCCTTGAGATCTGAGTTTGGACCTCTTCCAGACCAGTCCATGCACGAAAAAACAACAGTCGCATCTTTGATAAACGAACTTTATACCTTTTTAAAACAAGCAGATGCTAGAGAGCTTGGAGACTTATTTAGACAATTAGACGAGGCTGAAGATGACGCTAAAGCAGACATACAAAATAAAATAGATAACTTCCAAACACATATTGTTCCAATTATTGCAGATATAGATGCGGGTTTTGGAAATGAAGAAGCCACTTATCTTATGGCTAAACAAATGATTGAAGCTGGAGCCTGTTGTATTCAAATTGAAAATCAAGTTTCTGACGAAAAACAATGCGGACATCAAGACGGTAAAGTGACAGTTCCTCATGCAGACTTCTTGGCTAAAATAAATGCAGTTCGCTATGCTTTTTTAGAATTGGGAGTCGATGACGGAGTGATAGTTGCAAGAACTGACTCTTTAGGAGCTGGTTTGACAAAGCAAATAGCAATTACTCATGAAGCAGGAGATCTTGGGGATCAATATAATTCCTTTCTAGATTTAGAAGTTGTTTCTGAGGATCAAATGAAACACGGTGATGTTCTGATCAACTATCATGGAAGAGTTGTTAGACCTAGAAGGCTTCCAAGCAATCTATATAGATTTATGGAGGGTACCGGTGAGGCGAGATGTATTTTAGATTCAGTTACCAGCCTTCAAAATGGTGCAGATCTTATTTGGATAGAGACAGAAAAGCCTCATATTGGTCAAATTGGCGCAATGATGGATGAAATTAAAAAAGTTATTCCAAACGCCAAACTTGTTTATAACAATAGTCCTTCCTTCAATTGGACATTAAATTTTAGACAGCAAGTTTTTGATGCAATGGAGAAGGCTGGAAAAGATATTTCTAATTATGACAGAGATAATCTAATGGATGAAAAGTATGACACAAGTGAACTTGGTCTAGAGGCTGATGAAAAAATAAGAACATTTCAAGCGGATGCTGCGAAGCAAGCTGGTATTTTCCATCATCTAATCACCCTCCCCACTTACCATACTGCAGCTTTATCCACTGATAATCTTGCAAAAGAATATTTTGGTGATGAGGGTATGCTAGGCTATGTAAAAGGTGTGCAAAGAAAAGAAATACGCGAAGGCATCGCATGCGTTAAACATCAAAATATGGCTGGATCAGATATGGGGGATGATCATAAAGAATATTTTGCTGGAGACGCAGCTTTAAAGGCCTCAGGTAAAGATAATACTATGAATCAGTTCTAATTAACTTTCATAAAAAAAGGGAGCTTTGGCTCCCTTTTTTATTGTTCTATGCATTTTGATGGATTTCCACCACATAGTTCACATTCGCGACCTGGATCTAAATTAGATAATCCGCCACATGAGCCGGCTATAGGCTTTTTACCGAAAAATAAACCTACAGACATAAGAGTTATTATCAACAGAAGGACTATGAAAATTAAGAAAGTTTCAAACATTTTTACATTTTAACCTTTTGTAGCTCTTTAGAAAATAATAAATTGGATTTGCCGTCTTGCTCATGAATAAATAAAGCCTTAATTTGATATTCATTGGCATAATCCATTGCAGCTTCTAATTCCATTACGTTTAGAGCAGTAGCTAGAGCATCAGCGATCATAGCATTATCGGAAACTACCGAAACAGATTTCCTGGACGAATTGTTTGGTGCACCTGCTACAGGATTTATTGTATGACTGTATTCTTCTTCATTAAAAATTCTTATATTTCTATAATCGCCTGAAGTAGCCATGGCAAAGGAGTCATAATCACTAGAAATAAACGAATAAACAATTTTGTCAGGCTTTGAAGGACTCACGACTCCTATTTTCCATGGTGTCTTATCAATTTTCTGCTTGGTAGTCCGAATTTCTCCTCCGAGTTCAATAAACAGATTATCAATTTCCAATTCACTAGAGAGAAATTTAAAAACCTTATCAATCGCAAAACCTTTAGCTATAGATGAGAAGTCTAATGCAACATCTCTTTTTCTTTTGACAGCTGTTGCTTCTTCATTTATCTCTACGGAGTCACAACCAACTTGAGTTTTGAGATACTGAATATCTTTCGGAGATGGTTTTTGATTCTTTTCAAGAGGTCCAAAACCCCAAGAATCTACCAATTTACCTATTGAAACATCATATAGACCATTGGATTTTATACATGTATCAACTGCATATCTTAGAACTTCTATAAAGTCTTGAGAAACTTCTACCCATTCATTTATTTCAGAATAATTTACTTTGTTTATAAGTGAATCATTTAGATAAGTTGACATTGATAAATTTACTGAATTAAAAGAATCATAGATTGATTGCTCTAAATTATCCTTTTCGGAAAATACAATTACATTATAGGTAGTCCCCATAATACTGCCCTCGATTCTTTGAGGTTCATCATCATCAAAAAGTAAACTTAATGCTATAACTGATATTAAGATTATTAGAATCAGTATTGGAAAAGTTTTTTGGATCAAACTTTAACTGCCAAAATCATCAAATTTTATTGCTTCAGGCTCGACTCCAAGACTATCTAGCATATCAAAACATGCTGACATCATTGGAGGTGGGCCACACATATAATATTCACAATCTTCTGGCGCGGGATGGTCTTTTAGATATTGGTCATGAATGACTTGATGGATGAATCCTGTATGCCCTTCCCAATTATCTTCTGGCAAAGGATCTGATAAAGCTACATGCCATTCAAAATTATCATGTTCTTCTGCTAATTTGTCATATTCATCTGTGTAGAACATTTCTGTTAAGCTTCTGGCTCCATAAAAGAAAGTGATTTTGCGTTTAGAGTTTAATCTCAGTAATTGATCAAAAATATGAGATCTCATTGGCGCCATACCTGCACCGCCACCAATGAACACCATCTCTGCATCAGTCTCTTCTGCAAAAAATTCTCCAAAAGGTCCGAAAATAGTTAGAGTATCGCCTTCTTTTAAATTAAAAATATATGAACTCATTTCACCTGCAGGAAAATCTGTACCAGGAGGGGGTGAAGCAATTCTGATATTGAATTTCATTATTCCTTTTTCATTTGGATAATTGGCCATAGAGTAAGCTCTAATGACTGGTTCAAGTGTCTTTGAGGAGTTTTCCCAAACACCAAATCTATCCCAATCTCCATGATATTCTTCTTCAATATCAAAAGATTTGTAATCTAATTCATATGGAGGTATTTCCATTTGAACATAACCGCCAGCTTTGAAAGCAACTTCTTCTCCTTCAGGTAATTTGAGAACAAGTTCTTTAATAAAGGTCGCAACATTTTTATTTGAAATAACTTCACATTCCCATTTCCTTGCACCAAAGACTTCGTCAGGTACTACTATTTCCATATCATCTTTCACAGGAACTTGGCAAGATAGTCTCCAACCTTCCTTTTTCTCTTTATTAGTGAAATGAGATTCTTCAGTTGGAAGAATAGATCCTCCACCACTTATAACCTTGCATTTACATTGAGCACAAGTTCCACCTCCACCACAGGCAGATGATAAGAATAAATTCTGAGCAGCTAAAGTTTGCAGCAATTTTCCTCCAGACTCTACCTCAATTGATTTCGCAGCATCGTTCATAGATATATTGATATTACCTGAAGAAACTAAAAGTTTCCTTGCACCAAGAATTACAAAAACCATCAAATTAACTGCAATTGTAAAAACAAGTACACCAAGCACGATTTCATTTTGAATAAAGTTCATTTTATAAAGATATTCCTCCGAATGATAAAAAACCAAAACACATTAGTCCTACTGTTATGAAAGTTATACCTAACCCTTGCAGACCCTCAGGTATATCGGCATATTTTAGCCTCTCTGTTATTCCAGCTAAAGCAACAATAGCAAGGGCCCAACCAGTTCCTGCTCCCAGTCCATAAACTATGCTTTCAGTAAATTCTAGATTTCTTTCAATAGAAAAAAGTACTCCGCCTAGGATTGCACAGTTAACTGTAATTAAAGGTAAAAATACACCAAGTGCATTATAAAGAGCTGGTATATAACGATCTAAAAACATTTCTAGTATTTGTACTAAAGCCGCAATGATTCCTATATAACATATGAGTCCTACGAAATGTAAATCTGAACCAGGAAAGAGTGCATCTGCTTTTAAGAAATAATTGAAAATTAAGTTATTTATTGGCACTGCAAGCCCTAATACAACAATAACAGCAATCCCTAAACCAATCGCAGGTTGGATTCTTTTAGAAATGGCAAGAAAAGTACACATGCCAAGAAAAAAGTTGATTGCTATATTCTCAATGAAGACAGCTTTAACAAAAATACTAAGATAAGATTCTAGCATTAAGCTGCTCCCTTCTCACTTTCAAGACTATTTTTAGATATCTTAAATTCTGGCTCTTCTATTTGTTCTGTTTTCCATTGTCTGAGTGCCCATATAGTGAATCCTATGATGAAAAAAGAACTTGCTGGAGTTAAGAAAAAGTTATTTGCAAGATACCATCCACCATTAGTTGTCAGAGGCATTATTTCGATTCCATAAAATGTTCCAGCACCTACGAATTCTCTTATGATGGCAATAACAATTAAGATGACGCTGTAACCAAGCCCATTACCAAAACCATCAATTGCGCTCATCAATGGCCCATTCTTCATAGCAAAGGCTTCTGCTCTACCCATAACTATACAATTAGTAACGATTAAACCGACAAATACTGACAATGTCTTACTACTCTCATAATCGAAAGCTTGAAGGACTTCATCTACAAGCATCACGAGTGTGGCTATTATAGATATCTGTACAATGATTCTAATATTCGTTGGGATATGATTTCTTATAAGAGATACAGAAAGATTTGACAAGGTTACAACGGTAGTTAGAGCAACACACATTATTAATGTTATGTAGAGGTTGCCCGTAACAGCAAGAGCAGAACAAATGCCTAAGATTTGCAATGCAATAGGATTGTCATTGAAGATAGGATTGAGTAAAACTTCTTTCGCTTTAGACATCTTTTACCTCACTTTGCTTAAGTCGATTTATTAGAGGCCCATAACCCATATCTCCAAGCCAAAAAGAAAGTAAATTTGTAACTCCATTACTTGTAATGGTTGCACCAGATAAGCCATCTACTTGATATTTTGCAAGAGTACTGCTTTTATCAACGGAGCCTTTAATAACAGAAATAAGGATATCTCCAGAATCAGAATATACCTCTTTTCCTTTCCATATAGATTTCCACTTAGGATTATCTATCTCACCACCAAGACCAGGTGTTTCTTTATGATCAAAAAACTCTAATCCAATGATTGTTTTAAGATCTGGTTCAAGAGCCAGATAACCTTTCATAGTTCCCCATAGTCCATAACCTCTTACAGGCAAGATAACTGCATTTAAAGAATCGAAATCATAGTGAAGATAAACTGTTTGGAAGTTCTCACGTCTTTTTAGAAGAGCAATATCATTTTCAGAGGTCAGTTCAATAGATGTAGCTGGATTTCTAGAATAGGCACTTTCTTCATAATCAGCTAAGCTAATTTCAGAATCAAACTCACCAGTTTCTAGATTAACTATTCGTGCTTCTATAGACTGGAAGAGCTCTGTTACGTCAGTATCTTCATCAAGCAAACCGGCAGCAGAAAGTATCTTACTTTGTTTGTCGAGTGTCTTGTTAGCTTCTTGAAGATCTCTAAGTTCAACGGCCGAAAAAGATATTAAAGCAGAGCAAACGAGGCATAGCGAGACAGCAACAATGAGAGTTTTTCTGATTGTATCGTTATTGTTCATTAGCTTGCCCTCCTCAATCTTTGTTTGATATTTCTCTCTTGAACAAAATGATCAATAAGTGGCGCAAATAAATTTGCAAATAAAATTGCCAGCATCATACCTTCCGGATAAGCCGGATTAACAACTCTTATCAATACCACCATTACTCCAATTAAAATTCCGTAATACCATCTACCTAAATTTGTATGAGAACCAGAAACTGGCTCCACAGCCATAAATGTAAGACCGAAAGCGAAGCCTCCAATTACTAAGTGCCAGTGAAAAGGCAATGAGAACATCGGATTGCTATCTGAACCTATTAAATTAAATAATTCTGATGTTAAGAATGTTCCTAGTAAGACTCCGGCAATAATCCGCCATGAAGCAATCCTTGTATACAGGAGAACTATCAAACCTATAAGAATAAACAAAGTTGAAGTTTCACCTATTGAACCCGGAATTGAGCCAAAAAATGCGTCACTCCATGAATATTGAGCCTGTATTCCGTTAAGACCTTCTTGCGCCCCTATTCCTAATATTGTCGGTGAGCTATAACCGTCAACTGCAACCCAAACAGAATCACCAGACCAATCTACTGGGTAGGCAAAATAAAGAAATGCTCGTCCAGCTAAAGCGGGATTTAGAAAGTTTTTTCCTGTGCCCCCGAATATCTCTTTGGCAACAACGATACCAAAACTTATTCCAACTGCCACTTGCCATAATGGAGCATCAGGGGGACAACATAATGCAAATAAAACAGTTGTTACGAAAGCACCTTCATTGATTTCATGCCCTCTGAAAATGGCAAATACTACTTCCCAAGCTATTCCTACTATAAAGGTAACTAGGTATATGGGTATGAAATAGCACGCCCCAAACCAAATACAGTCCACTATACTTTTAGGATCATAGTTGCAAAATATGTCTATAAAAAAGAAGTGCCAATCATCTTTGTTTATAGTTCCCAGTTCTTCAAAAGCAGCGAGTGACTGATATCCCAAGTTATACATACCATAAAACATGGCAGGAAACGTAGCCATCCAAACCACAACCATAACTTTTTGTAGGTCTACACTATCTCTTACATGAACAGAACCAAAAGTTCTTTTGTCAGAAGAATAAAAAAGATTCTCAACAACATCATATATCGGAAAATATTTTTCTAAAGAACCCCCACTAGTGAACCTGGGTTTTAAACCATCTAGAAATTTTCTTAATGGTTTCATCTATCCCTCAACCTCAATTTTAGTAAGTCCAGCTCTTAATAAAGAACCAAAATCATATTTTCCTGGGCAGATATAGCTACATAAAGAAAGATCTTCTTCATCTAACTCTAGTCCCCCTAATGCTTGTAATTTTTCTGTGTCTAATAAAACAATGTTCCTGAGGAGCATTATTGGCAACATGTTGAATGGTAAAACTTCTTCGTATGAGCCAATTGGCACTATTGGACGGTCCGAACCATTCATCAAAGCTTTAAATTTAAAAACTTTCTTGGGGAATAAGGAAGAGAGAAATACTGGCATCTTTGAAAATTTTCTTGGACCAGGAGTGAGCCAGTTCATAAACTCTCTATCTTTAGAATTGGGCTCAGCTATTACTGAAATTTGATTATGATATCTCCCTAAATAAGCAAAGGAACCGATAGCTTCTCTTCCGGATATGATTGATCCTGAAATAATTCTATTTTCTCTCTGTGTCAATTCTCCTGCAGTTATTTCATCTGTAGAAGCCCCAAGTCTTGTTCTAATGTAGCTCGGACTGTTTACTTGAGGTCCAGCCAAAGAGACTATTCTATTATTATCAATATGACCAGACTTAAATAACTTTCCTATCGCAATAATATCTTGATAACCAATAGACCAATTAACATTGGTTAAAGAAGCGGGAGAAATAAAGTGCATATGAGTTCCTACGAGCCCAGCAGGATGAGGACCAGAGAATATATGTTTTTTAAGTTGGTCATCTTCTTGTATTTCAAGTGAAGAATTATTAGAAACAGAGAGATGAATTGGACACTCAACTAATTGTTTTAGAACCAAAAGCCCAAAGTCAAAATCTTCTTTACTCAAGTTAATAATTGTTTCAGGATTAGGACTTAAAGGTTGAGTATCAATAGCTGAAATAAATATGTTAGCAGGTAATGATTTTACAGTTGGGATCTTGCTGTAGGGTCTAGTTCTAAAGGATATCCACATTCCAGACTCTATAAGCTGGTCTCTGATAACATCTGAAGAACAGTTTGTTAAAGTATCGGCTGTAAAATTATCAAACTGAATAGAATCTTCTGCTTGAGAAATTTCTATGACAATTGACTGTAAGACCCTTCTGTCTCCACGGTTTATTGCTTCAACCCTACCACCTGCTGGCGATGTAACAATAACTCCTGGATTTTTCTTATCTTCAAAGAGAGGTTGCCCTATTTTTACAATATCCCCTTCTTCAACTAACATGGTGGGTTTCATGCCTATATAGTCGCTCCCCAAAATAGCAACAGATCTGCTTTTTTTGGAGTCAACTATATCTTCGGCAGGTGAGCCGTATATGGGTATATCTAAACCTTTTTTTATTCTAATCATTCCCTATTTGATGTATGGGAAAAGTACCCTAGAGCGCGGTGGTATTATAATGATCTGAGGTCTAATTTACTAGGATGTTTCGCTAAAATTTGGATATCTTTGATAAGTTAATCCGACCATCTCTTTTGCCAATCCCAAAAGTTGTGCGGTATATCCAAACTCATTGTCATACCAAACGTAAAGAACGCATTTGTCTCCATTTACGATTGTCGCAGCTGAATCAATTATGCCAGCATGCCTATCCCCTACAAAATCGGTAGAAACAACTTCTGGAGAATTTGTAAAACCTATCTGTTCTTTTAAATCTGAATGAAACGCCTGCTGTCTAAGGAAGTTATTGAGCTCTTCTAATGAAATTTCTTTACCTAGTTGAAGATTCATTATTGCGAGAGATACATTTGGAGTAGGAACTCTTACAGCATTTGCTGTCAATTTGCCTATAAGCTCTGGGAGCACCTGACCTACTGCTTTTCCAGCTCCTGTTTCTGTTATGACCATGTTAAGTGCTGCACTTCTTCCTCTTCGAGCTTTTTTGTGGAAATTATCTATTAGATTCTGATCATTTGTGTAGGAATGTACACTCTCGATGTGACCTGAGATAATATTAAACTCATCATTTAGAACCTTTAAAGTTGGAACTATAGCATTCGTTGTACATGAAGCAGCTCCTAAGATTTCATCATTCTCCATGATTCCATTGTTGATACCATGAACAATATTTTTTATGCCCTCTTTAGCTGGGGCAGTAAGAAGTACCTTAGAAATTCCATTGCAATTTAAATGAGTACTCAAGCCCTCTTTGGTTCTCCAGACTCCAGTATTGTCAATCAACAAAGCATTATTGATACCATAGTCAGTATAGTCAATCTCTGAAGGATCATTGGCATAAATTATTTTTACTTCATTACCATTTATGATTAATTTATCCTCTTCCTCTATTACGCGTATTGTTCCTTTGAATGGACCATGAACGGAATCTGTTCTCATTAGATTCGCTCTTTTAATGATGTCATCATCGACAGCTTTTCTAACGACTATTGCTCGCAACCTTAGATTATCTCCTCCACCGGAATCTTGAATTAACATTCTCGTTAATAGTCTTCCAATTCTTCCAAAACCATAAAGGACTACATCCTGTGCTTGCTCCAGTATTGACCCTTTAGTTCCAATCAAGTCATTTACCGATTCTTTTACAAAATCTTCGATAGAGAGATCCTTATCATCAAACAGGTAAGCTGCCGCTATGATTCCAATGTCAACTTCAGCCGGTCCTAATTCTAGATCACTAAGAGCTACAATGACTTGATAGGTTTCAAATTCACTCATCTCATTGTTTTCGGTTTCTCTTACAAACCTATGGGCATTCATAATTTCTGAAACTGATAAGTTCACCAATGGCTTTCCATATAATAGAAGATGAACATTGTCTCTATAAATTCTTCCAATCATAGGTAGCATCTCTTCTGCTAATGCTTGTCTATATTGAAAGTCGCCAAAAGGATCTTTTGGAAGCTCAGGACGAGTCCTTTGATCGGGCTGATTTTTTTTCATCTAAAGAGAGGTATATTTTTTGAGGTGGTAATCTGTATTACCAAAAATCGTCCCTACAGTTGTGAGCCTTTTAAAGTAATGTCCCACATTTAACTCGTCAGTAACACCCATACCACCATGAAGTTGAACAGCTTGTTGACCTATAAATTTACCAGCTTTACCAACTTGATATTTTAAGCCTGATATTGCTTTTTTTGCATCAGGAGCTCCTTCTTCATATTTCATAGTTGCCATGTAGAGGAGAGACTTACATTGTTCGTACTCCATGAACATATCAACCATTCTGTGTTGCAAAACTTGGAATTTACCTATTGGAGTACCGAATTGTTCTCTGGTTTTTGTATATTCCACTGTTGTTTTATAAAGAACCTCCATCGCGCCTACGGCCTCTGCTGAAATTGCAAGAATCGCCTTATCAATTGCAGAATCTAAAATCTCAAAACCTGAATCTAAATTACCTATAATGTTGTCTTTTGAAACAGAGACGTTTTCTATGGTTAGATCTGATGCTCTTCTTCCATCTACAGTTTTATAATTTGTTTTCGACAATCCTTTAGAATCAGAATCCACTATAAATAAAGTTATACCATTTTCGTCTAATTGAGAGCTTGAAGTTCTCGCTGAGATAATGATTTTATTAGCAGAAGGACCGTTCATGACTACTGACTTGTAGCCATTCAAAATATAATTTTCACCCTCAGCTTTAGCCTCTGTGACAACATCTGATAAATTGAATCTGCTTTGTGGTTCTGCATACGCCAGAGCAAGATGCATTTCTCCTGAAATTGCAGGCTCTAGAATGGATGATTTTTGTTCATCAGAACCATAATCATCAATAAGGCTTCCGGCCATGATCATAGTTTCTAAAAATGGCTCTACTACCAGACCTTTTCCAAAAGCCTCCATAATTAGCATGGACTCAATTGCAGACCCACCAAACCCTCCACTATCTTCAGAGACACTTATACCTAGCCAACCTAATTCAGCAAACTTTTGCCAATTTGATTCACCAAATCCAAGATCAGAATTAGATAAAGATTGTCTCGTCTCCCAGTCGTATTCTTTTTGAACAAACTGATCAACTTGATCTTGAATTAATGTTTGTTCTTCATTAAAAGTAAAATCCATTGTTATAACCCCAGTATTGCCTTAGAAATGACATTTCGTTGAATCTCATTACTTCCGCCATATATAGATACTTTTCTGTAGTTTAAATAATGAGGCATTACAGGCGCTGCATAGTCCGGTCCAACTGTTTCATTTGTACCAATCTCGTTCTCTAAGTAAAAGGGATGAGCATAGTAAGCTAACATTTCAACGAAAAGCTCTGAAATAGTTTGTTGTAATTCAGTGCCTTTAATTTTTAATATGGAAGATTCTGCACCAGGAGAGCCACCTTGAGACATTGCTGCAAGTGTTCGAAGCTCGGTAAACTCAGTTGCTGTAAGTTCAATTTCAGTTTCTTCAATTTTACTTCTAAACTGAACATCTTCAAGCAGTGTTCCTTCACCTAATGGTATATCTGATGATAAATCTTTAAGTCTAGATAGTTCTCTTTTTAAGGCTGCAATACCCGCTATTCCACTTCTTTCATGAGCTAATAAAAATTTTGCTATATTCCATCCTTGGCCTTGCTCACCTACTAGATTTTCAGCAGGCACTTCAACGTTATCAAAGTACACCATATTAACTTCATGCGAACCATCGATGGTTATTATTGGCTTAACCTCTATTCCAGGTGTTTTCATGTCAATGAGCAGGAAACTTATTCCTTCTTGCTTGATGTCAGTAGTTTCAGTCCGCACAAGGCAAAAAATCCAATCAGCATGTTGAGCTAATGTTGTCCAAGTTTTGGCTCCGTTAACAATATACCTATCTTCTTTTAATTCTGCTTTGGTTTTTAAAGAAGCGAGATCTGATCCTGAACCCGGTTCAGAATAGCCTTGGCACCACCATACTTCGCTATTTAATATAGAAGGAAGAAACTTTTCTTTCTGATCATTGGTGCCGAATGTGTAAACAACAGGCGCGCACATACCAACACCAAATGGAATAGTTGTCGGAGTATTTGCTTTTGCTAGCTCTTCTTGAAGAATATATTTCTGAGTGACAGAAAGTTCTTCTTGATTTGTATATTCAGATGGCCAGTTGATGGCAAACCAACCTTTTTTATTTAGAATTTGTTGCCATCTTACAATTTCATCTTTTTCCAGAGGAATCCTTTTATCTTGTTTCTCTTTGATATCATCCGGATATTCAGTCTCTAAAAAGTTAACAACTTCTTCTCTAAAAGTAACATCTGCTTCTGAAAATTTTAAGTCCATTTTGTTCCTATGTAATAAAAAAAAATAATTATACACTTCCATATATAATTTGCTTTTTTTTTAGGAAAAAACCAGTAAATAAGTGGTAGAAAAGATCACATCATCCTCGGATATTTTAAATCTGGGATTAGACCTGTCTAAAAAAAATTTAATCATAACTAAAGATTCTCAATCGGCAGTTCAATTTGCCAATTTCTTAAATCAACCCAATGCTCTTATTCTAGAAAACTCTGAATTACTTCCTTACGACTTCTTCTCTATGGCACCAATAACAAGAGCAAGAAGAATATCGACTTTATCTGCTTATTTAAAAGAAAAAGAAATAACATTAATATCCTCAATAGCTACTTTATTGTCACCGGTACCCAAACCAATTCATATCTCTCCTTTAAATAATTTGTCAGTCGGAGATCCTTTCGATCCTGAATCAGTAATAAACGAAATAATCCTAAACGGATATACAAGAGAAGATTTTGTATCATTGCCCGGACACTATGCTTTAAGAGGATCTGTTATGGATATATTTCTTACTAGCGGGACAGAGCCTATTAGAATTGAATTCTTTAATAATCAAATTGAAAGCCTAAGAATATTTAATCCTGAATCGCAAATTACCCACGAGAAAATCAATCATATTAATTTCTTACCCTCATATGAATATCCTTTGAATAGGAATTCTGCTGAAATTTTTAAAAAAGAATGGAGAAAAAGGTTTGAACTCTTTGAAGAAGATTCAGAGTTATTTAGAAGAATAATGAACTTAAGGCATCCGGAAGGAGCAGAAATTTACTTTCCTCTATTCTATGGCACAAAATCTGATTTCATTCCATTTCTGCAATATGCCGATCAAATTTATATACAAGATAATGTAAATGAAAAAGGTCAAGACTTTGAAGAACTTATAAATCAGAGATATGAAGAATACAGATATGATCAAAAGCGACCATTACTTGCACCTGAAGAATTATTTTTGAGTATTAATGAATTCAATACAAATATAAAAGATAGCCTCACTTTTGATATAGAGACATATTATTCAGAAACAATTGAAAATGATATTCCTCAAAATAAGAGGAAGGAAAAGGCTGATATTTCTTCTTCGAAAATGCCCAATAAAGGTGATCTAGTTGTTCATCTAACACACGGTATTGGTAAATTTCTGGGACTTAAGCAATTGAAAACTTTTGTTGGTGTAAGTGATTGCTTAGAAATCCTTTATAAAGATGAAAGTAAAGTCTTTGTTCCTATAGAACATATGAATTTGATTTCAAAATACTTTGGTCCGGTTGATAGAGATATTGACTCACTTAATTCAAAAAAATGGAAAAAAAGAAAAGATAAAGCTCTCAAGCAAACTTTTGATACTGCAGCTGAATTACTTGAAGTCCAGGCCAAAAGATATGCTGCAAATGGGTATTCGTTTGATTTATATGAAGATGAATACCTAAATTTTATAAAAAAGTTTCCTTATGAAGAAACCTATGATCAAAAAAGAACTATCGATGAAGTGTTACAGGATATGCATTCCTCGAGACCGATGGATAGATTAATTTGTGGAGAAGTAGGTTTTGGGAAAACTGAAGTTGCAATGAGGGCAGCGTTTATATGTGCATTGAATAACAAACAAACTTGTATCTTGGTTCCAACAACTTTACTGACATCTCAACATCTAGAAAGCTTTGAGCAGAGATTCAAAGATACGGGTGTTAATATAGCTTCGTTATCTAGGAATATAACTCCAAAAGAGAAAGATAAGTTAGTTCATAGTCTAGCTTCAGGTGAGATTGATATCGTTATTGGAACTCACGCACTGATCCAGGGAAATATCAGGTTCAAAGAACTTGGGCTCTTGATAATTGATGAAGAGCATCGATTTGGAGTTCGTCAAAAGGAAAAGATCAAATCGCTTAAGGAAGAATTGGATATTTTGAGCTTATCAGCTACTCCTATTCCAAGATCATTGAATTTTGCCCTCACAGAACTTAAAGATCTATCAATTATTGCAACAGCGCCAGATGATCGCTTACCGGTGAAGACTTTTACTTATAGTTTCAATGAAAATTTAATCTATGAAGCTATCCAAAGGGAGAATCTTCGTGGTGGTCAAGTCTACTACCTTTGTAATGATCTCTCATTAATAGAGGACAGAAGATTGAGACTTAAACAAAAGTTTAATGATCTAGTTATCGAAGTTGTTCACGGCCAATTAAAAGCAAATGTCATAGAGGAAATTATGTTGAAATTTAATGCAGGTGAAATAGATATACTTGTGTGCTCTACTATTATAGAGAGTGGTATTGATGTCTCAAATGCAAATACATTGATTGTAGAAGATGCTGATAAATTTGGTCTATCACAACTTCACCAGCTTAGAGGTCGTGTTGGAAGAGCGGAGAGACAAGCTTATGCATACTTTTTAAGATCTAGAAATATCATAAATAAGAAGAATGCCGATAAAAGATTCGATGCCCTGATGAGCGCAGACTCTTTGTCAGCGGGATTTCTACTAGCCCTAAAAGACCTTGAAATTAGGGGAGCTGGAGAAATCCTTGGATCAAATCAAAGCGGTGTATTTGAATCCATAGGCCTTGAGTTATATACAAGGATGATAAAGAAAGCGTCAGATTTCATTAAGAATGGAGACCTTGATTTTCAATCACTAGATGAATTACCAGAGATTAATCTTAATAAAAATTGTTTCATTCCTGAAAATTATCTACCTGACATAAATGTAAGATTATTAATGTACAACAAGATTTCTTTAGCTGAGTCTTCTGTTGATTTAAAGAATATACAAATAGAGATGATCAATAGATTTGGATTATTGCCAGAGGAACTAAAAAACTTTTTCTTTCAAGCTGAATTAAGAATAATTGCCGAAGAGTACTCGATTAAAAAAATAAACTTCCTGGATAGCAAAATAAATATTTATTTCAAAAATAAAGATCTTGATACTTCTTTTTTTAATGACGATACTTTAGAAGAGAAAATAAAAATGACTTCGGACGTGATTAAGACAATTTGCAAAAATGTACCATAAGCTAGCGATTATGGTTCTATTCATTTCAGAGAGCCTATATTCGGTTGATTTCAATGAATATTTAGAAAAGTACCTTGTTGATAAGCAGAAACTTGATCACATTAAGGTTGACTTTTTTATCATACAAAATTTGTCTATCGAAGATGAAGATCTTGAAGAAAATTGGAAAGAATTGGACGAACTTGAGCTTTCAAATCATCTCATCAAAATCAAAACCGAACCTACGACATTTGTGACCTTTCCTGAAGGAAAATTCTCAGATGAGATAACTTTACTCCCTTTAAAATTTAAAATACAACCTGAACAACAGAGTCTTAATGATGAAGTTGCAGAAGTTACGAAACCTGATCCATTTTTATATGAAAAAATTCCATTTCAAAAAGAAATGGTAGAAATTGAGAATAATTTAAATAGAAGCAGAGACTATAGAGTCATCTACTATAACTCATGGTACCAACCTATTTTTAAAGAGAATGAAACCATACCAATATTTATAGATGCTCGTAAAAAAGACAAAAAGGTTCATGGTGAAATAAAGATTTATAAAGAAAGATTTATTCACCTTGTATCAAAATTAAGGTTCTCTCAAAAAACTGATGAAATTGACAATTCTTCAAGAACTCAAGAGATCAAAACATTTCAAACACTTATTAAAGATAAGAATGAGACAAAAAATAAAGGCTTTTTGAATGATAATTATTGGGTAGAAACTATCTTTAATTCTGTAAAGGTTAACCTGAAGTATATTGGAGATTTTGTTTATTCAGATAATGAAATTAACTCTGAAGAAATCATAGAGCTCCCTCAATTTAAATTTGTAGATTTGTATGAAATTGATAAGGATGTAAAGCTTGAAGTTGATGAACTAAACTTCATAGATCATCCTTACTTCTCAATTTTAATTAAAGTTACCGAACACACTAAATAAAGTCAGATTTTTCAACTAGATTCTTTTCTAAGCTTTGAAGGATTTCTTTCCTTTCACCAGTTGCATCAACTAGCATAGAGCGTGTCTTATCCAATGCTTTTTCAAGAGACAGCCAAGGCCCTTTATCATAAAGCCTTTGGTTTACAAAATTCCTATATCTTTCCATGGTCTCAGGCATTACAGAGTTAGGCTGATTAACACAAACAAGCCTCTCAGCTAATTCTTTGTAACGTGAATCCTCAAAGCCATCTAAAACTTTAGAGCGCTCTTCCCAAGGAAGGGTATGGAATCTTTCCATCCATAAATCATCAGCATCAGATGGAAATCCTGAATAAACAGTTTGTTCTAGATGTTTGGGTGGAGGATAGTTGATTTGATTACTTGCCAAAAGCTCACTCACTCTGGTTTGCAATTTAATATTTTCCTTAATCTTTCTTGCCCTCTCTATAAGTTGATCATGTGATATGTCTAAGTGATTATCAATATTAGGGATATGATCTGATGGCATAACAGGTAGACTCTTATTGATTCTCACTTTTCTAATGGCTGTTCCGCTATTTCCTATCTGCTCGAGCAATTCAGTATCAGTTAAATCATTAAGTTGATCGGGATCGAAATATAAATCTGCAACAGCAACTTCATTATTCATTTTTGGGTTCTGACCGCAGAATGTAACAGGATAAGTGAATTTCTTTCTACGTATTACTTCCCCTATCATGGCAAATGGTTCTGTTTGTAGGATTTCTAAATTACCTGTCTTTGTCGACCCTTTTATTGAAGCTTGCCAAACAGGTTTAGCCTTTTCTAAAATTAATTTAGCGAGTTCATGCATTTGAACGCAATCAGCCAATGCATCATGAGCATTTTCGATTTCTATAGAGTTGGCATCAGACCAATCTGTTAATTTCATACTCATATCTCCTTCTTCAAAGATTGGGAGAGTGAGGCTATCAGGGAAAAAGTTAGCAACTAGCTGCAATGTAGAAAGCATATCTAGGCGCGAGGCACCAAGAGTATTTGTTATGTATAAAGGAAGTAAATTCCAAAAAAATTGACGTCGGAAAAGTTCTTCATCGAAACGATGACCATTATAGGTAATGTATACAGGATTTCTTCCTTTTGACCAATCTAACCAAGTTGATCTTAGAAGCTTCATCATGTCATAGTGAGACATAGATTCATCTTTTAATGATTCAACTTTCTTATGAACTAAATAGGCCTCTGGAGTTGGGACAATCCAGGGTAATACTTTACATCCTATATCTTGAGAATTTTCTTGATTAAGAGATTCGTCTGTAAGAATTGATCCAATTTGAATAATTTGAGAGAAGTTAATATCAAGGCCTGTCGTCTCAGTATCTGTAAATATATAACATTTATCTGCATTTAATTGAGACATATATTATTTATAATAGGCATTTTCTCTGTAGCTGTGGTCAGTTACATCTTTCACGCCCTTTAAGCCTTCAACTTGTTCTAATAAGGTTTTTTCAACACCATCTTTCAAAGTAAGATCTACCATTCCACATCCTTGACAACCTCCTCCAAATTGAAGCACCGCTGTTGCATCATCTACAACCTCAATCAAAGAAACTTCTCCTCCATGAGCTGCCAATCCTGGATTTACCTCGGAGTAAAGAACATAGTTAATTTTGTCTTCAATAGAAGCATCTTTTCCTATCTGAGGTACTTTTGCATTTGGAGCTTTGATGGTAAGTGTTCCACCAAACTTATCAGGTGAATAATCGACCTCAGCATCTTTCAAAAAATCAATGGATTTTTCTTCAAGATACAGATCAAACTTGAATTCATTAATAATTCTATAATCTGAAAAGTCCTCGTCTTGCTTTGCATAAGCAATACAAGTCTCCGCTCTGGGTGTTCCAGGTTCAGAAACGAATATTTTTATTCCACAAGTGGCCTCATCTTGACTAGATAGAAGATCATTCAAATACTCTTGCGCTGAAGGTGTGATAGTCATCTCTTTCATAGTGTCATTCTATCAAATATATCGACTGTTATAATATTAATAGGATTAAATATAAACTAAAGATTCCTAGCTTAAATTTTGCCAATCATACAAAAAGAAGATTACATCGAACTTTTTGAAGAAAAGAAAAGTTCATTTATTCGTGAATTTACTGAAAAAACTCCAATAGAATTCTTTAAATCTCCTTATAAAGCTTATAGATATAGAGCTGAGTTTGGTCTTTTAAAGGAGAAAGGACAATATTTCTACTCAATGACAAAGAATGGAGAAAAAATAGCTATAAACTCTTTTCCTATTAGCAGTCAAAAGATCCAAAATATCATGCCCCTATTGTTAATAAAGATTCAAAGTAATTCGATAATATCCCATAAACTTTTTCAAATAGAGTTTCAATCCTCAAGAAATAACGAGGCCATGGTTAGTTTAATTTATCACAAAGAATTGGGAGATGAGTGGTCAGAAATGGCATCAAATATATCTGATGAATTAGACATATCAATTATTGGAAGAAGTAAAAATAGAAAAATAATCATTGGAAATAATTATGTTACTGAGACCTATCAATACCAAGATAAAAGGTTTTCAATTAAGCTCTACGAACAGTGTTTCAGTCAAACAAATCCTTATATTTGTGACTCCATGCTAAGTTGGGTTTTTGATAATATTCAACCAGTTGAGAATGATCTAATGGAACTTCATTGCGGTCTTGGAACTTTTACAATTCCCTTAAGCAGCTACTTTAACAAAGTTTTAGCTACAGAGAATAGCCGACCCAGTATTAAGGCATTACAAGAAAATATTAGGTCAAATAAAATTAAAAATATCTATACCGGTAGATTATCAGGCAAAGAAACCTTAGAAGCATTTAAGGGTGTAAGGACATTTAGAAGATTGAAAGATATAGATTTAGAGAAATTTAAAATAGATTCAATTTTTTTAGATCCGCCGAGGGAAGGACTTGATTCATCTACACTCGAAAGCATAATAGGAATAAAAAATATTATTTACATTTCGTGTAGCTTGAATTCATTCAAGAGAGATTTACAAGCTCTAAAATCTACGCACAATATATTGAAACTAGCAATGTTCGACCAATTTCCATACACAGAGCACATAGAGTCTGGAGCAATTCTTAGTAAAAAATACTAGTTTGCTTTTATAGTTTTGCTTCTAATTCAGGTAATGCTTCGAAGAGGTCCGCAACTAATCCATAATCTGCAACTGAGAAGATTGGTGCTTCCTCATCTTTGTTGATTGCGACTATTACTTTACTATCTTTCATACCTGCTAAATGCTGTATTGCACCGGATATACCAACAGCTATGTACAAGTCAGGAGCAACAATCTTCCCTGTTTGTCCTACTTGCATATCATTTGGAACGAATCCTGAATCTACAGCAGCTCTTGAAGCTCCAATTGCTGCTCCTAACTTATCCGCTATTCCATTTAATAGACTAAAATTGTCTCCATTTTGCATACCTCTTCCACCTGATATAACAACTTCGGCTGCAGTTAGTTCGGGTCTATCAGATTCAGCGATCTCTTCTTTGACAAAAGAAGAAACTCCTGCATTTGTATCGTTTTCGATTGAGTTTATCGCTGCACTTCCTCCGCTGGATTCACAAGCATCAAATCCAGTAGTTCGGACCGTAATAGCTTTAATCGAATCAGTGCTTTGCACAGTAGCTATGCAATTACCCGCATAAATTGGTCGTTCAAACGTATCATCTGAAATAACAGCACTTATGTCAGATATTTGAGAGACATCTAACTTGGCTGCTACTCTAGGCATAAAATTCTTACCATTTGTTGTAGCTGGCGCCATAATATGTGAGTAACCGTCAGATAACTCAACAATTAAATTTCCTATGTTCTCAGCAAGAGAATTTTTATATGTCTCTTTATTTGCTAGAAGTACATTATTTATGCCAGGAATTTGAGAAGCTGAATCGGCAACAGATTCGCAATCCATACCAGCAATGAGGATATCTATGTCACCTCCAATTTCTTTTGCTGCAGCAACAGTATTAAGTGTTGCTCCCTTTAATTCTGAATTATCGTGTTCTGCTATAACTAATATACTCATGTAATCACCTTTGCTTCGTTTTTTAATTTATCAACTAGTTGTTCAATATCCTCTACCATTATCCCTGCAGCCCTCTCTGGAGGTGGGGTAACTTTCAAAGTATTTTGCCTTGGAGATAAATCGAGACCTAAATCTGACGAGGATAATGTTTCTAGTGGTTTCTTTTTCGCTTTCATAATGTTGGGTAAAGAAGCGTATCTAGGTTCATTAAGTCTCAGATCAGTTGTAATTATTGCTGGCATGGTTAATGACAGTGTTTGCAAACCACCATCTATTTCTCGAGTAACTTGAACAACTCCGTCTTGTATTTCAATCTCAGAAGCGAAGGTTCCTTGAGGCAAATCTAACATTGCCGCTAACATCTGTCCCGTTTGGTTCGCATCACCATCTATTGCTTGTTTTCCAAGGATTATAAGATCAGGACTTTCTTTAGAAACAACTTCTTTAAGTGCTTTAGCTACCCCTAATGGCTCAACAGATTCTTCTGTTTCTACTAAAATAGCTCTATCTGCACCCAGCGCCAAACATGTTCTTAATTGCTCTTGAGATGAAGCATCTCCAACAGATACAGCAATAATCTCTTCTGCGTTACCGGCTTCTTTGATTCTCACTGCTTCTTCAATAGCAATTTCACAGAATGGGTTTATAGCCATTTTCGCATTACTCAAGTCAGGTCCACTCTCATCAGATTTAGCCCTTACTTTGACGTTATAATCAACAACTCTCTTTACAGGAACAAGAACCTTCATACTATTTTCCTTATATGGTAAAATTTACAGTGAGTATTCTATAACTGCTGCCCGCCTCAATACAATAAATAAAAGTATGGAAAATATCGAAAGAGAATCAATGGAGTATGATGTAGTCATAGTTGGCGCTGGACCGGCTGGATTATCTACTGCAATTAAACTAAAACAACAAGCAATCGAAGCATCAAAAGAGATGTCAATATGTGTTGTTGAAAAAGGTTCTGAAGTTGGGGCGCATATATTATCCGGTAATGTTTTTGATCCAAAAGCATTAGATGAACTTATACCTGACTGGAAAGAACTTGGCGCGCCACTAAATACTCCTGTTAAAAAAGATTCAGTACGGTATTTACTGAATGAAAAGTTAAACTTTTCAATTCCAACGCTATTTGCAACTACCTTTAAGAATCATGGAAACTATATTATGAGCCTAGGCAACTTTTGTAGATGGATGGCGGAGTATGCAGAAGGGCTTGAAATTGATATCTTCCCTGGATTTACAGCCTCTGAATTGATAATCAACAATGGAGTTGTTGTAGGAATTTCTACTGGTGATATGGGAGTTGATGTTAATGGAGAAAAGAAAGACTCATATGAGCCTGGCATAAATCTTATGGCTAAATACACCATCCTTTCCGAAGGATGTCGTGGTCACCTTGGAAAACAAGCTATTAGCTTATTCAACCTCAATGAAAACAGAGATCCGCAGCACTATGGTATAGGTTTTAAAGAAGTCTGGGATCTAGACCCTTCTGTTCATGAAGAAGGGTTAGTTATACATACGATGGGATGGCCTGCAGCTAAGGGAGTATTGTCTGGATCGTACCTTTATCACGGAGAAAATAATCAAGCATTTTTGGGTTATATAGTTCCTCTTGACTATGACAATCCTCATATAAGCCCTTTTGATGAGTTTCAACAATGGAAACATCAAGCATCTATACAAAAATATTTAGTAGGTGGAACAAGAACTGCATATGGAGCAAGAGCGCTCATAAAAGGTGGTCACCAGTCTATTCCAAAAATGCATTTTCCTGGTGGTATGCTAGTAGGAGACGACGCAGGCACCATGAATTTCCCGAGAATAAAGGGGACGCACACTGCAATGAAGTCTGGAATGATTGCTGCCGAAAGTCTCTTTGAAGAATTCTACAAAGAAAATCCTATGACTGACCTAAATACAGTTACAGCTAACTTTAAATCTTCGTGGTTAGAAACTGAACTGCATAAAGCTAGAAACTTTTTACCTTTTATACATAAATATGGAACCATCTTCGGCGTAGCTCTTGCTGGAATTGACCAGTTAATATTCAGAGGTAAGCTGCCATTTACTTTGCATCATGACCAACCTGATCATGAATGTTTAAAAGAGTCATCAGAAATGCCACGCATTGATTATCCTAAACCTGATGGTGTAATAAGTTTCGATAAACTTTCTTCAGTATTTCTTTCCAATACAAATCATGAAGAAGATCAACCATGTCATCTTGTTCTTAAAGATCCTTCTATACCGTTGAGTGTTAACTTACCTAAGTATGATGAACCTGCACAGAGATACTGTCCTGCTGGAGTTTATGAAATAATTGAGAAAGATGGAGAAAAGCAGTTTCAAATTAATGCACAAAATTGTGTTCATTGTAAAACTTGTGACATAAAAGATCCTTCTCAAAACATAAATTGGATAACTCCTGAAGGAGCTGGTGGACCGAACTACCCAAATATGTAATAAAATCAATACTTTATACGTAAAAAATAATATTTCAATTTTTTTACTTTTTTTTAAAAAAAAGCTTGCAAAATAAAAATTAATCTATAACATGTATTGTTACCTATCAGACCGACTTGGAAACAACTCGAGACGAAGAAAAGGGGGAAAGATAGGTTAGAGAACGGAAGGTGAAAGCTCTAGAAAACAGCTAGCAAAGAAAGTTTTTTAGACCACCAAGGTTGGAAGAGAAACCGGCCAAGGAGCTAAACAGAATCTCGGTTTAGACACTTTCGAACTCGAACTAAAGACAGAGCATTAGCTCTGTTTTTTTTTGCCTAATTAAGTCTGAAAAAATTTCCAGAACTGTAAACACCGAAAGACCCATCAACCTCCTCTGCCATGTCTATCAACTTATAGTATACGTTTCTAGATATTAGTCCCTCTAAATTTTTTCTGACTAGTGCGTATGGTGAAGGTTCATCATTAGCGCCTAAAGTTGCAACTCTAATGGGATGGTTTCTATTTACTTCAAATATTTCATCTGTATTAGTTCGAAAAGTTATTACTTGCTCATGACCTTTACCTGAGAATTCAAAATCAACTATGGTGAATGGCTTATCCTCAACTTCAATCTTTATTTTTTCTACTGGTGTTACTAGGAAATATTCTTCATCATCTAACCTCAATACCCTGCTGAATAATTTCACCATACGTTCCCTATTTATCACTGAATCCATAAAATACCATTTTCCATTCCGATCAATCTTCATATGAACATTTTCACATAGTGGAGGATCCCAACTTTCTACTGGAGGGAATGTGTCTTCATCTAACTTTGACAGCTCTGCAAAAATTGAAGAAATAGTTGTATCAGTCATGTTTCTATAAACTCATTAAGTAATATTTGTAAGGCAATTATAACCAGTGCTAAACCTAAAAACTTTTCGAATACTCCAAAAAATTTTAAAAACTTTTCTTTAAAAATATTACTTGTGAAAATATAAGAAACCGAAGCAAACCATACAAAGGTCATAACTGCCAAATATAACCCATATAACATAAGACTAAAGTTACTGGAACTACTCAAAACTATACCAAATAAAGAAATGAAAAATAATAAAGCTTTTATATTCGTTATGTTCGTAATGAGGCCTACAGTAAACCCTCCTGCTCTACCCCACTTATTTTCATTAATAATATCATCGTCAAAACTAGAAACATTAATTAACGAGGTAAGGCCAAGGTATATAAGATAGAAAGAACAAATAAATTTAAGAACAAGAAGGTAATAATCATTAGAAGCTAATATGATTAACATTCCAGTAATTGCCAAGCCAGAATGAAATAAAATACCTGTTCCTATTCCTCCCGCTGTCCATAATGCTATCGTCCTACCATAACGGATACTCTGTCTAGAAACTAAAAAAAAATCAGGACCAGGACTCATTACAGCAAACATATGTAGTACGACTACCGTAAAAAATTCTGTCATATTAAGGTTGGTTCTATTTCTAATTTAATTCCAGTCATAGAAAAGATTTGATTAATAATTTTGTTAGCAAATTTAAGAATTTCATCTCCTGGAGTTTCTTCGTAAGTCACCAGAACAAGTGCATGCTGATCTGATATTCCTACATTTCCCTCTCTGTAACCTTTCCATCCAAACTTTTCAATCAAAAAAGCTGCAGATATTTTTATATCATCTCCTTCGAGATAAACTGGTATTTCTTCTGTTATATCTAATTTACTGAATTCTTCTTTAGTTAAGACTACGTTCTTAAAAAAACTTCCAACATTTGGGAATTCTTTATAATCAGGTAAGGCTTTTTTTCTAATTTTTGAGACCAAATCAAATATATCCCCATGAGTTAGATTGTCCTCATTAATGTTATTGTTATAAATTTCATCTTCAAGAGAGCCATAGGAATAATTGATTTTAGGATCTGTTTTAAATTGAAATGTTACCGATAAAATTATGTAATCAGAACAATCTTTAAAAATACTGGTTCTATATCCAAATCCGCATTCGTTGGCATATAAAACTTTGATTGAACCCGTCTTTAGATCAAAACAAGTTATCTTTTTTATAAAACTAGAAATCTCTGATCCGTAGGCCCCTATATTCTGTATAGGTCCTGCTCCAACTGTTCCTGGTATCAAAGCAAGATTTTCTAACCCAAACATTTTATGCCTTAAGGTCCACTCCACAAAATCATGCCAGTTCTCCCCAGAGGCAACTTCAATGGTCATTTTATCAATTTCTTTTATGCCTAATAGCTTGTTGAAAACTACCAATCCCTGAAATGTTTTAGTAGGAACTATATTCGTCCCCTCTCCTATAATTAATATTGGTAAGTTCTTTTCGTTAGAAAATGAAATTATTTCATCTATTTGATTAATATCAGAAAGTTCGCAGAAAAATGATGCTGTTTCTGTGGTCCTTAATGAGGATAGTTCAGAAAATGGATAATCTTCTATGAAATTCATTCTAAATCTAGAGCTATCTCTATTGCCTGCTTGAGATCACTTTCAGTATCGACACCGATATGATATTTTCCCGATGATTCAATAGCATAAATCTTCTCTCCATTATCCATAACTCGCATTTGCTCAAGATTTCTTTTTATCTCATTTTTGCTTTGTTTCCATTTGATGAACTCCTGAAGGAAATTTACTTTATATCCGTAGACTCCTATATGTTTCTTGGCGTCTTTTCTTGGTAAATGATCAACATCCCTTGAGAAATCTTTTACTATATTTGAATCCAGCCAAAGTTTTACTACATCATTGTTTGCTAAGTCATTTGATACAAGGCTTGAATACAAAGTAACCATATTGGCATTTTCTTTTTCAGCTAATTGCGCTAAGCTTTCAATATCCTTGGGTTCGATGAAAGGCTCGTCTCCCTGAATGTTTATTATTAGTTCTTCATCCGATAATTTTAGGATATCGCATGCTTCAAATAATCTATCAGATCCTGTTCTATGATTTGAACTAGTTAAAAGAGCCTCTACGTTAATTTCATTGCAATGATACATAATTTCATCAGAATCAGTTGCCACATGTATAGATTTAGCAGTAGTTTTTCTTGCCTGATCAACTACTCTTTCAATTAAGGTTTTACCTGCAATATCCTTAAGGGGCTTATTGGATAGTCTAGTGGAGCCAATCCTGGCAGGAATGATTATTCTATAGCTCATCAGAGAGGTCTCTTGCCTCATCAGGTATCATAACGGGTATTCCATCTTTTATGGGATAAGCTAGCTTACTTTCATTACATATAAGCTCATCACCAATTTGTTCTAAAGAACCTTTTGAGACAGGACACACGAGTATATCTAAAAGCTTTTTATTGATCTTAGTCATTAGTTTATTGTAAGTTTGTTCAAAATATTTTCGGCCAAATCGTCGTTTTCAAATTTAGCTTCTACAGATAAGTACCAAAGATTATTGGAGTTCATTTCGAGGCATCTTACAGCATCTTTTTCCGTCATTATAATTGGTAATGTATCTCCGAAATCAAGATCCTCCTCTTTGAATTGATAATGATCAGGAAAACTATGTCTTATAGGATTTAAGCCTAAGCTAATTAATGTATTAAAAAACTTAGCTGGATTCCCTATTCCTGCTACTGCATGTACATTTTTGGACAATGGCCAGGAATTTGCACTGAACCTTTTATTGTCTTTAATTCTTGCCCATTCAATCGGCTGATAATTCATAAGGTAATTTTTATGTTTTGTCTTCAATCTGGTAAGTTTTGATGAACTAACTATAAAATCAGCCTCATCTGTTCTTTTTAACGGCTCTCGTAATGGACCGGCAGGCAAATAAAGTCCATTTCCAATTCCCCTATTACCATCAAAAACTACAATTTCTATATCTCTATCCATCTTATAATGTTGTAAACCATCATCACTAATCACGATATCGGTATCTGTATCTGAAAGTAATTTCTTTATTGCAGATATTCTGTTTGTCGATATACAAACTGGTCTTAGAGTGTTTCTATAAATTATCAATGGTTCATCTCCACTGACACTTACAGAGGTTTCATCATCAATAAAAATAGGCTTAGTTGATGATCCCCCATAACCTCGGCTAACGATGCCGGGTTTATATCCGTTCTTTTCAAGTAATTTAGATAACCATATAACTAGAGGTGTTTTTCCGGTTCCACCAACAACAATATTACCAACCACTACAACCGGGACCTCAGGTTTCCAGGATAGTTTAGGTTGATCTAAAAATTTATGCCTTCTCCTTTTAGAAACAAATTGCGTTAAGAGTGAAAGAGGCCAAAGAAGCCATAACCATAATTTCTTCTGATACCAGCTTTGCTCTATAAAACTAGCCGAGGATAGATCATCAATATTTTCTTCAAAGAAATTTATTTGAGGTTCACTTCTTAGACCAACTTCTTCATCATCTTTAAATTGATTCCTGTGTAATTCAGCATAATGCCCATCTTGAGAAATTAAACTTTCATGCGAACCTATTTCAACAACATGACCGGATTCAAGTACCACAATTTTATCTGAATTCTCGATAGTTGATAATCTGTGCGCAATTACCAATGTTGTTCTGTTTTTTGTCAATTCTACTAAGGCTTCCTGAATATAATTCTCTGATTCAGAATCCAGAGCAGAAGTAGCTTCATCAAGAATTAGAATAGGAGCATCTTTTAAAAGAGCTCTAGCTATAGCGATTCTCTGTCTCTGGCCACCTGATAGCAGAACACCATCATCTCCGGCAATTGTTTCATAACCATCAGGTAGGGCTTCTATGAAATCATGAGCATTTGCCTTTTGTGCAGCTACTTGAATTTCTTCAAGTGATCTTTCTTCAGAACCATAATTAATATTATTAGCGATTGTGTCATTAAATAAAGTTATGTTTTGACTTACTAGGGCAATATGTGACCTTAGATTCTTTATTTCAAATTCACTTAACAATACTCCATCAATCTTTATTTCTCCCTCAAAATCATCATAAAATCTTGGAAGAAGACTCATTAGAGTTGTTTTGCCCGCACCTGACTTTCCAACAAAGGCAACAGACTCTCCTATACCTATTTCAAGATTAATATTATTGAGTATATTTTGAGAAGATTTAGCATAGGCGAAGGAAACATTACTAAATTGAATTTCACCTTTTATTTCATCAGATTTGAATTGGCCATCATTTTTTTCGATCTCTTCATCTAATTGACTAAAAATATCTTCAGCTGCTGCTAATCCCTTCTGTATTTGGCTATTAATTTCGGATAATTGTCTAACTGGTTTGGCTAACATGCCTGCTGCGGTAAAAAAGGCTATAAAGGTTCCTGGTGTCATTACAGATACTACCGAAGCATCAAGAGCTAACCAAGTAACAAGTGCTAACGCCGCAGAAACAAACATTTGAACTAAGGGTGAAGCAATTGAATTTGTTGCCTCTAGTTTTAAGTTTTGTTTTCTATTGTTATCACTCGCCTTATTAAATCTGTCTATTTCATAATCTTCGCCACCAAAAGATTTAACCTCTTCATATCCATTAATAGTTTCAGAGGCAACATGGGTTACATCTCCCATTGCCGTTTGAATTTTCCCACTTATTTTCCTTAACCTTTTTGCTGCAATACTAACTATAAGAGCAATGAAAGGTGCTGCAATAAATAGAAACAACGCTAGCTTCCAGTTTAAGTACATCAAATAAGTAATTAATCCAATTACTAGAAGACCTTCTCTAATTAGAATTTTTAAAGCATTAGTTGCTGCACCGGTCACTTGCATAACATTGAAGGTAATTCTAGAAATTAGATGACCAGAACTATGAACATCATAAAAAGAACTAGGGAGTACAGTTAATTTTTCAAATAATTCAGTTCTTAAATTATGAACTAATCTATTAGAAATTGAGGACAATAAATAGTTTCCTACAAAGAAACCTATACCTCTTACAAATGCGATAGCTATTAAAGCAAGCGGAAGTACTAACCTTAAATCGCCTTCAGGACTACTCACATAATCTATAACTCTTTTTAACCATTCTGTAGCAGCTACTTGAGAACCTGAATAAATTGCAAACCCCAAAATACTTACAATAAACAGAGGAAGATAAGGAAGAACATAGGTCAGCAACCTAGCATAAAGCTTTATGCTGGATAATTCTTGATTGCTTTTATCCATCTGCTTTATTCTAAACTTAACAATCTATCCAGTCGACCAGAGACCTTTGTGTCATGAGTGGCTATTAATAAAGTTATGTTTCTTATGGAAACCATGTCCGTTAAAAGAGTCATAAAATTTTCAACATTCTTTGTATCTAAATTTCCGGTCGGTTCATCCATAATCAAGCATGATGGGTTATTGGACATAGCTCTTGCTATGGCAACTCTCTGTCTTTCACCTCCCGATAGCTCATTTGGAGTATTGTTTTCTTTACCAAATAGATTCACTTGTTCCAAAAGTAGAGAAGAATTCTTCATAGCTTCGGTATGGTTAGTTCCTGCAAGTAATGCCGGTAATGCAATATTTTCCAATGCTGTCAAATCTGGCAACAAATGATGGAATTGATAAACAAATCCTATTTCCGTATTTCTAAGTTGAGATCTTTCATCATAGTTTAGTTCTGTAATGTCTACGCCTTTTATCTTTACAGAACCTGAATCTGGTCTATCTAGTCCACAAATAATATGCAGAAGTGTTGACTTGCCTGATCCAGAAGCACCAACTAACCCAATAGTCTCGCCTTGATGAAGACTAAAAGAAAAATTTTTAAAAACCTGCAGAAGTTTATCACCTTCACCAAAGGATTTATCTATGTTCTCAATATTAATAATCTCTTCATTCATTATTTAATATTTCTACTGGATCGACTTTTGAAGCCAATCTTGCGGGATATATGGTGAACAAAATGCAGGAAATAAGCGAGACAGCGCAGATTGCGGAAATCCATTCAAATCTAATATCTATTGGGAAATAATCAATAAAATATACTTCTAAAAATTGAGTGTTTAACAAGATTTCCAAAAAATTAATTATTGAACCGAAATTTATTGAAATAATTATTCCTGCAAAACAACCTAATAAAATTCCGAAAGAGCCAACTAGGCCTCCAAAGAGTAAAAAGACATTTCTAATAGTTTTAGAAGTAGCACCCATAGTCATTAAAATAGCGATCTGAGATTTCTTTTGATTAACTGTCATAACCAGCATTGACATCAAATTGTAAGCAGATAGCAAAATAAGCATGAACAACATTAAAGAAACTAAAAATCTCTCATTTTGTATAGCTTCAAATAAAGTTCCATAGTTTTGCTGCCAAGTACTAGTCATTATTTCTTTATTAGAAGTTTTTCTAATATTTGCTGCATCAAATCTTATTTGATTAGTCGAACTAAAAAGATCTTGATATTTTATCCTTATTCCGGTCATTGACTGGTTCATCCTCAATAACTTTGATGCATTAGCAATACTCATATACGCAAAACTTTGATCTAATTCTGGTGAACCAATACTAAAAATTGCACTAATTTTAAATTTCTTTGTGCGTGGAAATATACCCGCTAATCCTAATCCAGTATCGGGAACGAGAACATTGACGTAATCTCCTACTTCAACATTTAGTTGGTAAGCTAAGATATCTCCAATGACCAGATTATATTTATCTTCTTCAAGAGTCTGCAAAGAACCATTAACAATGTGGTCACCAATAGAGGATACTGTATTCTCATATTTAGGTATTACACCATAAATATAGACACCTTTGAGAAAGGATCCAGAACTCAATAAACCTTGAGTTTCAATATAAGGGGCAACGCCAATAACCTGCGAATTCTCGTAAACTATTTTCTCTATGGAATCATATTCCTTTAATTGGATATTTCCAATGATAGAGGCATGAGGGATAGTTTCTAAGATTCTTTCTTTAAGTTCTTTCTGGAAACCATTCATGACTGAGGTCACTAAAATAAGAACCAGTACACCAATAGTTATCCCAACGATAGCCATTCCAGAATGGAAAGAAACGAATCCATTTTTTCTGGACTTGAAATACTTTAATGCCAAATATAAAGATATATTTTTCACAAGAATCCTATATCAGTATTGGAAACTTTATGCCGTTTTAGTCTTTTCTTCTTTCTTTTTGTAAGGTGGTACTAGTCCAGCTAATTTCATCAAATTAAATTTAGTTTGCTTATATACAGCTTTAGCATGACTAAATTCTTTGAAACCATCATATCCATGATAAGACCCCATACCGCTCGGACCAACTCCACCGAATGGAAGATCTTCCATTTGAATGTGAGAAATAACATCATTGACTGTAACCCCTCCAGAAGTCGTATTATCTAAGACATAATCTTTTTCAGTATTATCGTTTCCGAAATAGTACAAACCTAATGGTCTATCTTTACTATTAATATATTCCACAGGTTCTGATACATCATTATAAGTTTTGATAGGCAGTACAGGACCAAATATCTCTTCTTGCATAATTTTCATATCCTCAGAGGGGTTCAAAACTAAAGTTGGAGGGATTTTATGATGAGGTTGTTGAGAAAAATCTTCATTGGAAGGATTTATTTCAACAATATCTGCTCCTTTTTCTTTAGCATCATCTAAATATCCTTGAATCCTGTCGTAGTGACGTTGATTTATTATAGATGTAAAGTCATCATTATCTTTCATTTCAGGGAACATCTCAGAAGTAACTTCTACACTAGCTTTGACAAATTCATCAACTTTTCCTTCCGGTACCAATGCGTAATCTGGAGCTAAGCATATTTGCCCTGCATTCATAGTCTTACCTTGCATGACTCTTTGTGCTGTATCTTTAATTTTTGCATCTTTACCTACAACTACTGGTGACTTTCCTCCAAGCTCTAATGTTAGAGGTACTAAATTTTCAGAGGCGGCCTTCATAACATGTTTTGCTATGGACGTTCCTCCGGTAAAGATCAAATGGTCAAAAGCTAGACCACTAAACGCCGCTCCCACTTCAGCATCTCCTACAAATACTGCCATTTCAGCTTCATCAAAGTACTCTTCAACCATCAATTTTAAAAGATCTGAAGTAGCAGGAGTTAATTCTGAAGGTTTATGCATAACTCGATTACCAGCAGCAATAATTCCTGCAAGTGGAGCAAGAGCAAGATTAATTGGGAAATTCCAGGGACTGATTGCCCCAACGACACCTTTGGGCTGATATCTAACTTCAGCTTTAGCGCCCAACAAAGAAAGCGCAGATCCCAAAGGAGCAATTGCAGCTTTTCTTTTTTCTGTACGCATCCATTTCTTTAAGTTCTTTTTGGCATGCTCCATGGGACCAACAACTGAAGCAACTTCTGTAACTGCTGACATCATAGAATCTCTATTACCAAAATCTTGATTAACAGTTTCTATAATCTGTTTGTCATATTTATTAACCATAGCAATGACTCTATCAAGACGATCTTTTCTTAAGTTTATTTCTGGTGCACCCTCTTTAATGTTTAAGCTTTTTTGCAACTCCAAAACACGATGCATTTCGTTGATTGTTTCAGTACTCATAATTTCTCCCATCTTTAGTTTTACTTAGACAGACCTTTTAGCCTTATCTTTCTCATTAGTTTTTTTAATACTATCTCTTATTGCTTCCCAATCTTCATCTTTCATAGATGCTAAGGCTCTATAAAAGGTTCCTCCGGTCAAATATTCTGCTCCATCTATAGCAATTGTTTGTCCGTTGAGGTAGTTACAACCATCAGACATCAAAAAGGTAGCAAGGTTCCCTAATTCTTCCATCTCACCGACTCTCCCCATCGGATTTTGACTATAACTTCCGCTTGAATCAGATGAAGCTTCCTCAGGACTCTGACCTGGAGAAAGTCTTGCCCAAGCTCCTTCAGTTGGAAATGGACCAGGAGCAATAGCATTTATTCTTATTCCTGTCTTTCCCCATTCAGTAGCTAATGATTGTGTCATTGCATGGATACCACTTTTTGACATTGCCGATGGAACTGTAAAGGCTGATCCAGTCCAAACCCATGTTGCAAGTATGGAAATGATATTTCCGCCCATGCCCAGTTCAAGCCACCTTCTTCCTACTGAATGAGTAACATAGAAAGTCCCGTGAAATACAATACTAGCTATAGCATCAAAACCTCTATATGAAAGATCTTGTGTTCTTGAAATAAAATTACCAGCAGCATTATTTACCAATCCGTGAATTGGTCCTTCTTCAAAAATTTCATTAATAGTGTTATCTACATCCTGAGCTCCCCTAATATCTAGACCATAACACTTAACACTTCCACCGTTTTCATCCATTAATTCCTTTGCAGTGTCTTCTAATACTCCTACTCTTCTACCGCATATAAGAACCTCGGCACCGTATTTTAAGAAATATCTAGACATTTCCTTACCCAATCCAGAACCACCCCCTGTAACCAATATTCTCTTTCCCTTTAGTAAGTCTTCTTTAAACATTAACTCTCCTCATTTAATAATTACACTATAACAAATATTACACAATTAGCTCTATCGGGGTTTATTGGGAATTTTCAAATACTTCCAAATTTCTGTCTTCCTTGTAATTTTTATCTCTTATCCATTTGTGGCGTTTATTTAAAAAAATAAAGATACTAGCTAAGAACATCAATGCAGCACCTAAAAGGTAAGGTAAAGATGGATTGAGCATATAAA
>CACNCK010000015.1 GCA_902618945.1 uncultured SAR86 cluster bacterium
AGTGCGCTTCTTATTCCATAAACACACTTTTCATTATCTTTCTCCTCCTGATAAGTTAAGAATAGTCTGTCCCAAATAATAAAAACACCACCATAATTCCTATCTACGTATAAATCATTCTGGGCATGATGAACCCGATGATTTGAGGGAGTTACGAAGAACAACTCATACCACCCAAGTTTAGGAATATGCCTAGAATGAACCCAGAACTGATAAACCAAATTAAGAGTACCAACTGAAACCATCACATAAGAAGGAACTCCAACTAAGAATAAGGGGATATAGAAAATCCAAGATATAAAAAATCCTGTACCAGTCTGTCTCAAAGCAGTCGATAAATTATATTCTTCGCTTTGATGATGAGCTACGTGCGATGCCCAAAATATTTGTCTCTCATGACTTATACGGTGAAACCAATAATAAAAGAAATCGTATGCAATAAATGCAAATATCCAAGTAATCCAAAGACTATTATCCATTCTCCAGAGGGAAAAGTGTGTTTCAATTTGATAGTACACATAGCCACTAAAACCTATCTTAAGAATCCCGCTCGTACCTCTTATAGAACCCATGAATAGACTACTGATCGTGTCATTTAATCTATAGGTATTCTTGCCAATAAGTTTCCCGTAAGCTAATTCGAGGACAAGAGCAAGTAAAAAAAATGGTATAGCTATTTCAACATAGTCCATAATTTACATTTCGTACCAGTCTAAATAAGATCCCATAACATCTAAAAACTCCTTTTTATTGCTTAAAGCCTTAAAGTGCTTAAATGTTAAAGGATAGTCTGTTTGAAAATTCATGCTTATCAAAGTTAAATCCTTTTTCTTCAATTGCTCTAGATAATGACCTTCTCTTAAAAACTGTGCAAATTCGCAGACGAATGAAATATCAGCAATAGTTAGCTGGTCTCCAGCAATAAAACTTGAGAGAGATAACGCTTTTTCCAAGCCATCAAGATAAAACTCATAGGAGGCTTTAGTTCTTTCATAAGTATATTTGGTTATATCTTCAAGCTCTAATAGATAGACTTGAAATTCTCTTGAGAAAACTAGATTAGCATCCAAAAAACTATCTATTCTGGATGTTAAATTTAGATCATCGCCTCCATAAAGTGATTTATCTTTACACTCTCTAGCAACCGCTCTCAAGATACTATTAGATTCAAAAACTCCCAATCGACCCTCGCCAACGAATCCTGCTGGTACAGTACCAAAAGGATGTTGATCCATAAATTCGTTTGTCTTGTATAGGGAGCCTTTAAAACCTCTTTTGCTTTTGATTTCGAATGACTTAAGTTTAGACTTATCTTCGTCTGTTATTGGCTTTGCATCAAAATCCCATAACCAATTTGGCATGTTATTTGGTTTATCTCCAATAACCTCCAGGTCAATACCACCAATTTTGGCAGTAATAATCGACTTCCATACCCTGGGATTAGGAAGATAAGAGAATATCCTAATCTTGTTCAAGCTTATTGAGTCTCAATAGCCTTTTTAAAAGCCGGTCTGTTTTCTAATTTCTCTACATAAGCCTTAATATTGATCATCTCATCTGAGACACAGCCCAATCTATTACTCATAAAACAGGAATGTCCAAGCATTATGTCAGCCCCTGAGAAATCACCTATCAAATAGTCTTTGCCTTCTAAATTTTCATTAACAGGCTTCAAGGCATTAGAAAGAAGTCTTTGAGCTTGACCTAAAACTGTTTCGTCTCTCCTCTCCGGAGGAAGTAGGACTGTATGAACTACGATTGTATTCATTGGCGGCATTACCATGCCTTCACAGTAGTGAAACCACTGTAAATATTTAGCAAAGTGTTCTGAATCAACAGGGGGTTTTAATCCTCCATTCTTATGTTTCTCTAAGATGTAATCGGTTATTGCTCCTGATTCCCATATTTGAGTATCTCCATCCTCAAGAACAGGAACTCTGCCTAATGGATGTCTTGCTCTATGCTCATCAGACTTTAAATCTGTTGGGCTAAACGCCATTTTATTTAGTTCATAAGGTAGCTCTAATTCTTCAAGAAGCCAAAGAATCCTTCCAGCTCTTGAATTTGGTGCAAAATGTAACTTCAACATAAATCTCTCCTTTTAATAAGCCTCATTATAAGGGTAAACATAGTCATAAGAAATCTTAGGAATCCTCTAGTGAGGATATAACTTTTAATGCTTCTGCAGCCAAATTATTTTGAACAAAAATATGGTCATGAAAATATCCAGAGAAAATATTTGAAGATATTCTGTGCTTAGTTAACTCTCTTGTAATGGTTGAAATGAGTCCATGACTTTCCAGGCTTGAGTGAACTCCCAAGGATATACACTTGAAAATACCATCATATTGTAAAGAATGCGCATCCGCGTCCTTTTGATTAATCACTAAAGTAATGCCTTCATCTTCCAAAAAAGTTGCTTTTGGCTTAAGTGAGTTAAATAAATCCTCAAGAGGTTCGCTTGAAGTAATGAAAACAAAAGTCTCATCAAGCAAGCGAGGATTAATATTACGCAATATCTCTTTTAAATTAGTCTTACCTGGCATTCTTAGTGACAGGCAATATTATATTTTTTTAGTCTGTAGTAGTTATAAGGTAAGGGAGTTATAAAACCCGCCAATAGCATAAAAGGTATGATCCACCAGACTAGAACTCCTCCAGCGAATACTACATCAACAGTATTCATGGCTATCTCCATTGACAACATAGAAATGAGAGACATTCCAGTAGCTGTACTGAATGCTTCTTTTAATCTCATCTGTCTGGAAAGAATTATAGTTTCTAGGATGATGGAAGTAATCAAACCATTAATAATTGCCAAGGTCATTATTCCCAACATTGGAAATGGAATTTCATTTATTTGGAAAAAAAGAATAGTCCCAAAATCTCCAATAGAGCACCCTAATAGGCACCAGAGAGTATTGATAGATGAACGCTTCCATGTATGCCTGCAAGTCCAAGAAATAGAATTATCTTGTTGATTCTGAATATTTAATTCACTCATTTACTTCTTTTTTAGTTGTAGCAAAAGCTTCCAGGGCAAGTTCTCTAGAGATCTTCAAGTCTACGATAGGCTCTGGATAATCTACTCCTAATTCTATACCAGCAGATTCTAAGATTTCCTTAGGAGCTTCCCAAGGGCTAAAAAGGTACTTATTTGGTAAATTCTTCAACTCAGGCACATATTTTTTTGTGTATTCTCCGTCTGGATCAAACTTCAATCCCTGTGTAATAGGATTAAAGATTCTAAAGTATGGAGCAGCATCAGCACCAGATCCTGCCACCCATTGCCACCCCGCGCTATTACTAGCTAAATCAGCATCCACAAGACAATCCCAAAACCATTTTTCACCTTCAAGCCAGTGTATTAGAAGATTTTTAACTAAAAAAGAACCGACAATCATTCTCAGTCTATTGTGCATATAGCCTGTCTGCCATAGCTCTCTCATACCTGCATCAACAATAGGGTATCCAGTTTTTCCTGACTGCCAAAGTTTTAAAAGATCTTTATTTTCTTTCCAAGGAAATGAATCGAATTTCTTTTGAAAATTAACACTAGGAAAATCAGGAAAATGATAAAGAAGGTAATATGAGAACTCTCTCCAGCCTAACTCGCTATGAAAATGAGCAAGGCTCTTACCTATCCCTGAAATAGTTTCTTTTGTTTTAGCTCGATACCAAACTTCATTAGGTGATATTTCACCAAAATGTAAATGTGGAGATAATCTTGATACAAATTTTTGTGAAGGGAAGTTTCTACCTTCTTTGTAGTTCAATAAACCATGTTCAAGAAATTCTTCTAAATTCTGTTCTGCACCCTTTTCTCCTGGATTCCATTCCTCCTCGAAACCTGCATACCAATTAGACTTTGGCAGTAGGTCCAAACTTTCCAAGTTATCTGAAACATTATCTTTCTTAGAGATATTCTCAAGGCTAGGTTCGCTTATTGGGAGTCTTGGCTCACTAGCATTTAGGCATCCTTTTTTATAATAAGGGGTAAAAACTCTATATGGAGTCCCATCGTCTTTAGAAATATTCCAGGGTTCCCATAACAAAGAACCACATAAACTCTCTACAATTATATTATTTGTCTCTAGTTCGTTTTTTATTTTCTTGTCTCTATCGATCCTCCAGGGCTCATAACATCTATTCCAAAAAACATTAGAAACAGAATAATCCTCAATAAGTTTGGGCAATATTTCGCATGGGTCTCCTTTAAATAATCTCAAACTTCCACCTAAACTTTCATTAAGCTTATTTAAAGAGTGATATAACCACCATCTACTAGCGGAACCCATTTTGAATTCTCCAGAATTCGTATCATCCAAAATGTAGATGGGAATAAATGAGTCGAACTTGCTGGCTGCCTCAAGAGAAGGATTATCTTTAATTCTTAAATCTTGCCTAAACCAATGTACTGCAATTTTTTCTGACATTTATGCTGTGAAACCTCCATCAATTGTATGCACAGAGCCAGTGATAAAATCACTCTCATCACTAGAAAGAAATAACATCAACTTAGCTATTTCATCGGCTTCAGCATATCGACCTAAAGGTATTTGTTCTGCCAAAGAACCTTTAGAAGTTTCTTCTCCAGTAATCACTGAGAAACCGTCTTCTAAAACCCTCATCATTGGTGTCTCTACAGGAGAAGGATTTACCGAATTAACCCTTATCTTCATCTCAGCGCATTCTTTAGCAGCAGATTTAGTTAAACCCACAACAGCATGTTTACTCATCACGTATGGGGATAACAGCGATGCTCCTGTAACCCCTGCTACACTTGAAGTTATAACCACACTTCCTCCCCCTCTTTCATTTAAAGCTGGTATTACTGCCTTTAAGCCCAGAAAAGGGCCTTTTGCATTCACTGCCATTACACTATCAAATACCTCTTCATCATAATCAACTATTGACTGAATTTCTCCAGCCACACCTGCATTAGCAATAAAGATATCTACACCTCCATATCTTTCAAGTGCCAAATCTACTGCTTTTTGATTATCTGAAAGTAGTGACACATCTCCTTTAAAATAACTTACCTTGTTAGAATTAATCTCTTTAATTGCATTAACAAGATCGTCTTCACTTAAATCAACCATTAAAACACTTGCACCTTCTTTAAGAAAAAGTTCTGTAGTAGCTCTTCCTATGCCCCCAGTTGCACCAGTGACTATAGCTACTTTGTCTTCTAATCTATTCATAAAACTACTTAATTGATTTTTTCAGCGGGTGTTTATTGTGAAATTAAAAAAATACCTCTACCAATAAAAACTGCTCCTACAGAAAGGACAATTCGTTGAGTCCATCTGAAAAAAATTTCATCATCTATTATATCTAAAACCTTCTTACCAAGAGTAGTACCTACTACGGAAAAAAATATTGCTAAGAGCAAGAATATAGGTTCAGGCCAATTTTTTAGACTATATGTCAACAATCCTCCAAAAAAAATAATTTTGGAAATATGTCCAATAGTTTGTGCTACTGCCTTAGTGGCAACGACTTGATGTCTCGTCATATCTACTCTTTGAAAGAAAACATCTAACAAAGGACCGCCAACACCAGCTACTAAGTTTGTTAGAACCACTACGCAACCTGCTAAAACTCCCGTACCTGCTTTTGTGATATCCAGAGCAAGTTCTTTTGGGACTATCCATGCAATATAAGGCAATAGTCCTAATGCAAATATTATTAAGATTTGACTAGGTTCGAAAGCTATAAAAAATAGAAAGATTAAAGCTATAGTACTGCCCAATAGCAGCATTGAAATGATCTTCCAATTGATATCTGTTCTATTGAGCCATGCTCTATATCCATTTGATGTTGCTTGAATTAGACCATGAAGCACCATCGCAGGTCCTACGGAAAGGAAACTAATCAATATACCCATAAGAATAAGGCCACCGAGCATACCAAAAATAGAGGATAAAAAAGCTGTTGCCAAGGTTGCAAATAGTATAAAAATGAGAATTAAATCTAATTCCATTTATTGATCTAAAAGAAAATCTTCGATTGATCTACCTTTCAAACGCAAGATCAAAGAATGAACATACAATACAAACTGCATTATCAAAGGTCTTCTTACTTCTTTTCTAAAGAGAACATTTGCATATAGTCTTTCATACCAACCAGACACATTAGGGTGTAATCTTTGGAGCGGATAATTTGCATGTTGTATTCTCGTTGCGTAAATGAACCAGGCAATATCGACTAAAGATAGCTCAGCACCTAAAATATATGGACTATCCTCTAATTGATCATTGAGATCTTCCAAAGCAGTCCTAAAACGAATCAAAGACCTGCTTGCATCTTCATCTTTTATTCCATGCTTTTCGTACTCCTCCCAAAAATTTCTATTTACATCGTCCATAGAGTCTAATTCTCCATTTAAAGTAGCTTTATTTTTTGCTTTAGGCTGAACAGACTTTCCTTTATTTAAAAATCTTGGAACCAAAAACTTAAAGGTAATATTTCTTATATCAACATGCAGATTATCTTCAAATTTTAATAATTCTTTAATCCTCTCTTCCATGTTCTCTGGAATTAAAGGGGATTCTTTGAAGCATCCCTCTAGATACTCAAGAATATCATTGCTCTCTATATGAACCTCTCCATCATGTATTAGAACTGGCACTAGAGATCTTGGGTTGATGCCCTGAAACCATTCAGAGAAGTTCTCGCCAGCAGAAAGATTTATTTGATGTGATGTAAATGGTATTTTTTTTAAATTTAGATAAATTCTAGTTTTCATCGAACAAGCTGAAAACTGGTAATTTAAAAGGTGAACGCCCTTCCAATCCAAGATTTCCTTTGTTTTGATGTCAGAACTCAATAATTTCATATGTAAATCTTTTCACTGGAAATCACCTCTCCAGTTTCCAAATTATCTGGATTGTGACCACCACAAGAATTGATCTCAGCAACTGCTTGTTCATTTTCTATAGTAAAGAAAGTAAAGCCATTTTCTTCTTTGGTTCTATACATAGATTCACAGATAAGTTGATTAGGATTATCAGCTGTAATACCTCGGGCAAAAGAGGGCCAAGTTCCTGTTGAGCTACTTATGGGCCCAACCAAAAAGGTTTTGACCTCTCTTTGTAATTTTATTGTATCTGATTGAAGGATCGAGGTGGCACCCAATGCATGTATATCTCCTGAGAAGATAAACCTTGAACCAGCTCTTTCTGAAATACTTTGAAGTAAACGCTGATGTTGTAAAAACCATCCCTCTTGCCAAAGGTATTTATTTGCATCGATTGTTAGAGATCCTTTTCTACCTGATAGTAATTCATTTATTACTGTGCCAGATGTCCCTTCCTCGGCGACAACATCGGGATACCACTCCCTCCATTTTCCTGCAGTATATCCTAGTGGATGTGATGGGATAAAAGCTAGATGCTTTGCTTTTGAGTCGGTTATTCGGGATATAAGCCATTTTTCATCTTCACTAGAAATTAAAACTGCTTTTTCTTCGCCAAGAGTCATATTTCCTGCGCAATCTGCTATAAGTCCCTCAAAAGCATTTCCATATCTTATTCGGCCAGTCCTTCTTCCAGGCTTATTATCTGGAGTATCGATAAAAGGAGGATAAAAAAGATCAGCCATTTTTTGAAAAGCACCTTTACTGAATGCATCAGCCGGAAAGGTTACCAAATCTTCTTCTGCATCATCATTCTCAAAATAGTCATGATCATCAGGAATAAAGAAAATTGGAGTACTTTTAAATTTAGTACCATAAAGAGCTGCTATTTGTTCATTACCGATTTTTTTTAAGATTGTTTCATTATTTTCACTGTCTGCGCTTTCAGATCTATTAAAAACACCGTACCTAAATTTTAAATACCCTCCCACAAAAAACTTTATCAACTTACTGTTTCGTCCAACTGGAGGAAAATTTTCCCCTCTAAGATCGAAATAGATATGATCTCCTATCGAGATGGCGAAATCAGGATTTTTGGATAGGCCTTCATCAAAAATCTTTTGTCTAAACTCAAAAGACTTAAAAAACTCTTTACCAGACGCTTTAAAACCATCTCCGCCACCAGCACATGTAAAGGCCATCATAGAGATATTTTTTACTTCTGATTCAGGATCAGGAAAAGTCTTCAACTGCCAAGGCTTAAAAATTGATTCTTTCTCAGAAAATAACTCAAGTTCATAAGATGTATCTGAAAGAAGTTTATCTGAAATAAATTGCCAATGTTTGCCTTCACGATCAATAGGTCTTCCAGTAACAAGAATTTGATTATTAAGGATAAGATCAAGATTTTCGACACCTTTTGATAATGATAATGAAACAGCAAGTTTTTCATGACTTGCTGAAGATAAAATATGCTTTACTTCAGTAAAACTTGAATTGCGAAAGATATAACCACCTGCTAAAAGCGTAGCAAGCACTCCGGAAATCTTCAGAAAAGTTCTTCTTGAGTACACCCTCTTTATAAGCTTTGAAAGGCCTGTTTTGCAGTATTCTCTATGAAATCAATGTCTTCATTGCGATGAGCTAGAGAAATAAAATGATTATGGTATCCAAGCATGTAAACACCTCTCCTCACACATTCATCAATCCATCTGAAATGGGTTTCAAAGTCTACATCCTCCAATCGATAATAAGGCATAGAAGGTATTCCTGAGGCTATTAAGTTAAAACCTTCTTTCTCAGCAACTTTAACGAGTCTTCTATTAAGATTCTCACCATACTCAATCAGTTTATTTGGAGCATTTACCTTTTGTAATTGATCGAGAGTTGCGAGTGCTGCAGCCATGGGGGGTGCACTAAAAAACTGAGTACCAGTAAAATAAACTTTCTCAGCAGAATGCTTCAGCTTTTCTGTACCGACCAACGATGCCAGGGGGTGGCCATTAGCAATAGCCTTGCCAAAACAAATCATATCCGGTGAAAAATCAAAAGCTACATTAGAGCCGGCTAGATTTATTCTAAATCCAGCCCTCACATCATCAACAATAGTCAAAACTTCATATTGTTTGCATAATGATGTGATTTTCTTCCAGTAGCCCTCTTCTGGCAGAGTATTATCTCGAGAGACGGGATGATCGTATGGTGAAGAAATAAAACAAGCAATATCATTTCCGTGCATGTTGAGCAATTCTTCTAAACCTTCAATGTCATTCCATTTAATTTTCAACACATGTTCATTATCAGAGTCAATAATACCTGGCCTACTTTTATCTTGCATCCAAGGGGCAACGCCGTGATAACCGTCATCAATTTTTACTATCTTCTTCTTTGAAGTGTATTCACGAGCTATCATTACAGCTAAGCTTGTTGCATCTCCTCCATTCTTTCCAAACAAGGCCCAATCTGCAATATCTACCATTTCAACTAACTTAGTTGCAAGGTCAACCATAATTGGTGAAGCTAAACTGACAGTATTTCCTTTTTCAGAAGAGGTCTTGAATGCTTCTTCTACTTCGGGATGGTTATAGCCTAAAATTGAAGGACCATATCCACACATTAAATCTATGTATCGGTTATCATCAAGATCCCAAAAATAGGCTCCTTCGGATCTAGAAAAAAATTTAGGTCCAGTATCTCTTACCGCATATTTATAATGCCCAAAAATGCCCCCAGGAATTACTTCCTTAGCCTTCTTGAAGTATTCATTAGATTTGGTTACTTCGTAAGTAGTATTTTTCATCTGAAAGCTAATCGAAGAAACAAACTGCTCTGACTTCTATGCTTTCTCTTGGTGAAACTCCCTCAGGAGTATCTGGATAATCAAATGCACTATGTAATGTTGGTATAAAAGGCTTCTCTTCTGAGTCATAAGTCTTAAACATGAGAACTTCATCTCTATTCATTTCTGGATAGAAATACCATTTATGAGAATCACTGTGGGAAGACTGACAGATTTCAACCGTCAAGGCATTCGGTTGATCTGGAAGATAGTTAAATAAGTCAGTAGGTATCAATTCTTTATCAGAAACTGATCTTTTATCGCAAACAGCAAACGGTGTGTCTACGCCGTCCTTATCAAACCTCCTCCAAAGGTTATAAACAACAATTCTTTTAGGACTGATTCCTGTCTCTCTTAAAAAAGGATCAAGTGTTGCTCCGAAACTAGTTGTGAAATCATTATGGACCAACCTATGTCCTCCCTTTCTCTCTCCTGTTTCAGCCTGAGCCTCATTTCGAGTGATATGAGAAAAAATTTGTACAGTGTCCGCACCTACTTTTTCTTTCACATGAGTAGCCATCTCTTGATAATAAATATTTACTACCTCTTCATCATCATAAAAATCTTCAACCGAAGATATGTGATTAATTAACTCGAATCCACCCATTGTTATATCAAAGTTGGATTCTCTAGCATTATGAACTGTTTTCTTAAATGCTTTTAAGTAGTCTGGTAAAGTATTTTTATCTTCAGAATCATTATCTAGTCCATAAGCTGGCTTAGCTTCATTCTCTTTTAAAGGTTTTCTGTAATTAAATTCAGCTTCAATATTCATAGGTCAAAAATAAAGTTTATAGAAAGCATATTACAACATTTTTTATTGAAAGATTATTAATATAAGAAAGATAGACTTAGCTCAATTAATTCAAAGATTGGTTACTCTCCCAATATTCTTTGTAACTAATTGCAGCGTTCTTTTCGTTTTTCTGATACTGAAAGAATGCTTTCAGGACACCTAGATTTAGATCTGGATCTAAATCTTCTCCCATCCTGATAAGATTCAGGCACCAAAAGGCTTGATGACCCCAACCATTTATACCTTTTACAACAGATAAAGGAGAATTAAGACCGAACCAGCCTGGGCCCACTTGCATAGTTTTTTCCAAGACAGGAGTCTCGATTAAATCGCTATCAATTAATTTATTAGCTATATTTGGATCAATGCAAAATGGTCTTGCTATGCCTATAACATCACATGCATCTTTATTTAATGCATTATTCATTCCTTTAGTACTTCTAAATCCTCCAGTTACCATCAGAGGGCCCTTGAACACAGATCTAATATCATTTGCATAATCTAAAAAATAAGCTTCACGTGCAATTGTACTCTCCCTTCTCTTTTCAGCTCTTTCTGGATTAAGGCCCATATCAATTCCAACCAAATGAGGTTGCTCATAAGTTCCACCAGAGACTTCTAGAAGATCTAATCCTTCCTCATTTAACCAAGCTGCAACTTGAATAGCATCCTCATGAGTAAATCCACCTTTTTGAAAGTCTGCAGAGTTTAACTTAAGCGATACTGGAAAATCTGTTCCTACTGATACTCTCACTGCCCTTACTATTTCAAGAAGAAATTTTGCCCTATGTTCTAAGCTTCCTCCCCATTCATCTTCTCTTAAGTTGATATCAGGTGAAAGGAACTCAGATATTAAATATCCATGGGCTCCATGTATCTGTACACCAGTGAAACCAGTATCTTTTGCAATGCTAGCGCAATGAGAAAATCTCTGAATGATATCTAAAATTTCTTCATGTGTTAAAGGTCTAGGTTTACCAAATTGTGCGCCAGGCATTTGAAGCTGTACATCCGAAGGTGCCACCGGAATCTCTGCAACTGATGCCGGGGTTTGCCTTCCTGCATGAGAAATCTGCATCCATAAATGAGTATTATTTTTTGTACCAGCTTCAGCATACGAAGTTAATCTAGATAATTGTTCATTTGTTTGTTTTCCCTCTATAACAACATTACCTGGTCTCTCAAGATAACGATGATCAACTTGAACATTACCAGTTAATAGGATCCCAGCTCCTCCAGAGGACCATTTATCATATAAATTTACGTGCTTATAGGTCGCTCTATTTTGTTCATCCGCTAAGCCTTCAGTCATTGCGCCTTTACAAATACGATTTTTAATTTGCACTCCGCAAGGGAGCTCGAGTGTATCTGATATGTCTACCATAGATCTAATATTTCTCTCCATCCTCTCTAGGAGAAAAGAATTTTGCCATTTCCTCCTCTGAATTCGGAAGTATCTCTTTTCTTGATAATATATTGTCAAAGTGAGACCTTAAAGAATCATCCCAAGCAGGATGAGATAAAATATAAAAAATGTTCTTTTTTATAGCTTCGAGAACAATTTCTGCTATTTTATTAGGCTTCTTCCCCTGTCGAAGCATTGCTGACATGATTTCCGCATCTATTTCATTAGTTGTTTCTCGTTCATCGCCTAAATGACTAGGTCGATTTCTTTCTGACTTATCTATGTTTGTATCAACAAAACCGGGGCATAAAACAGACGCATTAATTTTGGTTTGTCGAGTAATTAAATCTCTACTTAGAGCCTCCGTTAAAGCCATGACAGCATGTTTGCTAACTCCATAGGTGCCTGCTCCAGGCAGTAATCCTGCCATTGAAACGGTTGTCAGCACATGTCCCTCTTCACCATGTTCCACCATATGCGGAAGGAATATTTGAATGCCCTTTAGAACACCCTGATAATTTACCCCCATGACCCAATCCCAATCATGCTTATCAATCTCCCAGATAGGTTTATTTCCTGAATTAGCTCCTATGCCAGCGTTATTACATAGAATATGAATGTTCCCGTATTCTTCTGTTGCCTTTGCATATAACTCTTTAATAGATTCTTCGACTAAAACATCAGTTTTGACACCGATAACCCTATGTTGATATTGCCTTAAACTCTCAACAGTTTTCTCTAGAACATCTTCTTCTATATCGGCAAGTACAACTTGCATTTTTTCTTGTGCAAATCTTTCAGCAAGTGCTTTGCCTATTCCACTTGCGGCTCCAGTTATGACAGCTGTTTTTCCTTCGAATTGCTCCATGATATTTATTAGATATTGATTAACTTTTCCTGAATAACCTGAAAAGCTTTCTTGTTTGCATTAATTATTACCTTCATAGGTGGAGCCTCCTTACTGATATCACCCAGCTCATACAAGGCGATATGTATATCGTCATGATAATCTACATTTTGCATCTCCTTTAGCCACTTTCGTATATTAGGATATGGCTCAAAATTATAGACATTGGTAAACATACTTTGCAGTTGGCCTATCTCAACATATGCCGAGATATCAGCAATTGTCATACTATCTCCGATCAAAAATCTTGAGTCTTTTAACCAGCCAGTTTCTATTGCCTCAAAAGCTTTTTCTATATTAGATTTAGATGTGATTAAGAATTCTTCTGAAAAGTTTAAGTCTTTTCTGACTTTAGGGGCAACAAGACCTATTGAAGCTTCTCTCACATTTCTGTGATGTAGATGTAAATAAGAATCTACTTTTGCTCTTTTTTCTGGATTAACTGGATATAAATCATCCCAATTATATTTATTACACAAGTAACACATAATGGCATGCGATTCTGATATGACAAATCCTGTATCTGGATCCTCTAAACTCGGAATAGTCCCGGTAGGAAACTTTTTCAAGAAGTCAGGATGACGACTTCCACCTTCTGATGAAGAACCTGGGTTTGTTAACTTCAACTCAAAGGGAAATTTCTTTATTAACATCAACCACATTACAGCTCGAACGGGTTGTGAAAAAGGAACTCCATAAATTAGAATATTTTTATTCGTTTCAGCCATGTATTCTCCCTAAGTGCATATTAGCATTCAGAAAGAAATAATTTAAAGTTTTGGAGTGATTTTATCTAATAAATCTTTTAATTCAGGCTTATTTCTGACTATCTCTTCAGCAGACAAACCTTCAAGTTCATGCGGAAAAACAAGCCACTTATCTGTCTCATGAAGATAATAATCTGGATTTCTTTCTGTTTTATTTTGAGCAGGTTTAAAATAGGGAGTTGCTATCCTGATTTCAGGTGTATTTTTCTTACATGCAGCTTGTATATCTGTAATAATTTGATTAATTGAATTGCCTGTATCAAAAACATCATCAACAATTAATAAGGAATCTTCGGATTCAAGCTTTTTAATGAGATAGCTCAATCCATAGACTTGGACCTTATCATTACGTTGTCCCATGCTCGAATAGTAAGAAGTTCTTATCGCTATATGATCTGATTCAACTCCTAAAACATCAAACAGCTCTTGTACGGCTATACCAATTGGAGCTCCACCTCTCCATACACCGACTATATAGTTTGGTCGATATCCACTTTCATAGACTTCCCATGCCAATTTAAAAGAATCTTCCAATAGTTCCGTTGCGCCAATGTAATGTTTATCCATAATTGATAACTGCTAGCAATGGATAATACATCAAAAGGTTCTAATTATTATTGAGATCAATGGCCTTCCTCATTTAAAAAACAAGGAAGGCTTATAGATATTTAGAATTGGTAACTAACTCTGCCCATGATTTGTCTCGGAGGAATATACTCTATACCTGTACCGGCAACTCCAAAAACATCAGTCATACTAGAGTTCATGCCATCTTTATCACCAGCATTTAATAGCATCAAATCGATACCCCACTGATCTCCTGGAAGATCTAAGCTAGCCGTAAAATTTGTTATTGTGTAGGAATCTACTTGATCAACTATTGAATTGTTAAAAACTCTTTGCTGAAAATCACCACGATAGATAAGTTCAGCAGTAGTTGTTAACAATCCATAGGCAGTATCAGTAGTATATTCAATGCCTACATTTGCAGTTAATTCAGGACTTTTTGCTAGTTCGTTACCTTGTAGGTTTTCTCTTAAAGAATAGCGTATTGGTTCTTCTCCAAAGAAATAGAGTTCTGCTTGCAAGTTATCAAGAGCCTCATAAGAGGAAGTGATTTCTGTGTCAAGATATGCAACCCTTAAGTCAAAGGATAAAGACTCTGAGACTAGACCAATAAGCTCAAGCTCTAACCCCTTCATTTCTGATTCAGGTATGTTAGCTACACCACCTCTGTAAATATCCGGATCAGTTGACTGAAATTGTAAGTTTTCATATTCATAAGTAAAAGCAGAAACATTTGCCCTCATACGTCCATCCATAAAGTCTGTTTTTAGTCCAACCTCATAAGCATCAATCATCTCACTTTCAAAGATTGGAAAAATCAATTGAGGTGCTGGAGCTGCTCCAAAACCTTCAGCGTCCATAGGATAGCCGAAAGTTAAGTTACTTCCTCCTGGTTTAAAACCTTTAGTGTAAGAGATATAAACCATAGTGTCCTCATCGACATCATATTCATAAGCAAGTCTTCCTGTGGTTTCATCTAAATCATCTGAAATGAGAAATGTTTGAAGTCCAAAGAAATTAGTTACATCACTTGAAAATTCATCTTCAGTATATCTCAAACCAAAAACAACTCTATTGGCTTCATTTATATTGACAGTTGCCTGACCATAGACAGATTGTGATTCCCTTGTAGGATAAGCTTCTGAGACAAAACCTAGCTCAGCATCGTATGCAGCAAAACAAATTCCTTCAAATGGATTAGTTGCACAAACTGGTGCATGAGTATAAGGAGTAAACTGACCATCCATAAGAGCAGCCTGTTTATTGTTATTAACATCTTTTACTTCGTAAATGTTATTTTCAATCTCATGATCAAAATAGAACGCTCCAAGAATCCAGTCTGTATTGCCAAATAAAGGTTCATTAGAAATTAAGTTAATTTCAAAAGTTGAAGTTTCAACCAAAGAAGTTTCAGGTCTATATTCTGCTCTATTGTAAGGAAAACCTTCCATGGGGCCATTAGCGTGAACATCTCCGAAATTATGCCTATCATTATCTCTGCTGACATAGATGTCATCTTCTTGCATGCTTGCAAGTATTTTTAAATTGGCAAAACCTAAGTCACTATTGAAGATTCCAGCAACAATTTCTGAAGTAAGTTCATAAACTGAAGCAGAGTCTTGTCTGAGTTGCCTTGGATCAGGAGTAGGATCATCTAACCCTTTCATAGCTGCACCATTATTTTCTGCTTCAAAGAATTGGGCAAACAATCTCAAACTAGAAGTGTCGCTTAAGTCAAAGAGCCAATCTGATCTAAAAGTAGTATGAAATGTATCATCCAAATCTTGTCCATTCACAAGGTTTTCAGAAAAACCATCATGATCTGTAGTAATCCATGAAAAACGTGTAGCAACAGTATCTGACAGAGGTATATTTATTCCTCCGCGAGCTTTGGTCAGATCATAGTCTCCCAAAGTGAGATCAACTTTACCAGTTAAGGCATCAAACGATGGGGCTGTATTAATTACATTTACCGTTCCACCTGTTGAATTTTGACCGAATAGTGTTCCTTGAGGACCTCTGAGTACTTCAATTCTATCTAAATCAATAAAATCTGTTCTTAAAGAAAACTTAGACGCAATAAAGATACCATCCATATGCAATGCAACAGAAGGCGCTGCTATAGCATTCTGGTTAGTTTCATCACCCACACCACGAATAGAGATAATAGTTTTATATCCTTCGTTCTTGGCGACTGTAACTCCTGGGGCTATTGCGCTTAAACCTACAAAATCGACTATGTTCTTTCTCTCTATTTCGTCACTGCTTAATGCAGTTACTGCTTTAGAGACATCTTGTAAACTTTCTACTCTTTTCTCTGCAGTAACAATAACTTCATCGATGACTAACTCATTTGAGTAGGCATTTGAACTAATGGAGATTATTGAAAGCGCAAGCGAGATTGAGAGGAAAGACCTGAAAAGGGAATTTGATAATTTCATTAAAAATCCTTGTCTTGCAACCAAAATGACATTCTACCGTTGAATATTTGACATGCAAGAGATCGTTAAAAGAAAGGTAAAAATTTTTATAAATAAACCCTAAAAAACTCTTTTTTTAACCTTTTTACACTTTTTTAATAAGAATTAGATAGTATCCAATCAATAAATCTTTAAAGTAGTGTCATAGGAGATTTCAATAAATAATGAAAATTGCACTGGAAAAAATTTTTTCTACTGAGTCGAACAATACGACAATCGAAAAGGAAATATTAGCTGGTATAACCACGTTTATAACTATGGCCTATATCATCTTTGTTAACCCGCAAATGATGGCTCAATCAGGTATGGATCATGGAGCAATTTTCGTGGGAACTTGCCTGGCTGCTGCCATAGCATGTTTTGTTATGGGTCTATTTGCAAACTGGCCTGTTGGACTTGCTCCAGGGATGGGGCTTAATGCTTTCTTTACTTATACAGTTGTTGGCGAGATGGGCTACTCGTGGGAAGTTGCCTTAGGATCAGTTTTTATTGCAGGTGTCCTATTTTTTATCATGAGTATTACACCCTTACGGAGATGGATGTTAGATAGCATACCGATGAATCTCAGAATTGCTATGGGTGCAGGTGTAGGTTTATTCATAGGTTTTATAGGACTCAAAAATGGAGGGATCATTGAAGCCAATGGTGCCACATTTTTAAGTTTAGGTGACTTTACAAATCCAGCTACATTACTAGCTGGTCTTGGATTTTTATTGATATCAATCCTTTCCATTAGAAAAACACCTGGGGCAATAATAATTGGAATACTGGCTGTAACTTTAATGAGTATATTTTTGGGCCTTGTGAAATTTGAGGGAGTGTTTGCTTTACCTCCTGATATTTCTCCAGTTTTCCTAAAGTTAGATATCATTGGTGCCTTAGATATATCCATGTTGAGTATTATTATGTCTTTTCTTTTTGTTAACCTTTTTGATACAGCAGGAACGCTTTTCGGAGTAGCTTCAAGAGCAGGTCTAATATCAGATTCAGGAAAAATAAAAAATTTGGATAAAGCACTTAAGGCAGATAGTAGTTCAAGTTTTTTTGGAGCTTTTCTAGGTTGTGCACCTGTGACGAGCTATGTTGAAAGTTCTGCAGGTATAGAGGCAGGAGGGAGAACGGGAATAACAGCAATTGTGGTAGGACTTCTTTTTCTTCTAGCTACTTTCTTATCTCCTCTTGCTGCAGCTGTACCACCATTTGCCACGGCAGGTGCATTAATTTATGTTGCAATATTAATGCTAAGTGGAATGGAAACACTTGATTGGAATGACCAATCAGAATTACTGCCTGCCTTAGTTATGATTGTCATGATTCCTCTTACTTTCTCTATAGCGAATGGAATAGCTTTAGGATTCCTAGCTTATATAGCAATTAAAACCTTTATCGGTCAAATAAAACAAATATCATCAGGAGCATGGTTCCTTTCATTGATTTTTGTTGCTAAATTTATCTTTCTCTAGAACTAAAGCTTGATATCGCTTGCATCGTGTCGCTCCAAGATTGATTTATCATCCGGTCCATTCGGTTTTTTATTGACCAAAGAACCTCTTTTGTAAGCAGGCCTTTCAATAATTTGCTTTGCCCATCGTCCTACATGTTTATAAGATTCTACTTCCAAGAATTCTGAAGCATTGTAAGTATTATTCAAAACTAATGTTCCATACCAAGAATGTACAGCTATATCTGAAATATTATATTCACTTCCACATAGATATTCTCTGGATTCTAAATTTCTATCTAAAACATCTAATTGTCTTTTTACTTCCATTGCAAATCTATTTATAGGATATTCATACTTCTGCGGAGCATATGCATAAAAATGGCCAAAACCACCTCCTAGATAGGGGGCACTTCCCATTTGCCAAAATAGCCAAGACATGCACTCAGCTCTATCTGAAGGATCTGTAGGTAAAAATTCTCCAAATTTCTCCGCCAAATACACCAATATTGCTCCCGATTCAAAGACACGAGTGGAAGGATCTGTGCTTGTATCTAATAATGCAGGTATTTTTGAATTTGGATTTATTTCAACAAAACCGCTTCCAAATTGAGAACCATCACCTATGTTAATTAAGAATGCATCGTATTCAGCTCCTTCATGACCCAGGGCTAACAATTCTTCTAGTAAAATTGTCACTTTAATTCCATTTGGAGTACCTAATGAATAAAGTTGTAAAGGATGCTTGCCAATAGGAAGTTCCTTTTCATGAGTTGCACCTGAAATGGGCCTATTAATCTTTGCAAACCTTTCTCCGCTTTCTTTGTCCCATGTCCAAACTTTGGGAGGTACATATTCAGAATCACTCATAAAATCTCCTTTATAATCTATTTAGCATTGATATTTTACTTACATAATGAATTAAGTATAAATTAAAGTTTAAGCTAATAAAAAATATACAGATATGAGGAAAGAAATAATTAAAAAATTTTTAAATTCATGGAAACAAGGCGTAATCGAGATTGGCAAGGCATATCAAGAAAATGGTGATTTTAAAAAACTTGCAGAAATTTTTATTGAAAAACACTATGCGTTTTCTGAGGAAAATGTTTTGTTTAAGCCTACCTTTACTTCAGAAAAAGTTTTCAGAAATACTAAAGCTGATGCCATATCTTATTTTGTAAAGGGTGATATTTCCGAAGATAAGGGGTTTGCACTAAAACCTTGGGAGACCATTGAGGTCGATGAACTCAACTTTCTTCTGGAGGATAGCTTTTTAGCATCAATGGGAACACTTTTGTTTAAACCTGCAAATGAAGATGAAGTTACTAAGGTCGCTTTTACATTTATTTTTACTGAGATTAATAATTCTATAAAAATCAAAGTTCATCACTCTTCTCCGGTCTTTTAGACTCACAGAGATTAAAAATATAGTTAATATGTTGTTTTTCAAGTTTACTTATTAAATTGAGGTTTTCTCTTTTCTAGAAAAGCCATCATTCCTTCCTGCGAGTCTTTCGTATTATTATTTTCATGTACTGCTTTTCTTTCAGCAATTAAAAGCTCATCTAAATTTTTTTCTGAACTGTTAACCAAAACTTTCATCATGCTTGCTACAGCTACCGCCGGCTGAGAAGCAAGTTCATGGCCCAAAGCAATGGCTGCATCTTTCAATTCATCGATTGGATAAATTTCATGAACAAGACCAATCTCCAAAGCTCTTTTACCAGATATCTTCTTAGATCTTAGTATCATATCCATAGCATGGTTCTCACCTACACATTTAGCTAAACGAGCACTCCCTCCCCATGCAGGAACTGCTCCAAGATCTAGTTCAGGCAATCCTATTTGCGCATCATCAGCTGCAAGGCGAAAATGACAGCCTAAAGGAACTTCTAGTCCTCCGCCAAGACAGTAGCCAAACAAAGTTACTATCCAAGGTTTGTGCATTCTCTCAATTGCGTCTATGACTTTTAGCCTTTGATCAAAAAGAGCATCGGAACTGCCCTTTTTTTTGATACCTTCTTGAAACTGCTTAAGATTCATTCCTACTGAAAAATTATCTAATCCAGCTGCTGTTAAAACCACTGCTCTAATGGCATTATCTTTTGAAATCTTATCAACAGTTTCTTCCAACGCGTCCATAAAGTCTAGGGACATGCGGTTATAAGGTGCATCATTAATGGTCAATATCGCTACAGCACCATCGATTTGAAACAAAAGGTTTTTATCCATCCTATTCTCCTAATTGAAAATTTTCCTAAAATTTTTCATTATCTTGATCACCTTCATTAGTTATATCCCCAGTACTTCTATTTTTAAAGTATCCTCTCAAGGCTATATAGGTCTGAATCAAATTAGCTATGACAAAGGCAAATAGATCAACAAATAAAAATATTACAGCACCTGAAAATCTACTTAAGGCAGTAACCAAGTAGCCTTTCAATCTTGTTTCATGATTAACCGAACTTACCTGATATAAGGCCAAAATGCTTATAACCAATATTAGCCATTGACCGTATTGAAGCACAAAAAAATAATCTATCATGGTGATAACCTCATAAGTTTAAATGAAATTTTTAGATGGATTGAAAGCTGGCCTTGTCAAGGAGTAGGCCCAGAAGAAGAAGATAAATTGCAAGGCGAGACGCAAGTAAAGTGCATAAATTGAAACTTCAGGAAAGGCTTCTGGCGTCATAGCCATATAAATATTTGCAGGGTAAACAGCAATTAAAAGGGCCAATAGGCCCCATCCTGATATTTTTCTAAAGCGGGATAGTAATAGACCAAGACCTCCCAAAATTTCAAAAAAACCGCTTACGTATACCGCCTCGAGATGCAAAGGCAACATAGGAGGCATGATAGCCAGATAGAAATCTGGATTAATAAAATGATCAATTCCAACAGTAATAAAAAAGGACGAAAAAGCCAATAGAGCTAGTTTCCTCCATAAAGCCTTAGGAAAATTCAGTAACCTTAATAAGTATGACAAAAGATAAAGTTATTTTTTAAAGTTTGGTTTACGCTTCTCTAAAAAAGCTCCTATCCCTTCTTTAGCGTCATCTTTCAATAAATTTTCTACCATGACTTTTGAAGTAAAGTCATAAGCTTCAGGTAAGTCATAATCAGATTGAGTATAAAAGGCATTTTTACCCGTTGATACAGCCACTGAAGATTTATTGGCAATTTTGTATGCAATATCCAAAGTTTCTTTTTCTAACTCATCGATTTCATAAAAATTATTTATTAATCCTATTTCTTTTGCTTTTATTGAGTCAATAAAGTCTCCGGTGAGTAGCATTTCCATAGCATGCTTATTTTTAACTGCTCTGGTAAGAGCTACCATGGGAGTAGAACAAAAAAGTCCCAAGTTGACTCCCGGTGTAGCGAATTTAGCTGTGCTTGAAGCATAAGCAAGATCACAAGTAGCAACCAACTGACAGCCCGCTGCGGTAGCTATTCCAGATATTTGTGCAATGACAGGTTTTGGACAATTAACTACAAGCTGCATCAAAGAAGAACATTGGTTAAATAATTCCTTGAAGTAGGGTTCACCATCTTCACTTTGCTCTCTTGCATCAGTAATTTGCTTTAAATTATGTCCTGAACTAAATATGCTCCCCTCAGAAGTTAAAATGATGACTTTAACTGAGTCATCAACTGAAGCCCTTTTTATCGCCTTTATTAATTTACTCATCATTTCCTCTGATAAAGCATTGCCACTTTTTTGATCATCCATAACAAGGCGAAGAATACCCTCTCTGGGGATATCACTAACGAGTATATTCATTTCATTTTTCATTTTTTAGACCTTAAATAAGTTTCTATTTTTTTAATTCAATTTTAGGACATCGATTCATGACAACTTTCAGGCCCTCATTTTTTGCAATTTTGAAAGCTTCTTTATCAATTATACCCAATTGAGTCCAAAGAACTTTTGAGCCAATATTGATTGCCTCCTTGGTAATGCTAAGAACTTCTTCAGACTTTCTAAAGACTTCTACCATGTCTATGGGCAAGCCTATGGACTGAAGATCTCCATAACAATATTGACCTAAAATACTTTTCCCTTTTTTGTTAGGGTTTACAGGAAATACCTCATAGTTTTTTTCCAATAAGAATTTCATAACCTTGTAACTATCTTTCTTTGGATTAGAACTTGCTCCAACAAGAGCGATAGTCTTAACTTCTTCTAGAATTTCTTTAATATAAAGGTCAGAGTGAACAAACTGTTCTTCCATATTTATAACCTATAAAGGTTCACCTCCAAGGATGGCAGGAGTCTCGCAATAAGTCTTAAGAATATTTCTTTGATGATCGCGCATTAGAGGTGAAATTATATTAGCAAAATCTGGTATTTTAGAGATTGCTTCAAAGCCAGCTAACATACCCTGATTTTGTTTTGTTTTAGGCATGATATCCTCAGTTGCCGGTATCATGCACATACTCATAGTTGCCCAATAAATGTCTACTGCTGAGAGTTCATCTCCTATCAGAAACTTTGAATTAAGTTTTTCTTGGGTTTTTAATTTTGCATCGATAACTTTAAGGGCATTTATAATTTTGGAAGGAGCCGATGAGCTGGCAGCTTCGCTGTAGCCATATTTTCTCCCTAAAGGACCATCATTCAAGATCCTCATATTCCAAACCAATCCATCCTCTGCAAGAATAATAGCGCATAGTCCATACATTTCTGCTCTGAGTTCAAAACTTTCTGGAATAATCGAAGGACTGTCTTCTGCTCCAATTTGCTCAGCAAGAGCGAGTTGCTCTATCCAAACATTTCTTGGCCTTTCTTCTTCATGGAGCATAGTTGGTAAACTTGTCTGTTTAGTTAAGTTGTATAGATTTGCCTGTCTGTCCTCTCCAGTTTCTTTATCTATTCCCATTAAAGGATGTAAAACACGTGTAATAGGGATCTGTTTTACAAAACAAATATTCTTCAGCGCCTCAGCATAAAGCGCTTGGACGCCGGGAACAAAAGTTATCCTTGTTCCAGTTTTCATTTCTGCTGCTGCTTCAAGTGTTATAAAAGTTGGTTTTTGTGAGTCTTCTCTGTTGTTCATTAATTTTTATGTTTTACGAAATCAATCTTTTTCCTAAATCAGTTATTTCTTAAATATATCCGTCTGCCCTGAGATCTTCAAAAGTGTTTTTAAATGCGGAAATAACTTGATCAACTACTTCTGGAGTATGGGCATAGGACAGAAATGCTAAATGGATGCCAGGAACAATAACATTATGACCTAAAAGATGAAGATAAAATTCGTTTTCTAAATGATAGTGACGTCTTTCTATATCTCTGGAAGATTTAATTTCGTTATCACCAAAAATTAAATGCATCATAGATCCAGCATTCATTAACTTTGCAGGTATCTTGGACATCAGACAAAATTCATTTATTTCTTTAGCAAGCCGATCACCCTGTTCATGCAAATAAGGATATATGTGTTCTTTATTTTCTTTTAGATACTCCAAAGCACCAATACCTCCAGCCATAGTGAGAGGATTACCGCTAAATGTGCCACCGGCAAATATTGCAGGAGTATCTTCAGCTCCAGAAAAACTATTCATAATTTTTTTTGGTCCTGCAACGACACCGATCGGCATTCCTCCACCTACAGCTTTACCATATGTAATCACATCGGGTTTTATACTGTAATATTCTTGACATCCTCCATACTCTATTCGGAAACCAGTTATGACTTCATCAAACATTAAAAGAACATCACACTCAGTACAGACATCTCTTAAACCTTCTAAAAATTCTTGACTATCTAGCCTTGGGTTTGAGCTCTGAACGGGCTCAATAACAACCATGGCCAGATCATTTTTAAACTTTCGGATTAATTCATAGGCATTTTTATCTCGATATGGAAGCATCATCATTAGATTTTGGGAAACTTCATTTGGAATACCTGATCCAAGGGTAAGGCTTGTGGGTGTTGATCTTTCGCTCTTTGAGTCAGCTCGTAACAAAGCATAGTCATGTATCCCATGATAAGAACCGTCAAATAATGCAACCACTTTCTTGCCAGTAATGGCCCTGGCTGCACGAAAAGCAAACATAGTCGCTTCACTACCAGAGTTACAAAACATCACTTCATCCACAGAAGGTGAAGATTCTTTTATTAATTCAGCTAATTGGGCCTGTCCACTTCCAGGAATTCCGTAATGCCAACCTTTTTTGATTTGAGAAGAAAGCGCATCTTCAATTGGTTTAGGTTTGTTTCCAAGTACATTTGGACCAAATCCACCGGTTAAGTCTATATATTTATTTCCATCAAGATCAGTTAAATAGGGTCCTTCAGCTGAATCTATATAAATTGGATGAGGTAGATCGACCGTCTGAACAACCTCTTGTGCTAGAGCAGCTTGCCCTCTTTTAGCAAGCGATTCACATTTTGCGGTTCTACTTATTAACTTCGCTCTTACTGCATCAGATTTAGTTCCCAATTTTAGTTTTGCTTGGTTAGAAGATTTCATCCTACCTCTCCATATTGACTACTTTTGTTTTACCTTAAATTAAAAATACCAAATCATCAATTGATTGTATCTTCACGCAAAGGTGAACAATGTAAAAAAAGATATTATTTAAAATTTGATATGACTCTAGCAGATCCTTTTTCACAGTTGGGGCCCATTAAATGGACTCCGTCTATGCAAGGAAGAGACATAATCCTTTCAATTAAATCTATACAAATCTCTTCACCTGTCTCTTCAGGATTATCGCTGCATTCTAATTGATAAATAATCTCATCAGAAATATTTATCCCCCAGAGATTCTTCCTCATCCAATCTGCCTGTTTCGCAGATTTTAGTGGTCCCATTCCTATAAATACCTTGCAATCATTGAATATACCTTGGTCATTTAATTTTTCTGAATATTGCTTTATTACATCAAAGTCAAAGCAGTATTGTGTCTGAATAAAGCTCGCACCTTGTTTCATCTTTCCGATCAAAGAATTCATTGCTTTTGGATTTGATAACTGTACATATATGTCATCTGCAGCACCTGAATATAATGGTAAAGGATTTTTGATTTCTGTGCCGTCGGTTAAAGATCCTTCAGATATAGTCTTACAGAGCTGAATCAAACCGCTACTATTTAATTCATTTACAGCCGTTGGTCCATCTTCATCTGGCTGATCTCCACTGAGACAAAGAACTTTATCAATCTGAACTGATAAAGCACCTAAAAGTTCTGACTCTAAAGCTACCCTATTTCTGTCTCTGCCTGTTAATTGCAAAATAACATCCAAACCACTTTTCTTAATTTCTGATGCTACTAATAAGCTATTTAAGCGAGTTTTACAATTGGGAGAATCTGTTACATTTACTGCATCAGCAAGACCCAATAGAGCTTCAATTTTTTTTGAACTTCCAGAAAGATCGGTACTTACTTCAGGTGTTGTTTCTGAAGTGAATAAAAAATTCTTTTTTTCTAGCATTACCTTACCAATAACTTTTCTTTGTCATAGAATGGTAAGTCAACTACTTTAGCATCAAACTCACCAGATGAAGTGATGACTTTCACTTCATAATCACAAGGTCTTGTCTCGTTTAGACGTATCAAACCGACCCCAGATTCTAAATATGGAGACCATGCGCCAGCGCTAACAAAACCAATATCTTTACCGGAATCTACTACTTTATCTCCTCTAATCAATGAAGCCTCACCACAAAGCAAGCCTTTTAACCTTAGAGATTTATGATTTGTCTCCATGAGCGCCTTTCGTCCAATAAAATCAACTTTATCTAGATGAACTAAACGATCAAGGCCTATTTCGAAAGGATTGAGCGACTGATCTATATCTGTTCCATAATCAAAAATACCAGCCTCTATTCTTCTTATATGCATAGAAGATACATCTGAGGGCATCAAACCCGCAGGCGATCCTTTTTCGAGCAGAAAGTTCCATAGTTTTACCCCATCAAAATCTGAATTTTTCGAATATATTTCAAACCCTCTTTCGCCAGTCCAACCAGAACGAGATATATAGAAAGAATTTCCATTTATATCTACTTCGGCCACTGCATAATAAGGAAAATCATCTATGGACCTATCGCAAACTGCTTCTAAAACGTCTAGAGACGTGGGTCCTTGAATTTGCAAGACCCAAGAATCGAAATCCTCTATGGATGCATCAAAATTATCCAATATGGCATGAGCCCAATTCAAAAAGTCTCCATTTGCTTGTACATAAATAAATTCCTCTTCATTGGGTCTCATCAAGACACCATCCATCATAATGCCTCCACTATGATTACAAGCAATAGCATAGCCAGCTTTTCCAACTGCTATCTTGCTGACATCTCTGGTGAATAACATGTTAAGCAATTCAATTCTGTCTTTACCAGTAATCTTTAAAGGCGTTTCAGGTACATCATATAGGCAGCAATTTGAGCGCATATGCTCGTAATGCTTTATTTCGTCATTTCCTGAATTTATTGGATATAGTCTATTATTGTAAAGACCATACAAAGTATCTTCTCTATTATTGCACTCAAAAAAAGGTGACTTTTTAAATCTGTGATCTGAAACAGGTAAGTAAGATATCCCCATAACTCCCCTTATTATTCTTAAGTTAATTTTTGAACTATATTTTACTTAGCTTTAGCTTGTGCAGCTATGTTTTTAGCTTAATTTACGAGTATGTAATCTAATTGACAATGAAACGACTCAGTACAAATTTACCTTTTTCTTGGATTCCTGCTTCGCCAATTGGCCTTCTTACAGCACTCGGGACATTTCCTACATAAAGTTGATAAGAACCAGGCTTTATAGGAACAAAGCTAACATGTGCCTTACCAATCTCATCACATTCAATTGCATTAAAACTTAATCCTTGTAGATGAATCTCAATATCTCCGACTGTCACAAGCCTTAAATGAGAATTTCTAAGTAAGTCAGGCATTTCAATTCTCCAACCCGACAAGTCATCTTTAACATCTGGGCAATTAATATTTAAACGATAATACTGACCTGTATTAAGGGAAATTTCTGAAGGTGTAAGACTAGGAAAGCCTTCTTGAGTAGTGCTTATAGTCAAATCCACTCCCATGGGTGGATACTGAGCTAGGTTTCCCAAAGATTCGCTATAAACGAAACTTTGGGAAACAATTAAAATAAAGGTAGTTAAGAATTTACGCACTTCTATTGTATCGATATTTGTTATTTACTTTTCGCCTGCAAAGGCCATTTACTCTGTACCGAATATTGTGTTATGAGTATTATTGACTCGCACAAAAGTTGTACATTTAGAGAGAGTTTTTAGTCTTGTTGCTCCAACATAAGTACAAGCAGATCTTATTCCACTAAGAATATCTTTAATCGTGTCATCTGCCTTTCCACGATATTCCACTTCCACGGTCTTACCTTCCACTCCTCTGTAAGCATTATGATTGCCATGTCTACTCATGGCAGATTCAGATGCCATGCCATAAAATTTCATAACTCCATTTTCAACTTTTCCATCACATTCATCATGCCCCGCAAGCATACCTCCGAGCATTACAAAATCAGCTCCTGCAGCAAAGGCTTTAACAATATCTCCAGAATTTACGCAACCGCCGTCAGCTATGATATGTGCGTCAAGTCCGTGAGCGGCATCTGCACACTCTATGACAGCACTTAGTTGAGGATAGCCAATACCAGTTTTGATCCTGGTCGTGCAAACAGATCCTGGTCCTATGCCCACCTTTACAATATCTGCACCGGCTAAAATTAGCTCTTGAGTCATATCTGCAGTTACAACATTACCCGCAGCAATCGTTGCATCTGGACATTTATCCCTGAGTTTCTTCACAGCATCGACAAACTTTATTGTGTATCCATTGGCAACATCCAAGCCGATAAATCCCGAGGCAGTCTTAGCCAAGTTGTTAATATCATCAATCCCTCCAAACCAACATATGTTGGCTTTGCCCTTTTTGAATTTACCTTGATCTTTCTTTAGATGATGTTTAGCAGGACAAGTTATTAACTTATATTTGGATAAAACTTTGTGCATAGCTGGTGTACCAACTGTGTCCATATTTGACGACATGATAGGTATCCCAGTCCACTTCTTCTTACTCCATAAAAAATTATGAGTACGTTCCAAATTAACCTCACCTCTAGAACTCATGGTTGATCTTTTAGGCCGAATTAAAACATCAGAGTAATCTAGCTTTATTTCCTCATTTACTAACAATATTTTCTCTCAATTTTTCTATGACTTTATATCAATTAGATACTAATTTGAAAAGTCCTAAGTTTGAACATCTTTAGGACTCAGCCACAATAAAATGTTCAAGCTTGAAAATTTGACTTTCATGGAGCTTTCTCCCCACCGGAGTGAAGTAAAGAGAGTTTAGGTCTTCTAAAGTGACATTTTCTTTTACAGAATAACCATTTTCAAAAAGTAAACCTTCTAACTCTTCATCTGTATAGAAAGATATCCAAGGCTCACCAACTTTAGCTGATAAGCTTTTAATCAAGTAAGCTTTTTTTACAGGGTTCGGATAACCCTCTCCGAAACAAGCTGCAGGATCTTTTTCCATAAGTTCATCAACATAAGACATAAAGAAAATAGATCTAGAATCTTTAGTAATCGTGGCTATTTCTTTAACCGTTGAACTTACTGCATCTTTAGAAATGTATTGCGAAACACCCTCAAGTGTGAAAATAGTCGATTTAGTTTGATCAAATCCCGCAGCCAAAAGTTGTTCGCTTAAAGATTGATAGGAGAAATCTACATTTACATAAGTTATATTCTCTAGATTTGGCAAATCCTTGGGCAACTTAGAAAGTTTTATGTCTGAAACTTCAGGTTGATCTACTTCAAAGATTTTCAATGAAGCTGGTAGATTGAGTCGAATAGCTCGAGAGTCATATCCTGCCCCGAGGATTACATATTGCTCTATACCATCCTTTGTACTTTTCTCTATCAGATCATCAATAAAACGGGTGCGTGCTATCAGATGTTCATGAAAACCAGGAGCAAGTTTACTGCTCAACCAAACATTTAACTTGTGTCCCATAAGCTTAATTACACCGGAACCTATAACAAACTTATCAGCGTAGGGATCATTTATCACACGCTTTTCAGGACCTGCTATTGTTTCAATTAAGCGTTGTTTTGCCACGCCTTGAGCAGTACCATCTTTCACAAAAATTGAGTAACTCACAATTTATTATGTCTCCTTATTAAAATTATCTTATATTGTTTCCAGAAAATTCTGACGGATTTTATCCATCTGGTTCTTAGTAATTCCTATTTTTTCAAGATACTCCACAACGCTTCCCCACTTAGACTCCACACCGTCTAAAAAATCTTTCATAGCATCGTGAGGTACTCCTGCTATATTGATCATTTTTTTTCTATCATATCCATCAGGGTAACCAACAGTCCTCTCAATAAAGTCTGCCTGTCTTTCAGTATCAAGATTAGTTAATAAATAATCTTCTTCTATTACATCTCGACTCACACCCAGAATAGAAAGTAAGAAAGCAGTTGAAACACCGGTTCTATCTTTACCAGCTGTGCAATGTAAAACAACAGGCAAGTTAGACTTATCGGCTAATATTCCAAATAACCTAAGCCAAGAAGTAGGTCCGAATTCTAAGTAGCCTAAGTATCTCTTTCCTGAGATGCCTGTATCACCAACTAGTCTACTTAATTGATCACTCCCTCCCTCAGGAATAACCGCTATATTAATGTATTTAGCCCCCATGGCTTCCAAAGGACCTTTTCCTTGATCCGCAACCTCGTCAGGTTTACGCAGATCTATTTGTGTGGAGATCTTTAATTCAGATAGCTTTAATAAATCTCTATCTGTCATCCTGTCTTGTCTTCCAGTACGAAAGTAAAGCCCTTTTTTTACCTGTTGCCCGTCTTGATTTAAGTAACCGCCTATATCTCTGAAGTTAAAACAACCTTCAAAGGGATAATGTCTTTCTGTATAGTCGTTAATCATTTTCAAATTTTTTTTAATGAATTCTAAATTAGTGAATTCGTGCCCCTTGTTTAAGTAATGTTTGCTGAACTTTTTTTATATCAACCGCTGAAACATCAGAATTAGTCTCAATTGAGACTGCTGCTAAACCTCCTGGACCGCTACCAACAACCAATACTTCCGTTCGATGGATAATTGGTGTTTCTCTTGCTAATTCATTTATAGTTTCCATAAACTCCCTTCTCCGTCATTAAAGTATATCCTCCTTACACTTCGTCTTCATCTCTAATATCAAGATCGAACTTTGCATTCTTTACCGCCTAGCATCTTAACGAATAAATCCCACTGACTTTCATCTAAATCGCGTCCCGTCCACCAAATTGCATGTTCATTTGTATCTCGCAGATTATCAATTACTAGGCCCCACATCGGCTCAATTTGATTTGGTAGCATTGAGTAGCGAACATCTGTTACAAGACTTTTTTCTTGATCAAAGCCTAAATAGTCCTGAGAAAACCATCTAAACCTTTCAATATCTAAAGCCTGCTGACTCTCTTTATCAAGATCAGGTAGATGTTCCTGATAGTCGAAAATCTTGATACTCTCACCCAAACACACAGTAGACGTTTGAACTGTTCTAATTGCATCAACATAAAAAGTCTTTTCGTGTTCATAAATAGATTTCCACAAAATTAAATTTCCAAAAGAGGGCTTAAGTGTAAGGCGCTCAGGATTATGCCCTCTTGACTCAGCAAGATCATTCGCCGTCGACAATGCTCTTTCATATTGAATAAAGCCCAAGGAGAGATAAAAAATAATCCATCCAATTGAAAAAAAGCTATAAATTTTTCTTTTGGTTTTTATTGCAGCTCCAATAAGGACTAGAACAGGAATCGTAAAGATAGGATCAACTATAGATATATTATTCCAAGTCACTCTCTCATTTGAGAAAGGCCAAAAAAGTAAAGTTCCATAGGAAGTGCATGCATCAAGTAATCCGTGGGTCGCATAACCCAAGAAACTTGCTATATAAATAGTCTTAAAATTCATGGATTTTTTAAATAAAGGAAAAATAATTGCTGAAACAATTAAAGATCCAAAGGGGATAAAAAAAAGTGAGTGAGAGAACTGCCTATGGTATTCGAGAAACAGAATTGGGTCAGTTGATGATTGAATCAAGACATCTAAATCGGGTGCTAATCCTGCAAGGAAACCAATAACGCTAATCTTTAGTATATTTTTCTTATCCGCAGATGACTGTGAGAAAGCGGCACCTACTGTTCCTTGAGTTAGTGGATCCATTTTTTTAGCTAGAGATAGATTTTATTTAAAATAATATGTATGCGAAGTTATAAAACCTTTTAAAGTTATACTACTTTCTCAAATAGCATTTCACGTAATTCTTTCACACCTTCAGTTTTTGTAAAACAACTAAAAGAAATACTATTGATGATTTCTGTAAGATCATCCTCTGTCTCCCCAATGACACAAGGAAATGCATAATTTTTTTCTAAAAATCTTCCTGGTATTTCATTGCGATGTAAGACTTCTACTTTGAATTCTTTTTTTAGTTCTTTTATAAATTCTAACCATTCAGATCTCACAAAGATCTTGCTATGAGAAATATCGCATAGTTCACAATTAGTATTTTTTTTTAAAAGATTCTTATTGATCCAATATTTGATTTCATTCAATAATCCACCATCAGCATTGTAAATGAAATAAATTGTCTTAAATTTTTTTATTGTCATAAGGTTATTGATATTAAAGTATCTAACAAAAGTTTGTCTTTAGTTTCGACCATTTTTTTATGTATAGTGTTTTGATCTTTAAACTTTTTAGGGAAATGTTGTGATAATACTAGAAAAAAAAGAGTCTATTTATTTTTTAACAATGGATGCCGGGGAGAATCGTTGGAATACGACATTCGTGAGAGAAATTGCTAAAGCTCTAGATACAATTGAAGATGATGAAGGTCCAGGAGCATTAATTACATCTGCTACTGATTCAAAGTTTTTTTCAAATGGACTAGATCTAGATTGGATGCAAGCTCCCGAAGACTATCCAGATGGAGGTGATAGAGAAGTGTTCGGCGAAGAATTCATGTATTTAATGGGAAGGTTTATCACATTACCAATTCCCACTATATGTGCGCTTAATGGACATACATTCGGTGCTGGTTTTATGTTTGCCCTTTCTCATGACTTCAGGATTATGAGAGAGGATAGAGGATTTTTATGCGCCAATGAAATGCAACTAGGTCTACCAATTCCAAGGCCAGAGCTTGCTTTGTTTAAGCATAAAATTCCTGCAAATGCTTTCTTTGAAACTGTTCAATTATCTAAACGATGGACTGGTACTGATGCTCTTGAAGCTGGAATTGTTCAAGAGGTAAGCTCATTTGAAGAGCTTTCTAATGTAGCCTTGATAAAAGCAAAAGAATTATCTCCCCTTGCGAATAATAGAAAAAACTTTGGCCATCAAAAGGAAATGTTATATGGTGAGAATGCAGCCATTAATTTGTCCCATGGTCCTGCTTTTATGCTAAAAAATTCAAAAGATTTTGAAGTATAAGCACAAAAGCGGCCTTGCCGCTTTTGTGCTTACGAAGCATTTACTCTACTTTAAACACTTCTGCTACCGCTTCACCTGCAATTAAATCAATAGTTCCACTTAGAAAATTTATTCCATCAGTTACACTATCGACTGACTTAATGTTTATTTTAGTGCCATCCATAGTCCAAACACCCATTAAATCACCTCTCGATAGAACACCATCTGGGCTAATTCCTCTCCCATAACCGATCCATGTTCCCGAATTTGGAATATTCGGATTAGATGTCAAAGTATATGAAAGATAGACTTTTCCGTATTGACCAATATCTGTATCTGGACTAGATAAATTTATGGTACTTTCTAATTTACCAACAGTAATTGAATCAATATTCCATTTTCCAGTGAAGCTATCACCTGTAACTTCAAATGAATGCGCAGAAACTGCAAACATTAGAGTTAAAGCAAAAATATATTTCTTCATTTTTTCTCCTTTATATTATGAATGAAATTTATTGTAACTTTTTTTTTGCCACTCACTAAATATGGCTTAATGAATAAACTTAAATTTAAAATTAACATACAATGATTGAAAAAATGGAGAGGTTATGAATCAAGCAGCACTTTTAACACCAGTATTTATATTAATACTATGGACCTTTGCTATCACCGCAATTATGGCCTACGGTCGAGTAAAATTTACAAAAGATCCACAGGATGCAGCTCACACAAAAGATTTAAAAGGATTGATGCCTGCTTGGGTTGAGAGAACTTCAGATAACTATAATCATCTTTTTGAACAACCCGTGGCTTTTTATGTTGTTACTTTATCGATTGCACTAATCAATAATATTGAACCTTTGATGGTTCAATTAGCATGGGCATTCGTTGCAGTAAGAATAGTACATTCACTTGTTCAGCTAACTATAAATATTGTCTTACTGAGATTTGTTATTTTTGCAATTGGTTGGTTAATTATTGCCTATATGGCATTTTCTCAACTCCTGTAATTTGTTTCACTCTAGATGCAAATTTGGAGTTATTTTAGACCTTTTAACTTTCGTGGATATGAATGTCTAGTCAAGGTGACTTTAACATTCAGCAAAGTCACTTCAAGCTTATATGTAAATGAAAGACTCATAGATGAACAGTCAATGAGTTATATGGAAGGAACTACTACTTTCACTCATTCTCTAGAAGCATTAGATAAATCAGAAGCTCACGTTGAGTCTGGCTATTTTAATTCGTGGAATACTGGTATCGCTGTAATTGAAGATGGGCAGGTGGTATATGAAAGTCACCCTGGTGAGGATGTTCGCTATGGCGAAAAATTAGTTAAGAAAATTTACGGGGAAAATTCAGATATAAACCAAAAGGATAAATGGAGAGAAAATAAGTATTCTGTTTATGCAGATCTAGGGTTAGGAGCTTTATTTTTTATAGTTGGGAAAATCACAGGGGATTTAGTTTTTGCAACAATAGTGGGTATAGTTGCAGGTTTAAGCCTTATTCTTTTGCAACGGTTTGTTAAGGTTGACCTTTTGGGCGGCTTCGCAGTTTTTGGCACAATCATGTTACTCATATCAGGTATTTTCTCTCTGATTTTACAAGATGAATACTGGGTACAAATGAAAGGAACCTTGCTTGGGCTAATGATAGCATTGGTGTTTTTTCTTGATGGGGTGTTCAGGCAAGGAACTTACTTCGGAGCTAGGTTCGAGCGTTATATACCAGGAGGAGCGCTCCATCAAAATAGGCTTGCCATAGGAATGAGTTTCACAGGTGTTTTTGGGGCTTTGAGTAACTATTTCGTAGCAGAAAATTTCTCGGAGGACTTTTGGCTGACCTACACCACCTTTCTAGATTTTCCTATATTCATCGTATTATTTTTATTGGTTCTCAGATGGTCGCGTAAGAAAAGTAAGTAATTTTAAGATTCCTAGTTACTCTTATTAAAAATATACACTTCACGAGCCTTTAAACTCTAGATCTCGTTTTTTTAGTTAAGAAGTTTACCCATCCTAAATTCTATTGGCACTCCAAATTCAGCTGGTTTTGGAGCCTTCGTTTCAGCAAGTACTTCTAAACCAAGGGAACGATAAAATCCCACGGCGGGGTTATCGGATAGAACATCAAGTTGAAATTCTTGATAGCCAAGCTCTTTAGCTTCCTCAAATAAGTACTCCATCATTGAGTAACCTACTCCTTTACCTCTCGCTTCTGGTTTTACTGCCAAGGCATGAACATAAAAGGTATTAGAATAGATTACGGGATTTAACCAACTGGCTAATTTTGCCCTTTCGGTAACACCGGCTATCTCTTCAGTAGTAACTTCATCAGCTTTTAACATTTCTTCCCATAAAGGTCCTCCTGCCCTGATGCGTTCTCTGTATTTGCCTCCATTAAAAGCAATTGCAACTCCAAGTAATTCACCTTCTTCAATGCTCAATATTGCCGAGTCAGAACTAAAAAGTGTACCAGGAGTTCGCCATAAGCGTTGTACCCAAGCATCAAACAGGGATCGACGTTTCATGTAGTATTCGTAAGACACTGGTCCTGTTGACCAAGCTAATTCAGGGATTTCATCGGCATACAATTCTACGAGTTCGCCCTCTGCTTTGATGATATCAATATTCTCTTTATTCATAATTCATTTTATTCCCACTCAATGAGTAATACCCTCTGAAACCCTTTGTTTATAGTATTTTCAAAAAAGTTTCTATCAAGGAGATTATATATTTTTTTTTGGAGTGAATAGTTGAGTCTGACACAGAAAGTTGTGTCTCCCTGTGTCAGTTTTTTAGAACATCAGAAAATGGTTTTGAGATGAGTTCGATTAACTTGTGCTTATGTTTTGCAGTAAGTGACCAAACTTTGCACTAAAGTTTGTATCTACAGAACACTAATCAAATAAGAATAAGGGTATTGTCATAAGTTTGTATTAAGTTTGTATCTGAAGAACCCCTATTTTATATGGGTTTCAGAGTCACCCTTCATTCCCACTCAATTGTAGCTGGTGGTTTACTAGAAATATCATAAGTTACCCGAGATACTTCAGGAATTTCATTGATAATTCTATTAGAAACTTTTTCTAAGAAAGTATGAGGGAGTTTAGCTGACTTAGCTGTCATAAAATCTATAGTTTCAACTGCTCTTAGGGCAATGACATATTCATACCGCCTAGAATCCCCTACTACTCCAACGGATTTAACCGGTAAAAATACTGCAAAAGCTTGGCTTACCTTTTCATAATAGCCGTCTTTAACCAACTCACTAATAAAAATGTCATCGGCTAACTGAAGGATTTTTATATAAGGTCTTTTAATTTCACCAAGAATTCGGACACCTAAACCTGGACCTGGAAAAGGGTGTCTAAATAATATCTCTTTTGGTAAACCAAGCTCTAAACCAATCTTTCTGACTTCATCTTTAAATAGATCCTTTAAGGGCTCTATCACAGGGAGATTAAGATAACTCGGCAGACCTCCTACATTGTGATGAGATTTTATTACATGCGCTGACCCATTCTTTGTGCCAGCTGATTCAATAACATCAGGATAAATTGTTCCCTGTGCTAACCATTGAATTTTTGTATTTCTTTTTGCCTCTTTAAGAAAGACATCTATAAAAGTTTT
>CACNCK010000016.1 GCA_902618945.1 uncultured SAR86 cluster bacterium
GAATGAAATAAATTACGATTGGGATGCTGATTGGAAATCAGGTATCTATGTAGACGAAGATTTTTGGTACGCAGAAATTTTTATACCTTGGACTATCGCTCCTATGAAATCTTTAGTGGGCCCTAAAAGAGAAGTAAAACTCAATTTTTGGAGACTTCTAGCAGCTGAGTGGAAAGTTAATTCATCTATCAAAGGTAACGCACGACAAGAGAAGTACATGTCTTTATTTCATGCGTATGAATTTAATAATTATAGTATTTCGAAAATCGATTTTTTTCCTTACTTGACTCTATCGGACGATAGAGTCCGAAATGAAAGTTCAGAGAAAGTTGGTGCAGAAATCTTTTGGAAAATTAATTCTGGTCAACAACTCAATGTTGCTATAAACCCAGATTTTGGACAAGTTGAGAGTGATGAGCTTGTAGTAAATTTCTCTTCATCTGAAACATTCTATTCAGATAAAAGGCCTTTCTTTTCTGAAAATCATTCCCTCTTTGATGTAAAAGGGATGAGCTTTTTCTATATAGTTAATACAAGGCGGATAGGCGGAGCGCCGGACTATGATTGTTCAAACTACACTACTGTTATGGAAGAGCATTGCAAAAAGTCTGAAGTTGGAATTAATGATATTGATTATGCGATAAGGTATACATTACAAAATGAAAGTTTTGATTTCGGATTTCTAGGGGCTTCAGAAGCTGATGAGAACTTCAGTAAAGGTCGAGATTTTTATTCTTTTAGAGTAAGAAAAAACTTTAAAGATCTTACCCTTGGATACTTAGGAACTAAAACTGATAGACCAATTTTACTCAGAAAAGCAGATGTTCACTCATTCGATTTTACCTATCTTCCAAATGATAAAACACGAATAGATACAATTTATGCCTTTTCAGATGTATCGCAGAATAATCTTTTGAACAAAAAGGGAGAAATTTTTAGATTCAAGTACGTTAATTCTCCATCTCAAAGAACATATTATGATGTTTTCATCAATTTCTTTGACGAAGCCTCAGATTTGAATGATATGGGTTATCAGAGAACAGATGATTATTTCTTTATGGGCGCAAAAAAAGGCCTAAAGACGAATCAATTCAATGATTCTTCAATTTTCCTATTCAATCAAATGGAATTCGGACTAGGTCGTGAAGCAAACGCTGACTTTAATAAAGCTAGTGATTTTCTCTACATTACCAATAAAGCCTCTTTCAAGAATTCTAGTTCATTAGAAAATATAGTTTTTTTTCGACAAGCCTCAAAGGATTACTGGATAACAAGAGGTAATCCCAAATATTGGTACGTTAAAAAACCTAAAAACTACGGTACGGAGATAAAATTCTCCGGACCTTCCGGTGATTTCTTCAATTATTATTTAGAATACAAAAGACAAAAAGGACAAAGATTCAATGGCACAGCATTGGGTTTATCAGATGTATATACAGCTTGGCTAGACTTCGCACCGAGGGATAATTTAAATCTTAGTTTGATGTTTAACTTAGTGGATGAAGATGACTGGTTGAATTGGCTGAATGATAATTTTTTTGGAATTTACAAGAAAAAGCAGAAAACCACAGTTGCCTCTATAAATTGGTTTGGAGGGGATAAACATGAACTGCGATTGAAAGCACAGATGGTTGGATTCACTGCGAGAGATCCGCAATCATACCAGAGCGATTTTGATGGAAATCTAATCTCTACAGATTTATCACTCGATCCTTTCACATTAAGTGACTTGGCTTTTCAAGTAAGGTACCGTTATGAGATCCTGCCGCTTGCTTATCTGTACGTTGTATATTCTCGAGGAGGAAGGATCGTTGAATTTGATGAAGAAAATAATATTCAGGAGATTTATAAAAGACCTTGGAATCATCCTCAAGCAGATACTTTTACCGTAAAAGTTAGATATAGATTTTAAATTGCTCTGCAACTAGAATACCCCCATCTTGAAATGGGGAGAATCAGTTCATTGGAGGCTAAAAGCGTATTTAGCCTTTTTTTACATTTGTTTTTTTGCTTCACGAGTTTTATCTCATGAAATTAGTATTGACGGAAAGCTGGATGATCCCGCGTGGATAAGTGCAGATGAATACACAAAGTATTATGAGTCTCTGCCTTTCACATTAAATGAACCTAAAGATTTTCAAAAGGTTTTAATCCTCGAGGATGAAAAAGGTATTTATCTTGGTTTTATAAATAAACAAGATAAAAAAACCATTCGAGCTAATAGACACGAAAGAGATGATGAGATGGCTAATGCAGATAAAGCTGGCCTCGCAATTGATTTTGATGGGGATGGATTGGCTGCATATGCCTTTACAGTATCGGCTGGTGGGTCTATAGCAGATGGAATCTACAGAAATGAAAATGAAGTTAATTATGATTGGGATGCGGACTGGAAGTCCGGAGTTTTTATAGATCAAGACTACTGGTATGCTGAAATGTTTATCCCTTGGTCTATTGCACCAATGAAAGCTGTAAATGGAGACTTTAGGGAGGTAAAACTTTCCTTCTGGAGGTTACTGGCAGCTGAATGGAGGGTGAATACAACCATCAAGGGTAATCCAAGGCAAGAAAAATTCATTTCTCTATTTCACCCTTACAAATTTAAGAACTATAGCGTATCAAAAATTGATTTCTTTCCCTACTTCACCGCTCTGGATGATAGGGTTCTTAATGAAACAAACGAAAAGGTAGGAGCTGAAATTTTTTGGAAGATAGACTCTGGCAAGCAATTGAACGTAGCAATTAATCCAGATTTTGGACAAGTTGAGAGTGATGAACTGGTTGTAAACTTTTCTTCTTCAGAAACTTTTTACTCTGACAAAAGGCCATTCTTTTCAGAAAATCACTCTCTTTTTGATGTTAAAGGATTTACCTATTTCTATTTAATCAATACTAGGAGAATAGGAGCTGCTCCCGACTATAATTGTTCTCGTTTTGAAGATTCTTTAAAAGATTATTGTGAGTCAAGTCAGCTCGGTATTAATGATATTGACTATGCAATTCGTTATACCCAACAAGGGGAGACTTTAGATTTTGGTTTTTTAGGCGCTTCTGAGGCAGATGAAACTTTCAGTGAGGGTAGAGACTTTTACTCTTTAAGAGCAAGAAAGAATTTTGAAGATTTTTCATTAGGATACTTAGGTACTCATACAGATCGGCCTGTATTAGATAGAACGGCTGAAGTTCATTCTATGGATTTAGTTTATCGCTACTCAGATAAGACGCGAATAGATGCAATTTACATTACTTCAGATACAGAACAAGGAATTGATAATTCTGAAAATTCAGGAGAGGCATTTCGGTTTAGGCTAACTTCTTCACCGAGCTCTCAACAATATACGGATGCCTTTTTATTCTTTTTTGATGAGGATACAGACATAAACGACATGGGCTATCAAATTATCGATGATTATTTCTTTGGTGGTGTTCAAAATGGATATAAAAAGAATGATTTCAATGAGTCTTCTATCTTTCTTTCTAATACTTTTGAATTCGGAATAGGGCACGAAGCTAATGGGGATCTTATAAAATCAAATGATTTTTTATACCTTAATAATAAGACGACTTTTCGTGATACTTCATACCTGGAAAGCTCGATCTTCTATAGGTCAAAAACTAAAGACTTTTGGATAACCAGAGGAAATCCGACATATTGGTATGTTAATAAGCCTAAGAATTATGGCGGTGCACTTCAGTACAAGGGAGCCTCTCAAGATATCTTCAACTACTATATTGAATACAAACGCCAAATGGGCGAGCAATTTGGAGGATCCGCACTTGGATTTTCTAATATTTACACAGCCAAACTAGATTTTGCTCCTAGAGACAACTTAAATTTTTCTCTAATGTATAACTATGCTGAGGAGGATGACTGGCTGAATTGGATTCAGGACAATTTCTTCGGCATATACCAAAAGAAACAAAAGACTACTGTCGCTTCTATAAATTGGTTTGGGGGAGATAAGCATGAATTGAGACTCAAGGCACAAATGGTAGGTTTTACGGCTCGAGATCCAAAACCCTATCTAAGCGATACAGAAGGTAATCTGAATTCAATAGAGACACAGATAGACCCCTTTACTTTAAGTGATTTAGCATTTCAAATTAGATATCGATATGAAATATTACCGCTAGCTTATTTATATGTTGTCTATTCTCGAGGCGGAAGGATAGTTGAATTCGATGAAGAGGATAGTTTGAGTGAGATTTATAAAAGGCCTTGGAATGATCCTCAGGCAGATACCTTTACTGTGAAGGTGAGATATCGTTTTTAACGACACACTCCTCAGAACAAAACCAATCTTTACCTTTCCTGATGGATTCTGAAGAGGGAGTATTTAAATCACATACGCAACACTTAACAATCTCCATTTTGTTTGGTTTTGATTCAATTTTTTTATAACTTGTCAGTCTTGATGTTATGTAAACCAATAGGATTACCGCAATCAGGATAATCAATTGCCACATTTTTAGGGAGTCTCGGCAGTAGGTCTTTTTATATCTTCTGTGCCTATTAGGCCTAAGGTAAGAATATTAGCCCATGACCTTTCTTTAACTGATTCATTTCCTTGAAAATCAAAGTTTGGATAATTAGCTTTAAGTACTTCTAAGCTTGTTTTTCTTAACTCTTCATACTCAAGTATTTCGTAAGCCTCAATCAGGATTGAGAGTGCAAAAGGAGTCTGAGGGGTGTTTGGTAAATTTTCTATTACATATTTTGCTCTACCTATTGCAGCTAGATAGGCGCCTCTTTTCATATAAAAGTCAGCAACGTATATTTCGTGTTCAGCTAAAAGATTTCTTAAATAAATCATTCTTTGTTTTGCATGAGGAACATATTTACTCTCTGGATATCTGGAAATGAATTCTGAAAGTTCACCAAAGGAGGTTTGAGCCATCACGACCTCTCTTTTTGCTAAGTCAGATTGAAAATATCTTGAGAATAAGCCTGAATCATCTGTGAAGGCTGCAAGGCCTTTCATATAAAAGGCATAACCAGTATGAGAATGCCTTGGATGAAGATTTATAAATCTTTCAGCAGCTGATTGACTGGCTTCAAATTGAGAATTCATATAATAAGCGTAAATGAGTTCTGCTTGCGCTTGCTCTGCATATCTACCAAAAGGGAATCTCGATTCCAGGGCTTCTAAGCTCAAGATGGCAGTTGAAAAGCTTCCATTTTTTAATCGAGTTTGGGCTTGATCATAAAGTTCTTTTTCTACTAATCGCTCATCAGGCATTTCCTCATTTGATGAACAAGAAGAAACTATTAGCAAAAGCATAAAAATCCCTAATATACCGAGAATTCTCTTGCTAGAATTACTAAAATTGTGAAGCATTGTCATATTACTTGTGAATTCTACAGATCAGACTAGTTCTTGGACAGAAAAAGGTTTGATGGGTTCCAATCTGGTTTAATGGAAAATAAAAAAAAGATATCACTGAATTACATCGCTCTTCCTGCCGACCAAGGACAAAGGGTTGACCAAATAACTGCAAAACAATTCCCTAATTATTCAAGAGCACATATTCAGAGGTGGATCAAAGATGGTGACTTACTTGTTAATAGTAAGGAAGTTAAATCCAAATATATTATGCAAACAGATGATGCTGTCTCAGTAAATTTATTGGAAGAATCTCAATTAATCGATCTTCCTGAAGATATTGCTCTTGATGTAATTTTTGAGGACAAAGAAATACTTATAATTAATAAGCCTGCAGGCTTGGTTGTTCATCCGGGCTCAGGAAATAGAACGGGCACCTTGGTGAATGCTTTGTTAGCTCATGATGAGAATCTCAGCTTCCTGCCCCGAGCAGGAATAGTTCATAGACTGGATAAAGACACATCTGGTTTGATGGTTATATCTAAAACAGAAAGCTCTTATCTTAATTTAGTGGAGCAACTCAAGGAAAGATCAGTAACTAGAACATATTTGGCAATGGTCGTAGGAGTGCCGGTTATAAACAAAACAATAAATGAACCCATTGCAAGGCATCCAAAAATAAGGACAAAGCAAGCTGTTAATCAAAATGGAAAGGAAGCAATTACAAGGTTTAGCATTCTCGAAAACCTAGATGGGTATTCTTTATTAAAGGTAAATCTGGAAACTGGACGTACTCATCAGATAAGAGTTCATTTATCTCATATAGGCTTCCCTATAATTGGTGACCCTCTTTATGGCAGTAGAAATAAATTTTCTCGAGGATCAAGTGAAGAGCAAAAAAAAATAATTTCTAACTTTAAAAGACAAGCCCTGCACGCAGAGGAACTTCAATTAAACCATCCCTCTAGTGGAGAGTTGTTATTATTTAAAGCTCCAATGCCCTCAGATATGCAAACTCTGCTAAACCAAATAAAAGTAAATGGGTCCTGACTTTTTAAAACCAATAGCACCCCTTGGAGATAAGATTCAGTGCCTATCATTGACTAAAGATTATTTTTACAAAAATAATATAAGCCCAGAAAAATCTCAAATACTGAAAGTTTTTACTAAATTCGAGGATATCCCTATTCAATATATGGACCAGGTCCATGGAAATAAATTAGAAATAATATTGTCTCATTCATCATTACCTATCGATGAAACAGATTCTCTATTCTCTTCGACCAGCAATCTTGCCTTGGGAGTTTTGACTGCAGACTGTTTACCTATCGCTTTATCAAAAAAAGATGGTAGCGAGTTTGCTATGTTGCATGCAGGTTGGAAAGGTCTTTTATCAGGAGTAATTGAATCTACATTGTCCTCATTCACAAAAGGCTGTTCTGATGTATCTGCATGGATAGGGCCTTCAATATCCCAGAAAAACTATGAAGTTGGCAATGATCTATATGAATCTTTTGTAAATAAGGATGATGAATCAGAATCCAACTTTAAAGAGAAAGGTTATGACAAATGGCTATTTAGCCTCCATGGAGAGGCAAAAAGAATTTTGGGAAAATATAATATTAATGTAGATCTCTCTTCGGTTTGCACATTCGAATCAGAATCATTATTTTCTTATAGAAGAGATCATACTGAAAATAGAATACTTTCTATCATTTGGAGAAATGAATGAAAACTAGAGGATTTATTGGATTAGGAGTAATGGGATTTCCAATGGCTGGATACATATCAAAGCAATATCCAACTTTAGTCTTCAATCGCTCTGTTGCCAAGGCAGAAAATTGGGTTAAAGCATATCAAGGTGAGATTGGTAATAGCCCCGCAGAACTAGGTAATGTATGTGAGGAGATTTATATGTGTATCGGAAATGATGATGATGTTAGAGAAGTTATATCAGGAGAAAATGGTATTTTAAGTTCCATATCACCGGGAGGTATCATCGTTGATCACACCACAACATCTTCTATTCTTTCAAGTGAGATGAGCGAGATGTGCTTAAAAAAGGGAGTTCATTACATAGATGCTCCCGTTTCGGGTGGTCAAGCGGGTGCGGAGAATGGTTCCCTGACGATTATGGCAGGTGGCGATAAAGATGCATTCGAAAAGGTAAAAATCACTATGAACTGTTATGCAAAATTTACAAAATTAATGGGGTCATCAGGAGCAGGTCAGCTTACCAAAATGGTGAATCAAATATGTATAGCTGGATTAGTTCAAGGACTTGCTGAAGGTATCTATTTTTCAGAAAAAGCTGGTTTAGTAACAGAAGAAGTAATAGAAGTTATATCAAAAGGAGCAGCACAATCATGGCAAATGGATAACCGCTGGGAATCTATGTCTCAAGATCATTACGATCACGGTTTCGCTGTTGACCACATGCGCAAAGATCTAAAAATTGCAATGCAAGAAGCAGAAAAACAAGGTGTTAGCCTTGAAATTACGAAACTTATAGATGGATTTTACGAAGACATCCAAAATATGGGTGGCAGCAGATGGGATACTTCCAGCTTATTGAAAAGATTACAAATTAATGACTAACTTCCCAAATGCTAGCGATGAAGCAGTTAGAAGCTTATTGGATCAATCCAAAAATAATTTATTTTATTTGGCTGAACAAATGAAAATAGAGAATTTGAGTGAAGAATTTTTAGTTGAAATAGTCACTCCAATCTCTTTATACCTAGATCAGACATTTCCCAAAAGAAATCAACCATATTTTATTTGTTTTACGGGGGGACAAGGTTCTGGAAAGACAACACTTTCTTTTTTTATACAAAAAGTACTAAATGAAACTGTAAAACGACCCGCTATGGGATTTTCTATTGACGATATTTACAAGTCCCAAGAAGAAAGAAGATCTCTCGCAGAGGAAATCCATCCACTTTGTTATGTAAGAGGAGTGCCAGGAACCCATGATATCCAAATGGGTTTGGATCTGATCAATGAACTATCCAATGCAAGTCCTGAGACAGAGACCAAGGTTCCCGCCTTTTGTAAACCTGAAGATCGACATTATCCTTCAGAAGAATGGCCTATATACAAAGGAAAACCTGATTTTATTTTTTTTGATGCATGGTGTGGTGGGGCTAAGCCATTGCCTGAAGAGAATTGGCTGCCACCTTTAAATCAGCTCGAAAAGGAGGAAGATCCAGAAGGAATTTGGTCTAAATGGAGTAACCAGGAGCTATCTAAGGACTATCAGACTCTGTTTTCTTTGTTTGATCTATTGGTAATGATAAAAGTACCTAATATGGATTTTGTTTATGAAAGTAGGTGGATACAAGAGCAGACATTAGCAAAGACTGTCAAAGATAAAGATCTAAAAAATAAGATAATGACAAAAGAAGAGGTGTATCGTTTTGTCATGCATTATGAGCGTTTAACGCACTATATTTTAGAAGAACTACCCAAATTATCTGACATTGTCTTAACAAGAGATGGCAATTTTAAATTCTCTATTTCAAAAACCCCCTAGATGCAGTTAGTATAAGGTTTTCTTGACTTAGACATACCAAATGTCACAATGCTCAACCTCCTTGGATTTGGAGCAACTTTATACAAATATTAAATGGACAAAAGTAATAAATCTGGTGCTGAAGCATTAATTCATTCTCTTCATCTTGAGGGGGTAGATCTTATGTTTGGATACCCAGGAGGAGCAGCACTACATATCTATGATGCAATATTTAATCAAAACTATGTAGACCATATTCTTGTGAGACATGAGCAAGGAGCCGTCCATGCTGCTGATGGATATGCAAGAGCAACTGGAAAACCAGGCGTTGCATTAGTCACTTCAGGACCAGGAGCTACAAATGCCATTACAGGCTTAGCCACTGCTTACATGGATTCCACGCCCATCGTAGTCATTTCAGGACAAGTTAAATCCAATTTAATCGGAACAGATTCTTTTCAAGAAACTGACATGATTGGTGTATCGCGACCTATCGTAAAGCATAGTTTCCTTGTTCAAAGAGCAGAAGATATACCTGATATCGTAAAAAAAGCCTTTCATATCGCCACAACAGGCAGAAAAGGTCCGGTTGTTATTGATATCCCTAAAGACTTTACCGATCCGGAATATAAATTTGAATTCAATTACCCATCAGAAATAAACATGCGCTCGTATAATCCTCCAGAAGGTGCAGATACGTCGAGTATAAAAGAAGCAGCTGATTTGATTGCAACAGCTAAAAGGCCTGTCATTTATTCTGGTGGCGGGGTAAACCAAAATAATGCTTCTGAAGAACTAACTGCTCTAGCAAAACTTTTAAATTTTCCAGTTACCAATACTTTAATGGGATTGGGTGCCTTCCCAGGTTCAGACCCACAATTTATGGGTATGTTGGGTATGCATGGAACTTATCAAGCAAACATGGCTATGCATAATGCAGATTTAATCATCGCAGTAGGAGCGAGGTTTGATGATCGAATTACAAATGATCCTAAACAATTTGCACTGAGTGCCAAGAAAATCCATATTGACGTGGATCCTGCATCTGTCTCTAAGATTATTCATGCCGACATACCAATCGTTGGTTCTGCAAAAGAATCATTAACTGCACTTATTGAAGAACTTAAATGTAGAGATTTGAAAACTAATGAATCTGATATTTCTGAATGGAACGAACAGATTAAAAACTGGCGAGATGCACATGGCCTGAACCATTCTCTATTAGAGATGGGAGCACAAAATGGAAAGATACTACCTCAGCAAGTTATACAATCTCTCTATAAAGAAACAAATGGGGAGGCTTTCGTAACATCAGATGTGGGTCAACATCAGATGTTTGCTGCTCAGTACTATCATTTTGATAAACCAAGACAGTGGATAAATTCTGGAGGTCTTGGCACGATGGGCTTTGGGCTTCCATCGGCAATGGGTGTTCAGCTGGCATACCCCGAGTCTATAGTCTCATGTGTTACTGGTGAAGGAAGTATACAGATGTGTATCCAAGAACTTTCAACATGTCTTCAATATGGGTTGCCTATAAAAATAATTAATCTTAATAACGCTGCCTTGGGAATGGTAAAACAATGGCAAGACATGCAATACGGAGGTAGGCATTCATCTAGTACATATGAAAATTCACTACCAGATTTTGTAGCACTTACAGAGTCATATGGACATGTAGGTATAAAAGTCTCTAAATTCGATGAGCTGGAGTCATCTATGAAAGAATGCATATCCCTCAAAGATAAACTGGTATTTTTGGATGTGGATGTTGATCCAAATGAACATGTTTATCCAATGCTAGAGGCTGGCAATGCAATGGATCACATGCGTCTTAGCAAAGACGAAAAAACCTGGTAATGAAAAGAGTAATTGCTTTATTGATGGAAAACCAACCCGGGGCTCTTTCCAGAGTAGTAGGCCTTTTTTCTCAAAGAGGTTACAACATTGAGACGCTAGTTGTGGCTCCCACTAATGATGCAACCCTTTCTAGATTAACTATGTCTACTGAAGGCGATGAAAAAGTGGTAGAACAAATAACCAAGCAACTGGATAAATTAATTGATGTTGTGATGGTTACTAATTTAAGTGAATCTGAATTTGTGGAAAGAGAGTTGATGTTAATAAAGTTTACAAAAGATTCTTTTCCAGAGAATGTCTTTGATGAAACCAATATAGTATCTGAGGACAACGAAATTATAAATGTACAGGTAGTAGGTACTTCATTGGAATTGGATAAATTGATTTCAGAGATTGATGCAAATAATCCCCTTGAGATTGTCAGATCAGGTTCTTTAGGAATATCATCTGATGAAAAAACCTTAACTATAGAAAATTAACAGGAGCGAGTTATGCAAGTTTATTATGATAAAGATGCTGATCTAGATATTATTAAAAATAAAAAAGTAGTAATAGTTGGTTATGGTTCACAAGGTCATGCACATGCAAATAATCTTAAAGATTCGGGTGGAAATGTAACCGTTGCACTCAGAAAAGAATCTGCATCTTGGTCAAAAGCTGAAGCTGCTGGGCTGAATGTTCAAGAAGTTGCTGAGGCTGTAACAGATGCTGATATGGTAATGATTTTAATGCCTGACGAATTGCAATCTGCTACTTATAAGAGCGAGATAGAAAATAACATAAAACAAGGTGCTGTTTTGGCTTTTGCACATGGATTTAACATCCATTTTGACATGATAGAGCCAAGGGAAGACCTTGATGTAATTATGGTTGCTCCAAAAGGGCCTGGCCATACTGTTAGATCTCAATATGAAATAGGTGCTGGAGTTCCATGCCTTATTGCTATTCACAAAGATATCTCTGGTAATGCAAAAGAAATAGGGCTTTCATATGCTTCAGCTATAGGTTCTGGGAGAGCTGGTATTATTGAAACCAACTTTAAGGACGAAACAGAGACTGATTTATTTGGAGAACAGGCAGTTCTCTGTGGCGGGCTTACTCAATTAATCCAAAATGGTTACGAGGTATTAGTTGAAGATGGTTATCCACCTGAAATGGCGTATTTCGAATGCTTGCATGAAGTGAAACTTATAGTAGATCTTATATACGAAGGTGGATTAGAAAATATGAGATATAGTATTTCTAATACAGCAGAGTTTGGTGATTATGTAAGTGGACCAAAAGTTGTAAATTCAGATGCCAAAGAAGAGATGAGAGCTGTATTGAAGAGAATTCAATCAGGTGAATTTGCTCAAGAATTTATGAGCGATTGCAGAGAGAGTAATGATGGAAAGGGCGGACCAAGGATGAAGGAATATCGTCAACAAACTTCAGAACACTCGATAGAAAAAGTAGGATCTGAACTTAGAGCTATGATGCCTTGGATAGCTCAAAACAAAATTGTAGATAAAGCCAAAAATTAAGCTTATGTCTGATGACCATCAAGAAAGTCTAGATCTCTTTGATGATCATGAAGAGGTCGTCTCCGAGGATGGTAAGAAGGTTACTCGGAAAGGAATATATCTACTCCCGAATCTGCTCACTACCGCTTCACTTTTTTCAGGATTTTTCTCAATTGTTTCTGCCATAAATGGAAATTTCATTGCTTCAGGAATGGCCCTATTTGCCGCTCAAATGCTCGATGGTTTGGATGGTAGAGTTGCAAGATTAACCAATTCTCAGAGTTTATTTGGCGCTCAATATGACAGTCTTTGCGATGTTATCTCTTTTGGCCTTGCACCGGCTATTATTGTTTTTCTTTGGGGCTTAGACTCCATCGGTCAAACTGGCTGGGTCTTTTCGTTTTTCTATGTTGCTGCTGCCGCTTTAAGGCTAGCTAGATTCAATACCTTCATAGGTTCAGAGGATACTTACTTCAAAGGATTGCCCAGTCCTGTTGCTAGCGCTACAGTCGTCTATTTTGTATGGGCAATGAGTTCTTTTGGTATTCAGGGAGAAGAAGTTGGAAGAATCTTAGCAATATTTACTGCTCTTCTGACTGGATTCGTCTCTCTTTTGATGGTGGTCAACATTCCTTACTATAGTTTCAAAGAGATTGAACTTAAAAAGAGAGTACCTTTCTTTAGTATGTTATTTGTTGTTTTCATATTTGTTCTCATTTCTATCGATCCACCAATCGTACTCGCATTATGTGCCTTTGCTTATGTTATTTCAGGGCCGATCATCTGGGCAGTAAAAGCCTTACGTAAATAGTTAATTTCTAGTAAGATGCGCGATCCACGTAAGTGGGTCTGTAGCTCAGCTTGGTTAGAGCGCACCCCTGATAAGGGTGAGGTCGGAAGTTCAAGTCTTCCCAGACCCACCATTCATTTTAATAAAAACGGTCTATAGACAAAGGCTTTAGCTAGATTTAGGCAAGGACGCCAATATTTTATTTAGCGTAAACCGTTAGAAATCCTGGGGGAAAATAGGGGGAAAATTTAATTCATTATCTCCTTTATGAGATTTCTGTTAATTTAGACCTTTCAAGAGGATTGGTTAGATGGTTGACGATACTAAAGTACAAGGAACATTTGTGCTTAAATATGAAAAGAATGGAATCCGTAGTTTATGAAGATAGTTAAGAATAAAACACTAAAAAAAGATCCCACAAAGAACAGGGAAGATAGCCCTTTAAGGTATCCCATGAATGTTCACATGACCGATACACATGAGAGAAGAATAGACTGGTTACAATACGAAAATTCGCAAATCTGCAAAGAATATTTATCTGCCAAGCTTTTACACTCAATTGCGTTATTAAGACGTAGGCAAAAGAATAAAGAACAAATTAATTTGAATGAATACAAGGCCCTCAAGGAAGCTTTGGAGCTTTGGAAAGAGACAGATTTCTACGGGGAACATTATTATGATCTATGGATAAAATCCCTAGATAACTCCTTTAAGTATCACTACGTTGGAGACGAAGAATTAGAAGAATGGGAGATTGACGAAGAAGAGGATGAATAATTCTAATTTAATTTCTTTTTAATCTTTTGATTAAATATCTTCCAAAGTTTTGCTTGATCTCCTTCAATGGCACCTCCATAGTTAAGATGCCTCCAATAGGCTCTCTCAATAGCAACTTCTTCACCTTTAAAAGCCAAAATAAAAGTTACTTTTCCTGAACTGAGATTAAAATTAATAGTATCTTTGTTGTCCTCAGAGATAACATCCATGAGACCAAAATTCGCAATAGTTTTCATACTTCCTCCTACAGAATATAAGAGACACTTTTAGCTGTTTATGTCCGCAAGCTGTGCCAAATCAACGATCCAATTATATATAATTTCTAGACCAGGTATCAAATGAATAGTAAGGTTGCATCAAGGTATAACGGTAAGATAGGTCAACCACTTAAGTTGAAGAATGGGATACAGAGAAAGAAGAGAAGAATGAGTATTGAACTTGATAATGATATTTATTGTGCGTCTATTGCTGCTGTTCTAATTGATTTACTGAGATCTGGTGAAGAGGCAGCAAAATTGCAAGCAAAAGATATGGCCGAGTCATACGGTGTTATATCCTTAGAAGCAGAGTACATAAACTCTGCTCAATCCATAGCTGATAATCTTTCTAAGACAGACCATTCAAAGGAAGAAATACTAAGGTACTTGACCCTTTATATAAAGTTTCTAAGGAATTACAACTCTGATTTCTCAAAAAAATCTTTTTTTGGAAGGACTTTTAGGGGCAATGTATTCGGATCTCCAGTAATCAACAATCCTGATCAAGCTATAAGTAGGATTACGGCCTTTATCTTGAGATGCTTGTCTGGAACAGCGGAACAAGATTGGTTTCGTTAAACAATGGAAAATTTACTAATATTTATGCTTCTTCTGCCCATTGGACTATTTTTGTTACCGACTCCCTTTAGCGATAATTGGGCACAGGAAATTCCTAAGCTTGTTATGTGGTATCTTATATTCGGTCTTGCGTATATTATTTTCTATTTATGAGATTTTTAATATTAAAAAGCTTTAACTGATAAACTGATTAAAATGGCAACAACTGACTATAAAAAAATTAGTGAAATGCATGATAAATATCCACTTGCGTTTGGATATGTAGATAAAGTTCTCATGAAAGCTGCAAAAGCAAACAAAACTATGAGTGAAGCAGATATAGGTTTACTGCAATCTGATCTCAAACAATTGGCTCTTTATCTCCAGCAAGATGGCTTTGACCTAAGACCAGGAACATTTGAAAACTGGTTTTCTGAAGTTGAAGTTGCATATCCAAATTGGCAAGATTCTTACAAAATAATTTACATGATGTTAGCTTATGCAAGAGGGGAGAGATAATCTCCAAGATTGGTTTTCAATAAATTACACAGTTGAAAATCAGAGATACTTTGAATTTTAGTTTCTCGATCTCACCCCAATTAGGGGTGAGCTCAAGATAAAAATTTTTTCTGTAGCGAATATAAAAAGTGTGGGGGAAATCTGGGGGAACCAAAATTCCATTTCTTTAAAAATCCTTTTAAAATAGGAACGTCGGAGATCGAGTCTCCTCTCTGATAAGGGTGAGGTCGGAAGTTCAAGTCTTCCCAGACCCACCATTTTAAATTTCTATTAACTTCTCCCCCTTGGTTAACTAAACTAAGATGAATTTTAATTAATGCTTTTTTAAAAAATCGTATGTTAAAAAAAATAATAGAAAGTCTTCTTATTTTTCTTTTCTCTTTGCAGACTTTTGCAGAAGTAAAAGAGTTAACTATTTTGCATACTAATGACTTACATGCGCACCTTTTCCCAAGAATAGCACCTTGGATAAGTGAATCTAGAAAGATTGGTGGTTTTGCCAATTTGGCCACCTTGGTAAAACAAGAAAAGGCATCCAATCCTAATAATATTCTTATTGATGCTGGAGATTACTTCTCAGGTCCCTACATAAGCACTTTAACTAAAGGTGAGGCAGTGATTAAGTCGATGAACTTCTTGGGGATTGATGCAGCTTGCATTGGCAATCATGAATTTGATCATGGATGGGACAATATGTTGGAACAAATAAAGAAAGCTAATTTTCCAATTCTGAATGGCAATCTTTTTTTCGAAGGAACTGATGATTTAGTCTGGGATAACCCTTATTTAATTCTAGAAAGAGCAGGAATAAAAATAGGAATTATTGGTCTTCATGGAAAATTTGCTTTCTATGACACCATCAATTTTAAAATGACTGAAGGTATTGAAGCCAGAGATGAAGAAGAGTATCTGAGACAATACATAAAAGAGTTAGAACCCATAACAGACATCATTATTCTTGCGGTACATCAAGGAATGCCCGGGAGACAATCTACTATTGGTTTAACAGATGTTGAGAGAAATCTTTATAAGGATATTCTCCTCGCCCAAAATGTTCCAGGTGTGGATATTATTGTCACTGGACATGCCCACCAGGGAACAGAAAAGGCTCTGGTTTCAAATGGCACGATTATTGTTTCAACCAATGCAACCGCAACTGAACTTGGAAAGCTTCAAGTTATGTTTGATACAGAAAAAAAGAAAATAGTTTCTCATTCTAATGAACTCATAACTATTTATGATGATGAGCTAGAGGATGATAAAGATATGCTTCGCGAAATTACTTTCTGGCAAAAAGAAGTAGATCAGGTTGCAAAAGTACCAATTGTTTCCTCTACAAAAAAACTTGTAAGAGCATACGGAAAAGAATCTAACATGGGCAACTTATTCGCCGATGCAATAGAAGCTTTTGATCCTAGAATAGATATAGCCGTTGTAAACAGTGGTGCTCTTAGACAAGACATAAAACCAGGAACAGTAACGAAAGGGGATTTAATTTCTGCATTTCCGTTTCCTAATACTGTTGTCATGACAAAATTAAAAGGCTCTCAAGTTGTAAAAATATTTAATCATGCTGCAGGTATGACAAATGGCATATTGCAAGTTTCAAAAAATGCCAAATATTCATTTAGTCCTAGAAATAAGGCACACGAAATTTGGATCAAAGGAAAGCCATTAAAAAATGATGATGAATATTGGGTAGCCGCTCCTAATTTTGTTACTCAGGGGGGAGACGGTTATTGGGAATTTCAGAACTCAATTGAGTATATTGATACAGGGGTTTTGATAGTTGATGCTGCTGAGTATTTTCTTCAAGATATGGAAGTTTATGAACCCAAATATGAAGGTAGAGTCCTTGTTATCGATTCAGAAATTTAATATCTACTCTTAACTAACTTCATAAGAAATTTACTAAAAGTTATTCTATTTTTAACTTTACTCAAACATAATGTCTTTATGAACTTCACAAAATATTTATCCAAATTTACCTTTCTCTTATTATTTGTTTTGAGCTACGGTGTTTCCTCTCATGATGAAAGTAAGATCGCTAAATATTCTTCGGAGTTAGCTCATGCACCTTCACCACTTCCGGATAGAGTAGTGTTAACTTGGGAAGCTGATCCAGCTACCACTCAATCTGTTACTTGGCGTACAGACGCCTCAACAAAAAAAGGAATGGCTCATTTGGCACTAGCAAATGCAAATGGAAGAGCTTTAGAAATAGAGGAGTTTATTGCAGAAACTTCTTTCTTCAAGAGCGATATTAATGAGGCTAATTATCACACTGTAACTTTCAAAAATCTTGATCCAGATACTCTCTATACTTATCGTGTCGGTGATGGAGTAAATTGGACAGAGTATTACCATTTCAAAACAGCTAGTGATCGGCCTAGACCTTTTAGCTTCATTTATTTTGGTGACGCTCAAAATCAAGTGCGCACACATTGGTCGAGAGTTTTTAGAGAGGCATTTAGAGATGCACCACGAGCTGCGTTTACGTTACACGCCGGTGATTTAATCGATAATCCTAATTGGGACGCTGAGTGGGGAGATTGGCATCAAGGCCCTGACTGGGTGAATGGTACGATTCCTGTTATAGCAACTCCTGGAAACCATGAATATTATCGTATTAATCAAGGTCCTGAATCTGAGCGTTATTGGCAGACAAAAGATGGAAAGACTATAGATGTCATGATGACCGCATTTGAACCTGTGCCATCTGATAAAGGAACGACCTATAAAGTTTCATTTACTGGACCAGAAGGCAATAGTGCCTCCTTTGAGTTTAATGATGGAGGTAATATCATTTTTGTCGATGATCAAGTTGAATCCATTACAGGATTCAAAAAAAGCGAATTAGTTGGTTCAAGTTTTTACTCCAAGCCTCTTTATGATCGCCAAAGAGATCGAGGAACCCCAGCCGTTAGTAATCATTGGCGTCCACAATTTGCTTTCCCTATTCAAGATGTTCCTGATGAAACTCTTAAAGAGACTGTTTATTACATTGATTATCAAGGTGTACGTTTTATTTCATTGGATTCAAATAAGGCAAAAGAAATACAGATTCCTTGGTTTAGAAAAGTACTAGAAGATAATCCTAATCGATGGACTGTTGTTACTTTTCATCATCCGGTCTTTTCTCCTGGATCAGACCGAGATAATAAAGAGCTTCGCGAACTATGGAAGCCTCTCTTAGATGAATTTAAGGTAGATTTAGTTCTTAGTGGTCATGATCATACCTATGCACGTACCGGTCAGGTAGACACCGAAAATTTGGAAAATGTACCCTCTGGCTATCAACAAGCCTATGATCCTGAAATTGGAACAGTATATGTTGTATCTGTAAGTGGACCGAAGATGTATGGCATTACTAAAGGTAATTATGCTAAGCGAGTAGCTGAAAATACTCAGCTTTATCAGATTATCAATATTGACGACAAAAACTTAACTTATAAAGCTTACGAGGCAACCGGAAAGCTTTATGATCAATTTACACTCCAAAAAAGAAAGGGGCTGCCTAACCTTTTACTCGAAGCTCTTCCGGAAGAAAATAGAAAATAATAACTCTTAAAGAATCTCCGATTGGTCTATATTGAACACTTAAGATATATTTCACAGTGTGGAGACAAGAAAAGAAACATACCTAAAGTTGTTGGTCAGTAGGGGTTATGACAATCCTAAATTATCTGAGCTAAGTGAGTCAGCACTTAAAGAGATTCTTAAGAATGAAGAATCCTTTTATAAGAGAAATTCTAGTGAGTAGAACATTGCTATGGTTTGCTTACTTTTTGGTATTCACTACACCGATACAGATTGCATTTTGCTTATGGACTTACTCTTTCCTTTTTTCTCCAGAGTATAGCTTAATGACTTTTAGTACTTCTGATTTCTTGGAACTTACATTCCTTAAACCTATTAAAGTTTGGATGTATTCTTGGTTCTGGAATAATTTCTTAAATTTTGTCTGGAGCCTCCCAGCAAGCATAATGGTTACAGTGAAACTGATTGTTAATACATGGCTAGGACTATGGCTCCTTCCAATTGCAAAGGATTTAAATGATAAAAAAAGCTATTAGAAATTTCTTAGCGAAACGCACCATAGGTAGCAAGCTTAGAAATTACAGCATGAATACTTTCTCCAGCTATGATCTGTTTAAAAAGATTAGAATAGATGCTGAGGCTAAGAGGGACTTGGAAAATAGACCGCACGAAGTAACATATTTTCATAAGGTGGATGATCCTTACTCACATTTAACTATTCAGTATCTAGAAAAAATTAAGGCTTCTTATGGTGTAGTTTTAAAACCTATATTAGTTGGAGATGAAAACCCTGAAACCATTCATGAACCTAATTTATATAATGCTTATTGTTTGGAAGATTCAAAACGCATAGCTCCTTACTATGGTATTGACTTTCAACCAACATCTTATCCAAAAAAGGAATTAGTTGATTTGTCTAATGCTATTTTGACTTCGGTTGAAGAAGATAAGTTTTCAGAAGTTGCTAAAGAAGTAAGCAATGCATTATGGCAAGGAGATGAAGATACCTTGAGTTCTTTATTTAAGGTTTATAGCTCCACTGAGACAGAAGTATCAGAGAAATTAGCTTCAGGTAATTCAATAAGAAATGCAAAAGGTTATTATTTTGGATCAGCCTTTTATTATGAAAAAGAACTTTATTGGGGTGTAGATAGGATCGATCACTTAGAAGATAGATTAACGGAACTTGGTCTAAAGAAAGATACAAATAATGAACCAATTTGTACTCCTATTTTAAATTCTCCCCCATCTTTGGAATCAGATAAACAAGTCAATTTATATTACTATCCCTCTTTGAACAGCCCATATACCTATGCAAGCGCAAAAAGAGTTGGAGAAATGAGAGATGACTATCCTATAAACTTGATTACGAAGCCCGTTTTACCAATGCTAATGCGCAATATGAAAATTATTGATCTAAAAGCCAAGTACATTATTTCTGATGCTGCCCGTGAGGCAAGAAAACATGGATATCCAATGGGTCAAATTTATTCTCCAATCGGCAAACCAGCTAGAAAAGCTTATTCTTTATTTCCTGTGATCGATGAAGCTGGAAAAGGATTTGAGTACATTGATGAATTATTAAGAGCTTCTTTTTATGAAGGGATTAACATAGGCGAAGATGAATATTTAAAGTCTCTAGTCGAAAGACTTGGACTAGATTGGTCTACAATCAAAAAAGACTTAAATACAAAAAAATGGAAAAAGGTTTTGGATGATAATCTCAAAGATATGTACGCAGGAAACTGTTGGGGAGTGCCAAGCTTTAAAATTACTGATTTAGATGGTGCAGACCCATTTTATGTCTGGGGCCAAGATAGAATGTGGCTTCTGAAAGAAGAAATAAATAGGCGTTTAGTATAATCACTTATCTAATATATTAAGAAATCAGCACGAAATCCTTAAAAATTGCCTATAAAAACTGGGGAACAAAATGCCTAAATTTAACATTTTCTGGATTCTAATTTGTTTTATACTGAATGCTTGTTCAGAATCAGAGCAAAATTTTTCTTTTGGACAATATCCGGAAGAAATAGAGAAGAATATATACCCTAGACCAAAACCTAATCCGGATAAGAATGCTTATTTTGGAGATTTACACGTACATACAGCAAACTCATTTGATGCATATACTTTTGGCACTATCAGCACACCTGCAGATGCATATAGATTTGCTCAAGGTGAAGCAATACCGCATCCCACCGGATACAAAATACAACTTAAAAAGCCTTTAGATTTTTATGCTGTAACTGATCATGCTGTTTTTTTAGGACTATTAAAAGAATCGGCAGATACAAGTACCGAGTTCTCTAAGTATGAAGTTTCAAAGCCTATGCACAACCTTAATAAGACGGTCAGTAATAGCATATTTTCAATTCTTGAGAGAAATGGTCTTTTTAGAGCCTTTGGTAACGAACTTGCTGAGGGTGTAGAAGATGGAAGTATTGATAGAGATATAATTCAGGAAGTAGGTAACTCGGTCTGGAAAAAAACAATTAAGGCAGCCAATGATGCATACAAACCAGGGATATTTACTACATTCGCCGGTTATGAATTTACTTCAAGTGTAGAGCTATATGATAAGTATCTTCATCGGAATGTAATCTTCAAGGATACAAAGAACCTTCCGGAACGAATTTTCTCAAGAGCAGATAGCCTTGATCCTGAAAAACTATGGGACTGGATGGATGGATTAAGGGTAAGTGGGGTAGAGAGCTTAGCCATTCCTCATAATTCAAATATCTCTGGAGGATCTGCCTTTTCTATGAATGATTATAACGGAGGCCCGATAGATGGCGCTTACGTAAATCAACGTCTTCGGAATGAACCCCTAGTTGAGATAACCCAAGCAAAAGGAACTTCTGAGACTCATCCATTTTTATCTAAGAATGACGAGTGGGCAAATTTCGAAGCAAAAACAAATGTTGAAGGTGAGAACCTTATTAGTAATTTAAAAGGAAGTTATGTAAGAGATGCATACTTAAGAGGATTAATAATCGAGGAAAAGGGTTTATCTAATCCTTATAAATTCGGAGTAATTGGATCGAGTGATACTCATGTTGCAGGTGGCTCCTATACCGAGGAAACGCATTTTTCCAAAATAGGACTTTTAGATGGAGAACCATATTTACGAGGTTCAGTTCCTTTTAGAGGTTTTTATGGATTTATATCAAAAGTTTTTAGGCCTCAAACAGTCAGTGAAATAGGAGGCGAAAGTTATTTAAATATTGGAACACGTTTAATTAGATTTGGATCTTCAGGACTTGCAGGCGTGTGGGCTGAGGAAAATACTCGTGATTCGATTTATAACGCCTTTAGACGCAAGGAAACATTTGGCACCAGCGGACCTAGAATAAAAATACGTTTTTTTGCTGGTTATAACCTAGAAGATTCAGAGCTTAGTGACCTTGGTCTCATAAAAGATGCCTATGTGAAAAATATTCCTATGGGAGGAACAATCACTCAAGTGGGCGATGAAAGTCCTAGATTTCTTGTTTGGGCAATTTCTGATCCTCTTGGAGCGCCTTTACAGAGAGTTCAAATAATCAAAGGATGGCTGGAAGAAGGAGAGCATAGAGAAAAGGTTTTTGACATAGCTTGCTCTGACAATGCAAATATAAATCCAACAACTCATAGGTGCGAAGACTATGATACTAATGTTAACTTAGATGATTGCTCCATAGATCTTAAAAAGGGCGATCCAGAGATAAAAACCTTTTGGAAAGACCCTGAATTTAAAAAAGATCAAAATACTTTTTATTATGCTAGAGTCCTAGAAAATCCTACTTGCAGGTGGTCAACTTGGGATGCGATCAGGGCAGGAGAGAAACCAAGACAAGATATACCCGTGACAATCCAGGAAAGAGCTTGGTCTTCTCCAATATGGTTATCAGGAAGTTAATTACCTAACATTTATAAGTTTTTTTAAGTGTAAAATATCATCATGAGAAATATATTTTTGGTGATCATGTCAGCTTTAATCGTCATTTCTTGTTCAGGAGGAGATGATAATTTAGATAACTTGTTAGAGAGTGATATTTTCCTAGAGAATAATTTAAGTAATCCTGGAGTTTTCGAGATTGAGGCTGGTCTTCAGTATGAAAAATTAAAGACGAGCGGTAGCGGGATAAGTCCAAGCCTTGAAGATGTAATTAATGCAGACTTCCATGGTACTTTATTAGATGGATCGGTTTTCTGGAGCTCCATCGAAAATGGAGAACCATTAGTGGTAACTCTTGCTCAACTTATTCCGGGATGCCAGAAAGCAATATCTCTAATGGAAGTTGGGGATAGTTGGAAATTATTTATACATCCTGATCTTGCTTATGGAACAGCGGGCAGGCCAGGTATTCCTCCTAACTCCTTATTAATTTTTGAAGTAAGCCTTCATTCAATAGAAACTTAAGAAAAAGTGGATGGCCAATGATACGATTAAACTGACCAACCACTTTTCTCAAGATTATGATTTCTCATAACTCGCTCATCCATGAGCGATGAGATCTTAGGTGAGATTGGAGCCGAGCGTCTACAATTTATAAGGAAGTGCGTGCCCGAAATTTCCAAGATTATTAGCAAAGCGGCTCAACTGATATTTAAGGGCATTTAGATTTTTTTCAAGATAAAAAATAGTTTTTTTAGTATAAAGTCACAAAAAAGGATGAATCATGAGATACGAAGAAGTCATAAATGATAGAAGAAGTGCAAGAGGTTATTTAGATAAACCCGTACCAAAAGCAGTTTTAGAAGAAGTCATAAAGTTGGCTACTAGAGCTCCGTCTTCAATGAATACACAACCTTGGCATTTTCATGTTATTACTGGAACTGCCTTGGACAATATTAGAAAAGAGAATACAAAAAGAAATGTTGAGGGTGTTCCGCCGTCTAGAGAAATTAGACCGCCCATGGGCTATCAGGGCGTGCATAGAGAAAGACAAATAGAGATCGCCATTCAGCTTTTCAAAGAAATGGGTATAGAAAGAGATGATAAAGAAGCCAGACAAGATTGGGTGTTAAGAGGTTTTAGACAATTTGATGCACCAGTAGCCATAATCGTGACTTTTGATAAAGAATTAAAAGATGAAGACATCTCAAAGTTTGATTGCGGTGCGGCTGTAAACGGATTAGTAAATGCTGGTTGGTCTAAAGGACTTGGATCTGTCATTAATAGTCAGGGAATAATGCAGTCTCCAGTTGTAAGAGAATATGCCAAGATTCCAGATGATCAAGTCATTATGATTTGTGTGGCGATGGGTTATCCAGATGATAATTTTCCAGCTAATAAGGTAGTTTCAAAAAGGAGGCCTGTTTCAGAAGTGGCTACTTTTATTGGATTTGAGGAATAGCGAATGTATCGCTTACTACTTTTATTATTTTTTTGGTCAAATTTAATTTTTAGCACTGTATTTATCGATGTCAGGACAGTTGCAGAGTTTGAAAACGAATCTATAGTGAATACACAAAATATTGAATGGCAAAATATTTCAGATATTCAGACATTTATTTCAAAAGATGAGGAAATCTTTCTGTTTTGCAGAAGCGGTAATAGGTCTGGGAAAGCTAAGAAAATACTTGAAGCAGAAGGCTATACTAGGGTAACAAATATTGGTGGATTCGAGGAAGCTAAAGAATTTATTGGTGCCAAGAGAAATGCTCCTTAAATTGAAGCTAACGAATATAAAGGCTAGAATGATTGTATGGAGTGGTTAAGTCAACATCTTGAACAATGGGCGTTAGTTTGGTTCGGCCTTTTATTTTGGGGTAGTATTTTTGGAGCTACTCTTCTCTATTTTTTTGAAGCAGGTCTTCTTATTTCTTTAATTGGCTATGGTTTAGGACTTCTGTTTGGTCTCTTAGCAAAAAATAAAGGTTGGACATGGATTACTTAGACAATGATTCAATGGATTTGTCTATAGAAGCAGAGAGAGAAGTTGCTAGAACGTTCATGGGACGTATTGAATGGGAGATGATTCTTATAGGGCTTGGACAATTTACAACCTGGATTGTTACCTGGGTGCTTGTGGTAAAAGGAATAATTCCACTCCTTGTCGGATTTGCGATAGCTCTTTTTACCGCTTGTAATGCCTATCTTCCATCTCATGCTGGCCAGCATGGTCATTTGTCAGGAGGTAGGAAGAATCTTCAATGGTTAGATTTTTGGGTAGGGCAAATAAGCGTAATACCCTTGGCTCAGTCTCATGATGCACTGAAGGCCACTCATTTAAAACATCATGCTCATACTAACGATCCAGATAATGATCCAGATTTTTTCCATGGTAATGCTAAAAGCTGGCTCGGAGCGGTTAAAAATGTAAATGTTTCTTTCAACGATGAAGGTCCGGCGATGCAGTGCATAGAAAAACACATGGAAGAGGATCCGAAATTCAAAGCTGCTTTAGAAAAAGGAGGAGCTTGGACTCTGCTTTTTTACTTTGCGCAAATATTTGTCGCTATTCTCTACCCGATTGAAACATTACTACTATGGTGGATACCAAAAAGAGTAGCAACATCCTACTTAGGCGTTGTGTTCTCCTACTTGCCTCATTCAGGTTTGGATAGTGGGCGCTATAAAGATACCAGGTTTTGGACTAATAAAATTCCAAGGTTTTTAAATCATTCAATGCAAATACACTCAATGCACCACATGTATCCGAGAATTTGTCACTATGATGAAGCCAAAGCTATACAGGCTTTGAAGCCTTATATGATTGAAAGGGGTATACCGGGAGCTGAACATATCCCTGATAGATTGAGATGGAATCCTGTAACTTATATTAAAGAGGTTTACTATGGACGCTAAAGAGAAAATTAAAGAAGGTGTACAGTTATATTTTGATTCTATGTATGAGTCAGATCCCCAAAAAGTAAGGCAAGCCTTTCATCCAAATGCGATGATCACGGGCTATTTAGAAACAGGTCTTGCAGAAATGACTGTAGATCAATTTGCGGAATTTGTAGAAAGCCAAAATCCATCACCAAAGGAAAAGGGTGATGAAATTCTTCTCGAAATAGTTTCTTGTGATATTGCAGGCTCAACAGCATCTGTCTCAGTAAGAGATGGCTATATTGGTCATGTCTTTTTAGACACGCTTTCTTTCCTAGAAAAAGATGGCGAATGGAGGATTTATAATAAATTGTTCCATGTAGAGTCATAAATAGTGAGCATGATAGTTAGACAGATTTCAGCAGCACTCGGTGCTGAAATTACAGAAGTCGATTTAGCAAAAGTGTCCGATGATCAAGTGGAGGAGATTAAGTCTCTTTTGACTGAACACAAGGTAATTTTTTTTCCTGGTCAAAAACTGAGTCAAGATGAGCATGTCGAATACGGTGCTAAGTTTGGTGAACTTGAAGGACACCCAAATCTAAAAAATAAGACAGTGACTCATCCAAAGATTTTTGAGCTTGCTGCTAGTTCTGGTGGAATAGCTGATGAGTGGCATACGGATATAACTTTTCAAGACTCTCCAGCTATTATGTCGGTACTCCATATGGTTAAGTGTCCCGAGCTGGGTGGAGACACTATGTGGAGTAATTTAAATGCGGCCTACGAAGCTCTATCTGACCCAATAAAAGATTTGTGTGAAGGAATAACTGCCCTTCACGATGCAAGACCTCATGGAAAACCTGAAAAAACAGCTATTCATCCCGTTGTGAGGTTGCATCCCATTTCAGGTAAGAAAGTTTTATATGTAAATGAGCATTTCACTAGAAGAATTGTAGAAATGAATATAGAGGAGAGCGATATGTTGCTTTCTTATTTGACAAAGTGGGTGACAAGACCTCAGTTCACTGTTCGTTATCAATGGACGCCGGGTACTATTGCTATGTGGGATAACAGAAGCACTCAACATTATGTAGTAAATGATTTTGTGGGTGAGAGGATTATTCAAAGGGTAACCATAATGGGAGACGAAGTATTAGGATCTTCTAATCCTAGATGGAAGCCTGCTTTAAGAGAGGGTTTCTCAGCTATAACAACTCACGATAAGCAATTAATTAATCACCTCAAGAGTAAAGGGACCTTATAGTTTCATAAAATAAAGTTATTTCATCAGGAGATACGGCTACGGCCACGGCTGGGGCCAATGTTTTCTATATAGCGGAAGGAATTTATCTGCTTTGTGAAAATGGTGGTTGCTAGTAGATTAAATTTGTCAACTATAATGCAAAAAAGGAGATAGTGATGAATGGTTTTGTAGATTTTTTTCTAAAGATCAGAAACAGTAAGTTTTTTAATTCTCTCGTTATATCTGTGATTCTAGCATCGGCATTATATGCGGGTGTATCATCTTATGACATTCCCTCTAACTATATCTATCTTCTTGAGGTTTTTGACTACGCTATCACGATATTTTTCACTATAGAAATCGTCATTCGAATGATTGCTGAGAGATCTCTAATTAAGTTTTTTAAAGATGGCTGGAATGTATTTGATTTCATCATAGTCACCATAAGCCTAATCCCTGTTGGGGGAGCTGAAAGTGTTTTTGTTGCTCGTCTATTAAGGATAATAAGAATCTTAAGAATAGTTACAGTAGTACCTGCTTTCAGACACATCATAGAGGCTCTTATTAAAACTATACCTAGAGTCGGTTTTATCGCGCTTTTAATGTTTATCTTTATTTATATATGGGGCGCAATTGGCACTTTAATTTTTGGTGAAATCGAACCAGATCGTTGGGGCAATATTGGTGTTGCAATGCTCACACTCATGCAAGTTGCGACCTATGACGACTGGGGAGCCATAATGAGTGACGTAATAGTAATTTATCCCTTGTCATGGGTATATTTTGTTAGCTTCATCATTATCAATGCCGTTGTTCTATTAAACATGGTCATAGGAGTTATTGTTGATGTGATGACCATCGAATCTAAGGACAACTTTCTTCCGGATGATCCAGAAGATATAAATTAATTTTTTACAAAGTTCGCAATCGATAGTGCGGTTTCGTCACTAATTTCCGGGCAGCCAAGAAATATATCTGTTGCATGAACTGAACCCATCACCTGTCTGCACTGCGCATCCACATCAGCTTCCCTCAGTAAACGATAAAAGTTCACACCTTCGTCTCTGAGTGGATCCATCTCATTGACCAAAATATAAGTTTTGGGAAGACCTTTTACATCGTCCTCAGTTGCGAAACTGGGCCAAGCTAGTGGATCTTTATTTTTATAAGCTTCTATCCCATAAATAATGGCGCCGTGAGAGTATTCATGCTCGCTATGAAGCGAGAGTAAAATACCTTCATTCTCTTCTGAGGAGGGATTTTCCGGTAAGGGCCATTGTCCTGCTATGTAGGGACATAAAGCATATAGACCTTTAATCAATTCAATATCACCGTCTTGTTTGAGTTTCAAACTTGTGGCTATGGTTAAATTTCCTCCTCCGCTTTCACCGGCAACAATGATTCTGGTGTTGTCTATATTGAGCTCTTTTGAATTAGCATGAACCCATTTAAGACCTGATACACAATCATTTAATCCAGCAGGATAGGGCTCAACTTCAGGAGCCGATGATGCCCACATGGCATTTCTAAAATCTACCATCGCTACTGCAACGCCTTGCCTAGCAATACATCTTCCCCAAGCAGAATATAATTCATCAAAACACGAGCTGACCATCATACCTCCCCCATGGATGTAATAAACACAGGGTAATTCTTCTTCTGTATCTGGTCGAATATATTGGACTTTGATCGTATTGCCATCTGGATCTGAAATAAATTCTTTTGTCGATGTTATTAAACCTGTATGCGGAACAACTTCTTTGTAATGTGAAGCATTATTAACCATTTCTAAAATGGCTCGACCTTGTTTTGCTTGCTCACTTTCCTGATCAGCCATTATTCCTTCACGAGTTGATGCTGGGCTTGATGTAACAGAGCCGAGTTCGACTTCTCCAAAAAGTGCACGTATTCTTTTATCTATTTTTAAATTATTTTTAATTTTGTTTTCCATCGTTGCTTCCTCTTTTATCTACCTTTAAATACAGGCTCTTTTTTTTCTACAAAAGCTTTAGTGGCATTTCTATGGTCTTCAGTTTGACCACAATGTATGTGATGCGTTGCCTCTAAATCAAGACAATCATCTACTTCTCCATGCATTGCTCTATTCAAATTTTCTTTCATGTATCGATACGCCACTGAGGGGCCAGAAGCTAATCGATTGGCAATTTCCATAGTTTTTTCCATTAGCGCATCAGGCTCACAAACCCAGTTTGTCAATCCTAGTTTAAGAGCTTCTTCTGCTGTGATTCGATCAGATAGGTAATAAAGCTCTCTTGCTTTAGCCGACCCTAAGAGTTGAGTCATGAAGTAGGAACCTCCATAGTCACCAGAAAATCCAACTTTAGCAAATGCAGTAGTCATAATTGCTGAACTAGACATGAGTCGTAAATCACATGCTAAAGCATAGGAGAGCCCTGCTCCTGCTGCAGCTCCAGGAAGTGCAGCTATTGTTGGTTTTGGCATTTTAAATAACTTACCAGATGTTGCTCTTTGGTGAACTCTCTGCTTATGTATAGCTGAGTCAATCGTGTTGTCACCGACTGTTCCATCTCCTGAAGATGCCATGCCTTTTACATCTCCGCCAGCACAGAAACCTTTTCCAGCTCCAGTTAGAACAACACATCTTATTTCTTTATCCAATTCGACTTCAGCCAGTACTTCTTGCATCGCTTGGTTCATCTCTCCAGACATAGCATTTCTGGCTTCCGGTCTATTCATTGTCAATAATGCAACACCATTGGATTTTTCAAAAATTAGGTGATCAGTTCCTGTATCAATTTTTTCCATAGTTTTTCTCCCCTTAACTATATCTTTGCTATTCTATGTGCAAGATGCAAGCGAAAATTTATCATTTAGGCTTACTTTTTTGCACTATTTTTCTCATCTCACATGAGAAATTATTTGCCGAAGAGAAACCACTATTGACCAGTCCATTAGTTGATAATCCAAAGTCTGTAGTTTTCATTGGAAATAGTTTTTTCTACTATAACAATGGTGTCCATAAGCCCACTCTTGGCATGGTTAAAGCTAATTCAGAACTGGGTAAAGGACATCGTTTTAGAAATATTACAATCAATAGTTCTTCTTTAGAATGGCATGATGTTGAATCATATGTCACTAATGAAAAGATAGGTTCTTTTTCGATCACTTCAAAAAATAAATATAAAAAGTATGAGCCAGAAAATTATGATTTAGCAATTATGATGGATTGTAGTCAATGTCCAGTTCATCCAGATAGAAAAGATTTATTTAATTTTTATGTAGACCAACATAGCAAAACACTCCGCGAGTATGATGTAGAGCCTTCTCTTTTGATGACATGGGCCTATAAAGATAAGCCGGATATGTTAGAAGGACTTGCTTCAGCCTATATCGCAGCAGGAAATAAAAACAATATAGCTGTTTTTCCCGTGGGTCTTGCATTTGAGCTTTCTCAAAAAGAAAATCCTTCAATAGAACTTTTTACACCAGATAAGAGACATCCGAGTAAGGCAGGTACATATTTGATGGCAGCAGTGATTTATTCCTCCATATATAATGTATCACCAGTCAATAATTCTTATGATTACGGAATTGGAATTGAGAATCAAAGAAAGTTACAAGAAACTGCGTGGAGAACCCTTTTAAGGTATCAAGGAAAATAATATGATTTTAAAGAATAGGTACTTTTTAGTAATAGTTGCTTTATTGATAGGTTCTTTTACTGGTTTCAAATTAACGGAAACTTTTGCTATCAAATATATTATGGAAAACCTTCCAATTGACACTGCAACGCTCGATGAGAAAGACGTGTACGTGACCGAAATTGAAGATGGTATATTTGCCTCTCCAAAAGAATTATCTTACGTAGACAATAAAGCAAAAAATATCATTTTGCTTATTGCAGACGGCATGAGTCTGAGTCAAATAACAGCATACCGTATGATGAAAGGTAGTCTTAATGAGCGCATTTCAATGGATAAATTTCCATATTCCGGAATTGTTTTAACCCATTCCTATAATGCAGCCGTCACTGACTCTGCATCTTCTGCTACTGCCTATAGCACAGGGTTCAAAACAAATAATGGTGCACTTGGATTAGATCAAGACCTCAATGAACTTGAAAATTTAACTGAAACAATCGATAAATTCGGATTTGTGAGCTCCTTAATCAGCACTTCCGAGGTTACCCATGCTACACCAGCTGCATTTGCTGCTCATGTAGATTTAAGGAGTAAGACAGATATTATCAGCTCACAAATGATTGATTCTAGAGTCGCAACTATTCTGGGTGGGGGGCGTTATTTCTTTACACCAGAAGAACAGGGCGGAAAAAGGGAGGATGGACGAAATCTTTTAGATGAGATTAAGGAATCTCATATTGTGCTGACTGAAAAAAATCAATTATCCGAAATTTCTAGTTCTCTTGATAAGCAAGTATTAGGACTTTTTGCTGATGAGCATTTAAGGGATGAAGATAAAAAGGATAATCACGATCTTGAACCCTCTTTAGCAGAAATGCTTCAGTACTCAGTAACACGCTCTGACTTATTAATGAATCAAGGATGTGAGGGTTTTTTCATCATGGCAGAAGGATCTCAAGTAGATTGGGCAGGCCATGTCAATGATTTCGATTATCTCATAAGGGAAATGGAAGATTTTGATGAAGCAGTAGACTTAGCCTTAGAAATTGCAAAGGAAAGACAAGATACTTTAGTTTTAGTCACTTCAGATCATGAGGTAGGTGGTCTATTGATAGAACCTGCTAATCCAATAGATAATTCATTAGATGATGTTAAGTTTTCTTTTAATACTGCTGTAGGAACTGGAACTCATACTGGTGTTCCGGTTCCAGTGTATGCTTACGGACCAGGCTCAGTAAACTTCACAGGAACGCTTGATAACACTGATATATATTATGCCATGTTAGCTGCTCTGGACTTGGATGATAAAAAGGGAAGCTGTTTAGGGAGGTAGGAAATTGTATTCTGTAATTTTATATTCTGTATTTCTCTTATTTTGGGTTGCCATTATTTATGATTTTGCAAAGAGACCGAAGGATAGAGATGATGATAAATATATGGATCTTTCTCCACTTAGGCAATTAGCGAGAACATTCTGGGTGGGCTGGATTGGAATAGTTTTATTATATACACTCATTGTAAGTTTGAATTAGATATGGGGAGAAGAGAATGGATATGCCAAAAATTATAAAAGCAGATTCATCCAATGTTGAAGAGGTAAAGAGTGCAATCACTCTAGGGTTTGCTGCCGATCCTTTACTGAGATGGTTTTTTCCCGATCCACATAAATTTTTAAAGAATTTTGCATTTTGGATGGATGCTTTTTCTAAACCAGCACTCGAGTCAGATTCTATTTTTACGGATGAAAATTATTATGGAGGGGCAATTTGGCACCCTCCTGGAATCCATTTAGATCCCGAGGTGCTCGGACCAACGCTTGAAGATATTCCCTCTAATAGGCTGGAAAGTGCCTTACAAATGTTCGATGAATTTGATGATTGTCACCCTAAAGAAGATCACTGGTATTTACCTTTTATAGGCTTAGATCCTTCAAAACAAGGTCAGGGCATTGGTTCTTTAATTCTTAAGGAATCTTTAAAACAGGCAGATGAGCAAGGAAAAATTGCATATCTTGAATCTTCCAATCCCATGAATATGAGTCTTTATGAAAGACATGGATTTGAAACTATAAAGAGGATAGAAATTGGAGATTCACCCCCAGCTCACCCCATGATTAGATACCCGAGGTAGATTATGAGACATTTAGAATTTCACGATGTAGAGATACATGAACTTAAATCAGAGATAATTGGAGAAACTTTCGAGATACTAGTAAAACAACCGGATCCCAATATTATTTCTTTATTTGGAGACGGTCCTTTGCCAGTAATTTATGGGACAGATTGTAATATTTCAGCCGGAGGCTACATCAATACTATCGATGGATTATACCTTGGTGGAGAAATTCCGCCGGCTCTTTTCATAGGCATACAATACAAGCTAGGTGATGAGCCAGACTTCATGCAGTTTGTAACTAATAGAACTCGCGAATTCACGCCTGTTGAGGATATTGAAAATCAAAAACTAATGGAACAAATGACTCTCAGGGAAGTAAAGGGAGGCGGTGCGGATAAGTTCTTAAAGTTTTTAACAACTGAATTAAGGGATTGGGTTTCAGAAAGATTTAATGTTTCTGATGACACGACATATATTGGAGACTCTATGGGCGGCTTATTTGGACTCTACACTTTGTTTCATCAGCCAAAAGCCTTTAAGAGATATGTGATTGGTAGTCCTTGGCAAGAGTGGAGCCATCCCAATACTTTTGATCTTGAAGAAAGATATTCTGAAAATAATGAGGATATGGAAGCTATTGTATACATAGCATCCGGAGCAGAAGAAGATGTTATTGGACCTTATCTAGAAAAAATGAATCCAGTAATGGTTGAGATCTTCTCCAAAGCCAAAACCGCTGACTATACCGAACAAATGATAGAAAGGCTCAATAGCAGAAATTATCCAAGCCTTAAGTTAAAGGGTTTGATTTTAGAAGACGAGACGCACTTCACCATCACTGGAGCATTATTTAACAGAGGACTGAGACATGTCTTCAATGTTAAGTGAGTAATATGAAAAATTTAAGAAACCGAAAATGGACCTTAGCTAGCAGACCAGTCGGGATGGTTGGGGAACATAATTTTTCTTATGAAGAGGAGGAAGTAAGAGATATTGAAGACGGAGAGTTTCTTATAAAGAACTTGTATCTTAGTTTTGATCCTGCTCAAAGAGGTTGGATGGAAGATAGAAAAAGCTATGTACCACCAGTTGGAATTGGAGAGGTAATGAGAGCTGGCTCTGTAGGCCAAGTCATTGAATCAAATAATCCTAATTATTCTGTAGGTGATAAAGTTCAAGGCACTTTTGGATGGCAAGAGTACGCCATTTCAGATGGAGAGGGTATTTTAAACGCTACTGTCATTCCAGATGGAGCATCTCTCACAGCACCTTTAAGCGTCTTTGGCATTACAGGACTCACGGCATATTTTGGTTTATTAGATGTTGGACAGCCTAAAGAAGGAGATACAGTTCTCATATCTGGAGCAGCGGGATCCACAGGATCTATTGCTGCACAAATTGCCAAAATAAAAGGCTGTCGTGTTATAGGTGTTGCTGGCGGAGTTGAGAAATGTAAATGGCTAACTGAAGAAGTAAAAATTGATGCAGCAATAGATTACAAAACAGCAAATTTAGAGGAAGTTATTCCTGAATTGTGTCCAGAAGGCATAGATGTTATTTTTGATAATGTTGGAGGAGAATTCCTAAACACATCACTTATAAGCATAAACCAAAATGCTCGAGTGGCGATTTGTGGTGCCATCTCAGGCTACAACAATGAGACTCCTGCTCCTGGACCATCAAACTATACTGCTCTATTAATACAGCGAGCTAGGATGGAAGGATTTATAGTGTTGGATTATATGGATCGGTTCCCTGAGGCAATTGGAGAATTGATGCAATGGGTCCAAGAAGGAAAAATTATTTATCAAGAAGATATACAGGAGGGTATCGAGAATGCCCCTGATACTTTATTGAGGCTTTACACAGGCCAAAATAAAGGCAAGCAACTTCTTAAAATAGCTGATCCCGAATAAGTTTAAAGATCTTTATGAGTTCCGTCACAAAAAGCGCCGTTTTTACTCATCTTGCATCCGCAGAAAAAAACATCCTTTTCCTCATCGAGTTTTACTTTCAATGGTAAGAATTCAGTGCCTTCATGGGAGCCATCGCAGAAAGGTTGTTTAGAACTTTTTCCACAACTGCACCACCAGTAATTTTTTTCAGACTCAACGGTAACTTTGTAAGGAAACTTTTGAACTACTTTTGGATTATTCATAAAAAAAAAGTAACATAAATTCCAGATAAAATTACTAATGAGATTTATTCTCAGATACTCTGTAAAGTAGATTCTTATGAGCGTTAAAGAAATATTAAAAATGGGTAACCCTCTTTTAAGAAAAGAGGCTGAAGATTTCACTATTGAAGAAATCAAAAGTCCAGAAACAAAATTATTACTTGAAGATATGTGGGACTCTCTAGAAGTTGCTGGTGGAATTGGATTAGCAGCTCCTCAAATTGGCATTTTAAAAAAACTAGCTGTAATAAAGTTATCTGAAGAATCAGATAGATATCCAGACATGGAGGATAGTGAGCCTTATGTCATCTTTAATCCAAAAGTTTCTGTGGTGGATAAAACTGAACAAGGTTTTTGGGAAGGTTGTCTTAGTGTTCCTGGATTAAGAGGTTTTGTCGAAAGACCCAGAAGTATAAGAGTAGATTTTTTAGACGAAAATGCGGAACCAAAAACTATTGAGGCTGAAGATTTTCTAGCTACGGTTTTTCAGCATGAGTTGGATCATTTAGTTGGAAAACTTTATGTAGATAGAATGAAAGATATAAAGACTTTAATTTTTGAGGAAGAAATGGTTTTTGATGAAATAAAAGAAGAAGTCTTGGATTGATTGAGGAAAAATTATGACGCATGAAGAACGAATTAGAGCAGCTTGGCAGGGGAGAATATCGGGTTGCTTATTAGGAAAACCTGTAGAAATGATTTCTATGAGAGAAGGCCCACAAGGATTAAATACCTTTTTACAGGATTCAGGATCACTTCCTCTTCGTAACTACGTCAACTATATGGAACATGAATTACTGAGGGGTGCTAATAAACGATGTTGCTTAGGAATGATGGAAAGGGCTGAAGTTGATGATGACATAACCTATCTTGTTCTGGCCCTGATGATGATGGAGCAGTATGGCTTAGATTTAAG
>CACNCK010000017.1 GCA_902618945.1 uncultured SAR86 cluster bacterium
AATTCTTTCTCTAACTGTTCTGGTGACATACCAACAGCGCCTAAAACTCCACATCCACCTGCTTTAGATACCGCTACAACCACATCTCTGCAGTGGGTGAAAGCTACTAAAGGGAATTCTATATCTAGAAGTTCACATATTTTTGAGTTCATATTCTCTCCTTAGTTTTGTGTCTCAATATTTGTATTTAATAAATTGATTGCAAATAATTTGCCAAAATAATTTGTGCCACCACAACCACAGCAATGATTACACTAAACATTGTCATATATTTATACGTTTTTTTATCCTCTTCCATTTTTTCCTCCCAATAAAAGGGTTATTATTCCCACAAATCACATGAAAGGTCAAAGAAAATTATCAACACAAGCATGGAGATGGGCCTTTTATGATTGGGCTAATTCTGCATTTGCCACAACTGTAATGGCTGGTTTTTTCCCTATTTTTTTTAAATCTTTTTGGGCAAACGATTTAACTGATGGAGAGAGTACATTTGTCATTGGTACAGCAAATTCTGTTGTTGGTTTACTGATAGCTTTAAGTGCACCTATTTTAGGAGCTTACGCCGATGTAGGAAACTCAAAAAAAAAGCTGCTTCTAACGTTCGCAGTTTTAGGAATAATAGCAACTGGTTATTTATTTTTCGTTCCTGAAAGTTCATGGAAATTTGCTATTACCTTTTATGCACTTGGTGTGATTGGATTTTCAGGTGGAAATATCTTCTACGACTCTTTATTAGTTTCGGTCGCTGAAGATCATGAAAGGAATCGTGTATCATCTTTAGGATTTTCTCTTGGTTATCTTGGTGGAGGGATATTATTTTTAATCAATGTCTTAATGTTCTCCTTTCCATCTTTCTTTGGACTTAATTCACAAATTGAGGCTGTTTTATGGTCTTTTTTGAGTGTAGCTATCTGGTGGAGTATTTTTACAGTTCCTCTACTTACAGGTGTAAAAGAGCCTCAATTCTCAGTAAGTAGGAAAAGTTTTTTTGAAATTTCAGGGCAAGCTTTCTCTAGTCTCTACCAAACAGGAAGTTCGGTCAGACAATATAAAAGTGCTGTTATTTTCTTACTAGCATATTTTCTTTACATGGATGGTGTAGATACGATCATAAGAATGGCAACATCTTATGGTTCTGATATAGGCCTTTCAGCACAATCTATGATAGCAGCTCTTTTACTTACTCAATTTATTGGCTTTCCCGCAACACTAGCTTTTGGAAGGTATTCTGACAAATTCGGGCATAAACAATCTCTTTCATTTGCGATTATCATCTACATAGGAGTCGTTATATTTAGTTCCCAGATGGATAGTGCATTAGAATTTTTTATCATGGCATCTATCATCGGTCTTGTTCAAGGTGGAGTACAAGCTATCAGCAGGTCTTATTTTAGTAGCCTAATACCCAGCAATAAAGCGGCAGAATTCTTTGGATTCTATAATTTCATTGGAAAATCTTCAGTCTTTATAGGTCCCTTTATGGTCTCAGGAATTGCACTCTTAACAGATAGCCCTAGCCTAGGCATACTAAGCTTACTTTTATTATTTATACCTGGATTAATAATTTTAAGGAGAGTTCCCTAAATCAGAAAAGCCTCTTTCAGTCATGGCTTGTTTTAAAATACTAGGCTTATCTGTCATTATTCCATCAACACCAAAGTCAATTAATTTGAACATCTCTTCTTTATTGTCGATAGTCCAAACATGAACAAGTTTATTTTCCTTCTTTGCAATTCGAAGAAATCTCTTAGTGAGAATAGGCACTCCCCATTGCTTTATAGGAATTTGAGCACAATCAGCCGTATTAATTCTTAAACTAATTCCTAAAGATTTGCATATCAATTTGAATATATCCATTTGTCCAGAAGAAGTGCATGCTTCTGGACCGGCTAGTTTTCTTATTCTATTTAACCTTGAAGAAGAGAATGAAGCTAAACAGGATCTATTAAAGCATCTCATTTCTTTTATAATTTTTACGGTGTTTTCTAAGGCATCCTCAGTTTTAATATCAATATTGAATCTAAGGTTAGGAAAGCTATCGAGTGCTTCACTTAATAAAGGGATCCTGCCACCATTAATTAATTCTATTCCCTTTACTTCGTCTAACATCAGGTCTTTTACACGCTTATTTATACCTGCCATCCTCTTTAAAGTTGAGTCATGAAATATAACTATATGACCGTCTTTAGTAGATTGAACATCTGTTTCTATAAAAATAAATCCTAAATTTGATGAGTATTCAAAGGCTTCTAAGGTATTTTCTGTTTCTACTTCATCCCCACCTCTATGTACAAAACCATAAAAGTTGAAATCTCGAAAAAATGGATGCATAGATATTACTATTTTTAATAACTATACTATATTGATTGAGCTTATCTATGGAGAAACTTTTAATAGGGATTTTATTTATTTTTTTGGCTCTGGCCTTACCTTATCTTTATAAGATTTATGGATTAAAGAAAATTTTGCAATCAGATATTCCTTCTGAGGGAAATTGGGTAGAGCTTTCAAGAGGCAATATCTATTATCGTTGGTTTTTACCGGACGATTCAACCGATTTGAAGGGGACTTTGATCTTGGTGCACGGCTTTTCAACACCTAGTTTTGTATGGCAAGGCTTACTAGATAATTTCACTAACTCTGGTTACAAGGTCCTTGTTTATGATCATTTTGGCAGAGGCTATTCAGAAAGGCCTAGAACAAAATACGATAAGCATCTTTATCTTGAAACTTTGAGGGAATTGATACTATCTCAAAAAATAAATGAGAAAGTTCATATAGTTGGCTATTCCATGGGAGGACCAATTGCATCTTATTATGCAGCTGAGTATCCTAACGAAGTAACAAGCGTTTCATTAATTGCTCCTGCAGGTTTCAGTAAATCTCTTCCTCAGACTAAATCATGGATAACTATGCCCGTCGTTGGAGATTGGTTTTGGAGAGTATTTAGCCATAGATTATATGGCGTAGGAAATATGTCTGAAACTCAATATAGCGATGATCCGTTGTCTATAAATGAAGATAAATTTTTACCACTCTTTCAAGATCAACTGCGTTTTAAAGGTTTCAATGAATCTCTTTTATCAACTATAAGGAATTTTAATCTTTTTGATGTTCGTGAAATGTACGAAAATCTTAGTAAAAAAGAAATACCTATGCTTGCTTTATGGGGAAAAAAAGACGGAATAGTTCCTTTTTCAGGGTCAGAGGAATATCAAAGGATATTTGATAATGGAAAACTTGTTGTTTTGGAAGAGGGAACTCATGATATAACTTATAGACAGCCAACTATTGTTGGAACAGAAATTATAGATTTTATAGACCAATTATAAAAAATGGATTTTAGTGATATAGCTTCTTATGACGATGATCAAGTCGCCATAAAGCTGAATGAGCTAGAATCAAATGAAGATTTTCATAATTATATTTCTAGTTTAATTTTTCCAAGATCCCATAAATATTTCTCAAAGATAAACCGCATTTATATAAGAAGAAAATTTAAGCAGATTTTTTCTGACTGCAATTCTATAGATCAATTTCAAGACTGTTTGGCTCCTTTAGTGACGAAGATGATCGACAAAACAACAGATGGTTTTACATATAGTGGAGTTGAGAATTTAACTGAAAAACCTACACTTTTTGTAGGCAATCACAGAGATATATCTCTTGATCCTGCTTTTCTAAATTATCTCCTTTATACCCAAGGACTCAGTACTGTAAGAATCGCTATTGGAGATAACCTTCTAGATGATGGGTATGCTGAAATGCTTATGAGGCTGAATAAAAGTTTCATTGTTCACAGAAATATCAAAGGAGTAAAGGAAACTTTAAGAAAATTATCAAAACTCTCTGCTTACATCAATCATTCACTAATGAATGATAAAGAGAGTATCTGGATTGCTCAAAGAGAAGGAAGAGCAAATGATGGTAATGACTTTACAGATGAGGGTGTTTTAAAAATGCTATATCTAGAACAAAGAAAGGCACTTTCAATTTATGAATGGGTCAGAAGCGTTAACTTAACTCCAATTGTTATTTCCTATGAATATGACCCATTGGATTATGTCAAAGCAAGAGGTTGGGATTATCAGGATTCCTTGACCCTTGAAGAAATAAATAAAAGTGATATCAAAGAAATGTCTACCGGAATTTTTGGCTATAAAGGCAGAGTTCATTTACATATATGTAAACCTATTTCTGATCCAGTGGATACCACACTCCATCTAGCTGAAATGATACAGAGAGAAATTATAAATAATTATCATATTTGGCCCACTAACCAAGCAGCTTTAGATCTATTGCCTGAAATAAATATCCAACAAGAGAATAAAGATACAATATCGGATATGCCCAGCAAGATTTCTATGCTTGAAAAGAGATGTGCAAATTTGAAGCCTGAAGAGAGAAACGAGTTTTTGATGACTTATGCTAGGCCAATTGTAAATAAAGAAAAGGCCAGACTTTCGTCTGGCCCTTAATGCATCTTAATGGGGAGATTAAGAATGCTTACTTAACGGGGAGTTAAGAGTTACATAGAAAATGTAATGACGAATGTGTCTTCGTCGGAAAGTCCGCTTGAGTCCTCTGCACTGAAGTCATTCCAGGCTAGGGAAACACCTAAACCAGCAATAGAAATTGGTAGATCGTAGCTGATTATAGTGTATTCACCGTACTCGTCGTAGTCACCATAAGTAACACCTAAACCAGTTTCACCAAGAGCAACAGAGAATTCTGTGTTATCGGGTGCAGAATCTTGTCCTGATGAGTAAGTAAGACCGAAATAGCTATATCCGAGTCCGAGATAGATTTCTTCAAAATCTAGAGAGTCTTCTCCAGGGTATGTAAATGCTAAATATCCGATGTCATAGCTTAATCCACCTTCCATTTCACCTGCATAGCCTGCATACCAATCTAATTCCAGAGCTGCTCCATCACCAAATTCAACGTTGGAAGCCCAAGTTCCAAAATATAGTCCACTTTCACCAGCTATATCGAATCCACCAGAGATAGCTGGTTCTTCAGCAGTTTGCGTCATGCCTCTCCAAACATAGTCGCTTGACATTGCGATATTGCTTTCGAATTCGGCTGATTGCAAGGTCATTGCACTTGAAAAGAATGCTATGGCCCCTAATTTAATAAGATTTTTCATCCTAACTCCTTGTAAGTTTTTTTAATAATACACACATAACTATGCAACTTGAATGCCAAAGAAATAGGGTTTTAATAAATAATTTTGCACTAATTTCGTGCGAAGCAGGTTATTTTAGTTCTTTACAGGATACTATTTGAGAATTTTTTATTTTATTCGTGTAATATCATGCAACTTTAATTGCTACTAAGAAGGAGAAAAAATGGAAATTTCAAATAAAGTTGCTCTAATTACAGGTGGAGCTTCTGGTTTAGGCCTTGCTACCGCTGAAGCATTAGTAGGATCAGGCTCAAAAGTAATGTTACTAGACCTAAATGAAGACAATGCGAAAGCAGCTGTTGAAAAACTGGGATCTGATTCTTCATATGTAATTGCCAATGTAACAGATGAATCATCTGTTCAATCCGCAATCGATAAGACAGTTGAAGAATTTGGTTGCTTACACATAGTAGTAAACTGTGCAGGAATAGGTAGCGCTAGTAAAACTGTAGGGAGAGACGGTGCACATCCATTAGATTATTTTAAAACAGTAGTAGATATTAATTTGAATGGTACCTTTAATGTTCTAAGGTTAGCTGCGGTAGTCATGGGAAATAATGAGCCCAATGAAGATGGAGAATGTGGAGTGATTATAAATACAGCTTCTGTAGCAGCATTTGATGGTCAAATTGGACAGGCAGCATATAGTGCAAGCAAGGGGGGGGTTGTCGGTATGACTTTACCTATAGCCAGAGATTTGGCAAGAATGGGAATAAGAATTAATACCATTGCTCCAGGGATATTTGATACTCCTTTAATGGCTATGGCACCAGACACCGTGAGAAATCCTTTGATAGAGATGACTCAATTCCCTAAAAGATTAGGTTTGCCAAATGAATATGCTTCATTAACAAAGCATATAGTTGAGAATCCTTTTTTAAATGGTGAAACCATTAGATTGGATGGTGGCATAAGAATGCAACCAAAGTAAATGGAAATATTAACTGATTATCTTATTTTTCTATTGAAGGTATTCACTATTGCCTTGGCTATCACTGTCCCTTTGTTAATGGTAATCGGTAGTTCTAAGGGCAAGAGCCAAGCAAAAGGAAAACTATCCATCACTAACCTTTCGGATAAATTCGAAGAAATGGGCAATGCCGTAAAAGGCTCAGTCATGAATCCAAAGGAACTGAAAAAATTTAATAAAGAAAATTTAAAAGATAAGAAAAAGAAAGACAAGGGCAAGGATAATAAACACACTGACTCAGTTTTTATTCTTAATTTTAAAGGCGATATTCAAGCTTCAGAGGTAGAAAAACTTAAACAAGAAGTAAATGCGATTCTCTTATCTGATACAGAATGTAAAGAGGTTGTAATCAGAGTGGAGAGTGGCGGAGGATCTGCTTATGCATATGGACTATGTGCGGCAGAACTAAAGAGATTAGTTGATAATGAAATAAATCTCACGGTCTGCATAGATAAAGTTGCAGCTAGTGGAGGTTACCTTATGTCCTGCGTTGCAACTAAGATTATTGCCGCACCATGGGCAATAGTTGGATCTATTGGTGTCATAGCACAATTGCCTAATTTCCATAGATTGTTAAAAAAGAATTCAATTGATTTTGAGATGCATACTGCTGGTGCATTTAAGAGAACTCTTACAACTTTGGGAGAAAATACAGACGAGGGTAGAGAGAAATTTAAATCAGACCTCGAAGATCTGCATCTAATATTTAAAAATTTTGTAAAAGAACAAAGGCCTCAAGTCGATACTGAAATAGTAGCTACTGGGGAAACTTGGCAAGGTGAGGATGCAGTAAAAGTAGGATTAGTTGACTCATTAGAAACTTCTGATAACTATCTTGTTAGCTTATCAAAAGGTGCTAAATTATTTGAGATAGAATTTGTTGAAAAGAAAAACCTTACCGAGAGGTTCGCAATTTCTATGCAGATAGTAATAGAAAAATCTTTAATTAAATTCTATGATTTGATAAACAAGGACCGTTTCTCATGACAAAAAAATTTAAAGCATTGGAGTCTGTAAAGACAGATCAAGGAAATCAGTTATCTATAATTGAAAGATCTATTGATGATCTTCCCGAGGGAGAGTTGTTAATAAAAGTTAACTATTCTTCTCTTAACTATAAAGATGCGCTATCAGCTTCAGGTGCACCAGGCGTAACGAGGAACTACCCACATACTCCCGGTATTGATGCCGTGGGGACGATAGAAGAATCATCGAATCAAAATTTCAAAGAGGGTGATTCTGTAATCGTAACTGGATATGATCTTGGCATGAATACTTCTGGAGGTTTCGGTGAATATATAAGAGTGCCTTCTGCATGGGCCGTAAATTTACCTTCTGGTTTAAGCGAGAAAGATTCGATGTCTCTAGGTACAGCTGGTTTAACTGCCGGGCTTTCCATAAAGGCTCTTGATGATTATAACTTCAAGAAGGGATTTGAATCTTCTGCTTCTATTGTTACTGGCTCAACGGGTGGAGTTGGCTCAATAGCTGTAATGCTGTTATCGAAGCTAGGATCTAATGTTACTGCAGTGACTGGTAAAGATTCACAAAATGATTTACTTAATGGACTCGGTGCTACTGAAATTATTTCAAGAGAACAACTCTCCGAAGTATCGAGAGCTCCTATCGGAAAACCCATATGGGATTTTGGTGTAGATGTTGTAAGCGGGAATATACTTACTTTATTATTAGCATCGCTTAAACCGGGCGGGGCAGTTGCATGTAGTGGACTAGTTGGCGGTCCTTCTTTTGAAAGCTCTATATTTCCATTTATTTTAAGAGGAAATGCCCTTTTAGGAGTTGATTCTGTTGAAATATCGATAGAAAAAAAGTTAGAGGTATGGGAAAACTTTGCAACGGATTGGAAATTAGATTTATCTTCGCTTGTCAAAGAAGTTAAATTAGAAGGTTTAGAAGACGAAATCTCTAAAATATTGACTGGTGGCCAAGTCGGCAGAGTAGTTGTCGATCTCAACTAAAAGGAAACAAAATGACTAACGAACACAGTGAACAGGAAAAAGAAATAATGCGTCAAGAGGACAGTAAACTAGATGCTATTGCTGCCGTAGTAATAATTCTTAGTCTTGTAGCGGCAGCAGTTTTTTGGGTCTCAAATCAGTAATTAAATAAGGAAAAATATGGACGTTGTAAATTTTTTGAAAGATAAGACTAGGATACCTGTTATAGGTGCTCCTTTGTTTACCGTTTCTTACCCTGAGCTTGTTTTAGCACAGTGTAAAGCTGGTGTTGTAGGGTCGTTTCCTGCATTAAATGCTAGACCTGAAGAAAAACTCACAGAATGGATTAGTATGATGAAAAAGGAGTTGGCTGATTACAAAGAAACTAATCCTGATGCGGTTGTTGCTCCTTTTGCTGTTAATCAAATCTGTCATCATTCAAATAATCGCCTAGAGCATGATATGGAGGTTTGTGTAGAACACGAAGTACCTATAATCATTACCAGTTTAAGAGCGCCTAAGTTTGTGGTAGACGCAGTTCATAGTTATGGCGGTGCAGTAATGCATGATGTTATAAATATCAGACACGCTAAGAAGGCGGTTGATGAAGGGGCTGATGGTCTTATATTAGTTTGCGCTGGAGCAGGTGGACATGCAGGTGCACTAAGTCCATTCGCACTTGTAAGAGAAGTAAGAGAATTTTTTGATGGGCCTGTGGCTTTATCCGGAAGTATTTCTCATGGAGCTTCAATTTTATCTGCACAGGCAATGGGCGCTGATTTTGCATACATAGGCACGCGTTTCATAGCTACCGAAGAAGCCAATGCTTCAGAAGGTTACAAAGACATGATAGTTGAGAGTACCGCTAATGACATTATGTATTCTTCGACATTTACAGGTGTACACGGTAATTATTTGAAGCCTAGTGTTGTAAACGCCGGCTTGGATCCAGATAACCTTCCTTATGCTGATAAAAATGATATGAATTTTGGTAGTTCCGGAATGGGTGGTGATAACCAGAAGAAAGCCTGGAAGGATATTTGGGGATCAGGTCAGGGTATAGGAAACTTGCATGAAGTACCGTCCGTTAAAGATGCAGTCGACGCATTGGTTGATGAGTATGAAGAAGCTAAAAAAGCTTTAGAAACAAAGTCTGCTTAATTAGTCCCCTTTAAATTCAGGTTCTCTTTTTTCAAAGAAGGCTGTAACTGCTTCTCTTCTGTCTTTGGTTTCATGAGTTAATAACGTTTGGTCATAATCCATATGCATAATTGATTCATCATTTTTATAAACAAGATTATTTACACTTCTTTTAATCATTTGAGCAGCAATTGGAGGTTTAGAGGCATAGTGTTTTGCCATTTCATTTGAACGTTGAATTAAAATTTCTGGTTTACACACTTCATCATAGAAGCCCCATGAAAGCAGTGTTTCTGCATTTTCATTTTCTCCTCCTATAACCATTTTTTTTGCCCTTGCAGGGCCAATTAAACGAACTGCTAATGGCAACCCTAGCCAGTTTAAATTTATACCTAAATTTATTTCTGGATAACCTAGAATTGCTTTCTCTGATGCAATTCGAAAATCACATGCAGAGACAATGCAAGCTGCACCACCTAAACAGTATCCATTGACTGCTGCAATAGTGATTTGATCAATATCTAAAATAGATTTAATGGCCGGTTTACCAAAATTATTTCTCCAAGATTCTAGTTTAGTAGAAAGTTGAGGTTTTTCTTTTAGATCAGCTCCTGCAGAAAAATGATCACCTTCACCAGTAAATATGACAACTCTTGTCTCAAGATCTTTTCTGAAATATTCTTGTAAAGTACAGAATTCCTTAAGCACCTCAATGCTCAGAGCATTCATTGAACTTTGTCTATTTATGCTGACAGTGGCTATCGAACCATCTTTTTTTATTTGAAGATATTTCACTTATTTTTCCGCTAAATACTTCTCAGCATCTAATGCAGCCATGCAGCCTGATCCTGCTGATGTTATAGCTTGTCTATAAATATGATCAGAAACATCACCCGCAGCAAAGACACCCGGCACACTAGTTTCTGTGCTATTTCCATTTGAACCTGAAGTTATTTTAATATATCCATTTTCCATATCCAATTGATCCTTGAACAAGTCAGTGTTCGGTTTATGTCCAATAGCAATAAATAAACCAGATAAATTTATTTTTGTTTCTTTTTCATCCTTTGTATTTTTTATCTTGATGCCATTTACAACTGAATCATCTCCGAGAACTTCTATTAATTCATGGTCCCATATGATTTTGACATTCTCTTCTTTTTCTTTCTTGAATAATCTCTCTTGTAAAATTTTTTCTGCCCTCAGTGAGTCTCTTCTGTGGATCAGAGTTACAGATGAACATAAATTTGAAAGATATAAAGCTTCTTCTACTGCCGTATTTCCTCCTCCTACTACAGCAACATCCTTATCTTTGTAGAAAAACCCATCACAAGTGGCGCAAGCACTGACTCCTTTTCCCATATAACTCTGCTCACTTTCAAGCCCTAGATATTGAGCTGAGGCTCCTGTAGCAATGATCAATGACTCAGCATCATACTTATTAACATTACCTACAAGAGCAAAAGGCTCTGATAAGTTTGCAGATTCAATGTGATCAAATATCACTTCAACTTCCAAAGACTCTACATGTTTTAACATCCTATCCATCAGCTCAGGACCTTGTAGACCATCGCTATCACCCGGCCAATTCTCTACGTCAGTAGTGGTGGTTAATTGACCTCCTTGTTCCATACCTGTTACTAAACAAGGCTTGAGCCCTGCTCTTGCAGCATAAACTGCTGCTGTATATCCGGCGGGACCAGAACCTAATATTACAAGCTTTCTTTTAATAGTTTCCATACTGTGAATTATATAGTTATCAGTAAAAATTAGTTATTCGGATTAGAACATCTTCTGAATAAACTATACAATAGTTAAAACTTATATTTGTTAGTGGTTAAAAAGTCTCAAGCAATAAAAAAGTCTCCGAACCAGGCCGTATCGGTGTCACGTATACGCCTCAATAAACTCATATTAGATTCTTGGTTAATAGTTCAAGGCTTTCTTGGAATATTCGTCTTTTTAGCACTCACTACTTTTTCTCCTCGAGATTCGGGTTGGAATACACAGGTTTTTTCTGGCGATACGATCGATAATAATCAAGTCATAAATGCAGTGGGGAGTTGGGGTGCTTATTTGAGCGACTTCCTATTAACAATATTTGGGTACATGGCTTATGTATTGGTCTATTGGCTTCTATGGCCATTAGTAAGTCATTTTTTTCTCTCAAGAAATAAAGTCCCTTTCTCAGACATATACACCGGATTGTTAGGTTTAAAAATATTCGGATGGATATTGGTAGTGATTTCCGGTTGCACTTTATTTGCTCTAACCTTGGAGCCGGGATTGAGTCTCTTGCCTCAAGAGGGTGGAGGATTAATCGGTACAAGAATATCTTCAGTATTTATAGTTCCCTTAAGCTTGATAGGTAGCTTACTGTTATTTACTTCTAGTCTACTATTAGGTCTTACTTTGTCTTTGGAAGTTTCTTGGGTTGCACTGATAAATAAAGTTCAGGAATTATTATTATCTTCCGGATCAACAATAGGCCATAGAGCTTCAAATTACTTAAACACTCTTAAAGAAAAACAAAAGTTAAGAAAAGAAAAAATTGAGAGACAAGAGAAAGTTATAGTCAGTACAAAAGCAAAAGAGCAAAGTAAACCTGCTGAAGTCATTCAATCCAAGCCTAAGATTGAGACTAGTAAAAGAGTAGAAGAAGAAAAACAAACTGAACTTTTTGAATATAAAGAACCTTCGGTACCTCCCAAACTTTCTCTGCTTGATGAACAGACACAAGAAACTTCAAATGAAACTTCTGAGGACTCACTTCGTCGTCTTGGTGAATTAGTTGTATCTAAACTAGCTGAATACAATATCAATGATATTGAAGTTGAATCAATCCAACCTGGGCCGGTTGTAATAAGATTGGAACTTAAGCTGCCTAGTGGATTAAAAGTTAACCAAATATCAAATATCAGTAAAGACTTGGCACGCTCGCTTGCAAAAACAAGTGTAAGAATAGTAGAAGTTATAGAGGGAAAAGATACCATTGGTATTGAAGTACCGAGAGAAGATAGACAGCCAGTCCTACTCAGTGAAGTTTTATCTAGTAAAACGTATGATGAATCTAAAAGTCCGATTACAGTAGCCCTTGGAAAAGATATCAGCGGATCAGCCATAGTCGCAGATCTTGCATCAATGCCCCATTTACTAGTAGCAGGGACGACTGGTTCAGGAAAATCCGTAGCAATTAACTCAATGCTTATCAGTATTTTGTATAAAGCTAGTCCTGAACAAGTACGCATGATACTGATTGACCCGAAGATGTTAGAGCTTTCTGTATATGAAGATATACCGCATTTGTTGGCACCTGTAATCACGGATATGAAAGAGGCTTCCAGTGGATTGAGATGGTGTGTTAATGAAATGGAAAGACGCTACAAGTTAATGGCACATTTAGGTGTAAGAAATCTTAATGGCTATAACAAAAAAGTTAGTGAAGCATCATCAAAAGGCGAACCTCTGAAAGATCCAATGTGGAAGATTAATGAAGCTGCGGAAGGTGAAGAAGCGCCTGATTTAGAAGAATTACCGCTGATTGTTTTGGCTGTAGATGAATTAGCAGATTTGATGATGGTTGTTGGTAAAACAGCAGAGCAGCTTATTGCTAGGATAGCTCAAAAAGCCAGAGCTGCAGGAATTCACATGTTACTAGCAACTCAAAGACCATCAGTGGATGTTATAACCGGTTTAATAAAAGCAAATATATCATCAAGAGTTGCTTTTCAAGTAGCCTCTAAAATGGATTCAAGAGTAATACTTGACCAAGGGGGAGCAGAACAATTATTAGGAAAAGGAGATATGCTTTATCTCGCCCCCGGAACTTCCATACCTCAAAGGGTACATGGCGCTTTTGTTGGAGATGATGAAGTACAACGAGTAGCAGATGATTGGAGGCAAAGAGGTACAGCTGATTATTTAGATGAGGTTACCAAAGAGGAAGGAGCAGTTTCAGGAATGCCTGGTATTGCATCTGAAGAAGAATCAGATGGTGAGAAAGATGAGTTATATGATGAAGCTGTTGCATTTGTTGCCCAATCAAGAAGGGCATCTATATCTGCTGTCCAAAGAAGACTAAGAATAGGCTATAACAGGGCGGCTAGAATGATTGAAACTATGGAAGAGTCTGGAGTATTAAGCCCTATGGCCTCTAACGGAAATAGAGAAGTTTTAATACCGCCGCCACCCGAAGATTAATTTGAGAAAAATTTACCTTACTTTGTTTAGTATACTTCTGACTACCACAGTTGTTGGTAATGAGACTACTATTAGTAAAGAAAATTTATTTGATTTCTTACATTCTAAACAATATCTTAAAACTAATTTCACTCAAACCACACTAGCAGATTTAAATGAGCGGGTAGTCTCTGGAAACATACAGGCATCAAGATCAGGAAATTTTAAAATTGAATACCTTGATCCAATTAAAGAGACCATTTCGGCAGATAAAGAATTTCTCTACAAATTAGATATAGAGTTGGAGCAACTAGATATCGTTCCTCGAGAAGAATATTTTAAAAATACACCTATAAGTATCTTAATCTCCAATATTGAGAATCTAAAAAAATTGTATTCGATTAACTCATGTACTGAGGAAAATCTTATTACTGTATGTTCGCTTTCTACGAAAGAGGAGAATAGTTTCGTTGAGAAGATATTCCTTCAATTTGCAGGTACAGAACTTGATTCTCTAACCTATACAGATTCTTTTGGTCAAAATGTAAATTTTGATTTTGATGACATATCTTGGGAGCCTTTTACTGAAAACCAACTTTACATCTCCATACCGGAAGGAATAGATGTAGTTTATCACTAGTATTCTTTAGAATAGAGGCATGCTTGATTCAAAATTACTTAGGAAAGAAACAAAAGAGGTCATATCTAACCTCAAAAGGAGAGGTTTCGAATTCGATGAGACACTCTGGACCAAACTTGAATCCAAAAGAAAAGATTTACAAGGCACAACTGAAAATCAGCAAGCCAAGTTAAACGAGCTCTCAAAAAATATAGGAATTGCTAAACAAAATTCTGAAGATACAAAAGATCTTGAAAAAATGGCTTCAGAACTTACTGCGACATTGAAAGAGCAAAGTAATGAACTAGATTGCTTACTTGAACAAATAGATAATTTTGTTTTATCGATTCCTAATCTAATTGACCATGATGTTCCTGATGGTAAAGATGAAACATCAAACTTGGAGTTAAGAAAGATTGGCTCTCCTAGAGTATTTGAATTTCCTATTAAAGACCACTTAGAAATTGGAAGATCTTATGAAATTGATATGGAAGCAGGGGTGAAACTGACTGGTTCGAGGTTTAAGGTTTTTAGAAATGATATAGCACACCTTCAAAGAGCCTTAATAAACTTTATGATTGATACTCATGTACAAGAACATGGATATGAAGAAGTTTATGTTCCTTACATAGTCAACAAAGATTCTTTAATCGGCACAGGCCAACTCCCTAAATTCGAAGAGGATCTTTTTAAGATCGACAAACAAAATGATTTTTACTTAACTTCCACAGCCGAAGTTCCGGTGACTAATCTATTCAGAGATGAGATTTTGAATTCAGAAAAATTACCAATTAAATACGTTTGCCATACCCCATGCTTTAGAAGCGAAGCTGGAAGTTATGGAAAAGACACAAAGGGCATAATGAGATTGCATCAGTTTGAAAAGGTAGAGTTAGTTCAGGCTGTTGAATCTTCAGATTCTGACGAAGCATTAGAAGAATTGACAGAACATGCTGAGAATATTCTAAAAAAATTGGAGTTACCTTATAGAGTTGTTTCTCTTTGTTCTGGTGACATAGGTTTTTCTGCAGCTAAAACATATGACTTAGAAGTTTGGATTCCTTCACAAGAGGTCTATAGAGAAATATCATCTTGTTCAAACTTTAGAGCTTTTCAAGCTAGAAGAATGAAAGCACGCTGGAAAAATAATTCCGATAATAAGATTGAACTTTTAAATACGCTAAATGGTTCTGGTCTAGCATTAAGTAGGACAATTTTAGCTATTCTTGAAAACTATCAAGAATCAGATGGCTCTGTAACTATACCGGATGTCCTAAGAAATTATTTAGGCAAAGAATCTATTTTACTTCCTCAATAAAATTAAGCATCCTGAACTTTTTGATAGCCTTTTAAGGTGAAAAATGGAGTTAAATAGTCGAGCCTGTGACACTTATGAAACTTTTTAAATTATCAATAAGTTTTTTTATTTTTTTTAGTCAAAATTAGGTATATGATTACTTTAACTTTTTGTCTAATTAATTTTGGGGTTAATTATGAAACTAATCTTAAAAAAGATTTTTCTTTTTTCTTCTGTTTTCTGTTTAAGCTTACCTGTATTTTCTGATGTAGACACAACATCCGGCATGAGGGGAAGTGTAAATGTGTCGGGTGCAACAATTACGGCTGAACATACACCTACTGGAATAACCAAAACCACATCAGCAGGTTCCTCAGGTAGTTTCTCACTCTCCTTTCTTCCCTTAGGAGGGCCTTATACTTTAGAAGTTTCGGCTACAGGGTATAGATCTGAATCCATAGAAGGATTGTACTTAAATTTGGGAGATCCACTCAATGTGAATGTGACCTTAACAAGTGCTACTGTTGATATGGTAGAGGTTACTGGTAAAGCACCTTCAGCTTTCAAAATTGGTACCGGAACACTATTGACTAGAACGGATATGGATAATGTTCCCACTATCAATCGATCGGTAGCTGACTTTGCTAAGATGGATCCAAGAGTAACGGTTAATGGTGGAGTTGGTAGAGATGCCCAAATTAGTATTATGGGAGCTAACCCAAGATTTAATGATTTCACTATTGATGGAATAAGCTTCAATGATCCATTCGGATTAAATGATAACGGGTTCGGAACTATGAGAAATCCAATCAGTATGGATTTCGTTGAACAAATAGCTATAGAAATAAATCCATATGATGTTTCCAGAGGCAATACAACAGCTGGTTCAATCTCAGTGGCTACCAAATCCGGTACCAATGAATTTCATGGTTCAGCCTATTATTCAGAAAGCGATGAATCCAATGTGGGGAGTTATGAAGGTGTTGATTTCCCAACTTTTGAAGAAGAAGTGACAGCACTGACATTTTCTGGACCAATTATTCAAGACAAACTATTCTTTTTTGTAGGTTACGAAGAAAACGAAAAAGCCCTTCCTGGACTTTTTGGAACTTCTGATAGTGGTGCACAAAATTCAGCTGAATCTATAACTACTGCTCAGGCTGAAGAGATTAGACAATACACCATTGACAATTATGGAGGTTATGATGCGGGTTATATAAACTTTGTTACTTTTCCCGAAACTCATGAAGAATGGACAGCTAAATTAGATGCGGTTATCAGTGATCAGCATAGAGCTACTTTGAATGTCTCGCACTCTGAAGATGAATATTATGAGCGTTATAACAATTGGTCTAGAGCTGTATTCAGTAATAATTGGTATATAAAGCCAGTTGAAATTGATAGAGCATCAATAACTCTATACAGCGATTGGTCAGATAGATTATCCACTAAATTTAAATATACTAATTATGAAATGGAAGAAGACGATACTTCCGTTGGAGATGATCTATTTCCCGAAATGCAAATTAGATATGGTGATGACACAGTTTTCTTAGGTGGAGATAGATATAGAGGAGCAAACTACATTAATGTTGAAAGTGATATTTTAACTTTCAAGGCTGACTTCGATGCAGATGATCATATTTATACAGTCGGTTACGAGAGAGAAGAAACTGACCTTGTGAATTTATTCATTGCACGATATAACGCAGAAGTAAGGTTTGATAGTTTTGATGATTATAAAAACGGTGTATGGAGCAGACTAAGAATACATGAACCATACGCAGGCCATGAAGAGGTTATGAGCGTTGCTGCGAATTTTGAGGTTGAAAAGACAACCATGTTTATTCAAGATAAATGGTTTGTTAATAGCGATCTTGATGTAACTTTTGGATTAAGATACGACAAAGTTTTAACACCAATCGCTCCTCCGACAAATGTGAACTTTGTTAAAGAATATGGTTTCACGAATGCTAACAAGTTTGATTATGATGTCATTCAACCCAGATTTTCTTTCAACTACGATGTCAGTGAACGCCTATTTGGTGAGTCTGCAAACATTATCTCAGCAACTCTTAGAGGTGGTAGAGGACTTTTCTTAGGTAGAATCCCTCCTGTCTGGTACGGTAATGCGTATTCACGTACAGGAGCAACTGCTGATTATAGAGGCTGGTTTAGTAACTGCGTGGGAGACACAAGTGTAACAAATTGCCCTGGAAATATGCCCAAAGGTGATCCAACAGCTTTTTGGTTAACCTCTCCTGATTCTAAATATACTATTCCTGACGGCAGTGACCCATATGGAGTTGCCCAGAGTACCGACCCTAATTTTGAAGCACCTAGCTCGTGGAGATCAAATATAGCGCTAGACTTGCTAACTTCGGATGGTTGGGATATAACTCTCGAATATAATCTCGATCAAGTCAGAGAAGCGGTTTTCTTTAGGGATCTTGGTATAGAAAAGGAAAGAACTTTGGCTGATGGTAGAGGTTTTTATGATGGAAGAGGTGATTATCAGCTAACTAATACAGATGAAGGAACTACTGAAGCATTTTCAATTTCATTAGCTAAATCTTTCGGCGCATTAGATTTCATGGCTGGTTATACAAATATGCGGGCCACCGATATATATGAACTGCAAAGCGCTCAAAGCGAAAGTTCTTACAATGATTCAGCTAAATGGGACGGTGAAAATATGTCTGCCGCGAGATCTAACTTTATGGCAGAGCATAAATTTATATCTTCGTTGTCTTACACAACTCAAATAATTGCTAATAATGATACGAGGTTTTCATTAGTTTATTGGGCAAGATCTGGTGAACCTTATAGTGTGACATTTGGTGGTTATGACGCAGGCTTTGCCAATGATAAAGCCGAAAATGCTTATGACTTAGCTTATATTCCTACTGGTGCTGATGATCCAAATGTAGTCTTTAGCTCCACTGCGGTTGCTGAAGCTGTAATGGCTCATGTGAATTCTTCCGGTTTAGCAGGATATAAGGGGACGCATGCACCTAGAAATGCTTTTGATAGTCCTTGGACTAGATCATTAGATCTAAGAATTACGCAAGATATTAATATTATGAGTGACCATAAAGTTATAATTTATCTAGATGTAACTAACCTTTTAAATTTGATCGATGATGATCAAGGAATTGTTCAGCAATATTCTAGGAATAGAAGTAGACAAATAGACCTGGATTCCGATAATCCATTTGATTCTAGTGGAAGGTTTAATATCGTTGGAGTAGATCCCGATGATAGTTTACAAGTATACAATTCAGATGGACAGTCAGCTTACAGATGGAATTTAGGATTTAAATACCAATTCTAAGTTAGATTGAAAAAAAAACGCCACTTTAGTGGCGTTTTTTTATCTACATCTAAAGTCTAGGACCATTTACCTTACAAACTTTAGTTGCATATGAAACAGCTTCTTTAAGAGCCTTTTTATCGCTTACAATATCAGCATAAGCCAAGAAGGTTCCAATTAGAGCATCGCCAGCACCATTGGAGTTAACAATATCTATTGGAGAAGCCTCGACGGTTATTAGATTATATTGAGCTCCTCTTGAGCCTTTGCTGATTAATATATTTAATGCGGGATTTGATGTTATATTTTGTAACTCATTAATCTCACCTTCATTGCCAAAAACAATATCTATTTTATTAAGAAAAACCTTTTTTATATTTTTATAATTTTCTTTAATCAAACTCATATCTGACAATCCAAAACAAATGCGTGCTTCATTCGCTACAGAGAGAGAATAGTCTATGGTTTCTAATCCTTTTCTAGAAGATAGAGAAAAATTATCAAATAATAAAAATTTGGAAGATATAAGTTCATCAATATTTAAGCTTTCTGGACATAAATCTATATTGGCACCCAAATTTGCTGCCATTGTTCTTTCTCCGTCGGGTGTAACAAATATTAAACAAATACCTGTAGGTAATGAAGATTTGTAAAATGATATCGATTTATCAGCATCTTTAAATGAATCTAAAAAAAGCTTTCCAAATTCATCATCTCCTAATGAGCACGAGAAATGGGTTTTTACATTGTGTTGATTTGCTGCATATAAAGAATTTGCAATGGATCCTCCAGGCTTCATAGAATATTTTTGATTGCTAAATATATTTAAAAAACTTGTGAGTTCATTTTTAGATATATGTTTCATCAAACCTTTAGGAATAGAAATATCTTTTAATTGGTCATCGCTTATTCTGATTTCAATATCAATCAAAGCATTGCCGAATCCATAAATTTTATTCATATAGTCTATAATCTTACTTAAATAAATCAATCAATAACAAACATAAATAAGTTGAATATTCCTTTTTCAGTAATTTCTTTGAAGAACTTTTACAAAGATCCTGATAAGTTCTCCAAAGAGCTTGGCGATAACTTCAGAAAATCTGGGTTTTGTGGAATAAATGATCACGAAATAGACACAGATTTAGTCAAAGAGGTACAAGATTTATTCATTCAATTTTTTTCTCTACCTGAAGAAACTAAAAAATTATATTTTTATCCTGAGCTTGGTGGAGCAAGGGGTTACACTCCTTTCAAAATAGAAACCGCCAAAGGTTCGAAGCATGCAGATTTAAAAGAATTTTGGCATGTAGGAAGAGAATTGGATGAGGGAGATGTTTTTAGAAGATGGATGCCTGATAATGTTGATATACCTGATTTAGAATCTTTTAAAGAAAAAACTAATGAGCTTTTTTTGCAATTTGATGCTTTGGGTAATCAATTACTTGAAGCAATAGCTTTAGATTTGGACATAAACTCAAATTTTTTTCATCAAGTAACGAATAAAGGTAATAGTGTAATGAGAGTCATTCATTATCCACCAGTTTCAATTCAAGAATCAGGAGAGAGAGCTGGACCTCATGAAGATATTAACCTCATTACTTTATTGATTGGAGGTCAGCAAGCAGGCCTAGAAATTTTATCTAAAAATAATGAATGGTTAAGAGTCTCGGTTGATAGCGATGTGATAGTTTGCAATATTGGAGATATGCTCCAAAGATTGACTAATAATAATATGATCTCTACAACACACAGAGTTAACGCTCTGGCGGAAGAGTCTAATTCTTCGCGATACTCTATACCCTTTTTTGTTCACCCTAATCCAGATTGGTTTATAGAAACCTTGGAAAATCAAATTACTGATTCTAATCCCAATAACTATCCTGATGGCATCCTGTCCGAAGATTTTCTGCAAGAAAGACTAAAAGAAATTAAACTTATCTAATGGAGTATCTTCAACCCACGATAGGATTATTTTCATTACTTGCTTTAGGGGCTGTATTTAGTGAAAGTATAAAATCAATAAAAATTAGATTTGTTGTCATGGCTATTCTGATTCAGCTAATTTTGGCAATAATTCTTACTAAAATTGAACTGATAAGTTCTTTTTTTAATATTCTCTCAGACGGTGTAATGGTTTTAAAAGCTGCAAATGATTACGGCACAGGATTTGTTTTCGGTTATTTAGCAGATGGCGCACCTAATGCACCTTTTGATATAACTAATCCAGGAGGGACATTTATTTTTGCTTTTGGTGGCCTAACTTTAATAATATTAATGTCAGCAATATCGGCATTATTGTGGCACTTGAGAGTCATACCATTAATAGTCAATGCCCTTTCAGTTTTATTTAAAAAACCTTTAGGTGTAGGCGGTCCTATTGGACTTGGTGCCACTGCAAATGTTTTTTTAGGGCAAGTTGAGGCGCCATTATTAATTAAGCCTTATCTATCTTCTATGACTCGTCATGAACTCCTGATAATCATGACTGTCGGAATGTCTACGATAGCTGGATCTGTTATGGTTGTTTATACAACCATGCTCTTTCCAATTTACGGATCTGGATTAATTGGACACTTTTTGTCTGCCTCCTTAATTTCTGTACCCGCGGCGATTATGTATGCAAACATGATGATACCAAGCAATGCAAAAACAGATTTTCCAGATGAGAAATCTGATGATATGTACTCCAGTATCATGGATGCTATAACTCAAGGCACAAAAAATGGTCTTGATATATTCCTAAACGTCATTGCTATGTTGATTGTTGTAATGGCTTTAGTTTTTTTAGTAAATTCAATGCTTGGACTTTTACCAAATCTGAACGGCAATCCTATTACACTTGAATTAATGTTAGGTTATCTTTTCGCACCTTTGGCATGGTTTATGGGCATACCTTGGAGTGAATCTATCATTGCAGGTCAATTACTAGGTGTAAAAACTGCATTAAACGAATTTGTAGCTTATTTATATTTGTCAGACACAGAAAATTATCAACTGTCAGATAAAACCAGAATGATATTGCTTTATGCTCTTTGCGGTTTTGCTAACTTTAGTAGCGTTGGTATTTTACTAAGTGGTTTGAGCGCAATGGTACCTGAGAGGAGGGCAGATTTAATATCGGTCTCAGTAAAGGCACTTTGGTGTGCTTTATTAGCATCTTGCCTAACCGGTTTTATCATCGGAATACTTTAGCCAATATTTTTTTCAATAAAATGCTTCCTGCAAACTGATACATATTTCTCTTCACCACCTATTTCTATCTGAGTTCCATCGGATACCACTTCACCTTTGGCATTTAATCTTAATACCATTGTAGCTTTCCTTCCACAATGACAAACAGTCTTAATTTCTTTCAAATTATCTGCCCAAGCTAAAAGATATTTACTACCTTCAAATAGATTACCTTGAAAATCTGTTCTAATACCGAAAGTTAATACGGGAATATCTAATTCATCGACAACCTTACCCAGCTGGCTTACTTGATTTTGAGTTAGAAACTGAGCCTCATCAATTAATACGCAGTCAACAATAGAGTTCTTACTAAAATTTAAGATATCCCTGTATATATTTGTTTTACTTGTAAATATATTTGATTTTGCTTTCAGCCCTATTCGTGAAACTATTTCTCCTTTACCAAATCTATTATCTAAGTTAGAAGTATATATTCTTGGATTCATGCCTCTTTCAATGTAGTTATGATTGGCCTGTAAAAGCATAGTTGATTTACCGGCATTCATAGAGGAATAATTAAAGTAAAGCTTTGCCATTTTTGATTATTTTGATTGTGCTACTATAGCAGCCTTTTTTATGTCCAAGGAAATTGATAAAGATCATATTCTAGAAGAATCTGCTGAGATTACTCATCCAGAGTCCCTCAGTGTATGGGGCCTAGCGTGGCCTTCAATTCTAAGTAATCTGTTATTTGCCTCAGTAGGACTTGTTTCAATCAAAGCGGTTGGCTCACTCGGTGCTGAGGCTGTTGCAGCTGTAGGAACCGGGCAGAGAATATTTTGGGTCTTTCAAGCTCTGTTAATGGCTATTATGGCTGGCACCACAGCCTTAGTTGCTAGAGCAATTGGATCAGGAGACGAATATGAGGCAGCTCAGGTCACTAGAGCTTCGCTGGGCATTTGCCTTTTAATTTCTTTTTTCACAGTCATACTTTTATGGGTTGGTGCAGATTTTATGATTGGTTTGTTTGGTCTTGATGAAGAATCAAGAAAACTTTCCATAACGTACACACAGATATTAGTTGGATTTACCCCAGTGTTTGCAATCTCAATGGTTCTTGGCACTGCTCAACGAGCCGCGGGAGACGCAAAAACTCCTTTGTACATAGGACTTATAACAAACATCGTAAACATCGTACTTTTAATAGGATTAGTTGAAGGTCGTTACGGGATGCCAGAAATGGGAGTTGTGGGCGCAGCTTTAGCAGGAGGCCTTGCATTTACTTTCAACTCAATTCTTGTATTAGGATTATGGTTTGGTAAGAAACTGGCAGTTTCGATAGGTAAGGCAGGATCTATGACATATGATCGTTTAAAGCAACTCATCACCATAAGTTATCCTGCGGGATTAGAATCCTTTGTTTTCCAATTTGGAATGCTTTCATTCTTTTGGATAGTGGCTTTGTATGGAACGGATGCAGTCGCTGCTTACAACATAGGTGTGAATGTGCTAATGCTGTCATTTACTGTAGGTAATGGCTTTGCCATAGCAGGAGCTACTTTAACAGGACAACATCTAGGTGCTTCTGATCCTGACAAAGCTTATGATTCGGGTTTTAAAGCAGCTCGATTAACTATGCTTTCTATGGGGTCGCTAGGTATTCTATTAGCAATATTTTCTAGAGAGCTTGCAGGCTTCTTTATTAACGATATTGATGTGATCAATAAAACCGTCGTATTCGTGTGGATGCTAGGAATCATGCAACCCTTTATGGCAATAGAATTTTCAATTGGCGGTGCCGTTAGAGGAGCGGGAGATACTAAATCTCCTTTAGTAATAACTTTAGTAGGACTCGTCTTAGTTAGGGTTCCTCTTGCTTTTATTTTCTACAGTTTAGGTCTTCCAATTGAGTGGATTTATGCAACGCTTATTGCTGATTATTTTTTAAAAGGAATGCTGCTTGCATATAGATATAAATCTAGAAGATGGATGAAAGTTCTTAAGATGGATAACTGATATGTTTTTAATGATGCGACAGATTAAACTTCTATTGATTATTCAAATATTTTTGAGTTGTTCGGAAACAACAACCTTAGAATCTACTAAGCCTCAAACTCCGGAAGATTTAATTGCACACTCTGATGAATTTAAAAGAGAGTTAATAACAGTTACTGATGGTGTGCATGTTGCTGTTGGTTATGCTTTAGCTAACTCGATTCTTATTGAAGGTGAGAAGACGAATATCATAATTGATACTACCGGAAGTGAGGAAACTGCCACAGAAGTAAAAGATATGTTTGACGCCATCAATTCTAATCCTGTCGAAACTATAATTTATACACACAACCACGCAGATCATACTTATGGTGCCACAGTATTTGCCGAAGGTTCTAACCCAGACATATATGCACATTCTACTACCGAAATCTATCTATCTAGAGTAATAGGTATCTTAAGACCTATAATTTCGTCCAGAAGCAACAGAATGTTCGGAAATGCTCTACCAAAAGAACAAGTTGAGAATAATGGCATAGGACCTTTTTTAGAGATAGGAAGAGACGGAAGAAAGCCTGGCCTTCTTTACCCAACAAAAACATTTACAGATCAAATTGAATTCGAGGCCGCTGGCCACAAAGTTCAGCTATTCCATGCACCGGGTGAGACAAATGATCAGTTATTTGTTTGGTTACCGGAAAAAAAAGTTTTATTTCCAGGTGATAACTTTTATAAAACTTTTCCTAATCTTTATACCATTAGAGGTACTCCTTATAGAGATCTGGTTGGATGGGTCAATAGTATAGACTTGATGAGGTATCTTGAGCCTGAATATTTAGTGCCCAGCCACACAAGACCGATATTTGGTAAAGAAAACATAAACACACTCCTTACTACTTATCGAGATGCTATTCAATTTGTACACGATCAAACCGTGAGATTAATGAATTTGGGCTTGGATCCCAATGAGATTGCAGAACGATTAGTCTTACCAAAACACCTAGGAGATTCTCCTTATCTTAAGGAGTTTTATGGGACGCCTGAATGGTCGGCAAAAAATGTGTTTTCAGGATACCTTGGTTGGTTTGATGGTAATCCATCGAGCTTAAAACCTTTACCTTTAAAAGATGAAGCTGAAAAAATAATTCAATTATCCGGTGATTGGAATAGTCTCTTTAAAGTCGCAGAAGATGCCTTTTTAGTTAATGATTTTCAATGGTCTCTTCAACTCACTGATTATTTACTAAGATCTAGACCCGATGATCAAAAAACTAAACTTCTTCGTAAATCTGCATTAGAAGCTTTAGGTAGAAAAGAAAGTAATCCAAATTCGAGATATTATTATTTAAGTAGTGCAGCTCAGTTGGACGAAAATTATCAAGAAAATGATATTTTATTGCCAAGTTTGGAGGTTATACAGAAATATCCAATTGAATCTATGATGGAAACTCTAAAAGTTAATGTCATACCAGAAAAATCTTTGAATAAGACTATTCAGCTATTATTTACATTTACAGATTCTCCAAAATCTTTTTCACTATTTTTAAGAAGAGGAGTTTTGGAAGTTCAACCTTTTATGATTACAGGTTCATCTGTCCAAATAAAATCTAGTGAAAATGATTTAAAGGCTATACTGTCTGGTGTAAAAAGTTTACCAATCTCGTTAGTTAACGGTACTTTAAAAGTGGAAGGTAGTAGGGCAGATTTGCTATCTTTCTTTAGTAGTTTGAGGAATTAAGCATGAAAGACTTTAAGGATATATCAGTTGAGGTAAATGAAAACATAGCCTATGTAACTATTCAAAGACCTCCAAATAATTTTTTTGATTACCTTTTAATTGAGCAGATTGCTGATTCTTATGAAGGGCTTGACCAAGTTTCTGATTGCAGAGTGATAATATTAAGGTCTGAAGGAAAAAATTTTTGTGCAGGAGCTAATTTTGGACAAGATGAAGACATGTTGGATAAGTCGGTTCCATATAAAAAGCTGTATGCGCAAGCAGTAAGATTATTCAAAACTAAGAAACCTGTAATAGCTGTCGTCCAAGGTGCCGCAATCGGAGGAGGTTTAGGACTAGCTTTATCTGCAGATTTTAGAATAGCTTGTCCAGAGGCAAGATTTGCAGCAAATTTTGCAAAACTTGGATTTCACCCTGGATTTGGAAGCTCTGTGACTTTACCAAGAGTTATCGGCACTCAAAAAGCAATGGATATGCTTTTTACTGCAAGAAGAGTAGGAGGTGAGGAAGCATTTGAGATTGGGTTAGCTGATAAGCTGACTTCAATAGAAAATTTGATGCAAACAGCAAAAGAATTTGCTGAGGAAATTACAAGTTCTGCGCCTATGGCAGTTGAATCAATTAGATCAACCTTACGAGGTAACTTAGCCGATCAAGTAGAAGAAATTGTCGATTGGGAATTAAGCGAACAAGTGAGGTTGCAAAAGACTGAAGATTTTAAGGCAGGAATTGCGGCGTCCCTCTCTAGAGAAATTCCTAAATTTAATCGAAAGTAATCAAATTTTTATTTTTGAAGGGTCTAGTATAGTTGGTGTGGCTGTATTCAAAAGGTTCGGATAATCTAGAGAGTAATGCAATCCTCTGCTTTCTTTTCTTTTTTGTGCACTCTTAATGATTAAATTAGCTACAAGAGCCAGATTTCGTAATTCAATCAAATCTGAGCTAATCAGATATTTTCCATAAAAGTAATTCACTTCTTCATCAATAACCTTCATTGCTATCTCGGCTCTTTTTAATAGATTGTTAGATCTTACAATTCCAACATAATCCCACATTAGTCTTCTTATATCGTCCCAATTATGACGGATGATGACACCTTCTTGTGTCTCTGTGACCTTTGATATATCCCATTCTTGGATTTCTTGATTATGATTCTTAAAATTTTTGCAGATATGATCTGAAGCTTTCTTTGCAAATACCACGCACTCTAATAAAGAGTTACTTGCCATCCTATTTGCACCATGCAATCCAGTGCTAGAAACCTCTCCTATGGCATATAAATTGTCGATATTAGTTTTACTATTTAGGTCAACTTTGACACCTCCGCAGGTGTAATGTGCTGCTGGCACTACAGGAATTGGTTCTGCAGTTAGATCATATCCAAATCTAAGGCATTCAGAGTATATGTTAGGAAAATGTTCTTTTATTTCATCTGAATTCTTATGGCTAATATCTAAAAAGACATTATCAGCACCAGAAATCTTCATTTCTTTATCAATAGATCTAGCAACAACATCTCTCGGTGCAAGTTCTAGCCTTGCATCATACTTTTCCATGAATTTCTCTTTGTTATGATTGACCAAAAAAGCCCCTTCACCCCTCAAAGCTTCGCTAATCAAGAAGGATTTGGCTTCTGGATGAAAAAGGCATGTTGGATGAAATTGATTGAATTCTAGGTTTTCAACTTTACACCCCGCTCTCCAAGCTAAACCAATGCCATCTCCTGACGAACCATCAGGATTACTGGTATATAAATAGACCTTGCTTGCACCACCAGTAGCAAGAATAACAGCACCTGAACTAAAAGCTTTCACAGTGTTTGAATCTATATCTAAAACATATGCACCTATACACTTTTCCTTTCGAGTTATGAGATCCACACAAATATGATTTTCTAAGACTTCAATGGTCTTACTTCTTTTAACCATCTCTGAAAGAGAGCTGGACACCTCTCTTCCGGTAGCATCTTCTGCATGCACAACTCTTCTTTTAGAGTGACCGCCTTCCTGTGTAAGATGAAGATTCTCTCTTGATTTATCAGTTGTAAAATTTGTTCCAAGACTGCTCAGCCATTCAATTGCTTCTTTCCCATGACTCACACATTGCCTTACTGCATTTTCATCGCACAAGCCATCGCCAGCTATTAGTGTATCCCTCAAATGCTCTTCGATTGAATCATTCGAATCAATCACAGCAGCAATACCACCTTGAGCATACCATGTGGAACTATCTACTAGAGAATTTTTTGTTATGAGGGTGATATTAAATTGATTAGATAACTCAATAGCAGCCGTCATTCCTGCAGCTCCACTCCCTATAATAAGTACGTCTGTTTTAATCAATTGATTTAAATATAAGAGAATAATCTGTGGCAGATATATTTTTAGTCAGGTCTCCGGAAGAAATATAATCAATATCTAATTCCTTGATAGTAGACAAAGCATAAACATCAATGTTTCCTGAAACTTCTAATTTGATCTTATTAGCTGCAATTTCGACAGCAGCTACCAAATCTTTTTGTTTAAAATTATCTAACATAGCAATATCAGCTCCTGAATCAATTGCCTCTCGGAGCTCATCAAGATTTTCTACTTCAACCTCTATAATTTTTACCTCATTATTTCTAAGAGTCTCCACTGCTTTTTTTATTGAACCGGAAGAAGCAATATGATTTTCTTTCACTAGTGCCGCATCGTATAACCCCATCCTATGATTTTGACCTCCGCCAATCACAACAGAATATTTTTGCTCGTATCTCAAGCCTGGCAAAGTTTTTCTTGTATCTAATAATTTAGTATTAGAGCCTTCTAATTTCCTATTATAACAATAGGTTTTGTAAGCAATACCTGACATCATCTGCAAAAAATTAAGACCAGTTCTTTCTGAAGCTACCATACATTTTGCGTTTCCTTCTATAGTTGCTACTTCAGTATTAGCTTCGATTAGAGCACCTTCCTCTATATTCCAGAGAATATTGGCATTGGGATCTACAATTTTAAAAGATGCTTCAAACCACTTTGAACCACATAATATAGACTTCTCTCTACATAGAAGAATAGCACTCTGAGTTTGCAAGGGATCTATTAACTCTCCAGTAATATCTCCAATGCCAATGTCTTCCTCTAAGGCAAGCTTTACAGATTCTTCTATCTTTACTAAGTTCGGTTCGTGTCTTTTAGACATTAAAGCTAATCATTTTATCTAAAGGAATTTTTGCCTGTTGAATTATGTCTGAATCTAAATTAATTTCATTAGCAAGCGTCCTAACGCACTCATCTAGGTTGGTTAAAGAATTTAAACCCATCCATGGACAATGTGCGCAACTTTTACAGGAAGAGCCAGATCCTCCTGTAGGTGCTTCAAAGAACTCCTTCTCAGGTGAGAGTTGTGCCATCTTATAAAAAATTGATTTATCAGTTGCTACAATAAATTTATTAAAATCTAAATCTTGAGAGGCTTTAATAAGGTGAGAAGTCGAACCAACCGCATCTGCCATAGATATGACTTCTGAAGGAGATTCAGGATGAACCAATATACCTGCATCAGGATGAAGTTTTTTCAAATCTCTTAACCCTGATGCCTTAAATTCCTCGTGGACAACACAGGCACTATCCCATAAAAGCATGTCAGCGCCTGTTTCCTTTTGAAGATAACTGCCTAAGTATTTATCAGG
>CACNCK010000018.1 GCA_902618945.1 uncultured SAR86 cluster bacterium
AGACGTTTAATTCTCCCCAGAAAAAAACCTCTCCAAGGTAAGCAATCTAGATATGAACAATAACTGAGAGACGTTTAATTCTCCCCAGAAATACCTCTCCTAGGTAACTCACTCAGTTGTTAAGGTAAGATGTAGCTGTCACCCATTTTTGGCTGCACTAGCGAAATTAAGCTACATCTTACTATCTACGGTAGGTGGGGCTTTAAAATTAATTTTTGGTTGGGCGCAGCAAAAAGTTTCATCTACCACCCTAGCACAGATTATTTCTCGAGTAATTCCTTACAACAAAATCATTTATGATTTGAAGACATTGTGAAATAATCCTTTCTTTTGAATAGGAGTTACAAATCAAAAATCAAAACAAAGATAGCCATGAGATCTCCCTTGTTGATTTAATATCAGTTATCAAACAAAGAATCTTGTTTACTTCCTTTTGTTCCATTTCATTAGCTCTACTGAGCATTTTCTATGCTTTATCAATAGATAAGTATTATAAATCTGAATTATTAATGGTTTCATCTTTAGATTCTAGTTCTCAATCATCTTTGTTAGGAGGATTGCTTGGCTCATCAAGCGAAATGAACCTTTCATCAGGACAGGTTACCAAAGAAGAGGCGCTAGCAGTTTTGACCTCTAGAAAATTCCTCGAAAATTTTGTAGAGGAAAGACAGCTCCTAAAAATACTTTTTCCTAAATCATGGGATAGTGAAAATAAAAAATGGGTTGTCGATAGGGTGGATATACCACAAAATTCTGATGGTTTTGAACTGTTATCGTCATCTTTAAATATATCTTTTGATAAATCATTGATCAGTGTTGAATTTATACACGGTGAAAAAGATATAGTTGCTTATATTCTTAATGATCTAATCGATGAGGTGAACTCTTTTATCAGAATGCAATCAATAGCAGCCTCCGGTAAAAATATTAATTTCCTAAAAAATGAGATTGCAAATACTCAACTTGCTGGCTCTCAAGAAATGCTTTATCGCTTGGTTGAGACCGAAATTCAATCAATTATGCTTGCCAATACTCGTCAAGATTACGCTTTTAAAATTATTGACCCAGCTGTCGAACCCTTACATCCCGCAGGTCCGAATAGAAAACTAATAGTAATAATCGGTACTTTGGTAGGTTTCATTTTGACAATTTTCTTGGTTTTTATTTTAAATTTCATACAAATAAGTAGATCGCGTTGAAAGCAATAGTTACGGGTGGCGCGGGATTTATCGGTTCAGCTCTGGTAAAAAAACTTATCGATGAACTTAAATATGAAGTGTTAGTTATTGATTGTTTGAATTACGCCTCACAAATAGATTCTTTAGATGAAATTAGAAATAAAGCCCTATATTCTTTTTCACAATCTGATATTTCTGACAAACCCAAAATTGAAGACCTTGTAAAAGATTTTCAGCCAAACTATATTTTTAATCTTGCAGCAGAAACCCATGTTGATAGATCAATTGAATCTCCAGAACCATTTTTAAAAACTAACATTTTAGGAACTTACTCTCTTTTAGAGACATCTCTTGTTTATTGGAGAAGTTTAAACGGAAAAGATAAAGAAATTTTTAGATTTTTACATGTTTCCACAGATGAGGTCTTTGGCGATCTCAACTTGGAAGATCCACCCTTTACTGAGCAAAATAGCTACAGTCCAAGTTCTCCATATTCAGCCACTAAAGCTGGTTCAGATCATTTAGTACGTGCTTGGTTCAGAACTTATCATCTACCTGTCTTGATTACAAATTGCTCTAATAATTTTGGGCCATATCAATTTTATGAAAAGCTAATACCACATATGATCCTGCGTGCTACAAGAGGTGAAAAGTTACCCATATATGGATCTGGACTGCAAGTAAGAGATTGGCTATATGTTTATGATCATATCGAAGCAATAATAAAGGTAATCACAAATGGCAGGATAGGAGAAAGCTATAACATTGGTGGAAATGCAGAGAGGACAAATCTTCAGGTTGTTCAAGAAATTTGCACGATCCTCGATGAGGTCATAACTGAAAAACCCAATAATTTAGAAAGTTTTCACCAATTGATAACTCATGTTGAAGACAGGCCTGGACACGATACAAGATATGCTATCGATTCAAGTAAATTAAATAATGAACTCTTTTGGCATCCTACCGAAAGCTTTGAATCAGGGCTAAGAAAAACTATTATGTGGTATTTAAATAACGACCTAAGCAGAACATATGAAACTAAAAGGTTAGGACTTAAATAAGCATTCATTATGAAAGGTATTATTTTGGCAGGGGGAAAAGCAACGAGGCTATATCCTGCAACAAAGGTTATTTCTAAACATCTACTACCCATTTATAACAAACCAATGATTTTTTATCCTTTGAGCACTTTAATGCTAGCTGGTATACAAGATATTTTGGTTATCTCAAATCCTAAAGATTTATCGTTATATAGAGACCTTCTTGGGGATGGTCATTTATTTGGAGTAAATATTTCATACAAAGAGCAACCTGAACCCAAAGGAATAGCCCAGGCATTTATAATAGGGCAAGAATTTATAGCAAATGAAAGTTGCTGTCTAATTCTGGGGGATAATCTTTTCTTTGGAAGTAGTTTTGAGAAAAATATAAAATATGCTTCTTCTAATAATAATGGTGCTTCTATATTTGCTTACAGAGTAGATAAGCCAGAATCTTATGGAGTGATAGAATTTGATTCTTCTATGAATGCTATATCGATAGAGGAAAAACCTAAATCTCCGAAATCTAAATTTGCTGTAACTGGACTTTATTTCTTCGATAATAATGTGATTGAAATTGCTAAAGGCATAAGCCCTTCCAAGCGGGGAGAGCTTGAAATAACAGACATAAATATGACTTACTTAGAGAATAAAAAAATGAAAGTCATTAAACTGGGTACGGGTACTGCCTGGTTGGATACGGGTACTCATGAATCACTAGTAGATGCCTCTTCTTTTGTTAGGACTATAGAGAATAGACAGGGTATCCCCATAGGCTCTCCTGAGGCTACCGCATATTCACAAGGTTGGATAAATTCTGCACAATTTGAAGTACTGATTGAAGATTATCCTGAAAATCAGGATTATAAGAAACTCTTAAAAAAATATATCGAATATAAATAAATGAAAGTTTTATCAACAGATATAGATGGTGTTCTACTCATCAAACCAGATATCTTTGAAGACAGTAGGGGTATTTTTTTAGAGACTTATTCTGAGAGTAAGTACCGGGCACAAGGAATAAGAGAAGTTTTCGTACAAGATAACTATTCTCATTCAATCAAAAATACTCTTAGAGGCCTTCATTATCAACTTAAACATCCTCAAGGAAAACTAGTAAGAGTTACTAAAGGTGCAGTTTTAGATTATGTCTTGGATATAAGGAAAGATTCAAAGACATTTGGAGAACATATTATGATTGATCTTGATGATGAAAATTTTCATCAATTGTATATGCCACCCGGAGTTGCACATGGATTCTTTGTTAAATCTCAATATGCTGATTTTGAGTATAAGTGTACAGATTATTATTTTCCTGAAGATCAACACGGCATTCAATTTCTAGATCCCGAACTAAAAATAGAAATTCCAAGCGAATCCCTGATTATGTCGTCCCAAGATAAGTCTTTCCTCCCACTGAGTAAAATAGAAATAAACTGCTTACCCTCTTAGATGGACCTTCAATGAAAATCTTAATAACAGGTTCAGAAGGACAGTTAGGAACTCAGATTGAGAAATATTGCAAACTAAAAGATATACCCCACACTGCTCTCACAAAACGTACTTTAGATATAACTAATAAAGACCAAATTCTTCAAGCAATAAAGCGTCACAAACCTAATGTTATTATTAACGCAGCTGCTTTTACTAATGTCGACCTGGCTGAGACACATGAGAAACTATCTCATGCAGTTAATACATTGGGGGTTAAATACTTAGCAGAATTTTGTCATGACTTTTCAATCCTTCTTGTACATATTTCTACCGATTTTGTGTTTAATGGCAATTCAAAAATTCCTTATTCTGAAAATGATTTGACTGATCCAATAAATATCTATGGAAAAACAAAGAATAAAGGTGAGGAGGCAATAAGAAATATAACAAATAAGCACATTATAGTCAGAACAAGTTGGGTATTTAGCAGTGAGGGCGATAATTTTGTGAATACAATTATCAAACTAGCAAGAAAAAATGATCAACTTGATATTGTTGATGATCAGTATGGAACGCCAACATCTGCGGACTCAATTGCTAAAGCTCTAGTGAAAATTATAAAAAAATATGAAGTTGATAATAACTTTGAATTTGGTACCTACCATTTTTCAGGATATCCTGAATGTACTTGGTTCGATTTCGCAGAAAAAATAATTAAAATTTCTTACGAAAACGGTTTAATAAGCTCCCTCCCTAAGTTAAGAAGAGTCACGAGTGAAGACTATAAAACGATATCTCCAAAGCCAAAGTACACTGTCCTTTCATGTGAAAAGATAAATAAAGCATTTTCTATTCAGAGCTCCAAATGGAAAAAAGATCTGTATAAACAGCTAATACAAAATTGATGGACCATCAAAAAACAATATCAAGAGTATGGAGCTTAATTAACTTAAGCTGGAAACTTAGGTTGTTTTCATTGTTATTACTTATGTTTGTCTCGGGTCTTGCTGAGCTTATTACTTTAGGTTCTATTCTCCCTTTCCTAACTGTACTTGTTGACCCTAGTGCATTGACTGAAATAAATTTCGTTAATTCATTTCTTATTTCTTTTGAATTGAAAGAAGCTAACCTAGTCTTTATTTTTTCTATATTATTTGCAATAAGTGTTATCACATCTTCTTTATTGAGATTAGTCATTCTGAAGATAAATCTTAGATGGTGTTATCTGATTATTTCTGAACTTTCCTCAGAAGCATTTAATAAAACTCTTAACAGGCCTTATATAGATCATACTAAATCAAATAGTAGCGAATTAATTAGTGCTGTGACACGTAAAGTTTCTACTTTACAGACAAGTATTATCATGCCTTGTATAACTTTTTTGCAGAATTCAATATTGATTGTTGCGGTCTTAATAGGGCTTTTTTATATTCTTCCCTTGAATAACCTATTAATCTTGTCAATCTTTATACTTATTTATGCTGGTGTTTCTTTTGTTATTAGAAAAAGACTTAAGTCACATTCCGAGGTTGTAGCTCAAAAGGAAGTTTTGGCAATCAAAACTTTACAGGAATCTTTATTCGGAATTAGGGATATTATCTTAGGAAAATTGCAAGATAAATTCACAAGAGATTATTTGCGCCACCGAAGGGCTCTGGATACAACTTCGGGGAAAATTGCTTTTCTTACCGCATCTCCAAGATATTTAATTGAGGGCATGGGTATATTGCTAATTATCTTTTTAGCTATGGATACTTATCAGAGTTCTCAAAATCCTCAATTAGTTCTTCCCACATTGGGTGTTCTTGCACTTGGTGCCCAACGACTTCTTCCTTATCTTCAACTGTTATATGCTTCTTATGCAACAATAGTGTCTTCTGAACAGTCTGTTCTTGACGCTCTTGAGATCTTAGAATATTCTGCTGACTCAGTCAGGCACGGAAATAAAACTATTTCTTTTGAGAAGTCCATAGAACTAAAGGGCTGTCACTTTAAATATTCCGGTAATTCTAATTCAGTTCTACGAGATATCAATCTGACTATCAAAAAAGGCCAGAAGGTTGGATTTATTGGACCTACAGGAAGTGGAAAGAGTACAGTAATTGACATCCTAATGGGTTTTCTTGAGCCCTATCAAGGAGAATTACTGATAGATGGAACAATTATTGATAAAAGTAATTTATTTGATTGGCAAAGTAAAATATTCCATGTTCCTCAACAAATTATTCTCTCTGATACATCGATTAAAAATAATATAGCTTTTGGAGAAGAAGAATCAGATATTTCTATTGAAAGAGTTATTGATTCATGTGACAAAGCTAAATTGACAGATTATATAAAAGGGCAAAGTTTAGGATACGATACTCTAGTTGGAGAGAGAGGTATCCAACTATCTGGTGGCCAAAGACAGAGAATAGGCATTGCAAGGGCATTATACCGTGGAGGTGAGGTTATTGTTTTGGATGAAGCAACAAATGCTTTAGACAGTAAAACAGAACTCTTGGTTAATGATGCAATTGATTGCTTGAGTGAATCTATAACTAAAATCATTGTTGCCCATAACCATGACACTATAAAAAACTGTGATATCATTTTTGTTTTAGACAGAGGCCGTATTGTAGAAATAGGCAGTTATCAAGCTATTCAACAAACAAGGACATTTAAAGAAATTTTTAAAGAAGTTTAGGCGAATATGGATTTTTTTCAAACAACTGTCTCTAAAAAAGCTATCTCCTTAGCTAAAAAAACTCTTGAGAGCTCTTTTGTTAGCGCCGGAAAAGTATCAATACAATTTGAGAAAGAATTTCAAAAACAAATTGGAGTAAGAAATGCAGTTTCTCTTAATAGTGGTACTTCTTCACTGCACTTAGGACTCCATTTGATGAATTTAAAGAAGGGAGATGAGGTCATTCTTCCAGCTCAAACCTTCCTTGCTTCTGGACTTGCTATCTTGATGACTGGAGCAACCCCAGTTTTTTGTGACATTGAATACCTCTCAGGAAATATTTGTATAAAGTCTTTAGAAAAAAAGATTACTTCTAGAACTAAGGCAATAATGCCTATACATTACGGCGGTTTACCGGCTGATTTAGGTGAAATCAATAAAATAGCTAAACAGAATAAATTGAAAGTTATTGAAGATGCAGCCCATGCATTAGGATCAACATATAAGGAAAAACCTATTGGTTCCATATCTGATTTTACGGCTTTTTCATTTCAAGCAATCAAGCAAGTAACTGCAGGTGACGGCGGTGCATTATGTTGCAAAAAAATTTCAGATTACAAACGTGCTAAGAGGCTGAGATGGTTTGGTATAGACAGGGAGGCTAGTAAGGTTTCAATTCTTGGAGAAAGAGTTTTTGAAGTTGATGAACTAGGTTTCAAATATCATATGAATGATCTCGCTGCTTCCTTAGCTTTAGGAAATCTAAGTAATTACTCATCAAGACTTAAAAGAGTCAGATCGATTGCTAGTAAATATACTGAATCTCTTAAGGGTGTGCCGGGAGTGCAATTACTTGAAACTAAGCATGATAGAGAAAGCTCATATTGGTTATATACGTTATTAGTAGATAATAGAGAGAATTTTATAAAAAAAATGCTTTCAAATGGAATTCCTGTTTCAGTAGTCCACCAGGGAATAGACAGGCTTAAAATTTTTAATGGAAAAATTAAAAGTCATATTAACCAAAGAAAATTTGACAATAACCAGATTTGTATTCCAATTCATTCTGGCTTGACTAATAATGATGTTGATAGAGTAATTGGAGCAGTTAAAGAAGGCTGGTGATAATTCTTTTATAGATTATGAAAAACAATATTTATTTCGATATGCAAGATTTAATGCATATAGGTAAAGAAGTTATCATAGGAAAAACCGTCAGAATTAGGCAACCCCACAAGGCTTCAATAGACGATGGAAGTATCATTGATGACTTTACTTATATTTCCTCGGCTTTGGAAGTTAAGAAATACGTGCACATTGCCTCCTCCTGCACAATTTCTGGAGGGGAAGGAAAATTTAGTATTGGTAACTTTTCTACATTAGCTACTCATGTATCTACTCACTGCGGGTCATCTGACTATAAGCAGTTAACTCTTGATCATCCTGCGATTCCTAGTGAAGATACTTTTGGTGGTGAGAAGGGTGATATTACGATTGGAGATTTTTGCGTTATTGGAGCACATAGTTGTATTCTGCCAGGAGTAGAGATCCCTGAAGGGGTTGCTTTTGGAGCCTACAGTCTTATTAAAAAAAGAGAATACAAACCTTATCACCTGTATGCTGGGTTAAAATGTATTGATATGGGGAAGAGAGACCTAGCCTTCTTTGATAAAATAAAAGACATCAAAAGGAAATATAAAATTAAATGAATATATTAATACTAGGAGAAGAAGGTTTCGTAGGGAAATCTTTGAAGTCATCTTTAATTGATGAGGGCCATCATGTTATAAAAGGTGTATCCAAACAAACAGGTACTAATCTTCTTTCATATGAATCAACATTAGAAGCCCTTAAGGAAAATTCTCCTGATATAGTAATAAATTGTGCTGCGCACGTAGGGAGTGTCCATTATGGAATGGAAAGACCTGCAACTATCTTTCATGAGAATATGATGATGGTTCTTAATATATTTAAGGCTGTCAGCGACTTTGACCCCTCAACTAAGATGATAAATCTAATTTCTAACTGTGTATATCCAGCTGATGCGCAAATACAACAAGAATCAGATTTATGGCAAGGTTCTCCTCATTTTAGCGCTCTACCATATGCATCAACCAGAAGGATGATTTTGGTTATGGCGAATAGCTATCATTCAGAAAATAAAATTGAATCAAAAAATTTAATTTTGCCAGGTATTTTTGGTCCTGGGAATCATACTGATATAGAAAGAGTGCATGCTTTAGATGGAATGATTATTCGCATGCTTCAAGCTCAGAGAGATAACATTGAGGAATTTGAGATTTGGGGTACTGGAAAGCCCGTAAGAGAATGGTGTTATATTGATGACTTAGTGAAAGTTATAAAAATATCCCTTGGTCTTGATTTCTCTATCGAACCAGTCAACTTAGCAAATTCTAAAGGCTACTCCATACTAGAAACTGCTGAAATTACAAAAGAAGTTATTGGTTACTCTGGCAATCTCAAATTGAATTCAAAATTTGAAGATGGTGCAGCAATAAAAATCCTCGATGATTCAAAGTTTAAGAGTATATTTGGGGAATTTAACTTTACAGATTTTTCCGAGGCGATCAGCAAGACAGCTCAATATCATAAAAACTTGATATAGATTTACAAAATGCTTTTTGAAGCCTCTAGTATTTCTCTTCTAATCTTTTTGATGAACTCATATCTATTGAGGAAAGGTTCATATGACGGGGTTAATTCTGATGCAAAAAAACATGCTTTTGCATCTTCAAAATTTAAAGACTGGGGTTTTTGGCCCTCAGGAATGCATAAATTTGCCACCAACAAAGCTTGGATGAAAGATGTTGGTATTTTATTAACAGTAATCTTTCAAAAAATTTTAAGAGATTCCAAAAGTTTTTATCCGGGCTTGATGGTCAGCAACTTATGTCATTGTCTATCCGGAGTCTTAATTTTTTTGTTAGCGGATAGATTCTTGAATGAAGAAATTGCTTTGATTATTTTTGCACTTTATATATTTTCTCCTTGGTCCTATATGATAATATTTCATGGAGGTTTGCAGCTCATAGCGCAGTTCTTTTTTCTACTCTCGATATTTATGTTGCCTTTCTTTCATGGATATCATTCAGATAACTTTATAAACTATTTTTTATCAGGACTCTTTATTGTTATCACAAACTTTTCTTCTGCATCTTCCAGGAAACTCAATCCTCTTTATTTTTTCTTTCTTATCCTCTCCATTTCCTTTGGAGAGGAATCTCGGCAATTCTTAGAATTTAATTTAACTTCTTTTGAAATATTCTCTTTATTCTTTCCAATTTTTTTCGTGCTATTCATGGTCCTGATCACGAGATTTAATAAGGCTATAACTAAACTTATATATCAAGATAAACTATGGCTTAAATTTTCTGGAAGAAATAAAACAGACATCACTTATTACGAGAGAAAGTTAAGAAACTTTACGAAATATTTTTTGAAAATAAGCTGTATCTTTTTCTTTATATTTTTCTCTGTTTTGTTGTTTTTAGATCAAACATTATCTTATTTATACCTATTTTCTTGGATCCTAGGATTTGTCCTAGGATCTTTAATATTTTTACTTCCAAATTTATCGAAGAATTTGGTTGGTTTTTATAATTACTCGATAGCTGAAACAGATTGGGGAAGTCACTATAGACAGTATGACGATTACTTTTTAAAAAAATATGGAGTCATCTACGAAAAAGGAAAAGAAGGCATTTTTTGGTATTTCTTATTTTACTTAAGAATGATTCCTTTTGAGTTATTTACATTTCTAATCTCCCCTTTTATTTTTATCTTAACGTTTTATCACCAATCTGATGTATCAATTAGTCTTGTCACATTTTTGTTAATGCCCTTAGTTGGAATCCTATATGGAGAATTAACTAAAGGCCCGAAAGCTGCTTTACCTTTATTCACTACATATATAGGGTTCTTTCTTCCAATATTTATAATCCTAAATTTAAATTCAGAATTCATAGTCAGTAACTTTTTAGAATCTTTAGGTTTCATAATCTTATTGGTATTAAGAAATATTTATATTATTTTTAGCGACATCATTCCTTCTCGAACAAGTGTGACAAAGCTTGATGCATTGCTCTCTGAGAGGGGAGTGACTGAATTTTCAACTGTATCAACAGACTATAATTATCCGTTTATAGATGTTCTCTTAGATCAGTTTCCAGGCAAATATAGAGTTACTTTCATTAAATCCGTTGATGAATTTGACAGTGAGTATTTATTTATACCGTGCTTGTCTAGCTTAGCGCCTTATTATCAGTCCTCTAAAGTAGCTACTATTTCTGATATTAATAGAGAAGAGTTTGATTCTCTAATTGAAGAATCAGTCAACAATAATAAAGCATTCAAAATTTTAACACTCGGAAGCAGTAAATACTGGAGGACAATTGGGAATGTATCCGCTTTTAGAGACATATCACTCAAAGAGAGAGAAATATATCACAGACAAAATGCTTGGTTAATTGAGTCTTAAAATGATTTCTTTAGTAATCCCAACTATTAATAGACCTGATTTCATTATGAAATACCTTCAATTTCTTGATTTACAAGGATTTCAAGGTGAAGTCTTGATTGGCGATTCAAGCTCATTAGACTTGTTTAATGAAACATCTAACTTTATCAATAAGAATAATTTCTGCTTTAAAGTTCGACATGGAAGCTATCCAAATAGGATGCACTTTGAAGTCATTCAAGAGTTGCTTGAATTTATTCAGTATGAATTCTGCATGTATATTTGTGATGACGATTTTCTTTTGAATTCAACTTTACAAAAGTGTGTTGAATTTCTAAATGAAAACCCTGATTACACATCAGCTGGAGGTAGGGCTCTTATGTTAGATGTGAGTGATTCTTGGAAGATTCAATCAATTAGGGACTACTCTCTGAGCTCACTGGAAGAAAGTTCACCAATCGATAGATTAAGAATCTTAGCCAATAATTATGAGGTTGTTGCATATTCTTTATCTAGAACAGCAGATTTTATTAAAAGATGGCCAAAGTCAGATGATTTTTTTGAAAAGGGAATAGTTATTGAAACTCATCCTTGTTTTTCAGCTGCTGCTCAAGGAAAGATTAAAATCTTAGAAGACCTTTTTGTAATAAGAACTAACCACGAGAGGAGAATTCTACTGCCTAACTTTGAAGAAACTATTGCAGGGGAGTATTGGGAGAATTCAGTAAATTACTCTATAAATGAACTAACTTCAATTATAAGAGAACAAGAAAGAGTTTATGAAAAAGACATCTATAATCAGTGTTCAAGCATTTGGCAAGAATATATTAAGATGAATAGATATCACTTTTCTCAGAAAAGAGTTTCTACTTACAACTTTAAGAACCTCATTAATCAATTGAGAGGTATTATTATTAAGATAGTACGTATATTTTTTGTTAACTTTCGAAAAAAAGAAATTAGCCATTTTCTTACAAAAGAAAACGAGCTTGAAGCTTATAACTCTTTTGTAGAAGTCCTATCGTTGAGTTATAATCCAAGAAATTCAGACAAATAAATTAGCTCTACATATTTCTTAATACTAATAAAGTAAATCTATGAAAATACTCGTAACAGGAGGGGCAGGTTATATTGGATCAGTCTTAACACCCAAATTATTGAACCTGGGTCACGAGGTAACTGTTTACGATAATTTTATGTTTAAGCAAAATTCCTTATTGGATTGCTGTGCAAATAAGAAATTTAATATTATTAGAGGTGATGTTTGTGACTACGACAAGCTAAATCCAATCCTACCGAATTTTGATATCGTAATCCCTCTTGCTGCATTGGTAGGCGCTCCAGCTTGCAAAGCCAATCCTCAGCTAACTCAACTTGTGAACTATGATTCATATATTAACTTGATAAATAACTTGTCTAATAGCCAAAGAGTAATCTTTCCAAATACTAATAGTGGATATGGCATCTCATCTAATTCGGAAATGTGCACAGAAGAATCTCCTCTAAATCCTATATCAGAGTATGGGATAACGAAATGTAAAATTGAAGAAGTCTTGTTAAATAGGCCTAATTCAATAACTTTCAGGCTTGCAACTGTATTTGGCATGAGTCCAAGAATGAGAATGGACCTTCTGGTTAATGATTTTGTTTATCGGGCTTTAGATGACCGCTTTATTGTCTTATTTGAAGAGCATTTTAGGAGAAATTACATACATATAAGAGATGTAGTTAAGGCATTTGTTCAGGCAATAGATGATGATGCAATGTTGGGAGAGGCCTATAATCTTGGGTTAAGCTCAGCCAACCTTACAAAACGTCAATTAGCTGAAAAAATTTCTGATCATTTACCAGAATTTCTTATTCATTCAGCCGACATAGGCGAAGATCCCGATAAGAGAGACTATTTAGTTAGTAATGAAAAGTTAGAATCAACAGGCTGGAGCCCAGATAATTCACTCGATGATGGGATTGATGAATTAATAAAGGGTTATTCAGTTTTAAGACCTAATATTTATGCTAACGTATGATGGATAACCTCAAAACTATCTTACTTTTAGGTGGTCAAGGAAAAAGATTGAGATCTGTTGTCAATGATAGGCCAAAAGTTATGGCCCCAATTAATGGAAAGCCTTTTTTGGAAATTTTGCTCGATAAGTTAATTAAATTTGATATCAATAATGTTGTTCTGTCTACAGGCTATAAATCTGAATATATAGAAAAAAAAATTGGTCATAAATATAAGAATTTAGATCTGCAATACTCAAAAGAAGATCAACCAAGAGGAACCGCTGGAGGTGTTCATTTAGCAACCCAAATTCATCAATCAGATAATTACTTGATAATGAATGGAGATAATTACGTAGAGTTTGATCTATCTGATTTTTATGAATTCCATATAAACAATTCTAACGACATAACCATGCTTGTTAAGCAAGTTACAGAGCTTGGAAGATATGGAAGCGTGTCCTGTGACAATCTAATGAAAGTGAAAGAGTTTAAAGAGAAAGATGCTTCGATAAAATCAGGTTTCATTAATTGCGGGGTCTATCTCTTCAATTCCTCTATTATAGAATTGCTTCCCGATAAGATTCCTTCATCATTAGAGACTGACTTTTTCCCTAATATGCTTCACAAAAATTTTTTTGCTCTTGAAACAAAAGGAAGACATTTAGACATTGGCATCCCGGAGTCTTATGAAGCAGCTCAATCCTTCTTTAATTAAATTTAGAAATGATAATCACTAAGACGCCTTACCGCATTTCCTTTTTTGGAGGAGGTTCAGATTATCCTGGATGGTATAAAAAGCATGGCGGTCAAGTTTTATCTACCACAATAGATAAGCATAATTATATTTCATGTAGATATTTGCCGCCTTTTTTTGAACATAATATTAGGCTAGTTTATTCTGTTGTAGAGGAGGTAGATACCACAGAAAGCATAGATCATCCTTCAGCAAAGGAGGTATTAAAGTTTCTAAATCTTTCAAAGAATTTGGAAATTCATTACGATGGCGACTTGCCAGGTAGGAGCGGCTCAGGATCTTCATCTTCTTTTACGGTTGGTCTTCTGAATACTCTTTATTCCTATAAAGGAATAAAAGTTGATGCAAAAAGGCTCGCCGAAGAAGCAATTTACATAGAACAAGAGTTAATAGGTGAGACAGTTGGATCTCAAGATCAAATTTCAGCAGCGTACGGTGGTTTCAATCATATTAAATTTGAGAGAGATAACTCGTTCTCAGTAAATAAAGTCAATGCAGATAAAGAAAAAATTCTCAAACTAGAGTCAAATGTAATGTTATTTTTTACTGGTATTTCAAGATACGCAGAAAGCATTGCCAAGACTTATGTTGACGACATCTCTAAAAAGGAGATGCAGATTACAATGATGTCTTCAATGGTTGATGAAGGGTTAGAGATTTTGAATAATGGCGATTTAGATGATTTTGGTGTTTTGCTCAATGAGGCTTGGAAAAAAAAGAAAGAGTTGAGCGATGAGGTAAGTACTTCTAAGATTGATGAAATTTACGAAAATGCAATAAATGCCGGAGCAATAGGTGGAAAAATATCGGGTGCTGGTGGCGGTGGCTTCATGTTCTTTTACGTTCCAGAAGAGAAGCAAGTTAATCTAGCGAAAAGCTTGTCAGGTCTCACTCATGTTCCATTTAAATTTGAAGAATCGGGTTCCACAGTTATTTTTGATGATAAAAAAAATGATGAATAAAGATTCTAGAATTCTAGTTACAGGAGCCGGAACTATGGAGGGCATAGTTTTACTAGAGGTCCTGAAGAAATATGATTATAAGAATGTATCTTCAGTAACTGCCAGTCAAAATCTTTCTCAGTACTTTAAGCCAGAGCCGCCTGAATTTGTTTTTCTACTCGGTGATTCTTCCGGAGGTATTAAAGCGAATATAGAAAAGCCTGCGACATTAATGACTGACAATCTTTTGAGAATCTTAGAAGCTGTCTCCTTGTCTTTAGAATTTGGCGTTAAGAAACTTATTTTCTTAGCTAGTTCATGTGTTTATCCAAAGCATCTAGAGGATCCCATGACACCTCAAATGCTAATGACTGGACCTTTAGAGACAACAAATTCTGCCTACGCTATGGCTAAACTGGCTGGAATAGAATTAATCCAAAGTACTCGTAAAGAATACAATAAGAATTTTATATCTTGTATTTCAGCTAATTGTTTTGGACCTTATGATGATTTTATTTCTGAAGATAGCCACGTTGTATCTTCTCTTATTAGACGAATGCATTTAGCTAAATTAAAAAAGCTAGATTCAGTTTCTGTCTGGGGATCAGGAAATCCGGTTAGGGATTTCCTTTACGTTGAAGACTTGGTTGAAGGTTTGATATATCTTATGAAAAACTATAACGAGAGCACACCTGTAAATATAGCTTCGAGCAAAGGAACGTCAATAAAGGAGCTCTCTTACAAGATTAAAGAAGTGGTTGGTTTCAAAGGAACACTCAATTTTGATAAAAGTTTGCCTGACGGAATGAAGCATAAAGTATTAGACAATAGCCATATAAATGAACTAGGTTGGAATTCTAATTTTTCCTTAGACAACGCATTAGAACTGACATACGATTGGCACCTTAAAAATTTAGTCTAGTAGGAAAAATGAAAACAGATGTTCTTTTTATCAATCCGGGATCCCCTGATAAGATTTATCAAGGACTTGCTGAAGATTATTCAGCAATAGAAACTCCAACATGGAGCTTATTACTTGCTCAAGCCATGCGCGCAAAAGGTTTTAATGTAGGTATCTTTGATCCTCTAGCCGAAAGGTTAAATATAGAAGAATCAGTTAAAAAGATTGAGGAAATAGATGCAAAATTTAATTGCTTTGTCGTCTATGGTCAGAATCCTAATTCTGGAACAGTTAATATGCATGGAGCAACAGCTTTAAGCAAAGCCTTAAAACAAAGTAATAACGATGTTAAAACAATCTTTGTAGGGTCACATATGTCAGCCTTGCCCCTAGATGTCCTGGCCGATGAAGATAGCATAGATGTTGTGCTAACCAATGAAGGTGTTTATGCGCTTTTGAACCTCCTAAAAGTTAATTCTTTTGAAGATAGTGAACTTAGAGATGTTAAAGGAATAGGCTATCGAAAGAATGGGGTGCCTATTCTTACAGAACCAGAAAAAATCGTCCCTCAAGATAGAATGGATGTTGATCTTCCTGGATATGCATGGGATTTATTACCGTATAAAGAAAAGCCATTGGATTTATATCGATCTCATTTCTGGCATGCAGAGTATAAACACGAAAAAAGAACACCATTTGCAGCGATCTACACTTCTCTGGGTTGCCAATTCGGATGCGATTTCTGCATGATTAATATATTGAATAGGGATGATAATGATCCAATTGGCGAAGCAGCTAACTACTCTAAAATGAGATTTTGGTCACCCGAATTTATAATTAAAGAATTCGATAAACTCTATGAGCTTGGTGTTAGGACTCTAAGAATAAGTGATGAGATGTTTCTTTTAAACAAAAAGTTTTATGACCCTCTATGTAGACTTCTTATTGAAAGAGGATATGGAGAGCATTTAAATATGTGGGCCTATTCTAGAGTAGATACTGTTAAGACTCCTGAATCGCTTGAATTGATTAGAAAAGCAGGTATCAAGTGGTTAGCTTTAGGTATAGAGAGTGGTAACAGACAAGTCAGACTGCAGGCCTCCAAAGGGAAGTTTGAGGATGTTGATATTACTCAAGTCATACAAAGGATTCATGACGCAGATATAGAAGTAATAGCTAACTATCTATTTGGCCTTCAAGGTGATGATATGGATTCGATGTCTCAAACCTATGATCTGAGTCAAGAGTTATGTACCTCCGCTTGGAATGCATATGCGGTGATGGCACTTCCTGGAAGCACTCTATATAAGATAGCCATAGCTAAAGGTTATCAACTCCCTAATACTTATGCCGGATATTCTTTTTTCTCAGAAGATACCATACCTCTACCTACCGATCATCTAAAACCAAGAGAAATACTTAAATATAGAGATGAAGCTTTCTTGCGATACCATACTTACGAACCTTTTTTAAAAAGGGTAAAAGAAAAATTTGGCGATATAGCCGTAAATAATATAAAGAATCTGACTAAAATAAAGTTGAAAAGAAAAATAGTTGATAACTTTATTGAGACAGTAGAATTTTCTGAGGGAGATAGTAGATGATAACTAACATAGGTGCTGCGGAATTAATAGCATTTGAAGAAAAAGTAGCTGATTTATTCAATGGAGCAAAGATAAAAGCGCCAGTTCACCTCTACTCAGGAAATGAAGATCAAATGATTGAAGCATTTAGTTCTATTAAAGAAGAAGACTGGGTTTTATGTTCTTGGAGAAGTCACTTTCAGTGCTTACTCAAAGGCGTTCCACAAGAAAAAGTCCTTAGTGAAATTTTAGAAGGACGTTCTATTTCACTTTGTTTCCCAGAATATAAAATTTTTTCTTCGGCAATCGTAGGGGGTATTTTACCAATCTCAGTAGGCTTGGCTTTATCTATAAAGCTTCAAAAACTTACTGGCATGGTTCATTGTTTTATTGGAGATATGACCTCGGAAACTGGAATAGCTCACGAATCTATAAAGTACTCAATAAATCATGATCTACCTATAAGATTTATTATCGAAGATAATGACCTGTCAGTCTGTTCTGAGACTCGTAAGGTATGGGGGCAGGATCAACTCACTTATGAAAATTTTAGCCACCCTAAAATATTTCATTATAAATATAAGAGCAAATATCCCCACGCTGGAGCTGGAGTACGAGTCCAATTTTAAGCATGAAATATTTCGATGAACTAAAAAAATCTATGGAGTATTTAGCCTCTAATGAGGATACAATTTTTCTTGGACAGGCAGTTGAATACCCTGGTACAGCAATGACAAACACTTTAACCGATGTTATTGAAAGTAAATTATATGAATTTCCTGTAACGGAAGAGTTCCAAATGGGCACTTCTATAGGCTTAGCTATGAATGGTTTTGTCCCCGTGAGTATATTTCCTAGGTGGAATTTCCTTATCCTTGCTGTTAATCAGATAGTTGGACACCTTGATAAGATGTCGACAATTTCGCAGGGAGGTTTTAATCCAAAGGTCATTATTCGAACTAGTATCGGATCTGAAAGACCTTTACATCCTCATCTTCAACATGTTGGGGATTTCACAGAAGCTTTCAAATTAATGACTACAAACATTGATATAGTTAGACTGGATGAGCCAGAAGATATTTTTGAATCTTACAAACATGCCTATGAACGGAATGACGGAGTATCGACCATTCTTGTAGAGTACGGCGATTACTATAACGAGAAGTAATTATGTATCCCCTAATGCACAACAACATAACGGATGAAGACATCGATTGTCTGATTAGCTTCCTTAGGACTAAACCTAAATTGACCCAAGGAGATAAGGTTAAAGAGTTTGAAGAGTCTTGGTCTGAATGGCTCGGAGTAAAATATAGTGTATTTGTAAATTCAGGGTCTTCAGCAAATTTAATCTCAATTGCTGCATTAAAAGAAAAGGGTCTCCAAGGTGAGATTATTGTTCCTCCTTTAACTTGGGTATCAGATATAGCTTCCGTGATTCAAAACGGTTTCACTCCTAAATTTGCAGATATAGATTTGAAGAATTTGTCGATGGATCCAAAAAAGATTATGGAAGCCGTAACAGTTGATACACGAGCGGTTTTTTTAACACACGTGCAGGGTTTTAATGGTTTATCCCAAGAGCTCTTAGATTTCCTAGAAGAGAGAGAAATAATTCTCATAGAAGATGTGTGTGAGTCTCATGGTGCTACTTTTCAATCTAAAAAATTAGGTTCTTTCGGCTTAATTTCTAATTTTTCTTTTTATTATGCTCATCATATGAGCACTATAGAAGGTGGTATGGTTTGTACAGATGATGAAGAAACTTACCAGATGTTAAGGATGCTTAGATCTCATGGCTTGGTTCGGGAGTCCACTGACGATTCAATCAAAGAAAGTTATTTAAAAGAAAGTAATGAGCTTAATTCTCAATTTATCTTCGCTTTCCCATCTTACAATGTCAGAAATACCGAGTTGGGAGCTGTCTTGGGCTTAAATCAGTTAAAAAGACTGGATGATAATAATAAAGCTAGAACAGAAAATTTATTATATTTTCTTGATAATCTGGATAAGAATATTTACAAAGTCGATTTTGACTTAGAAGGGTCTTCTAATTATGCTTTTAATGTAATTTTAAATGAACCTGATTTCATTTTAAGAAATAAAGTTGAAAACATTCTTACAAATGCTGAGATTGAATTCAGGAGAGGTTCGGCTGGAGGAGGGAACCAATTGAGACAGCCTTATCTTAAAAGCTTTATTCCAGAAGGTTATTGGAATAATTTTCCTAATACTGAGCATATTCACCATTTCGCTTGGTATGTAGGGAATTATAATGGTCTAAGCAAATCTAAAATCAAAGATATTTGTGATACTCTAAATAGTGTCTAGAAATTGTTTTTAATAGGGAAAAAATATGGATTGGGGATTCAAGAATCGACTAAATAAGGTACTTCCTGGCATTTCATCTGGAAAAGGGTCCGTAATGTTTGCAATTGACCACGGATATTTCATGGGGCCAACATCTGGTTTAGAAAATCCAGTACAGAATATTGTTCCACTTCTTCCATTTGCTGACAGCTTGATGCTTTCAAGAGGAATATTAAACTACAGCATCCCAAATGATATTTCTACTCCTATAGTTCTGAGGGTATCAAGTGGAAATTCAATTTTAAATGAGGACATGTCTAATGAAAAGTTATGTGTGTCTTTAGAAGAGGCTGTAAGAATGAATGTTTCTGCTGTTGCTTTCTCCATATATGTAGGAGCTGAACATGAACATCAAACACTTACCGAGTTCTCAAAATTAGTAAATGAAGCACATTCACTTGGTATACCTGTCTTAGCCGTTACGGCAGTGGGAAAGGATATGGCCAGGGACTTGAGGTACTTATCTCTTGCTTCGAGAATAGCAGCCGAGCTTGGAGCAGATATTGTAAAAACCTATCACTGTGAAGATTTTGATAAGCTTGTAGATTCTTGTCCTGTTCCAGTAATAATCGCGGGAGGCAAGAAAATTTCAGAATTAGATGCTTTAAAGCTTGCTGAAAAAGCAATTAAAGATGGTGCAAATGGTGTTGATATGGGCAGAAACATCTTTCAAGCCCAGGATCCCATGAAGATGATTAAAGCTGTTAGATCTGTTGTTGTGGATGGAAACTCATCCATGGAGTCTTATAGTAAATTTTTAGAAGATTAATGGAAGGTCAAAAGAGTGTAGATGACAAAACTATGCTCGCAGCTGAATATCATAGCAATTCTGATATCAGGCTTAAGAAACTTCCTATACCTGAGATAGGTCGCAACGAAATCCTAGTAAAAATGTCAGCATGTGGCATCTGTGGAACAGATGTTATGGAATGGTACAGGAAAAAAAAAGGTCCTAGAGTTTTAGGTCATGAGATGAGCGGTATTGTTGTCCAAACTGGAGCTAATGTTTCTTCTATCGAAGTGGGGGATAATGTTTTTGTATCTCATCACGTTCCTTGTTTCGAATGCTACTACTGTAATAATGAAAAATTTTCTGCCTGCGAAACCCTCCATAAAGGAAATTTTGATCCCGGAGGCTTTGCTGAATATATAAGAGTTCCATCTGAAAATGTTGAATTTGGAACCTTTAAATTACCTGAAAATATGTCTTTTGAAGAAGCTTCAATGATTGAGCCTATGGCTTGCGCTTTGGCTGGACAGAATTTAATTAAACCTAAAAATAATGAGACAACCTTAGTTATTGGTTCAGGGATTTCAGGTTTAACGCATATTCAGCTATTGTCAAACCTTGGTTCAAATACTATTGCAACTGATATCTCTGAATATAGATTAAAGCAGGCTTCATACTTTGGATCAGACCATGTTTTTCAAGCTGATAATTTGAATGAAACCATCTTAAGGAGCATTAATAATGGTAGGCTAGCCGATAATGTAATTATATGCGCCGGAAATGAATCTGCATTTCAAGATGCTTTTAAGTATGTTGATAAGAAGGGAAAAATACTTTTTTTTGCTATACCTTCATCTGATTTACCAATTCCTTTCGAAAACTTATGGAGAAATGAAATTTCTATCTTCTTCAGCTATGGCGCAGGTACAAATGACATCTCTGAAACATTAGACCTATATACTAAACAAAAATTTAACTTTAAAGATATGATTACTCATGCATTACCCTTATCAAGAATAGCTCAAGGTTTCAAGCTTGTACAAGATGCAAAAGAATCTATAAAGGTTGTAGTTGTTCCAGATGAGAGTTAATTGACCTTAATTTAAATTGAGAAATATTGAAAGTTCTAGGTAAAAATTATAAGACTATTTGGTTGGATCCCGTGGACTCCAGAAAGGTCAAGATCATTGATCAAAGATTATTGCCTCATGAATTCAAGGTTAGAGTTCTAGAGTCCATTGAGGATGTAAATGATGCCATTAGTCAAATGGCGGTCAGAGGGGCTCCACTGATTGGAGCTACCGCTGGATGGGGAGTTTATCTGGCATCAGTGGAAGCATTAGAAAAAGATTTAGATTTTGACTTCGTCTATAAAAAGAGTCTTCAGCTAATAGACTCAAGACCTACAGCGATAAATTTAAAGTGGGCCGTAAGCAGGATGATCTCCAAGTTCGAACTTTCTAATAATCTTTATGAGTTAGCGGAAAATCTCAAAAAGGAAGCTCAGGCTATTTGTGATGAAGATGAGAAAAGCTCCATTAAGATTGGACAGTCTGGGCTAGATATAATAAGAGATTTATCATATAAAAAATCAGGTGCTACAGTAAATATACTGACTCACTGTAATGCGGGCTGGTTAGCTGCAGTAGACTTCGGAACAGCTACAGCTCCTATATATGCAGCAAGAGACGCTGGAATAGATCTGCATGTATGGGTGGATGAAACTAGACCGAGGAATCAGGGCTCTAATCTAACGGCATGGGAATTGGACAATGAAGGAATTAAGCATACTGTTATAGTAGACAATGCTGGTGGACATCTGATGCAGAATGGGGAGGTAGATTTATGTATAGTAGGGAGCGATAGAACCACTAGATCAGGAGACGTTTGTAATAAGATAGGCACATACCTCAAAGCATTGGCTGCTAAAGATAATAATATTCCGTTTTATGTAGCTCTTCCGGAATCAACATTTGATTGGTCTATAGATGATGGTATTTCAGAAATACCCATTGAAAAAAGAGACGAAAATGAAATAGCATTCATTTCGGGAAAAAATGGGAATGAAATATGCGAAGTAAGAGTTACCCCACAAAACTCAAAATGTTTAAATATAGCTTTTGATGTAACTCCATCTAATCTCATAACGGGATTCATTACTCCAAGAGGTGTATGTAAATCAAATAAAGAGGACATAGTTAAACTTTATCCAGAAAATTATAAATAATTTGTTGACATGGAATTAAGCAAGATAGGGATTATTGGAGGTACTGGCCTTGAAAATACTGATTTTTTAGATTTCACAGACTCTTTAGAGTTTTCTAATAAAAATGGAAAAGTTTCGTCAAAAGTATCTCAAGGGAAGATAGAGGAAATAGAAGTATTTATTATCTCTAGGCATGGAACTAATCACGAATTCTCTCCATCTAATATTAATTACAAAGCAAATATGATGGCACTGAAAGATTTGGGATGTGATGCAATCTTAGCACTGACTGCTTGTGGTTCTTTGCAAGAGAAATATAAGCCCGGTGATTTTTTCTTTCCTGACCAATTTATAGACTGGACCAGAAATAGAAAGAATACCATCTTTGAAGGTGACAATGTTGTTCATACGCCAATGAACGAACCCTTTTGTGAGTTTCTTAGATTAAAATTAGCGAAAGCCTGTAATGAATTATGTTTTGATCATCATGTGGGAGGTAAAATAATAACCATAGAGGGTCCTAGATTCAGTTCTAGAGCAGAAAGCCAATTATTCAGAAGTTTTGGATGTGACATCATCAATATGACAACCTCTACTGAGTGCATTCTTGCGAATGAACTTGAAATTCCTTACCAATCCATTGCTATGATTACTGACTATGACTGCTGGAAAGATACAGAAGAAACCGTATCCATGGATGCTATTTTAGAAGTCATGAAAGAAAATTCCCTAAAGGCAGTTGCCCTGATAAAAAGAACATTAGAAATATTAAACATATAAATGATTCAAGATTTAATTAGAAAGAATCTTAGAGAGATTCCTGACTTCCCTTCAAAGGGCATTTCTTATAAAGATATCACACCTTTATTGGAGAACCCTTTTATTTTTAAGGAGATAATAAAAGAATTCTGCAAATTAATTTCTCCTTTGAATCCTGATGTAATTGTTGGTATTGAAAGTAGGGGTTTTATTTTTTCTGCTCCAATAGCAGTCAAATTAGGCAAACCTATGTCCCTGGCCAGAAAGACCGGTAAATTGCCTTATAAAACTATTGCCACAAATTATGATTTAGAATACGGAACAGATAGCCTTGAGATGCATGTAGATTCAATTAAAGAGAAAGATAAAGTTCTTATAATTGATGATATCCTCGCTACTGGAGGAACATGCAAAGCTACTTGTGATTTAGTAAAACAATTGAAAGGGACTGTAGTAGGAACTGCTTTCCTAATTGAGCTCTCCAATCTTAAAGGTAAAAAAAAATTAGAGGCTGATCATGTCATATCTCTTTTTAAAGCATAATTCCTTTCTATAAATTATAATAATTTCCTTGTTCAAAAATAATTATTATTAAGTAGTAAGTATTTGGAAGGTTTTTATGAATCCCAAAAGTATTTTAAAAAAGAATCTTGCTCTCTCAATAGAGTCTAAGAATGCTTTCCTGCAAGATAAAGAAAACTTAAATTCTTTTGAATCAGCAGTAAAGGATCTTCTTCAGGTTTATAAAGAAGGCGGAAGGCTTTTTTTGGCAGGAAACGGTGGCTCTGCTGCAGATTCACAGCATCTTGCTGCAGAATTTGTCAGTAGACTGGTCTATGATAGACCCGCATTACCAGCCGAGGCACTTACAGTTGATACATCTGCATTGACAGCTATTGCTAATGATTATGGATACGAAAGTGTATTTTCTAGGCAGCTTGAAGCTAACGCAAGAGAAAAAGATATGTTCCTTGCCATAACAACAACAGGAAATTCCCCTAACTTAAACCAAGCCCTTAAATTTTGCAAAACAAAAAATATCAAAACAATCTTATTTACAGGTAAAGATGGTGGCATTGCGAAATCACTAGCAGATCATGTAATAATTGCACCAGGTCCTTCAACAGCTACTATCCAAGAAATACACATCCTTTTGGGTCATTCTTTATGTGAATACATAGAAAAGGAAATGTTTCCGCGTGACAAATAAAATTCCAATATATAAAGCTATGACAAATTTTTTCCCAGATAATCCCGATATGACCTTTGAAGAATTCTTGATGAGTTACTTAGAGAGGCTAAATAATTTTTCAGAGACCTTAGACCTGCAAGAGGCCGTAAACATCATTGACACTTTGAACAAAAATATAAGTGATGGTAAAACTATATTCACTTGCGGAAATGGAGGTTCTGCCTCTATCGCTGAACATTTTGTTTGCGACCTTGTAAAAGGTACCTCTACAGACTCTACTGCCTATCCCAGAGCAATTCCTCTATTAATAACTCCATTATTAACCGCAGTTGCAAACGATATAAGTTACGATGAAATTTTTTCTTTTCAACTATCAAAACTGGCTAATAAAGGTGATATATTGTTAAGTGTCTCAAGTTCAGGAAACTCTCCTAATATCATTAAGGCAATAGAAATGGCAAACGAGTTGGATGTTACATCAATTAGTTTTGTTGGATTTGATGGAGGCAAAGCTAAAGAAATTAGCAATTTTTGTTTACATGTGCCTAGCAATAACTACGGTATTTGCGAAGATGCTCATCATGTCCTCATGCATGTAATTTCACAATATATAAGATT
>CACNCK010000019.1 GCA_902618945.1 uncultured SAR86 cluster bacterium
AGCTCCTGTAAAAAAAACTAATTTCGTACTTTTTTCTATTAAATCTTGAAGTTTTAAAGACATGTTGGTTTCTCTTTCAGATAGAATACAAAGAAATTAAAAGAAAATGGATATTTTTTCTCTCAGTCAAGAAGCACTCTGGTTGATTACGGTAGTTTATGACCTTGGGTTAGCATTACTGCTTTATAGATTTTTTGGAAAATACGGCTTATATGTAGCGGTTGTATTGGGAATAGTTTTAGGCAACCTGCAAGGAGGTAAAGTCAGTGAACTCATTATATTTGGTAGTTCGTACAAAGTAAGTATGGGGGCAATTCTTTATTCAGGAATTTACTTTGCTACGGATGTACTTAATGAAAAGTATGGAAGACATGAAGCAAATAGAGCTGTCATGTTAGGTTTTTTTGCAAATATAGCTGTGATGATAACTCTAGTTTTGAGCATACAATTTAAGCCGTCTGAAATAACTGGATCTGCGTTGGAAGTTCATAATGCTATAAGTACCTTGGCATATTATTCCCCTGCTTTCGTAGTCGGTTCATTGACAGCCTACTTAGTTAGTCAAACTTTTGATGTATGGTTTTTTAACAAAATAAAGAGCATTACAGGAGAGTCAAAACTTTGGTTAAGAAATAATCTTTCAACCATAACATCTCAGCTAATTGATACCCTAATTTATCAATTTACTTGGGTGTTTGCTACAGGTATGGACTGGTCAACTGCTTTGGCGTTAGCTCTAACTAAGTATATTTTTAAAGTTATAATTGCTGCTGTTGATACTATATTTATATACTGGGTTAAAAAATGGTAACCAAAAAAACAAAATTCAAAAAAGTCGCAATTTATTCTTCTCTTGAAGCAAAAAAAGTGAATCATATTGCTTATCAGATAGAAGAAATTTTAGAAAATTTAAATATAGACATATTGATTCCTAAGTCCTTTAATTCTTATAAAACGTCTTTCGGAAAAAGTTACTCGGATAGCTATGTAAGCAAAAATGCTGATCTTGTCATTGCAATTGGAGGAGATGGCACGTTGCTTAGCTCTGCGAGGAAATTTGGATATGTGGGCGTTCCCATATTGGGTGTTAACTTAGGAACATTAGGCTTTTTGACCGATGTACCTCCAGAAGAGCTTACTCACTCTATTCACAATATACTCAACAATAAACATGAAAAAGAGGACAGATTCTTTTTAGAATCTCGTGTAAATAATGAGAAAACAAAAAATAAGGCTTTAAACGAAATAGTTATCCATTCAAGAAAGGTAGCCCAACTTATTGAATATGAACTTTTTATTGATCAAGACTTCGTTTATCGGCAAAAAGCAGATGGCATTATTGTCGCTTCTCCCACTGGCTCTACCGCATATTCCCTCTCTGCAAACGGGCCCATAATTCATCCTTCCGCAAAAGCGATTTGCCTTTTACCTATGTTTCCTCATAGTTTAAATAGTAGACCTTTGATTGTAGATGAAAATGCACACATACAAATCAGAATTTGCAAAAGAGGCAGCTCTAGTATGAGTTTAGATAGCCACCTAATACATTCCCTTCAGTATGGTGATGTTATCAATATTTCTAAAGCTGACTCAAAACTGACTTTAATTCATCCTTTGGAACATGATTTTTACTCCTCTTGCAGAAATAAACTTGGATGGAGTCTTGGAATTCCTAATAAAAAGCAGACGTAGATAAATCTAAAAAAAAATATAAAATATCTTGATGAGATCTATAAAATCATTATCTATTTTTCTTCTAGTTACTGCATTAAGCCAATCAACTATTTCTGAAATTACAGAAGAACAAAAGCTCATGCTTGAATCATTGCCCCCCGATCAAAGATCATCGGTGATGACTAAAATGGAAACAGCAAATGAATTAGAGGACAATCTTGAAGAGGTGTTCGAGTCCGAACAAAATTTAATTGAAAGACCTGATTACGAAGTCCTAAAAAATCTTAGAAGCGAAGAATATGATGAATGCAGAGATTGTATATTTGGATATGAATTTTTTAAGTATGCCCCAACGACTTTTGCACCAATAAACAATGTACCAGTTGCCTCAGATTATATTCTGGGTCCGGGTGACAAATTACTTGTAAATTTATATGGAACTAGTAATAAAAAGATAGAATCTTACATATCTCGTGAAGGGAACTTCTTCCTTCCACCGCTTGGACCTATAAGCCTTATTGGATTGAACTTCGGTGACGCTTCAAAACTGATAGAGGAAAGAGTAAATAATGAAATAATAGGCACACAGGCCTCTGTGACACTTAGAGAAGTGCGGTCGATTAATGTTTACATGCTCGGAGAGGTATATCAACCTGGTAAATTTACAATGAGCGGCTTAAGCTCTGTATCTAATGCATTGATTGTAAGTGGCGGAGTAAATGAAAGTGGCTCTCTAAGAAATATTTCTGTGAAAAGAAATAACAAAACAATTGCTACTTATGATTTTTATGAATTCTTACTAAAAGGATCGTTAGAGAACGATATAAAGCTACTTGATGGGGATGTTGTATTTGTTCCATTTATAGAGAATACAGTAAGAGTAGGAGGGGCTTTTAAAAGACCCGGAAATTATGAGGTTCTAAGTGGAGAAACTGTAGATGATGCAATACAACTTGCTGGTGGTTTTAAGCAAGATGTTCCTTTAAACCCTAAAGTTGAACTATCCTTTTTTGATCAATCTTCTGGATCTAGAGTTTATAAATCTTTAGAACAAAACGAATTAGATGCAAAATTATCAGGTCAAGCGTCCATAAATGTCTCTTCTAAATCTGGTTATAAAGTTGAAACTATCAAACTTACTGGTGAGTTTGTTAATCCAGGCGAATATGCCATCAGACCTGGAGATACCGTTTTAGATGTAATTAATAGGGCTGGAGGATATACTGAAGATAGTTATAGCGAAGGAGGTGTTTTTCTTAGAAGGTCGGTTGCTAAAATGCAAAAGGATGCCTTTCTTAGATCAGCAGATGATCTTGAGGATACCATTGTAGACATAGTTACAAAAGGAACCTTAAATAATCTTTCAGAATTCACCTTAACTCCTATCTCCAGACTTATATCAAGATTAAGGTCAGAGCAACCAATTGGAAGGATGGTACTTAACTTAGATTACTTGGCATTGAAAAATAATCCTGTAGCAGATTTTAGAGTTCAAGATGGGGACGAGTTATATATTCCAAAGAGACCTAACTCTATCTCAGTAGTTGGAGAGGTTCTATACAGTTCAACATTAGGTTTTGATCCTAGTCTAGAAGTTAATGATTATATTAATCTATCAGGAGGTCTTAAAGAATCTGCTGATTCAGAGAGGATATTCATTATTTTACCAAATGGTAGATCTAGCCTTGTCAAACGGTCATTATTTTCATCTACAAATGTCTTGATACCTGGAAGTACTATTGTTGTCTCTAGAGATCCAAGACCATTTGATGCAATTAATTTGACCCAAATTATTACTCCAATTCTTGCTGATTTAGCTACTTCCGCCGCTGCAATAGCCGCGATAAGTGACTAGATATAAAGCAGTGAAAAAGATTTTTGGAATTTTAATATTTTTTTTCATACTAAGCTCTAGCCTCCCTTCTTATGGAAATATTGATGATTATTATCTATATCCAATAAAGCCTTCAGCCTCTAATTATGGCAACACAGGAATTCTTGAGATGCCTAACGCAAGGTTCATGGGTCCAGCAAAATTAAGGATAAATTTCTCTGGTTCATATCCTTTTGAATATACCTCTCTGACGGCTACACCTTTTGAATGGTTTGAAGCTACATATAGATATGCGGAAATAAAGAATAAAAAATATGGTCAATCTTTTTATAGTGGAAATCAATCTCTTAAAGATAAAGGATTCGATATTAAATTTCTTCTTCTTAAAGAAAGGAATTCTCTGCCTGCTTTAGCAGTTGGACTTCGTGATATAGCTGGCACTGGACTTTTTTCATCGGAATACATTGTAGGTACAAAAAGATCAGGTAATTTTGATCTAACAGCAGGATTAGCTTGGGGTGTCCTTGGTTCAGCTGACAATATTTCTAATCCATTAAATAATCTAGCTGATGTATTTAGAGAACGAAATGCTGATCAAGGTCAGGGAGGACAATTCTCAGTTAAGAGTTGGTTTTCAGGTAAAACCGCTTTCTTTGGTGGCATTGAATATGACTATAAGAAATATGGTTTAAGATTTAAATTAGAATACGATACAAGCAGGCCCTATGAAAATGGGAAGATTCCTTTTGAACCAAGAACAGATTTAAACTTTGGAGTAAATTATCATTTATACGACTGGCTAGATTTAGGCGTTGCTTTAGAAAGAGGAGACCAATTTAGAGTATCTTTTTCTCTTACTGGTGATTATTTCAAAGATTCAATACCCAAACCTAAACCAAAGAATGTGATCAAGTTGAGTAAAGATTTAAGAGATAGAGCTTTTATAAATAAGAATATTTTTTATCAGTCACTCAATAGAAGCTTAAGAGATGAAACTATATTTCTTCAGGCTGCAACATACGAAGAAGACAGTCTTGAGATCTCAGTAGCTAGTAACAGATTTTTTTCCACGACTAGACCGATAGGAAGAAGTGCCAGAATAGCTGCAGCTCTTGTGACTGATGATGTAGAAGAAATAATTATCAGAACTATGAACGGTGACATGGAAACAGCTAGAGTGAGGTTATCAAAAAAAGAATTTGAAGAAGCAGATTCGTATAGAGGAAGCTCTTCTGAATTATTTCTAAAATCTGAAATAGATTCAAAATCTAATGAGCCTTTATATAAAACGGGCAAGTTCAGGCCGACTGTTGATTTTCCGGAATTTAGATGGAGTATGTCTCCTGGTCTCAAACATCAAATCGGTGGTCCTGAGGGTTTTTACCTAGGATCACTTTATTGGAGAACAGATACTAGCCTCAAGTTAGCTCGAGGATTATCTCTTTATACCTCTCTGGGGCTTAATTTATACGATACATTTGATTTTGCAAATCCAAGTTTTAGTGAAATTCCTCATGTGAGAAGTGATATACAAGAGTATCTAGAAGAAGGAAAAAACAACATTATTAGGATGCAACTAGAATATATGTTTTCACCAATCCAGGATGTGTTTGTAAGAACTGACTTTGGATTATTAGAAGAAATGTTTGGAGGGTATGGAGGTCAAGTACTATATAGACCTATCGATAAAAGGTATGCCTTCGGGTTATCTCTTCATAGAGTGAGACAGAGAGATTATGATCAAAGATTTTCCTTTCGAGATTATGAAACTTCTACAGGCCATTTAGAGTTTTACACTGAACTTCCATTGGATATCTTCATGCAGGCTCATGTTGGAAAGTATTTGGCAGGTGATAAAGGTTTAACTTTAGATTTATCAAGAAGATATAATTCAGGCTTCGTTCTGGGAGTCTTTGCAACAAAGACAAATCTATCTGCTGTAGAATTTGGTGAAGGGAGTTTTGATAAAGGTTTTTATTTCTCCATACCTACTAAGTTATTCTATCCTGACTTTAGATCAGGAGTAATTTCTTTTGGACTTCACCCCTTGACTAAAGATGGAGGCGCATTCTTGACTCAAAAGAATTCTCTATTTGCCCTTTTTGGCGAGACTAATCAGAGTTCAATCGAGAGGGATTGGGAATATTTACTTAATTAAAAATGTTTAGGAAAATTCAGGTAATTATTTATGTAACTATTTCAGTCGGTTGTTCTTCATTTCCCATAAATAATATTGCTCCCGGATATATTGATACCTTTAGATCTATAAAGAATGCAGTTACTGGTTATGAGAGTGATTTTATCACTAGAGAATTAATAGATAACATTCCATATGCATCAATAACACTAGAGATAGGTAAAGGACCAAAGGGTTTACTAATCTTAGAAAGCATAGAAAACGATAAATTTTATTGGATAAGTGCTGATTCAATTTATCTAGTTATAAAAGATGGAAGGATCATAAAGACAGAAGGACTCAATAATAATTTAAGGGAAGTAATCTATCCAAGAACAAACTTTAAAAAAATTCTCACCAATAAGTCTGAACAATTTAATATGTATTATTCTTTTACTAATCCAGAGCTAAATAATCTAGAACTTGAAGTTAATTATAGAGTATTAGGAAATGAACAGATTGAGATATTAAACAAGTATATGGATTTAACATTAGTAGAAGAAGAAGTGTCAAATCGAAAGCTGGGTTGGAAATTTATTAACAAGTATTGGCTGGACGAAAACTATTTTGTTTGGAAAAGTCGTCAATATATTAATCCTTTAGTACCTGTGTTTAATATAGAGGTAACAAAAAAACCCTCTAATTGAGGGCTTTTTTGTTGGAAAGTTTAAGAATTAGTTAACTTCCCTGGTTCTTATAGCGGTAGCAGTACCAGTTGAGGCAGCAACAGCTGGTGTCACTGTAACTGTAGTAGTATATTCCTCTTCCGTTACAGAGCTGACCTCTACCTCGTCAACTACGTCGTAAATCTCTTCGTTAGTAACATCGTAAACCTCTTCGTTAGTAACATCGTACTCTTCAACAAATGTACCACCAGTTAGATATGTTTCAGTTGCTGTGCTGGTGCCTACTGTTTGAGTTGCAGTGCTCGCGGCGGTTCTAGTAGCAGTTCCGGCAACTGTTCTAGTAGCAGTTCCGGCAACTGTTCTGGTAGCTGTACCTGCTTGTGTTGATGTCGCAGTAGTAGTGGTAGTTCTTGTAGCCGTAGTAGTCCCTGTTACACCTGCTGTTGCTGGAATATCAACGATTACCTCAGCAACATATTCTTCAAGTGTTGGGGTAGGCGTAGGTGTAGGTGTAGGCGTAGGCGTAGGCGTAGGTGTAGGTGTAGGTGTAGGAGTAGGCGTAGGAGTGGGAGTAGGTGTAATAGCACCTCCACCAGAACCACTATCAGATATTGCAGCAGCAGCAGCAGCGATAGCAACCACAGCAGCTATTGTGCCTGCACTAACTCCTCCAATGGCGGTTTTTGCAGCAGCCTCTCCAGCAGCACCGGCCCCTCCACTAGAAGAGCCAGCTGCAGATTCATCTGCGGCAGTAGTTAGTTGTGGAAATAAGATAATAGCTAGACCAGAAAGTGCAGCAAATATATTTTTTGTAAGTGTCTTCATCTTAAAAACCTATGTAAATTAATTTTTTGTCCAATTTTTGTAATGATTGGGAACTACTTTGCGTATTAAATTCAAACACTAAGGCAATGTCAACTTTAATTTGTCTAATTAACACTAATAAATATCCCATTAATGAGGTGTCATGCAATATTTGTGCCAATTTAAATTCACCCTTTAGGTCTATTTTGCACTATCTTTTATCATTTTGACAAAAGCTAAGATAGAATGTGACTTATTGAGTTCAAAATGTTCCTACTTACAATTATAACCAAGATATTTCATTCTTTGCCTGAAGAAATAGCTCATAACCTTGCTTTGAGTGGACTTAAATTTGTTTACTCCACTGGTCTCCTCAAAATTTTGTTAGGAAAAGAAATTAAAAAAAATCAATGGCAAAATAAGTCTTCTGATAAATGGATCTATAAAAATAAATTAGGAATAGCTGCAGGTTTAGATAAAGATGGCGAATACATAGATTGTTTGGCGGCTCTGGGAGTTGGATTTATAGAGGTTGGAACTGTAACACCACTCGAGCAACCAGGAAATCCAAAGCCTAGGCTGTTTAGAAATAGAGCCGATAAATCTTTATTGAATAGATTAGGTTTTAACAACAAAGGAGTTGAAGCTTTAGTAAAAAATTTAAAAAAAAGAAAATCAACAATTCCCATTGGAGTAAGTATAGGTAAGAATTTCGATACACCAAATGAAGAAGCTTACAGAGACTATTTATTTTGTTTGGAAAAGGTATACGAATATTCTAGTTACATTGCAATCAATATATCATCACCAAATACAAAAGATTTAAGAGAATTGAGCAATAATAAATTTTTAGGGAATCTACTTAGGATCATCAAGGATAAACAAAACGAACTTTCCGAGTCTTTCGAATATGTTCCTATCTTTATCAAAGTAAGTCCGGATGAAGAACTTGAAGCGCTTGAAGAAATTTGCAAATCTATTTTGGATCATAAAATAGATGGAATTATAGCTTGTAACACAACCATTATTCACAACAACAAAAATGGATATGGAGGATTGAGTGGTTCTCCACTAAGGTATAAATCTAATGAAAAATTATCTTTTATAAAAAAAATAGTTGGAGATAAAACATCGATAATTGCCTCCGGTGGAGTCATGTCTTCATCGGACTATATAGAAAAAATCGATGCCGGTGCTGACCTTGTCCAGATCTATACAGGATTTATTTTTGAGGGCCCAAAACTTATTCAAGACATTCTTATCGCAGATTCTTCGTAAAGAAAGACTTGACAGAATGCCCACTCTTGAACTTTATACTGTAATAAGTAATAAATTTAACCTTGTATGAGATCACTAGTAATTGTTGAGTCTGGTGCCAAAGCAAAAAAAATAAAAGGCTATCTTGATTCCAACTTTCCCGATATTGAGTGGAAGGTTGAAGCTTGTGTGGGCCACGTGAGAGACCTTGCGGATAATGAGAATGCTGTTGATCCATATGATTGGAATAACCTCAAATGGGAATTTTCTTCAAAAGGCAAAAAGGTCATGAGGGATTTAAGAAAATTATGTAAAGAATCTAACCTTTTGTACCTTGCAACTGACCCTGACAGAGAAGGAGAAGCTATTGCTTGGCACTTGTTGAGTGACTTTGACAATAAAAAACTGACCAAAGATATCGATGTAAAGAGAGTCACTTTCAATGAGATAACTTCCTCAGCAATAAAGAAAGCTATCGAGTCGCCGAGGGAAATTGATCAAGATCTTGTAGACGCATATTTGACGAGAAGAATCTTAGATCACTTGATTGGTTTTAAAGTTTCACCTCTGTTATGGAGACATGTATCAAGAGCAAAATCTGCGGGGAGAGTTCAATCTCCAACTTTAAGAATTCTTTGCGAAAAGGAAGATGAGAGAGATTTACATATTCCAGAGGAATATTGGCCTTTCGAATCTAGTTTTGACTTTTTAGGCACTGCATTTGAAGCAAAGTTAACTCAAATTTCGGAACGAAGCGTCAATAAAGAACCTCTAAAAGATGAGGGTGAAGTTAATAATTTGATCAATGAATTAGGAACTGCTAGTTTCAAGTTAAGAAATATAGAATCTAAAGCCCAGTCAAGTAGTCCAAAACCTCCATTTAGAACTTCTACATTGCAGATGTCAGCTGCGAGTAGCTTAGGCTTTACAGCAGATAGGACTATGCAAGCTGCGCAAAAATTATATGAGGGGGGCTTGATAACCTATCTAAGAACTGATGGTATATCAATAAGTACATCACCTAATACAGGAGAACCATTTTCTGAAGAAAACCCAGGACCACCGCCATTGCAAGAAATAAGAAACTTTATTTCTTCAAACTATGATTCGTCTTTTCTATCTAGTGAGCCAAGAATTTATAAATCTAAAGTACAAAATTCCCAAGAAGCGCATGAAGCGATCAGACCAACAGATATTTCTAAGAGGCCATCAGATACTGTTTTATCGGGAGACGATGAAAAATTGTATACATTAATCTGGAATAGAACTGTTGCTAGTCAAATGGCAAGTTCAAAATATGAGAGAAAAACCTTAGTGATATACTCTGAAGACAATAAGTATGAATTCAGAGCTTCATCTAGAAAGAACATATTTAAGGGTTTTGAAATTCTTACCGGCACGGAAGATGAAAAGGCTACTTTATTTCCTGAAGGACTGGAAATAGGGAGTGAGCTCAGTTTAATTTCAAATAAATACGAACAAAAATTTACTTCACCTCCAAACAGATACTCAGAAGCTTCCTTAATAAAAAAGATGGAAGAGGAAGGTATTGGACGTCCTTCGACATATGCAACTATCGTTAAGGGTTTGAGAACAAAAAAGTATGCTTACGGTGCCAAGTCAATTATTCCCTCTGATTTGGGAAGAGTTTTGACTTCCTATTTGAAAAAAGTTTTTGAAGAGTTTTTTATAGAAACAGAATTTACTGCTCGAATGGAAGCAGATCTAGATGAAGTTGCTTCAGGAAATAAAAATTATGAAGAAGTTTTAAATGCTTTTTGGGCAGAACTACAAAATTACCTTAATAGAAAAATTAACGACATAGAAATAAGTAATAAGGATGAATTTAAAACCAGACAAGTCTTAGACTTACTCAACGAAGAGCTTGGATCTGTAATCTTTCCTAAAGATGAATCCGGACAGATTAGAAATGATTGCCCGAAATGTTCTAGTCCTGTCAGTTTGAAATCAGGAGCTTGGGGTTATTTCGTAGGCTGCTCAGAATGTAAATGGACAAAAAAACCATTTGAATTCAATACGACTTGGGAAACTTATCAAGAGCTTCCAAAAGATTTAGGACTTCATCCAGATTTGGGTAAACCGATATATGCAGATTTAAGTGTAAATGGCCCTTGTGTATGGACATTAAATGAAGAAGAAAAGAAGCTTTTTGGAACCCCAGATGAGGACGAATTTATTTTGGATATAGGTTTGAATAGAGCAATAGAATTAATAGATACAAGCAATGCTGAAAATATATTATTTACAGAAATTAATTCAAATTTACCAATTGTTCTAAAAAATGGAAGATTTGGAGAATATACTGAGTTCGATGGTTTTAATAAAGCCACTAAGCTGAAGCCTGAAGATAAAGAACCAAGTCCTAAAGTATCTTATTACGAACCTAATACAATAGATTATCAATCAGATTCTGGAAGAAGATATGTTTTAAATTCTCTAAGAATACTAGGATTTATTTATAAAGAAGATAAATCAGTAAAACCAGTAGGAATAAAAATAAGAAAGCCAGGTAAAGCATTTAAGTTTGTGAAGCATTTAAAGGTAGGCGAAGAAGAGACGGAAATTCCTAATGAATGGTATAAATTGGATCAAGAAGAACAGAATTTCATTATCAAAGAAGTGCTAAAGCTTAAAAAAGGGGAGACTTTTATTTCCCTTGAAGATTCAAAAGTTATCTAAATAGTCTCTCTAAGGAGAGCCACACACGATCCTTCAATAGCTAACTCTTCAACTTGCGGATTTACAATAATATCGTCATATTTCTGGTTCTCCGGTCTTAGCACAACTTTATTTTGAGACATTTCAATTAGGGTTTTAACTGTAACTTCATTATTAATTCTTGCAACAACCACAGATCCAACTTTCGTATCTGCAGATTTACTTACCCCAATTAAGTCCTCCTCAAATATGCCTATGTCAACCATACTGTCTCCTTTTACTCTCAAATAGTAATCTATATCACTAGAGAGAAGGTTATTTGATCTAGGAATAGTCTTTTCAACGTTTTCTTCAGCTAGGATTGGACCTCCAGCAGCAACTAATCCAATTACAGGTATTTGGTCATTCTCATTATCATTTAAAACTATTCCTCTGGAAGCTCCAGATAAAATCTTTATAAAACCTTTCTTCTCTATAGCCCTTAAATGTTGTTCTGCAGCATTGGGAGATTTAAAACCCAAAGATCTCGCTATATCTGCTCTAGTAGGAGGAAATCCTAAATTTATTATGTGCGCTTTGATTAAATTCAAAATTTCTTCTTGTCTTTTAGTAAGTTTTTTCATAATAATTACTGTAATTATATACAGTATATTGTATTATGCAATCATGTTAAAAATTGGAATTACTTCTAGAGCGCTTTTTGATTTAGATTCAAGTCATTTGATATTTAAGAATAATGGACTTGAGGCATATAAAGAGTACCAGATAGTAAAAGAAAATTGTCCCTTAAAGCCTGGTCAGGCTTTTTCTTTAGTTAAAAAGTTATTAAATTTAAACAACCAATTTAGCGATGAAAAGTTAGTAGAGGTATTTTTGCTAAGCAGAAATACTGCTGATACTGGTTTGAGAATCTTCAATTCTATTCAATATCATGGTCTTGATATTGAAAAAGCAGCTTTTTGTGGAGGAAAGAGTCCTCACGTATATGCAAAATCTTTTGGAGTACATCTATTTCTTTCAACTGAATTAGAAGACTGTAAGTCATCCATAAAAAGTGGAATTGCTTCTGCTAGGATTATGCCTTCAAGAAACTCTAAAGTTGATAATGAAACTCTCAAGGTTGCTTTTGATGGAGACTCAGTTATTTTTTCTGAAGAATCTCAGAAAATATTCGATGAGTTCGGCTTAGAAGCTTTCAATAAGAATGAAAAAAATCTAGCTGACAATCCATTAAGTGGTGGTCCATTTAAGTCTTTCTTGAGAGAACTTTATAAAGTTCAACAAAGTTTTCCTCGAGCGGAATGCCCTGTGAGGATTGCATTAGTCACTGCTAGATCTGCTCCTTCTCATGAAAGAGTTATAAAAACTCTAAGAGAATGGAAAATTAGGATAGATGAATCTCTTTTTTTAGGCGGTATGGATAAAACTAGTTTTTTAAAAGACTTTGGAGCAGATATATTTTTTGATGATCAAATTGAAAATTGTAAGTCAGCTTGTTTGGAAGTTCCTACCGGTCAAGTGATCAACTTTAATTCGAGAATTTAAATTCAAAAAATGTATAATCACCACCTCAATTATTGAGTGGGAATAACTATCGATGGAACATGTCTGTCTTGATCTTGAAGGTGTATTGATACCTGAAATTTGGGCTGAAGTAGCCGAATACACCGGAGAAGAGCAATTTAAATTAACGACTCAAGATCTTAAAGATTATTCAGAACTTATGGATATGAGAATCGATCTAGTTCAGTCGATTGGTTTATCCTTTTTAGAAATTCAATCTTTAGTAAATGAAATGGAGCCATTTGATGGTGCAAGAGAATTCATTGATTGGGTAAGAGATAACTTTCAGTTAACTATTGTCTCTGATTCTTTTTACGAACTAGCCTGGCCCTTACTTAGAAAACTTGGCACTCCTTCTATTAACTGCCATTATTTAGATATAGAAAATAATGAATTAAAGGGTTACACCTTGAGGCAGTTAGAGAATAAGAAGAAAGTGGTTCGGGGATTAAAGGATATGAAATTTAAAGTATTTGCTTCGGGTGACTCTTATAACGATATTCAAATGCTTCAAGAAGCAGATTTAGGAGTCTTTTTTCAAGCTCCTAAACATATAAGAGAAGAGTTTAAAGAAATTGGAGGGGTTGAAAGTCATGAAGATTTGAAGAATCTTCTGATAGAAAATTCTTCTTTTGTCGGGAGGACTTAATATGGGTCAATCTCAAGGAAAAAAACTTAAAGAGGCTATTGCAAACAATAATCCTCTAAAGATTGTCGGTACGATAAATGCTTATTCAGCTTTGTTAGCGGAAAAGGAGGGTCATAATGCCATATACTTATCAGGTGGTGGAGTAGCTGCTTCAAGTTTAGGAGTTCCTGATCTAGGCATTTCCTCTCTCCAAGACGTACTTATTGATGTAGAGAGGATTACTAATGCAACTTCAGTTCCTTTACTGGTTGATGCCGATACTGGTTGGGGTGGTGCGTTTAATATTGCGAGAACTGTAAAGTCTTTTATCAACTATGGAGCTGCTGGACTGCATATTGAGGATCAAGTTTCCCAGAAAAGATGTGGTCATCGACCAAATAAAGAGATTGTTTCTACCGCAGAAATGATTGACCGAATCAAAGCTGCAGTAGATGCCAAAATCGATAATGATTTTGTTGTAATGGCAAGGACAGATGCGCTTGCAAATGAAGGCCTTGATTCGGCTATCGAAAGGGCTATAGCCTATCAACAAGCTGGAGCAGATGCTCTCTTCCCTGAGGCTTTTATCGAACTAGATCAGTACAGAGAACTTAAGAAACATGTAAAAATACCAATCCTTGCAAATATTACTGAGTTTGGAAAGACCCCACTCTTTGGTTGCGAAGAGCTTAGTCATTCAGGAGTAGATATGGTCCTCTATCCTCTTACCGCATTTAGGGCAATGAGTAAGGCTGCTGAAGAGGTATTTAAAGAAATTAAAACGTCAGATAATCAAGAAAGTCTCTTAAAAAATATGCAAACTAGAGATGAACTTTATGACGTACTAGATTATCATTCGTTCGAAAATAAATTAGACGAGCTATTCAAAAATTAGATTAGGAAATTAAATGGGTGAGAAGAAGTTAGATGGAGCAGGTTTAAGAGGGCAGGTAGCAGGCAAGACCGCTCTTTCAACTGTAGGAAAAGAAGGAAAAGGTTTAACTTATAGAGGTTACGCCATAGAGGAGCTTGCTGAAAAAGCTTCTTTTGAAGAAGTTGCGTATATGCTTTTGTATGGAAATTTACCAAATCAATCTGAATATGAACTATATTCATCTAAACTAAAATCATATAGATCTCTGCCAGATGAACTAAAAGAGGTTTTAGAAAGAATTCCTGCCGAAGCGCACCCTATGGATGTTATGAGGACTGGTTGTTCTATGTTAGGAAATTTAGAACCAGAAGGTGACTTCTCTAATCAGAATGAAACAGCTGATAGGATAATGGCTTCTTTTGCTTCAATAGTTACGTATTGGTATAGATACTCTCATGACGGAGTTCGAGTTGAAACTGAAACAGATCATCCTACTATTGGAGGTCAATTTTTATCCTTACTTACTGGAAAAGAACCATCTGAAGACCATGCTAGAGCACTTGATGTTTCGTTGATACTTTATGCTGAGCATGGCTTTAATGCATCTACTTTTACGGCCAGAACTTGTGCATCAACATTATCTGACATGCACTCTTGCATTACAGGTGCAATTGGAACTTTAAGGGGGCCATTGCATGGCGGTGCAAATGAAGCTGCAATGGAAATGATCGAAAAATACTCCAGCCGAGAAGAGGCTAAAGCAGGAGTTCTTGATCTGCTGGCTAAAAAAGAAAAAATAATGGGCTTTGGGCATGCTGTTTACAGTACTGAAGATCCAAGAAATGCGATTATTAAAGTTTGGTCAGAAAAACTTTCAAAACTAAATGGTGATACTACACTTTTCGAAGTTTCTGACGAAATAGAAAGAGTTATGGATGAAGAAAAAGGAATGTTTGCGAATACTGACTTCTTTATGGCTTCTGCTTACAATTATCTAGAAATACCTACTGCAATATTCACTCCATTATTTGTTATAGGAAGAACCTCAGGTTGGGCTGCAAACATTATGGAGCAAAGAGCTGACAACAGAATCATTCGTCCTAGTGAAGAGTATATCGGACCAGATAACTCTGTCTGGGTCGATATGTCAGATCGTTAATCAAGGGGAAAAATTATGTCTGGTAACGTTGAAACAAACGTACGTCCTAATCCGGATGATGTACTAGTTAAAATAGCTGATTATGTTTTAACTAAGGATATTGAAAGTTCTGAAGCTTACAATACTGCAAGAAACTGTTTAATGGATACCTTAGGCTGTGGTCTCTTAGCTCTTACTTTTCCTGATTGCAAAAATTTATTAGGGCCTTATATTGAAGGTACAAAAGTTCCTGGTGGCGTCAGGGTACCTGGGACAAAGCATGTATTAGATCCCGTAAAAGGAGCTTGGGATATAGGCGCAATCATTAGATGGTTAGATTTTAATGATACTTGGTTAGCTGCAGAGTGGGGACATCCATCAGATAATTTAGGTGGCATTTTGGCAGCAGCTGATTATCTATCACAAAAGAATTTAGCTGATGGAAAAGAACCACTATCTATGAAAGATGTTTTAACTAATATGATTAAAGCTCATGAAATTCAGGGTGTTTTGGCATTAGAGAATAGCTTCAATAGGGTCGGTTTAGATCACGTAGTTTTAGTAAAAGTTGCTTCAACAGCTGTCATATCCTCTATGTTTGGATTAAATAAAGATCAAACAATAGATGCACTATCTCAAGCTTGGGTAGATGGACAAAGTTTAAGGACTTACAGGCATGCCCCAAATGCTGGACCAAGAAAATCCTGGGCAGCAGGTGATGCTACAAGTAGGGCTTTGCAGTTGGTTTTATTGACACAAAAAGGACAAATTGGCTATCCAAGCGTTCTTACAGCTCCAACATGGGGTTTTTACGATGTTCAATTTAAAGGAAATAGCTTCAGTCTTCCAAGAGAATTTGATTCATATGTCATGGAAAATGTTTTGTTTAAAATCTCTTTTCCAGCAGAATTTCATGCGCAGACTGCAGTTGAGGCAGCAGTAATCTTGCATGAGCAGGTCAAAGACCAGTTTGATGAAATCGAGAAAATTTTAATCACTACTCATGAATCTGCTATTAGGATTATCAGTAAAGAAGGTATTTTAAATAATCCAGCTGATAGAGATCACTGTCTCCAATATATGACTGCTATTGGACTCCTAAAAGGAGATCTTGTTGCAGAAGATTATGAGGACGACGTGGCTTCAGATCCAAGAGTAGATCAATTGAGAGTGAAAATGTTTATCGAAGAAGATAATAGATATTCACAAGAATATTTAGAAGCTGATAAAAGGTCTATTGCTAATTCAATTCAAATATTCTTTAAAGACGGCTCTTCAACAGAGAAAATTGAAGTCGAATATCCGATCGGTCATAGACGGAGAAGAGAGCAAGGTATTCCCTTACTTGTGGAGAAATTTGAACGAAATCTGGCTACTCAATTTTCAGATAAGAGATGTCAGGAAATTTTGTCATTATGTTTGGATCAAGGAACTCTTGAGAATACTTCAGTACCAGAATTTATGAACCTCTTCATAGCTGAATAATTCAAATGAATAAATTAGAACATTATCTAGAGAGCCTTATTTTCGCAAGTAGGTGGCTGCTTGCACCTATTTACTTGATTCTTTGCCTGTCACTTTTGTTTATAACAATGAAAGTTATTCAAGATACCATCGTCTATTTGCCTGTAATTCTTGAACAAGATGTCAAAGGAATTATGTTATTTGTCTTAAACATAGTAGATCTTATTTTGGTAGGTAATTTAGTTCTAATGATAATTTTTGCTGGTTATGAAAATTTCGTTTCTAAGTTACATGTTGCTGATGAGAGCGAAGATAAACCAATTTGGATGGGTCGAGTGGACTTCAGCGAGATGAAGTTAAAATTAGTTGCTTCAATTGTTACTATCTCTGGAATAAATTTATTAGCAGCCTTTATGGATTTATCACAAATAAGCGATAGAGAGATCTTTTGGATGATTATTGTCCATGTTGTATTCATTCTCTCCGGAGTTTTACTTGCACTAATGGATTATGTTACTTCCAAAGCCAAAGTTTATTGATCTAAAAAAGTTTAATATCTATCAAGTTATCTAATTCAGTTAACGCTTCACTGGAATTTATAACTTTAATCGTCTTCATTCCTAATTTTTTGGCGGGTTTCAGGTTTATTCCTAAGTCATCAAGAAACACTACTTCTGCCGGATTTACTTCGCCTCTTTCACAAGCACGTAAATAAAATTCTGGATCAGGTTTTCTTACATTTTCCTTGCTTGATTCAAACACGAAATCAAACATTTTCATTACTTCATCATGCTTGCCTGAGGCAGAAACATTACCTTCAAAGTTCTCTTTTCCCATAGGTTGAATATTATTTGTTAAACAAGCTTGAAGAAGATTCCCTTTAATTTTTTTCAGAGCTCGAATCATGTCAGGCCTTACTTCACCCTTCAGTAGAGCAATTACATCTTTACCTTTGACCGAATGACCAAGCTCACTGCTTTCTTTGTGAAAAAGCTTATCAAATTCATCCAAATTTAACTCGTTCCTCTCTAATTTAGCCCATGCGTTAGAGTTAGGATTCGTAGAATTAACTAATCTTAAGAAATCTAAAGGTAATCCATTTTCTTTTTCAAACCTATTAAATGATTCAAAAGGACTACTGGTAATCACTCCTCCGAAATCCCAAAAAACTGCTTTTATCATAAAAATTCAATAATTTCTTTTTGAAGTATTTTGGAGGTTTTGAAATAAATATCAAATTTAATACCTAAATTGTTCAAAAATTCTATAATCGCACCGCAAATTACGTAATAAGATAAGAAAATGTCAGGGAATTCTTTCGGAAGCTCTTTTATTGTGACCACTTTCGGTGAAAGTCATGGAGTAGCCCTTGGCTGTATCATTGATGGCTGTCCACCTGGATTAGAGCTTTGTGAAGAAGATATTCAGAAGGAATTAGATAAAAGAAAACCTGGATCCTCTAAGTATACAACTCAAAGAAAAGAAGATGACAAAGTAGAAATATTGTCTGGCGTTTTCGAGGGTAAAACAACTGGAACACCTATAGGTTTGCTAATTAGAAATAAGGATCAAAAATCTAAGGACTATAATCAACTCAAAGATGTTTTTAGGCCTTCTCATGCAGATTATGTTTATTCAAAAAAATATGGAATAAGAGACCACAGAGGAGGAGGAAG
>CACNCK010000020.1 GCA_902618945.1 uncultured SAR86 cluster bacterium
TTTTAGCGCACTAGATGAAGAGCTTAGAAAAAGTCTATATGAGGAAGTATCGAATGTTTTTTCTGATAGGAATTCAAGTATTCTTTTAGTAACTCATGATGCTTATGAAGCTGAGGTCATGACTGATAAACAGTTAAGAATGGAAAAAGGTAATTTAATTTAGACGTTATTCATTCAAGTCTGATTTATAGGTTTCAGTTAAAAAATAAACAGATATTAAGGACAATATAGAAGCAAACGCTATATAGACCGACACCCAAAAAATATCATAATTTTTCCAAAGAAGTGTTGCAATTGTAGGAGCAAAAGAACCTCCAATAATTGCTCCAATTTGATAGCCAAGCGAAGCACCGGAGTATCGAACTTCTGTTGAAAATAATTCAGCAAAAAAGGCTGCTTGTGGACCATACATCATACCTAAAAAGGCTAATCCTCCAGTCACACCAAGTATAACTAAGTAAAAATTTCCTGTATCTATAAGAGGGAAAAGAGCAAAGGACCATAACGCTGTAAAGGCAGCTCCGGTCATAAAGATTCCTTTTCTTCCGTTTTTATCAGAGTAATCTGAAAACATAAATTGCGTCGGTACCATTAATGCAGATCCTATCAAAACAGCCATTAGTAAATCATTTCTAGATAAGTCAGTAGTCTGAACACCATAGGCAAGGATGAATGCCACTAATATATAGAAAGTTACTTGTACTGAAAGAAAAGCCCCCGCTGCCAGTGAAATCCTTTTAGGATATCTTCTTAAAGCTTCTAAAATTGGAGATGATTTTACAACTTTTGGACTACTATCGTCAGATGATTTCATTGCCTCAAGATCTTTAAAAGCTTTTGTGTCCTCTAGATTTAGTTGTATATACATACTGATAATTACTAGAACAAAACTTATAAGAAATGGGATTCTCCAACCCCATGATAAGAAGTTTTCTTCCGATGTAAGCATGCTTACTGAAATAAAGGCTATATTCGCAAGAATTACTCCAACAGGAGCTCCAGCTTGAGCGTAAGCTCCATAGTAGCCTCTCCTATTGCTGGGAGCACTCTCAGTAACTAGTAACATAGCTCCGCCCCACTGCCCTCCTATTGCAATACCCTGACAAAATCTTAAAGCAGTGAGTAATAATGGAGCAACTATTCCAATAGTGTCATAGGTAGGCAATAACCCGATAAGAGTCGAAGAAATACCCATGAGCATTAAAGCAATCACTAAAGTCTTTTTTCTTCCTATCAAGTCTCCAAAATGACCGAATACAATTCCACCTATAGGCCTAGCTATAAATCCTGCAGCAAAAGTCATAAAAGATAAAACTAATGCAGTAGTTGGATCAACTTCTCCAAAAAATAGTTTTGGAAATACTAAACCTGCTGCTGCACCGTATAAAAAGAAGTCATACCATTCGATACTTGTGCCAGACAAAGATGTCAAAGCTACTTTTTTTATATTAGATTCTTTAAGCGAATTACTCATTACATAATAATAGACTGAAAATAAAGTATGTATAGAGGATTAGAGCAAGAACTCGTTAATAATAAACACGCCAACAGAAAGTCCACAGATAATAGATACAATCTCAGTGATTCTTTGGTTTGTAATCAAACTAGATAAAAGCTTATTTACGATGTACCAGGTTAATCCACCAAAAATAATCATGATAATAAAAATTAGTAAGTCATGAATGGTGCCTTCGATATATTGCATTTTTTAGATGTAGATACTTCAATTCTCTATGTTGTTAGTTTAATCTAAAGATCATATATGAACTCTTTCTTTTTACTAGCTTAGCTGTCGATATTGTTTCTAATTTCAGCAATTGGAAGATAATAGTTGCTACAATCCGCAAGCAAATTTTATGCTCTCATTTAATAACCTATCCCTTAGAAGAGGTTCAAGACTTTTATTTGAAGATGTGTCTTTTACTGTGCATAAAAATAATAAAGTTGGACTAGTTGGTGCAAATGGAACTGGAAAAACGAGTCTTTTTAAAATGATTCTAGGAGAATTTGAATCGGATCAGGGGCAATGTAATTATCCTCCAGACTTAAAAATAGCTTGCATGGCTCAAGAAATTCCTGGCACTGATGAAAAGGCTTTAGATTATGTTATCAGTGGTGACGAAAAGCTCGTAGAGATTCAAAAAGCAATTTCAGATGCTGAGTCTAATGGAGAGTATGATTCTCTAGGGGAACTTCATTCACAACTTGAGGATCTTGATGGGTTTACTGCTAAATCTAGAGCAGAGAAACTGCTTGTAGGTTTGGGATTTTCTGAAGAAGAATTTTCTAAAACTCTTAAAGAATTTTCAGGAGGTTGGCGGGTAAGGCTAAATCTCGCTAAAACGCTCATGCAACCCTCTGATCTGCTGCTTTTAGATGAACCGACAAACCATTTAGATTTAGACGCAATCATTTGGCTTAGTAATTGGATTAAATCTTTTAAAGGCGCGATGTTACTTATATCACACGACAGAGAATTTTTAGACGAGTGCGTAAACTTTATTGCTCACATTCATAATGAAGCTATTGAGATCTATAAAGGTAACTACTCTCAATTTGAAGAACGAAAGGCAGCAAGACTTGCCGAGATAGAAAGTAATTATTCTAAGCAACAAAAAGAAATTTCTCACATGCAAGAATTTGTGAAACGATTTAAAGCAAAAGCAACGAAAGCCAGACAAGCTCAAAGTCGTATAAAGGCACTAGAAAGAATGGAGCTAATAGCCCCAGCACACATCGATTCTCCATTTAAGTTCAAAATACCTGAAACAAGTAAGATTTCAAATCCACTAATAACTCTTGAAGATGCTCATCTTGGATATGAGACTTCTATCATAAGAAATGTGAAAATATCGCTATGCCCAGGAGATAGAATTGGATTATTAGGAGTAAATGGTGCGGGAAAATCTACTTTTGTAAAAAGTCTTAATGGTGAATTGCCCCTTTTAAAAGGTAACAAATATGAGGGCAAAAATTTAAAAGTTGGTTATTTTTCACAACACCAAGTTGATGATCTCAATCCTGAGCAGAGTCCCATAGATCATCTTATCAAGGTAAATGAGGATGCATCAGAGTCAGAAATAAGAAGTTTTTTAGGTGGTTTTAATTTTACTGGCGATAAGACCAAAAATACGATAAAAAACTTTTCTGGGGGTGAGAAAGCTAGATTAGCACTATCAATTATTGCTTTTCAAAAGCCAAATCTATTACTAATGGATGAGCCCACCAACCATCTGGATATGGATATGCGACAAGCTTTAACAGTTGCTCTTCAAGGATTCGGAGGTGCAATACTTCTAATATCTCACGATAGACATCTGTTGGCGAACACCGTAGATGAGTTTCTTATTATAAATAATGGTATTTTGGATAATTTTAAAGGAGATCTGGAAGATTACAGAAAATCAGTCTTGAAAAATTCTTCGCCTAAAAGAGAAAAGGACCATAAAAAAGAAAAAGGACTTACTCAAATAGACCAAAAACAAATTAAGAAAGAAATAATTGCTGTAGAAAAAATATTGAAACGCCTGAATAGGAAATTAAAAGAAGTTGAGAAAAGTCTTAATAATCCGAAATCTTATGAAAAGGAGGAAGACTTAGATTTTCATGCACTATTAAGGGATCAAGTCAGTTTAACAAATGAGATAGAACTATCTGAGGAGCAGTGGTTTGATTTAAATCAAAAATTAGAAGAAGGTTAGATCCGTAATCAGTTCTGCAAGTTTTAAATGATAAAGATAATGATTAAATATAAAGTATTAACTGATATCTAATTTCAAAGTTTATTGAGGTAACTTAGATGAGAAAATTTATTTTTTTAATATCAACTATAGCGATAGTTGGTTGCACTGATACACAGGACAATAGTGATATTTCTCTCAATGATGAGGAAGTAATACCGAATGAAAATAACATCACTTCACATTCTATTGTCCAACCTGGAGCACCAGGAGAAGATTCAAAAACTTTAGATCCAGTTAAGTATCGTGTTTTCGAGTTAGATGATGGTCGGCGCTAAGCTGTTTAGGATTCATTGTTTCATTATATATTCTGACATTTCCCATTTAGGATATCTCAATTTAGCCAGTGATATTGTCTCTTCCGTCCAAAAGGGGTCTCCAGGCAAGGGAACTCCGAAACAGTTAAGTTGTTCAGGTGTAGCATGTTCAAAAACCTTATGCCATGGTTTATTAAAATGCCATGGCCAAGCCGTATAGCCAATTGCATCATTACCTGCTTTTTTAAAGCAAGAAGTCATTGCATATCTGTATCCATTTGGTTCGGTAAGGTTTGTGCCTCGATGTAATACATCAATGCCATAAGCCAGAAGAGTTCCTGCCGGTCCAGCTGCACTTCGCTCAAACTTCATTAACTCTTTTTGATATTCATGATCTTCACGTTTTTTGAGAAAACGTTTCACACCACCGCAATTATCACTGTCTGTTCGATTAACATAATGCGTAGGCCCATGTGCTTCAGTGACTTCACTGAAAAAAATAATAAAAGTAATAGAGTTCAAACACTCATCGCGAGAAGGTACCGTTAGTGTATGGTTTCCAAAATCGCAATGAAATGCTTGATCAAAATCTGCTTCACCAGTGAATTTTGCCCAGGCCTGAGCTTGATATAGCCTCACTTCTTCGGTTTTTAAAGCCTGTCTAGCAAATTCTATTAAATCTGGATGAACTGAGATTAGATTTAAAGAACTTGAACATTCGAAGGGTATATTTTCAAAATTTTTGAATTGTTCCAGTGTTGTTTTTCCCACATCACCTTTTTCTTTATTGTCAATTGGTCTTACTGCCGTTTGTCGATCAGGAAAAATAATTTGAAAGTCCTCTACTACAGCATCTATTTCTTTTCTTTTGAAGAATTCAGGAACCACAACAGCCCCTTCTTTTCTCCATAACTCGATATGCTCTTCTTTAATCCTCTCTGTCATAATTTAAAGTTTCTTGAAATCAGACTTAAATGCTATTCAAAATTAAAGGAAATCATTTCCATGATCTAACTATACCTTTCTATCAAAATTATGGAAACTTGAGGAATTTCAGATGGTGGGCGATACAGGACTTGAACCTGTAACTTCCACCGTGTAAAGGTGGCACTCTACCAATTGAGTTAATCGCCCAAAAGAGCGCGAATTATAGTATTCAAACTTGTCTAAGTCACTAGAGTTCTATTGACCTATACATACATAGAATATAACGTTTAATTATGAAACACCTAACCACCCTCCTGCTAACCTTGCTAGTCCTTGGTGTTTGTGCATCAATTATTGATTAATGGGTATGCTTATATTCCTCATAGCCCTTTCAGTTGCTTTTGGCATCTATTATTTGTTCAGGAATAGTTTTGATTATGAAGCAGGAGTTCCAGTTCGTAAGAGTTTTTTCTTGTTTATAATTTTCTTTGTCATTATGTTTTTTATATCACAATTTGCTGGCTAGATAGATTTGGAAATAGATTATTTAAATGAAAACTTTAACCACCCTCTTACTTGCTTTACTGATCTTTGGCTGCGCTTTTAATATTTCAGAGATTGGAAGAAGTCAAGCAGCCTATTCGAATTTCTTTCTTTGTTTCCCAAATACAGATATTGGCTTTTCAAAATTGCACGCTGAAGAACAACTCATAATTATGAAAGGAATTGCAAACGAAAAAAGAATTAGAAATTTTAATTGTGATGAATTTTCCAATTTCGCAAGTACTATTAAAAATGTTGATGATATTAATAAAGAAATTTTAATGGATAAGTCTCAGCCATGCCGAAGACCTAACCTCAATAACTGTGAAGCACGTTAAAACGTGGTAAAAATCTCAAATAACAAAGGAAGATAATTAATGGATAGTGATATTAAAAAAATTGAAAGTAGAATTGAAAACCTAGAAAAATCTGTTGAGGAAATAAAAGAAGCTTTGAGCAAAGCTTTTGAAAGAGAACAGGGTCAGTGGAAACAAGTATTTGATGCGGTTGATATGAACTTTAAAGAAATTAGAGATTACGCTAACGATACTTTTTTGCACGCAGATACATTCTGGGAATATAGAAAAAAGGATAATGATCTTAACTAGAAGCTACATTTACATGTTGCCCTACTTATTCTAATTCTTTTATGTTTAAGAGAATTTTGTATTGGTTTAAAAAACACTACAAGAATATATATTACTGTACTCGATGCGATGTTAAGCTTGAAAGAATTAATAGTTATCTGGATGCTGCTATTTCATTAAAATATAAATATAAATGCCCCAATTGTGGTATGAAAAAAAGTATCAGAGCTAGATAAAAATAAGAGAAATTTATGAATCAAATTAAAAAAGACTTCAAATCTATTCTCTTGGCATTATTTTTTGGAATAATCCTTGTAATAGTTTTAGGAGCCTAAATGAAAAAGAAGTTATTAAGGGAAGGACCTTACGCAGACTTTTTTTCTCAAGGGGTGCAAGTGGATAATGTATTAACAATGGCAGGACAAATTGCTGTCGATGAGAATGGTAATACTCCGGCCGATTTCAAAAGTCAGATGATCATGTGTTATGAGAATATCTCAAAAATTTTGGATCATTTTGGCGGTACTCTTGAGAATATAATTGATGAAACGTGGTTTGTAACCGATATGAATGAGTGCATAGAAAACGTTTCAGAGGTCTTCGCTGAGAGAGAAAAAATTTATGGTTGCAAGCCCGAAGTTTCTCAAACATTGATTGGTGTAAATGCTCTTGTTCAGCCAAACCTTAAAATCGAAATTAAATGCATCGCACATTTAGAAAAATGAAAAAAATATTTTTAATATTTAATATATTTCTTATAGGCCATTTAAGTGCAGGGCCTGAAGAAGCCATAAAAGAGTTTTTTCGGGATTTTAATAACGAAGATATTTTAGCCATTAACAAAAATTCAGATTCCCCTTTCATATACATCATGGGTAAAAATATAGTCCTTGAAGAAAAATATAGCGATGCAATAAATTTTAATGGTTTAAAAAAGGATGGTTGGTCTTACTCAAAGATTAATACTTCTAAGGTTCTATACAATGATGATGATACCTCTATGGTTCAGGTAAATTTTTCAAGATTTGATAAGGATAATCAAATTATCTTAACAAGTGATGTGACTTATTTACTTGTAAACAAAGATGGAAACTGGAAACTTAAAGGAGGCTTTAGTCCAAATCTAGCTACACTAGGAAATGACTGAAAATTTATTAAAAGCTCAGATTCTAGATTTAGAAAAAAAAATAGAAATTCTTGAAAGTACAATTCAAGATTTACAAGCTCAGCAGCTTGAAATTAGTAATAATATCATTACCCTTATTCAGCATGCCGAAACTATGAATAATGTAACAGACGCATCAGGTATGCTTGCGCAACACGTAACTGAATTAGAAGAAAAAATCAATCTTGCGCTATCCTGGATAGAAAAGGAATCCAGCCAAAAAAATTTAAATTAATTTAAATGAAAAGAATCCTTTTATTACTTTTTTTTGTATCTCAATTAGCTTTTACCGATGCAAGCAAGTTGGTTAAAGAAAATTGTGCTTCATGTCATGAAGATGAAGGACTGAATTTAATTTCGCTATCTTCAATGACGTATTTAACTCAGTCAGAACTAATGTATGTTCTTCAAAAAGGAAAAATGAAGCAGCAAGCTTCACACCTTTCAATACAAGAAAAAGAGGCTATCTCAGAATATCTTGCACAAAATGAAGTCCTAGGGACTATGACAGGCTCGTCTAATTACAAATGTCCTCATGTCATAGAGAAAAGAGACCTTAAACAAAGCTCAAGTTGGCCAAGTTGGGGTTATGATAATTTCAACACCAGAAATCAGCTACATTCTAATATCAACGCAGATAATGTTAAGAGTTTAAAATTACGATGGTCTTTCGGTATTAGCTCTCAAGATGTAAGAGCCCAACCTATCGTTATAGGAGAAGTAATTTTATTATCAGATTCAGATTCTCTACATGCACTAAATAGAGAAAACGGTTGTACTTACTGGAAATTCACTTCCAAGGCTAGACTTAGAAATGCACCAGTCTTAAATAAAATAGATGGTGAATCAATTTTTTTAGTTGATTCTGATTTTGAAGTTTATAAGTTAAATTTATTAAGCGGTGAATTGATTTGGGCATCAAAAATTCCCGTTGATTATGAATCAAATATTCCCTCAGCATCTCCAGTACAATCGGGAAAATATCTCATAGTTCCAATATCTACTTTTGAAACAGTGCTTGCGATAGACCCCAGACATGAGTGCTGTAAAACAAGCGGGGGGATAGCAGCAGTTGATACTGATTCTGGTGAAATAATATGGACGCATAGGATTGAAGAGAAATCTACAAGTCTTGGAAAAACATTAATCACAAGAATGGAAAAGTTTGCTCCAGCAGGATCAGCTGTGTGGAATGCCCCCGGTATTGATGAAGAAGATAAAAGAATTTTCTTCGGAACTGGTCAAAGTTTACAAAGTCCAGCGTCTAATTTTAGCGATGCCATCATTTCAATGAACCTAGAATCAGGGGAGAAAATGTGGGCAACTCAGACACTTAAAGGTGATGCATACAACATGGGTTGCGAAATACCGGGTATAAAAAGATTGGTCTGTCCGAAAGAAAATGGTCCTGACTTTGATTTTGGTGCTTCGGTAATCCAGTCCAAAAATCAGGAAGGGGAAAAAATTCTTCTTGCCGGTCAAAAATCAGGCTGGGTTTTTAGGCTTGATATAGATACAGGAGAGATATCTTGGAAAAGTAAAGTTGGAAATGGAGGCACACTCGGAGGAGTTCACTTTGGTATGACAACTGATAATAAAAATTTATATGTTCCCGTATCGGATAGAAAAGTCAACAGAGACTATGATAATGATGCAAAACCAGGACTGTATGCTCTAGATTTTGAAGATGGAGATATCTTATGGGAATATCGGCTAGATGATATTTGCAAATCTCGAAAAGCTTTGCATGGAGAAGGCAAATGCAGTACAGGTTTCTCAGCTGCTATTTCAATGACAAATAATGTGATTTTTGCAGGAGCATTGGATGGGAGATTTTCAGCACATGCAAGCGAAGATGGTTCTAAATTATGGGAGTTCGATACCCTTAAAGACTTCATTACTGTAAATGGAATGCCCGCAGTCGGAGGTTCCATAGATTCAGCTGGACCAGTAATTGTTGATGACTGGGTATTTGTAAACAGTGGTTACAGTCAACACGGGCAGATGGCCGGAAATGCAATACTTGCTTTCTCTTTGGATTAGGAAAACCCTATCCAGCGTCCCGATGCAGCTGTAACAACCCAAATTGAAAAGGACAAAACTCCCAAAATTTTCATGAAAAAGTTTTCTTCTCTTGAAAGGACTATTGGATTCCTTATGAAATAAACGAATATCGTTCCCATTAGTAGGCACGAGATCTTTATCCAAAAAGCTCGGCTGTAATAACATTTCACTGCCTCACTTAAAAAAAGTGGGATGCCTGTGAGAATCAAAATAGAAAGTCCAAAATTAAACCAAGGCTTGGTGACTCTTATTACATAGCTAGTGGTTTCAGTTTTCATTAAAATTCCCAATAGTCTAAAGTCTCCGATAACCACTGCACCACCTAAAATTCCCAGGCCTATAAGATGAAAAGACTGAATTACTGGAAATAACCACAACGAACCTCTTACATATTCACCAATATAGCTGTCTTCAAGAAGATAGATAATTTCCAGTAGTTGATTAGATTCCATTTAAATACTCATAAATTTCTGGATCAACGGTACAACTTATTAAGAAATTGACTAACTCAGATTGAGGTTGCTTATCGCAATCAAACCAATTGTAGGCGATCATCCTGCCAGATATGATCACCAGTCCCCATAGAACCAGAGAAATTGTTGCTGAAACCTTCATTCGAAATGGAATGAAGCTGTTTTTGTCCCAGGCCTTGCTTTGTCGATTCATAGTTCTGTGAAAATACCAGGCATTGAGACCTGCGAGCAACATCAAAAATAACTTTATCCTAAAAAATAAATTTTGATAATTTCTCACAGGGAGCGCATAAAATAACAATAGGCCTGTGATAATCATGAAAAGAAAACCAATGAGTGTTAAAGGTAGAATTTTCGCATTCATTTGACTGATGGATAAATTTTTGAATCCATATCCTGTCAACCGTAAATCAACAAAAAGTAATGTACCAAAAAATATAGTTATAAATAGAACATGAGCAGACTCTATCCAAGGATACATATAGAGTGACTCACGAAGAGCAATACTTCCTGAAGTTGAAGCCAGCCAGTCAATGAAGTTAAACATGAAATTTAATTTCTCATATAAACATTATGACAAGCGACACATGCTTGATATAAATCCGCGCCGACAACGAAAAGCTTTTCAGAATCCTTGTTTTCAGCAGCTTTCAAAGCTCTTTTGCCTATTGGTTCAAGAAGTGCAGAAAATCTTACCCAGTCTTCTCTCCCTTTTGCACGATCAGGTCTATTTAAGATAAAAGTGCTCTCCATTATCACCTTGGCACCAAAAATAACCTCATTCCATTCTTCCTGATTGGTTGGTGCCAGACTTAATTCCCCCTCTTTAGTAATAATAGAACCCGAAGCATTCCATATTTTTTCAGATGCTGGAGTCAAAAGATGAGCCATAACATCATGCATATCAGAATGATGATGGTCATCGTCAGCAAATGAATTGTAAGAAATTAGAAGAGTGAGATTAAAAAAAATGGCGATTCTAAGCCTATTCACTACCTTCTCTCTCTAGGGTCAGCTCCGTCTCTAGGGGCTCCAGTACCGGAAGATCCCATAAATACCTTTCTGCCATCTGGAAAGGTTACATCTCTTCCATTTGCTATACAGCGTGGGAGACAAAGTTTTCCTTTACTTTGATAACCTCTTACAACAATAACCGTTCCCGGTTTAATGCTCTGCTTCGTTATGCCGTTTCGTATCAAAGTGTTAGGAGTTCCTCCCTCGACCATCCAAGTAGTTTTTTTGCCGCTTTCTTCAACTTCTAAATGAACCCAGGCATGAGGATTAATCCATTCAACTTTAATCACCTCGCCAGTAAGATTAACTGGGGCATTTGCATCAAATTCAGCTGTAAAAGCGTGATGTGAGAAACTATTAATACTTAATATTACAAGAAATATTGAAAAAATTGATTTACATATAAGGTTTATCATTGACTTTCCTCCGCTCTAGCACCAGCCAGTATATTGGCCATTGCATAATTTCCTTCATGGCAAGCATATTCATAGATCTTTGCATCGGTTGCCCTTAAAGGCATCTCTCCTTTCCAAATGTCTCGGTAAGCTTTTTTATCGTTAACCTCAAACTCATATAAAATTTCATTATCACTTGTCCTTGTAAATCTTTCTGTTACCTCTGCGCCATCCATGATCAGGATTTGATGCCTTATAGCAGCTCTGAATTTTTGTTGGGGATGATGATTCTTGGTTTTGACAACAAGGGTATCTCCTTCCCACCATCCTATGGAATCTCCTAGCCAAGGACGCATCTCATCGGGATTATGCTCTGATTCAAGTCTTATAATCCTAGCGTCGTGATTCATCTCAACCATTATCATGACAAAGCCAGGAGACTGAACAATTTGATAGTGGTTATTGTAAAGGACATTCAACATGGGCGGTCCTCCACTAGAACCAAATCCAACAATACATCTTTCCCCAAGGCTTCTTTCTTCTGGATGATCTGCGCTGTTAAACATTCTGTAAATTGATGGGCCTTCTATTGCCCATCTAGTTAGTCTTCTCGGTAATTTGCCATTTTCCGGATAAGTTAAGATCGAACTTCGATATTTTCCATTTAGTCTGATGAAATCATTTCCAGGATCCATCCAAGCTACATTATAACCACCTACATCCCCACCAGATTCTGGCGTTTCTCCTTCTTCGTAAGGATTATCAAGTATTTCGTTAAAATCTTGACTTGCTTTCTTCGCATAATCAGCTACTTCATCGCTTATCTCAAGTGCATCAAAATGATCAGGTCTCTCTAAAGTTGTTAGACTTGCATTAGTCCAAACTCCTTGAAGATCAGGGTCACCAAACCAAGTTTTTTTAACTTTAAATTCTTCAGAAAAGGTTGAGAGCGAGAAGATAGATAGAATTGTTATAAATATTTTATTTTGCACGCCACTCTCCATAAATTAACTCCTCAACAAATTCAACGCATTTAAATTGTTGTAATTGCGCATCATCCCCTACTTTTTTATATAGCTTCATCTGTATTTTCCATGGTCTTGTAAAAACCTCTTCATCTTCAATCATAGCTTCATAGTCCATCAAATGCTCATTTAAAAGGGTATATCTTTCTGTAACCTTAAGTTTATCTGAATGGTAATTTCCTGACCTATCAAACCAGGTTTGATCATTAAATCCAGTAGCTTCTATGACAAAAGTATTTTCTTCCCAATACCCCCAAGATTGTCCCATCCATGAGTCAACTGGTGGCTCTCCAGGATCTTGCAGATATATATTTCTTGTAGCACCTGCGTATTCGTAAGCAAAAAAGACGGCTTCCTCACTATGGAATATTTGGAAGGCATAGGGCATGTAAGTTGCTCTGGGTACTCCAGGTAAATAACATTTGATTTCAGGATCTCTATTTAACCAATCATTTCGATTTTCATCTCTTTTTCTCAAAGCATCTCTTTTGTAAGGTATTTTATTCCCAACTACGACGCTTAATCCACCTGGCACAGATCCCACTGCCCCTAATGCAAGGATATCTGGATGCGGTATAGGAACTACAGGTCCTTCGATAAGATGCATAGCTGCCGAAGCTGAGTGAGCTTCCAAATTAAAATTAGCCCTATTCATTACTTGCCATACTCCATTTAAATCAGGCTTTCCATTGGGACCAATTGGAATAATCTCAGAGAGGAGTATCGATTGAAAAATTAAAAGAGCCCCAAATAATAATAATCTTAAAAATCTCACAAAAATTCTCCCTAGTTTTTTATAACTCCTGATCCATTAAATAATCATTTGATAAATTTACCCGCCTATGGAGACAGGCCTTATTGGTGATGCTGCGCTCCCTCTTGAAAGTAAAGGTAGAATCATAATGCAAGATTCTATAACTGAATCTTTGGCTAAATTATTTAGTTTCAAGTTTTCTAAGGTATAAATACCTACTTGAGTAAGAAAGTAATGATGAACTGGAAAGCCTAATCCGTCAGGCATTCCTCCAGGCATCTTAAAGATTTTCTCTGAATTAGGGTTTGGCACCGCATCTACAAAAGGAGTATCTAAACCAACTGCGACAACTTTCTTGGTTCCCAAGAACTTGGCAGTTTCGTACGAAATACCCGGAGCATAAGAATAATAAATTTTGGATATATCGGGGTCTTCATAATGATCACTCCATCCGGTGTTTATAAGCACCACATCACCAGGCTTTAATCCTCTCTCAGACAAACCGGACAATTCAATAGTCTTTTTGAGATGTTCTACAGTTACATATTGGCCTGCTTCCATAGATTTACCTTTAAATATGTGCTTCCTTACATCTAATAAAATCGCGCTAGTAATAATGGGTGGAACAGTTTCCATTCCGAGCTTTAATAGAGGCGAATCAGGTGAAGGTTTAACTTCCTTTTGAGTGAAACCTCCAAAATATTTCGCATCTTCTGCCTTTAGATCAGACTCTCCATCCCATTTTTCTTGAGTATGAGAAAAATGACCAAAGGCATCCATCTGAGTTCCTTGATTACCATCATTAACGTTTTCATTTAAGACATCCATATTATAAATTTGCTTTGATCCCGCTAATCCTACTGGTGGAAGAAACTTAGGTTCGTATTCACCTGCAAATGGAGACTTTGGCATTGTTGTTGATCTTTCATACGAAAGCTCATACTCTTTTGCCTCTTTGGATGCTAACTTTTCAGAACATCTGGACCAAGTTTCTTTGCCTATTAAATTTCCCATACCTCTCTCAAATTCATAATCCTTTGAATGCAAAGTGCCGAAAAGAAAAAATGAAATCAAAAAGGCAATATATTTATTCATAGTTCAAATAATCCTTCAATTTTACCAAGTTCCAATATTTTCCATAGATAGCCAGGGCTCAATTGGCTCAAGTGCATCTCCCTTTTGTAATATTTCAATAGAAATATTATCTGGTGATTTAACAAAAGCCATCCTTCCATCTCTCGGAGGTCTATTTATTTCTACTCCTTTTTCTTGAAGTCTTTGACAAACATCATAGATATTTTCTACTTGATAAGCTAAATGTCCAAAGTTTCTGGATCCTTCACCTAGATCATCACCATCCCAATTATAAGTAAGTTCTATCTGAGAATCTTCATCTCCCTCTGCCGCCAAAAAGAAAAGCGTAAATCTGCCCTCTTCAACAGGAATTCTTCTTATTTCTTTAAGACCCAGAGCATCAACAAAAAATTTTAAAGAAGTTTCTTCGTCCTTTATTCTTAGCATTGTGTGTAGATATTTCATGTTTAATCCTATTAACAAGCAACCTATGTATTTATCCATAGATTATGTCATGTAAAATGCTTTTATTCACAGAATAAGGGAGAAAAAATGTCTGATAGAGAATTTGATGTAGTAATTTTTGGGGCAAGTGGTTATACCGGTAAATTAGTAGCAGAATATATGCATGATCAGTATGGAAATGATCATTCCATAAAATATGCAATTGCCGGTAGAAATATTGAGAAGCTTCTCGAGGTAAAAAAAGACTTAAGACTCAATGAAGACATATCAATGTTAGAAGTGGATAGTTCTAATCTTGATTCTTTGGATAAGATGACAAGATCAGCCAGATGTATATTAACCACGGTAGGTCCCTATCAGCTTTATGGTTCAAAATTGGTTGAGTCATGTGCTAGAAATGGCACTGATTATGTTGATCTAACAGGAGAGCCCGGTTGGATGTATGAAATGATAAATGCTCATAAAGAAACTGCCCAAAAATCTGGAGCAAGAATTGTATTTTCGTGCGGCTTTGACAGCATTCCTTTTGATTTGGGGGTCTATTTTGTGCAAAACGCTGCGAAGGAGAAGTTTGGAAAACCAGCTCCACATGTTAGAGGAAGAGTTAAAGCGATGAACGGAGAGTTTTCCGGAGGAACAATTGCCTCTCTAGGAGCGACCATGTCAACTCTCAAAGAAAAACCTGAACTAATAAAAGTACTCGCAAATCCCTTTTCATTAACAGAGGGATTTGAAGGGCCATCACAGCTTGATGATTCAAAGCCTCTGTTAGATGAAAAAATGAATATGTGGTTGTCACCATTTGTCATGGCACCGATCAATACCAAAAATATACACAGATCAAATGCATTGTTTGATCACGCATATGGCGTAGATTTTTGCTATGACGAGATGATGATCGCTGGAGAAGGTGATGAAGGAGAACAGATGGCTAAAGCAATGTCTTCAGAAAATCCAATGGGTGGTGATAATCTACCTCAACCCGGTGAGGGGCCTTCAAAGGAGTCTAGAGAGAAAGGTAACTATGATATTTTGTTTTTTGCAGATCTTGAGGAAAAATCAATAGAGGCTAGAGTTACTGGAGATATGGATCCAGGTTATGGGTCAACATCAAAAATGATTGCTGAAAGTGCCCTGTGCCTTGTTCAAGACTGTCCAGATCTTGCAGGTGGCATTTATACTCCTGCACCATCTATGGGTGAAAAGTTAATTGATAGGCTCATTAAAAAAGCTGGTTTAACTTTCGATATAGTATAAATATGACTTATACATACTAATAAGTTTAGTATATAATGTGAGTATGAAAAAACTCGCATTTACACTATTTCTCACTCTATACACCCTCTCAGCCTTCTCACAAGAACATGTTGTGAAAATGCTTAATGCTGGCAAGGAAGGGATGATGGTTTTTGAGCCAGCAGTTCTTTCCATCAATAAAGGTGACACTGTAAAATTTGTCGCAACTGACTTAGCTCACAACTCTTCTTCGGTAGAGGGTATGATTCCAGAAGGAGCTGAGCCTTGGGTAGGGGCAATGAATCAAGATATAGAAGTTACTTTGACTGAAGAAGGTGTCTATGTCTATCAATGCACTCCACACAATATGATGGCTATGGTAGGAGTTATAAAAGTCGAATCTTCTTCCAATATTAACTCAATCAGAGCTAAAGCTGAGTCTTACAAAAAAACCTTTTTGATGAATCAAGAAAGGTTAGATGACTATCTTTCTAGGATATAAATTATGTCAAGATTAAAAATCGTGAAAAAACAGGCTGATGAAAGCACTTATCAAGACTGGAGAAAAGAAGACTATATGAACAAGATGAATTTTAACCCTCTTGTTATGTTTGTAGTGATACCTACTATTGTTCAGGCCGCTTGCCTCGTATTTATGGGAGGAGCAATGCTCCTTAATACTTATATTTTTGTATAGTCGTTAGTTCATCCTATCAAATATAAAACCCTTATAGTCTTCATTGACTACTTCCTCGATCATTTCCGTGTAAACAGGCACTCCAATAAAAGGCAAAAATGCCTTCGCCTTTTTTTCAATGTTGGATCCGTTGTACCAAGACTTAGTATCCGTAAATACTGTCATATCTGCTATTTCATTTACCAAAGCCATCCATTCTTCTTCGGCTGTTTCAGAAGATTCAATAACAGCTTTATCATTTTGAATCATCCAATCTATACAATCAGTTATCCAGTTAACGTGCTGCTCGATTGAAGGCATCATATTTGATAAGACAGACGGACTACCCGGACCTGTAACTGTGAAAAGATTTGGAAAATTTGAAATACCTATTCCTAAATAAGATTTGGCACCCTGCTCCCACTGGTCTTTTAATTTGATATTTCCTCTTCCGCTAATATCAATATTTGTAAGTGCACCCGTCATGGCATCAAAACCAGTCGCTAATATCAAAGTATCTATTTCATATTTTTTATCAGCTTCAATTGAATTTGAGCTGATTTTCTCTATTGGATTTGCATTCAGATCTATTAAATGAACATTTTCTCTATTGAATGTTTCAAAATAACCTGTGTCTACACATAGTCTCTTACCACCAATATGATAATCAGGGCAAAGCAAAGAGGCAGTGTCAGGATCTTTCACAATTTGCTTAATCTTATTTCGTACAAAATCGGCGGCTACTTTATTCGCGTCTTTATCTATAGGGATGTCCGCATATCCTCCAAAAAATCCGAGACCTGCGCTTTGCCAATTTTCTTCAAGTTGTTGGTGCACCTCTTCAAGCTCAGTTTCAGAAATTAAAGATTCATCTGAAATACCTGCAATACCAAATCCATTCGAGTAATTTTCTTTTCTGAATTCTGAATATCTTGATTTAATTTCCTTCTCTATATCCTTATCCATAGGTCCGTTATTAGAAGGGATTGAATAATTAGGTGTTCTTTGAAAAACATATAGTTCTTCAGCTTGATTTGCGATTATAGGTATCGACTGTATGGCAGAAGATCCTGTTCCGATAATTGCAACCTTTTTACCACTAAAGTCTTGTTCTTCGTGAGGCCAATTTGATGTCTGAAGCAATTCTCCATCAAAGTTTTCTATACCCTCAAAGTTAGGTTTATTAGGAACAGACAGACAACCAGTAGCAAAAATACAGAATTTTGTTTGGTATTTAGCTTTACTAGTTTTAACAGTCCACTTTGAATTATCTTCATTGAATTTAGCGGTCTGCACCTCTTCTTCAAACTTAATACCATCTCTTAGCTCAAACCTATCCGTAACATGATTTAAATATTCTAGTATCTCCGGTTGTGCCGAATACTTCTCAGTCCAATTCCATTCTTGTTGCAAGTTTTCATCAAATTGATATGAATATT
>CACNCK010000021.1 GCA_902618945.1 uncultured SAR86 cluster bacterium
GTTTGAAGCATATGAAAAAGTCTGATTGGGGGCGTATAGTCAATATAACTTCCGTTTTTAGTAAAGTTTCGAAGCAATTTAGGGCAGCTTACTCCACATCCAAATTTGCATTGGATGGAATGACTGCTGCAATTTCTGCAGAATTAAGTAGTTCAAATATTCTTATAAATTCTGTTTCACCTGGTTTCATAGAAACGGAGCTTACTAAAGGTATATTGGGTTTTTCTGGAATGGAAAAGATAAAGAAAGATATACCAATGAAAAGATTAGGTTCTCCGGAAGAAATAGCTTCTTTTGTATGTTGGCTAGCCAGTGAAGAGAACACGTATATTACGGGACAAAATTTAGTTATAGATGGAGGTTTTACTCGTGTTTGAGGACTTATTGATCAAGTCTCATAAAGGCAAATATGCTGTTAAATTTACGTCGGATTGGGAACGTACCGTTAACTCCTATGATTTAAAAACCACTAAGTTTATTATTGATGAAAATATATCTAATCTCTATCAGGATGAGTTGCTTTCTATTCTGTCTAAAAGGAATCATCTTTTAATCAATGCTAATGAAGAAAATAAATCCTTAGATAAATTTCCGAAATATATTCAATCGCTTGTAGATCTTGGCCTAAAAAGAGGACATACCTTGGTGGCTATAGGAGGTGGGATAACTCAAGACATTGCATGTTTTCTTGCTACAACTATGTTTAGAGGATTGGAATGGATTTTCATTCCTACTACTTTATTGGCTCAATCAGATTCTTGTATAGGCTCGAAATCTTCAATAAATTCAGGCAATATTAAAAATATACTTGGAACATTTACTCCGCCGAAAGAAATTATTTTAGATGTAACCTTTTTAAATACTCTTGAAGATAAAGATATTTATTCAGGAATCGGAGAGATGATTAAAGTTCATGCCATAAACTCTGTTGAGAGTTTTGACAATATAAATGATTCTTATGACGAATTACTTGTAAACAAAAATATAATGGAGAGTTTTATTCGTAACTCTCTTTTATTTAAGAAGAAATTAATCGAGATAGATGAATTTGATCTCGGTCCAAGAAATGTCATGAATTACGGACACAGTTTTGGTCATGCAATCGAGACTGCTACCAACTATAAAATACCTCACGGAATTGCAATTACTATCGGAATGGATATGGCCAACTATGTTTCCTTTGTTCTTGGCAAAACTACTGAAAAGCACTTCTCTAGAATGCATTCGGTGCTTAATAAGAATTCGTCGTTATTTCGTGATACTTACATAGATCCCGAACTATTGCTAAACGCGCTTGCAAAAGATAAAAAAAACACTTCTGATCAACTTAGATTGATCCTTCCTAATTTAGAAGGAGAGATTACCATTGATCTTTATGATCGATCACCTCTGCTTGAACAAGCTGTTCATTCGTACTGCGCCGAGTATCATAATTGAAAGAGTTTTAATATGAGAGACTTAAAGTTTGGAATAGCTGGATACGGAAAGATGGGCAAAATAAGAGCAAATTCTATCAATGATTCTGAGGGGACCGAGCTTGTTTGCTTGTTTGATAAGGATCAAGAAAATATAGAAAGTGAAGTTTATTTATGTTCTTCTTATAAACAACTTTTAGATTCCGATATTGATGGCGTGTTTATATCTACATATGTTGATGCTGCAGCTGACTATGTTCTCAGGGCTTTGAAGAGCGGTAAACATGTATTCTGCGAAAAACCCCCTTCGCTAACTAAAAATCAATTATTAGAAATAAATGAATTCCAATCAGACAGTAATTTGATTCTAAAATATGGTTTTAATCACCGCTTTCATTACTCCGTAATGGAGGCTAAGAAATTAATTCAAAAAGGAACAATGGGTAAGCTTTTATGGATGAGAGGAGTTTATGGAAAAGCTGGAAGCTTAGATTTTAAAGAAAATTGGAGGAATTACAAAAAATATGCTGGCGGAGGAATCTTGATGGATCAAGGCATTCACATGCTAGATCTATTTAGATTTTTTGCTGAAGAAGAATTCTTTTGTCGTGCTAGTTACCTTGATACAGTTTTTTGGGAAATTGAAAATGAAGATAATGCCTTTGTCATTTTAGAATCGGAATCAGGAATAGTATCTTCACTTCATTCTACTGCCAATCAATGGAAGCACAAATTCTTATTGGAGCTCACATTTGAGAAAGGATATATTACTTTGGATGGAATTCTTTCCTCTACAGGAAGTTATGCACCAGAGAAGCTTATTTATGGTTACAGAGATCAAGAAGACATCGAAAAGAGTATGGGGAGGCCGCTCGAAACAACTTCAGTCTTTGAAGTAGATAACTCTTGGGTTTACGAGCTTAATGAGTTTGTTACGGCTATTAGAGGTGATGAAATCAGAAATGGTACCTTAAATGATGCTTTACAAATAATGAATCTCATAGAAGATATTTACGCTACAAATTTAAGGAGATGAAGGTATGAAAGTTGTAACTATGATTCCTGCAAGAATGGGAAGTACGAGAGTTAAAAATAAGAATATCCGCTTACTTGATTCCAAGCCTCTAGTGCAGCACATTATTGAGGCTGCGCAATCCTCAAGCCTGGCAGGGGACATTTATCTAAATTCAGAGTCTGATATCTTTCAAGAAATTGCAGAACAAAATGGAATAAAGTTTTATAAAAGAGATCCAAGCTTATCCTCTAATGAAGCAACGAATGATGATTTCTCCTTAGATTTTATTAATAATATTGAATGCGATGTTTTGCTTCAGCTTCTACCAACCTCTCCATTTATCACAAGTGAAGATATTGATTCTTTCTTAAAAGAAATGCTTGAATCTGGTTTTGAAACCATGATCTCTACAACCAATATACAAATTGAGGCATTATACGATGCCAATCCAATTAATTTTGATCAGAAATCACAAACACCACCCTCTCAAATGCTTACTCCAGTAAAAGCGTATGCTTGCGGAATTATGGGTTGGGATTGCAAAAAATTTAGAGAAAATATGGATAGATTTGGGGCGGCTTATCATGGTGGAGATGGATCAATAGGCTTTTACGAATTGAAAGGTAATTCTACTGTTGATATAGATAATGAAGAAGACTTTGAGTTAGCTGAAGCAATAATAGATGCTCTCAAGCGTAAAAAAACTAAACCTGAATATTATGAACCCAATAAGAGATTAATAGCCGATGCCGATGTAAAAAGAATCCTTTCCGGAGATGGCGTTTCTTTCAACAATCAAGAAGAGGCTAATAAAGAAAAAGTATTGTTGAAAGAGATAATTGAAAGAAATGGAAGAGATAAATCTTGGTCTCACACGGTTATCAACAGTTCTTCAAACAGTGCCACACTAATCGCTCAACTACCGGGAGAGGGAAATAGAAAGCATTTCCATCCTGATTGGAATGAGTGGTGGTATATTATTGAGGGAGAATGGACTTGGAATATTGAAGGAGAAGATAAAAAGATCAGTGCTGGCGAAGTGGTTTTTATTGAGCAAGGAAAAAAACATAAAATAACCGCAAGTGGTAATCAAATGGCTATAAGGCTTGCTGTGAGTAGATATGATGTAGATCATGTTTACGAAGAAGAAAACTACAAAGGTAGTTGAATGAATAAAGAAGAAATTATTTCAACTGTATATGATATAAAAATAGACTTTGAGAAATCTTCTGGCTCTTATGTTTATGATAAAAATACAGGCAAGAAATTCCTCGATTTTCTAAATATGTTTTCTTCTCTTCCTATAGGTTATCAACATCCTATTTTTGATAGAAGTTTCGAAAAAAAAATAATAGCAGCATCAAAGATCAGGATGGCAAATAATCTATTTGCATCTCAGGAACTTATAGACTTTAGAACGCATTTTTTGAATTATTTAAGACATCCATACCTACATTTTACTTCTACTGGTGCTCTTGCAGTTGAGGCAGCTTTAAAATCTGCTTTATTTCAAGACAAAGTTGAGAGGCCAATATTCTGGGCTTTAGAAAAAGCTTTTCATGGAATAAATAGTTGGGGTTTCCTTACTGATAAGTATGGATCTACTAGAGAAAGAATAGACTGGTATCCAGATAGTGATTGGCAAAATTTGAGTATAGACATAATGATAGAGACCTTGAAGGACAATAAAGCCCCTAAAGAACTCGTAGGTATAGTGATAGAACCTATACTTTGTACTAGTGGAGATATTTATATACCAATTGAAAAACTTAAAGAGTTAAGTGAATTATGCAAGAAAAATGATATTTGCTTCATCCTAGACGAAATACAAACTGGTTTCGGGCCAACTGGAGAGATGTGGTACTCAGACAGGATAGACCTTGAATATGACATACTAATTTTCGGAAAAAAATCTCAAATTATGGGTATTAACGTGAATGAGAAATATGCATCCTCTTTCAAAAGTCCTCTTAGGATCCTTGAGGTAACTTTTGATGGAGACTTAATAGATGCAATCAGGTCTGAATATATCCTCAAAGCTTATGAAAAACATGATCTCCTTAAGCTTGCTAAATTAAGAGAAATTGAAATAAATAATTCACTTGGTAATTCACTCAAAAATTTTAGAGCTACAGGCAACCTTTGGGCTTTTGATTTTGACAATCAATTCGAAAGAGATGCTTTCTGTGACAGATGTTATGAACATCAACTGCTTGTCAATAAGGGAGGGATTTGTTCAGTTAGGATGAGACCAAATCTTGCTGTGAAAGACGAAGAGATGGAAGATATGCTTAATATAATTAGATCAGTTATTTAGTTCCTCAAAGGTATTCTAAAGATTGTAGATTAAAAGTTATGGACCTAACAATAAGCCGCAAGTCTCAATTGCTTCATAAATTAGTCATAGTTGATGGTTTCCCTGGGTGTGGTAAAACTATGCTATCTCCAATTATTTCTTCCTTTTCTAAGGTTGAGAGGATGCAATATTCGCCATTAATTGAACAAATTTGTGAGCTTTATTGTTTAAAAAAAATCGACACAGATGTAGCAGAGTCAATGATTAAGATGAATACTGATTTATTGATATACGATTCTATGATGGCAAGAAATGCAAATTTCAGACCTTCTGATTTATCTAGTATATTTAGAAATCAACCAATAAAACATATCAAGCGACTTTTCAAAAAAGGAGATGAGCTAATCCCTGCAATTATTAAGAATGAGGAACCCATACTTCATTTGACTACTCACATGCTCTATCCTTCAATTGACTTATTGGAAAGGTCTCTAAAAGAAAAACTTATATTTATAGAAGTGGTTAGACATCCTCTCTATATGATTATTCAACATGAGATGAATATTAGAAAATTAGATGATCCTAGATTTCAGCATATTAGATATGTGAAATCAGGAAAGGAATATACGTTTTATATAAAAGGTTGGGAAAATGAGTTTGATATAAGCAATAGCTTTGAAAGGGCAATTTATTCAATGAAATGGTATTTTGATAAAGTTCAGCAAAATACGAACAATAGCTCAATGACAATACCCTTTGAGACTTTTGTAAAAAATCCTACTGATTATTTAAAAGCAATTTCTTGCTCTTTGTCTGCCAATCTAGATAAAAATGTCAAAAAAGAAATGAATAAACAAAAGGTTCCTCGAGATCATCTAAGCGATGGACCTGCATTAGATATTTATAAAAGATGTGGATGGCAACCTCCACAATCTTATTCAGAAGAGGAAGAAATTAACATAAGGCGAGAACTAGTTAAATCAAATGTTTCAAGTGAGGCATTATCAGTCCTTGATCATTTAAGTGCATCTTACGAGGAACAGCATTTAAGTGCGTGAAGATAAAAATATTATCTTTGAATACTTGACCTTGCCGGTCCTGTTATTTCTGGTTTTTAAAAAAACCTTCCTCAAGAATAATTCAAAAATCTATTTTATAGAATCTTCTTCATCACTTAATTTAAATATATTACGCATCATCCAAAATAAATTTAAGATAGAAAAATTTGAATTTAAACTCATAGACATTAAGGATTCAAGAGGTGAACTGATTCAAGAGAGAATTAGGAGAAAAGATTTGTATGAGTTCGAAAGAAGTATTATTGAGTCAAAATCTTTTAATAATTTTTTTAAATCTTTAAGATCAAATCCCAAAAAATTAAAGTCTTTCATAATCCAATCCTTAGTCATCGGGAGTCAGCTTGAAAGAAAAACAATACATAGGTTCATATTATTGCTTGAGGCAATGAAGTTAAGCCATCAAATCAGTAAAGATTTAAGGATAGAGTTTATTATTGATCAGAGGCCTTGGTTTGATCTCTATGAGAAATGGGGTTCTAAATATGGCATAAAGATAAAGGAAAAATTTACCATCTCCATGGATTTAAGGTTTCAAAGCTTTTACCCTTCGTATGTTATTGCAAAATATTTTTTACAAATTTTTAAAAAAGATTCCTATATTAAATCGACGAACAATAATTTATTTATCGAAGGTAGAGGAGACATTAATTTTTCCAATGATGGCTACCATTCAGACTACTTTTGGTATCTTAATTCTAATTTTCCCTCTAGAAAAATTATTACTGAAGCAAAGAACGACTTTGAAGCCACATACTTTGAAGAAAATGATTTATCATCCTGTCGGTTAAAATTCAATTTCAGAGATTCTTTACCTTATAACCTTGATTTCTATAGAGCAGCTTATTTTGATAATGAGAAAAGAGAGCTCTATTTATCCATGAAAAGGTTTAAAACTATCTCTAATTATTGGAAGTCTATCTTTATGAAATATGACATTAAGACATATTTAACATGGAATAAGTACAGTGAAGAACACATAGCTAAATCAGCAGCAATAGAAGAGGTGGGAGGTATCTCGGCAATTTGGCAGCTAGCTTTCGATGGATTTCAGGTAATAAATGCTAGATATAATGTTGATGTTAATTACGCATTCTCAGATTTAAGCGTAAAAACCGATAACATAGGGGGGTCTGTAGCAACTTATCAAATAATCACGGGTTATCCAAAAAGATATGCGAAAGATTTACTTTCAATTCAAGCTCAAGACATTCGAGATAATATTTTATCAAATGGAGCAAAACAAATTATTTTTGTCATAGATGAAAACTCTGTTGATGATGATCGATGGCATACTGGACACTCTCTTCAAATAGAAAATTACCAAAAACCCCTCGAATTTATAATGAAAAATAATGATTTTGGTCTAATCTTCAAACCAAAAAATAGTAAAAATTTAAGAGATAGGCTGAATAATGATACTTATGACCTATTATCACAAGCTCTAAAGACTGGAAGATGTATCATATTGGATGATCTCGGTATTAGAGATTTCACTACTTCTGCTCCCCCTATGCTAGCTGCAATGGCATGTGACTTATGTATACATGGGCACTTTGGGACTGCTTCATTAGAGGCTGCCTTTATAGATAAACCTACAATTATGATTGATAGAGAAGGTACCCCGGACCATGTTTTTTATAAATTATTTGATGAGGATACTATTTTTTCAAATTGGGAAAACGCTTTAAGAGCTACCGAAGAATATTTCTATTCTGAGAAATCTAATTTGAAAATTGGTAATTGGTCTAAATCTATTGCAGAATTTGATCCATTTGATGATGATTTGGCTGCAAAAAGAATTGGTGATCATCTCACTGAAATTAATTATGGATTTGATGAGGGTTTAAATAAACATGAATCTCTTGAAAGGGCAGCTGAACTGTACGCCAAAAGGTGGGGTGCGGATAAAGTTATCTATAGAAAAATTTAGAAAATATACTAGTCTGCAGATTCATTGAATATAAAATGTTAACAAATAAATCAAAAATAGGAGTCTCTTCTAGATCTTTTTGTAGATCTAAATTACTTAGGAGCTCTTTAGAAAATTATTTTGATGATATTGTGTATAACGAGGATTTAAAGCACTTCAATGAAGAAGAATTGATAAATTTTTTTCATGAATGTGAGGCAGTTATAGTAAGTGAAGATTTTATTTCAAAAAAAGTCATTGACTCTTTACCGAACCTAAAAATGCTGTCTAAGTTTGGAGTAGGGTTAGATTCTATAGATACTGGTCATTTAAAGAAAAAAAATATAGTACTAGGCTGGAGTCCAGGAGTTAACTCATCAGCAGTGGCACAGTTAGCTCTTTCTTATTTAATCCTCATGCTAAGAGAAGCCTATTTCTTAAATAGAAAATTGTTAAGAAATACATGGGAAAAGATAAAAGAAAGTAGGGATATGTCGGGGATCACTATTGGAATAGTTGGATATGGTAATGTAGGAAAACAACTTGCTTCGTACTTAAAAGTTTTTGAGAGCAACATATTGGTTTATGATCCGCTACTTGAAGTTAATGAAATACATTCTGGTGGCGTAAAATCCGTATCTTTTAATGAGATTATAAATCAATCTGATGCAGTTTCATTGCATGTACCACTTACTGCAAAAACAAAAAATCTTTTTGGGAAGAAGGAGTTACATAGCATGAAAAAGGGAAGTGTCTTAATTAATCTTTCAAGAGGAGGGGTAGTGCAAGAATCTGCTTTATTAGCGGCACTAAAAGCTGGTCATTTGTCTGGAGCTGCCTCTGATGTCTTCGAAAATGAACCCCAAAATACCAGTACATTTCATTCGGAGCTCTTAGATTGCCCCAATTTCTTTTCTACCCCTCATATTGCTGGTACGACTAATCAGACAATTCAGGCATTAGGGGAAATGGCTATAAAATCTTTAATTGATCATTACCAAAAATAATTATGTTAAACATATTGGACTGCACACTAAGGGACGGTGGTTACTACAACAATTGGAATTTTAATTCTAGTTTAGTTGATGCTTATTTAAGGGCTATGCAAGAATGCTCTGTTTCTTATGTAGAGCTTGGTTTTAGATTTAATTCTTCAGATAGCTCATTTGGTCCGTTTGGTAGTACCACCGAAGAATTTTTGAATTCTTTAGAGTTACCCTCCTCTTTAAAGTACGCAGTAATGATAAATGGTAAAGAATTTTTAAGATCTAATGAAGATGAGTTGAAGACTTTAGTGGAGAAAAACTTTGTACCCGCTAATAAATCTAAAATATCTCTAGTAAGAGTTGCAATCAATTTTGATAAGGCTCATGAAACCAAGTCTCTTATAAAAATAATAAGCAGACTAGGTTATAAAGTAGGACTGAACCTGATGCAATCTAACGGAAAATCAGAATCAGATTACTTTGCAATTTCTAAAGAAATTCAAGCATGGAATACTGTAGACATTCTTTACTTTGCCGATTCTTTTGGAAATATGGATCCTGATGAAGTAAGTTTCATAATTGATTCTTTGAAAAAAGGTTGGCAAGGTGATATAGGTTTTCATTCACATAATAATAAAGGTTATGCATTAGGTAACTCAATGCGTGCAATTGAGAAAGGAATAACTTATTGTGATTGCACAGTTACAGGCATGGGAAGAGGGGCAGGAAATGTAACAACTGAGAGCCTTCTCATGGAATTAGATGACAAAAGTATTTTGGATGTAGATCTATCTCTGCTTCAAGGCACAGTCGCCGATTTTTCAATTCTTAAATCAGAATATGGCTGGGGAACCAATATGCATTACCAGTATGCAGCCAATCATAATATCCATCCAACTTTTGTTCAGACTCTATCTGAAGACAATAGATATGATCAATTTCAAGCTTTTAAAATCTTAGAATCTCTTGCGGAAGAAAATAATTCATCTAGTTTTAGTCATGAATCATTAAGAAATATTATTTATAAAGATCAAGGGTTTCAAGAAGGTTCATGGGACCCAAAAGATTTCTTTAAAGACAAAGAAATCCTCTTAGTGGGTGGGGGAATATCTGTAAGTAAGTACAAAGAGAAAATAATGGAATATATTTATAACAATGATCTTGAAGTTATATTTCTCAATTTAAATAAATATATTCCAAGTAGCTTAGGAGTGGCTACCATTGTTTCTCATGAGATAAGGGCATATCTAGATGCCTCGTTTTATAACGAACTTTCTCATCCCTTAATTCTTCCAATGAAAACTCTTGGAAAAGTTATCAACAAATACCTTAAGAAGGTCGAAATATTAGATTATGGTTTAAATATTAAAGAAGATTCTATGGATATAACAAGTAAGTCTTGTTATCTTGATAGCTCAGTCGTTGCAGGTTACGCTCTTGCTGTATGTACTAGGGCAGGGGCAAAGAAAATCAATCTTGTTGGATTAGATGGTTACAACGCTCAAGATGTTAGATATCAAGAAATGGAAAAAATTCTTCAAAGATATAAAAACTTAGAAGAATCTGTTGATCTTGTTTCTCTGACTCCTACTAGATATAACCTGACTATCGAATCGTTTGATGAATAAAGAGTTTCTGGTAGTTATTCCTGCGCGTTTTAAGTCGTCCCGGTTTCCAGGCAAGCCTTTGGCAGATATAAAAGGCAAAAGCATGATATATAGAGTCTGGGAAAAATGTGTAAATGCCTGCTCAGAAGACAATGTAATAATTGCAACAGACGATTCTCAAATCGAAGATCATTGCTTAAATTTTGGGATGAATGTAATTATGACATCTGAAACTTGTAGGACCGGTACTGATAGAGTTTCAGAAGTATCTACAAGCTTAGATGCAGGATTTTATGTGAATGTTCAAGGAGATGAACCTTTGATAGATCCATCTGACATTGCAAGAGTTATAGACGAGTATAGATTAAACCCACATATGACACATTGTGCCATGACAGAAATTAAATCAGATGAGGAGTATACAAACCCAAACATACCAAAAGTTGTTGTCAATGATTCAAATAAACTCCTCTATATCTCTAGAGCTGGAATACCTGCTAATAAACAAAATTCTTTTTGCAAATCTATGAAACAAGTTTGCATATATGCCTTCCCTAAAGAACATCTTCAAGAATACGGAATAAATAAATTCAAGACTCCATTAGAAGAGATAGAAGACATAGAATTATTAAGACTTGTTGAAAAAAGTTTTGAAGTTCAAATGGTAGAAGTAACAGGCTCCTCGATAGCCGTTGATATTCCTGAGGATCTAGCGAAAGTTATGGAAGAATTAGATGATTGATATCGATGACTATGATGTTTTCATTTTTGATTGTGATGGAGTTATTCTTGACTCCAATATATTAAAATCTGAAGCATTTGAACATGCATTAACTTTAGAAGATAAAAGTGATGTCGAGAGATTAATTCAATATCATAAGGATAATGGCGGCATATCAAGATATGAAAAATTTGATTATTTTTATACGGAAATTTGTCCATCTTTGCATAAGGACTTAAAAGTAAAACAAGCTTTAAAGTCTTTTGCTCAAAAAGTCTCCGAAGATATGTTAAAAGTTGATGTAATCCCAGGGATATTGGACTTCTTAAAAAAAATAAGTTTATTGAATAAGAAAATATTTGTTAATTCTGGCTCTGATGAAACTGAGTTGAATGATATTTTCAAAGCAAGGAATTTAGCATCCCATTTTGAAAAGATCTTTGGAAGCCCCAGCAATAAAGTTCAAAATATAGAGCGCATTTCATATTTTAATAAAATTGATGAGAGGGCAATTTTTTTTGGGGATTCCATAAGTGATCATAATGCTGCTAAGGAATTTGGAATGGAATTCGTATTTATTTCTGGTTATTCGGAATGGAAGCATCCAGATCCTTCAATAAAGTACCAATTTGTGGACTTTAACGAAATTCTTAAGGCTCTATCTTAACCGTTAGAGTAAAATGAGTTTATGAATTATTTTTTTCTTTTGGTAAAAGAAGACCTCAAATCAAATCTTTCTATTCCAAAATTTAAAAATTCAGGTGAGTTTAGCAAAAATCTTAAACTCTTTGGGGCAAGAATTGAAGAGCAAAAGTGGAAATTTTATAAGCCTGAATGCATTGAATCTGAAAATTTTTGGAAAGTAGAATCTGATGACAATAATTTTAATGATATCTATTTTTTAGCATCTACAGAGCAGTATGATTTGCAGTCAAACTCAAATAATCTTCTAGACCTTAATAACTTTACTAATACTTTCCCAGACTATAGAGCAAACTTATTAGTTAAAAACAAAGCTGGTGCAATAAGTTCCTATCAATCAGAATATCCGTACCAAATGACACAAAGAAAAGGGTCAATCTATTCATCAATTTCGACGTTAGGTAACTTTCATGCTCTTGAGAATGGGGTATTTGTTAGAAATATATACGATAAACCTTTTCAAGATGAATTCGATGGATATATCTACGATTACGAGTCCGGAAGTGTTCTTAAAAAAGTTACATTAATTACAAATAGTTGCAACTTCATCTCATTTGAGGATGTAGAAGATAATGGGTCGTTGATTCTCTTTTGCAAAGGTTATTTAGGAGTACCAATTTATTTCTCTAAATCAAAAGCAGGCAATCTGAGCTTAGAGCATACTCATCCCCCTCATGAGAATATTCAAGGTCCAGATAGATTTAAGATTGTTTCAATGATAAAGAAGGATTTAGATGAAAAAGTTTCTTAGACCAATTTACAACAATCCTAACGTAATAAAGTTGAGGAATTTGTTTGGCATTAAGCCGGTATTATTTAAGGAATTAACCGAATCATATGCTGGTTCTGATCTCTTTATTTGGAGAACTGATGGAAATTTTTCCACAATATTTAGAGCTTCAGACATTGCCTATACCTACTATCAGAAAAATTCCAAACTAAAGTTATTATTTTTTGATGCTAACGGAGAGTTTGTTAAGGAGGTAGAAGTGCCTTTTACCCAAGAGGTAATAGATTTCAAGATAGATCAGAATTTCTTAGGTTTGGAAGGTTATGGAAGTTTCCTTGCCTTTAATTTAATTGATGAAATAACAGGTTTTTCACAGATAACCAATAGATGTTATGTTGGTTACTCTCTTGGTAAGGATGACCCTTCTTTTGTTCATGGTAACGTTATTTCAAAATATATTTCTCAAGACAAAAAAGAGGCCGACATAAATTTAAGTAATAAATTCTTTGAACATAGCATAAATACACAATATTTAATCCAAAAGGACTTTAGCTTGCTAGATAGGTCTGAACTTTTCTTTACTAATCCTCTCGAAAAGGAGATAACCATTGACGCCAATAAAAACTTATTAACTATAATGCCTATGGAGACGGTTAAGATAAGTGTCAATGAATGTGAGCTCATAAAAGTGAAAAGTAATTTTGGTTTTCCAAGACCTATTGTATTTAGTTATAAGGAAAGTTTTTTTGACGTTCATCATGCTTAGACCTTAAACCAGATTTGGTTAAATGTTTTAGAGTATTTTGTAGACTTATCATGCATTTCTGCATGTGTTTTTTCACTTAATTCAAACCCACTTTCAGTGAGAATCTTCTTTACTTGAATAGCTTGTTCATGAAAATCATCATTAACCTCAACAAAAACAGAATAGCAATTCTTTGACAGTAAAATCTCTTTCATACCTTCTAGAATTAGATGCTCAATACCATCAACATCAAGTTTGATCATCTTGGGTATTTTATCTACGTATCCATTCTTAATTATCTCGTCTCCACTCATACCTAGAAGGCTATAGTTAACTGCTTGATGCAAATTATTTCCATCAAAACCATAATCAACTCCAAAGGCATTCTGAGCATTTCCTTCTTCAAGAGAAGACACTGAAAAACCTGCATATCCTGTCGACTTTGAAAGAGGAATAGGGTTTAGGTCTATCTTTTCAGATAATCCATTTAAAGAAATGTTTTTAGCTAGTTGTTTTAAATTAAAAACTGATGGTTCGAATGATAAAACTCTGCCAGACTTTGTAAGTCCATAATATATTGAATAAAGCCCAATGTTTGAACCTATATCCCAAAAAGGGTCATCACCACCATACCTATCTATCCAGCTTAAGATTTCAGGTTCTTTTGAAGAAAATGTGTCTGCTCTCATTTTACACATCTCATTTGGAGTATAAAGATCCAAAGTTACTTCACGTTTGTCATCATTTATATGAACTACTCTCTGAGTTCTATTTTCTAACTCTAGAAAACTAGAAGAAAAAATTTGGCTAACAATATCATTTTTTAATAGATAACTGAGAAGGCCAGCATATTTCGTTACAAGGTAAAGAATTAACTTTGGGGGTGATAGGATTAGGAATTTTAAAAACTTTTTCATAAAGCATTAAGTTATATAAATTTCATAAGTGGGTAAGTGCATGGGTGTATAATAACCTTCATAAAAAGAAATAAAAAACATATTTCAGAAATGAAGTCCTTTCTAGGAGATACTAAACTTTCTTTAGCTGATGTTGGTGCCGCAGGAGGTTTGGATAAAAGGTGGCATTTCTTAAGACCCTCTAACCTTACAGAGATACTATTTGAGCCAGATCCTGCTTCTTTTGAGGAATTACGAAATAAGTCTCTACCAAATACTCTAGTTTTTAATGCAGCTTTAGCTGATCGTAAAAAAGAGGTAATCTTAAATATCTGTAAGTGGAGAGAAGTTTCATCAATATATGAACCTAACTTTGAATTAATAAATAAATACCCAGATGCTTCTAGATTTGAAATCGAAGAGAGAATACACCTAAAGGCTGATTCACTTTCAAATCTTTTAAATTCCCAAAACATTGCAGCACTAGACTTTATCAAAATTGATGCACAAGGATCAGAATTGGAAATCCTTAGGGGAACTGGTGATTTACTAAAATCTGTTATTGGAGTCGAAGTCGAAGTTGAATTTGTTGAACTTTATAAAGGACAGCCATTGTTTCAGGAAGTAAACTCTTATATTTCTAATTGTGGTATGAGTCTTGTTGATCTTAAGAGAACTTTTTGGAAAAGGAAATCTCAACATAAAAATATTCAGAAAGGACAACTAATTTATGCTGATGCTCTTTATCTAAAAGAACCAGAAGCATTGCTTGAGGGTTATTGTGACGAGGAAAGATTAGTCAAGGCTTTAGTCATCTATTTAGCATACGGTTATTCGGACTTAGCAATCGATTTAATAGAGTCTGCTTTATCTGGAAATATCATTACTCCTGTCTTAGCTGATCGTTTTCTTGAATCTATTAAAAAAGATTTCTCTTTTCCTGATTTTAAAGGCAAAAAAAGTTTGAAAGGTATTTTAGACTTTGCTTCAAATCATCTAAATGAAAATGTATTCTCAGCTCATACTGATCAAAAACTAGGCAATTAGTTTGATGCGTATTGATTTCAGGCAAGGCTCAAAATTAAACAAAGAACTCCTTCCTCTTTTTAACTCCGTAGCTGCAGAGTCTAGAAAAAAATACAATAAAATAATCCATGAGTCTTCTTTACCCATATCAGACAATGTGCATTGGTGGGCTGAAAATGTCTCTAGTCGAAATACCTATACCTGTCCCCTTTTTCATTTTATTTGTTGCATAGAGCTGACAACAGAACTTGAAAAATCTGAAAATGAAATTCAAACCATATTGGTAGATTCTCTGGAACTGAAGAAAATTCTTAAAGAAAATTTTTCAACATATCTAGCTAATACAGAAATTCTCTATAAGCCTCTTTTTTCCGTAAGGTTGAAGCAGACATTTTTACCCCTATATTATGAATGGTTTCTGCTTCATAGATTGATTAGACTTTTTTATAGTAAATTATTTCTTAACAAAACAAAATTTAATGCACAAGAATATGTATTGATTGATACTTTTATTTCATCAAGTTTTGTCAACGAAGATAGATGGTATGGAGACTTCTGGAGTAGTCTCAATGCTAACCAAAAAGAAGAGATATTTTTTGTGCCTACGATTGTAGATAGTGATATAAAGAGCTTCATAAAGATTTTAAAGTCTTTAGAGAACTCTGATAGGAAGACAATAATTAAAGAGGAATTTCTAAAAGTAACCGATATTTTCTCTGCTTACCTACATAAATTTAAAAAAAAGAAACTTTTATTAGGGAAAAGTTTTCTTGGCAAAATAGATACCTCTGATTTGGTAAAAGAATGCTATTTAAATAATAGGGATGTTTTTAGTCTTCTTGAAGCAATCTTAACTTACTATTTTACTAAAAATCTTTCAAAAACAGGCATAAATATTAAGCTATCAATTGACTGGTTTGAGGGGCATCCTGTAGATAAATTATGGAATTTAGGGATTTATAGGCATTTCGAAGGAGTTAAAATTGTGGCCTATCAAACTTTTAGGAGTTTTCCCTATTATCTCTCTAACTATCCAATTCCAATTGAAGTGGAATCTAAAGTAGTTCCAGAAAATTTCGCTGTTCAAGGGCATGCTTGCAAGAGGTTTGTTAAAGAATTTTGTCCAGATTTGACCGTGAAAGCCGTTCCCGCATTCAAAAATCTATATTTATGGGATGAGCATGAACCTAAGTTTAATTCATCTATCTTAGTTGCATTTCCAATCTCT
>CACNCK010000022.1 GCA_902618945.1 uncultured SAR86 cluster bacterium
CATAAGTTGGTACATAAATATGTTTCTCCGGGCTTAGAATCTTTGCAGTCTCTGCCATGAACTTAACTCCACAAACTATAAGGTTTTCTGTATGGCAGTTACTGCCAAATTTTGCCATTTCAAGGGAGTCACCTATAAACCCATTTGTTTCTTCCGTTATTTGTTGGATAAAAGGGTCAACATAATAATGGGAAACAAGAGTTGCATTATTCATCACAAGATTTTCAGTAATAGATTTAAAGAGATTATCTCTATCTTTTTCCACAAGCTGTCCATTCAATCCAGCCTTGTGACGATTGATTAGTTCGGTATTGAGAAATCTTGATGAAGCTTCCATTTTATGAGCGCGATTGTACCAAAAAAAAGATTATTGATCTTTTCCTTCGCATTATTCTTTTTTGCTACAATGCGCTCCGGTTAGACAATGTTCTATAGGATAGTTGGCAGAGTCTGGTTGAATGCACCGGTCTTGAAAACCGGCAAGGGGTCAAACCCTTCGGGGGTTCGAATCCCTCACTATCCGCCATCAGCGCCCGTACAAGTAATATAAATATGGATAAAATACACCACTTAGCTATTCAAGTAGAAGATATCGGCAAATCTGTGGATTGGTACAAGAAGAATTTTGATATTCAAGTTTCTTATCAAGACGAAACTTGGGCGATGATCGATTTTGAAAATACCAGTCTTGCATTGGTCATTCCAGAACAACATCCTTTTCATTTTGCTATTGAATTTGATGGAGCATCCTCCTATGGAAAATTAACAAAGCACCGAGATGGTACCGCTTCTGTTTACATTAAAGATATTGATGGAAATAATATTGAGATGATTAAACTCCCCGATAATGAATGATTTTGTTATTTTTGGTTCAACAGGTCTTACAGGCGGATATTTTCTTGATGAGGTAAAGAACAGGAACCTCAAATATCATTTATTTGTAAGAGAAGTTTCATCTGCTGAATCGATAGAGAATCAAACTCTATTTGATTCAGAAAATTTACCTGAGCTACCAAATGCCAAGTCTCTTGTAATATGTATTGGTTACCCTTTGGATTTTTTAGAGCTGATATATATGAAACTCAATGTAAAAAAAGAATTTAAAAGAATAGATTTAGATCTAGTTACTGAGATCTGCAAAAAGGCTTCACATGCTGGTATTTCGAATGTTCTTATCATTTCAGCTGTTGGAGCAAATAGCTCTTCTCTAAATTACTATCTAAAAATTAAGGGAATGATGGAAGATGAAGTAAGAGCAATCGGCTTTAATTCAATTTTTTTTGCAAGACCAGGACATCTTTTAGGTCCTCGAGATGAAAGTAGGGTGGATGTCTTTGTTAGGCTCATTGAATTTTTTGGTAATCTTTTCTCACCATTTTATATAAGTATATTGAGGAAATACAAAAACATCCCTGCTCAAGTTGTTGCTCAGGATCTTCTTAATTCTTACGAATCTAATAAAAGCACCTCTGAAATAATTATTCATGAACAAAAGTGACATATCACGCATTATAGAAATGGCCTGGGAAGATAGAACTCCATTTGAAGCAATTGAGGCAACTTACAATCTATCTGAAAAGGAAGTTAAAGATCTCATGAAAAAAGAGATGAAATATTCCTCATATAAACTTTGGAGGGCAAGGCTTTATGGAAGGAAAACAAAGCATCTTTCAAAAAGGTCATTTGTATTTGGAAGACACAAGTCGCCTAATAAAAGATAAATATGTATCTAACTAAAATCTTTGAGCATTTTTCTTAGTTCAAGTTGATGCTGTTCTTCCTCTCCTATTAAGCCTCTAGTATATTCTTCTAAATATACTGATTTACCCTCTACAATCGATAATAACTCTTTATAGAGGTTAAGAGCATGTAATTCGTGCCCGAGACTTTCTTCCAGGATACCTTGTATTGAATGATCATTCGTCTCCTCAATTTTTGCAATTTTTTGACTGGGATGTCCATCTAGACCAGTAAGTAATTCACCAGCCTGCTGAGCATGCATGAGCGATTCATTAGCTTGTTCTTTTAAAAACTCCACTATTGGCAATCTATAGGGTCCTGTTACCATTAAGGCAGAGTGAGTGTATCTGACAACTCCAGCTAATTCATACTCTATTATTTTGTTTAATATGGTATTAACTTCTTGTGTATTCATGATTTAAATTTAACAGAATATTTCTCTAAATTAGCCAATGGAAATGGTTTTGATTTTGATAATCATTCTGATTTAGCATAGTCAAATAATGCCTAAAGGAAGGTAAAAGAATTAAATTTATAATCTTAATTTCTTGGTAATATCATATGAATTGTATTAAATTACTATTAAAGTTAACTAAAAAGGGGAGTTTTTATGTTACATCTCAGATATTTTCCATTATTCATCTCGTTATTACTTACTGGACCAATTTACGCTGAAGACGTAGAAGAAATAGTTGTTACAGCACTAAAGAGAAGCTCTACAGTAGTAGATACACCTGCTGCAATTACAGCCATTAGTTCTACAGAAATAGAGGACAAGGGCATAACTAGTATGCATGATCTGAAACATTTAGTTCCCAGCATGAATTTTACTAATGTTCTGGGAGCTCAGAACATAACGATAAGAGGAATTGGACAGTTTAATGGTAACCCAGGTGTGTCGGTAAGCACTGATGGTATTTTTCAATCTAGGGCGCACTCATCACAGCTGGGTGAAATGGATCTTGAGAGAGTAGAAGTACTGAGAGGCCCACAAGGTACACTATATGGAAGAAATTCTATCGGAGGGGTTGTTAATCTCATAACAAAAAATCCTACTCAAGATATGGATGGCTATGTCAAATTAGGTTACGGTGAATATGACACTACTACTGCTGAGGCAGCCTTTGGTGGTGGAATTTCTGACAATACCAGTTTTAGATTAGTAGTACATGGAACTGAACAAGGTGAAGGTTTTTATGACTGTCTGAATGCCGGATGTGGTGAGCAAGGGTATACTGACAAGCAAGCATTTCGATTAAAAATAAAATCAGATTTAACCGATACAGTTTCTGCAGACCTTATGGTTGCATCTGTTGAGACAGAAGGTACGCCTGATCCCTATGGATGGTTAACGGATAATAGAGAACTGGCTGCGGCTTTTGGCTTCCCTCAAATTGCAACTGAACCTATATCTTTAAAACCTCATGAAATCTATCAGACGCCTACTGCTCAGTCAGTAAATGGTACCAACATGACAGATAGGGAATATGATGTTTCTTCTTTGACTCTAAAGATTGACACTGAACTTGGTACATTAACTTCAATAACTGCAAAACAAGAATTTTATGATCAGTTTAATTTGGACAGAGATGGATCGGCCGGTGCTTATCTAGATACATTTGATATATCAGAGACTGAAACATTCACTCAAGAACTTAATTTCAATATTGAAAGGGATACCATGAGTCTTGTATTTGGTCTGTTTTATATGGATGATGAAACGTCAAGACATACTCATTTCGATAATCCTCAACCTATCCTAGGATTTCCTGTACCAAGTATGTTTGACTTTAAACATGACAAAATGGATACGGAATCAGAAGCATACTTTGCAGATGGCACATTCGATATCAATGATACAACTAGATTAAGTTTAGGAGTGAGAAGAACAACAGATGAATTCACTAGTAAACAAGATAATTTTATTTCTATCTTAATGCCTATGCCCGTTGTAGCGGCTCAAACTTGTGATAGAGAAGTGGTTACAGAATATTCTTCAACAACTTCGAGAGCTGTTATACAACATGACTTATCTGCTGATAGTAATGTTTATGCGTCTTTAAGTGAAGGCTTTAAGGCCGGAGGTTATGCTACATATGAATGCACAGATCCTTATGATCCTGAAGAAGTAACTTCTTTAGAATTTGGATTTAAAGGCTCTCTAGCGGAAAACACGAGTTTGAATGCTTCTTTATTTAGATATGACTATACAGATTTCCAAGTATTACAGGTTGTTGGAATACAAACGGTTACGAGAAATGCAGGAGATGCAACAGTTAATGGATTAGAAATAGAAGCTTTATCGAATGTTAGCGACTCTTTGACACTAAACTATGGAATTACTCTTTTAGATGCAACTTATGGAGAATTTGTTAATACAAATGGTATAGAGCCACAATTAGGAGAGCAACAATTAGAGGGTAATTATTTAACTAATGCACCTAAAGTTTCTATTAACTTGGGTTTAAACTATACAAGCGCTATGGCATCGGGTGCCTCACTTACTTACCGCGCAAATGCCGCCTATAAATCAAGAATTTATTTTTCAGAGTTTAATGAGTACTCACAGGATGCATATACTATTGTAGATTTAAATCTAATATGGGAAAGTGCCGATGAGACGATGAGGTCTAGATTCTTTATAAAGAATGCAACAGATGAGGAATATATATCTGGATATCTATCTGCTGCCACCGGTGGAGGTCGTTTTGGTCAATGGGGCTATCCACGAACTGCGGGAATTGAGATACAAAGAAATTTCTAGGTACTGTTACTTTATGATTCTTAAATGACTAGGAATTTTGTATCTATACTCATTTTATTATTAATCTCTTGTTCAGGTGAGCAAGAGATTAATAAAAAAGTCATCACTCAACTCCATGATGTTAAGTCAGAAATTCGTAATGAGATAGTTCCTGTTTCGGTTATTCTCCCACCTGGTTTTGAAGGGAATACACAGAATCTTCCTCTACTAATTAATCTTCATGGAGGTGGAGGAACTAGAGATAATCTTTTAAGACAAGCAGCTACTTATCAAGAAATGTTTGATGAAGGTATCTTGCCACCAATGGTAGTGGTTTCGTTTTCATCAGGAAGAATAAGTTACTATCATGGGACATGGGAAGCTTTTGTAACTGACGAACTACCATTATGGGCTTCAAGGATGTATGGAGTTTCTATAAAACCCGAGCATACTTTGATGACAGGTATTTCTATGGGGGGTTATGGAAGTTTAAAGATAGGTTTAAAAAATCCTGAACGTTTTAAGGCCATAGCTCCTATGGAACCGGCAATTATGCCAATATTGAATTTTCCTAAAGAACCACATAAAAGAAATTCTTGGTGGACTCCTTTGCAAATTTATGAAGATGTTTGGGGGAAGCCATTTGATCCTCAAAACTTCATGAAAGACAATCCTGCAAACATTGCAATAAATAATGCAGAAAGAATAAAGAAAAGTGGTTTAGATATTTATCTTGAAGTAGGTGATGAAGATTTTATACAACTTCACGATGGAGCCGAGTTTTTACATCGGGTCTTTTGGGATAATGATATTCGTCATGAATATCATTTAGTGCGTTGGGCAGATCATGTAGGATTAAGTATGAAAGAGCGCACTAAAGAGGCACATGCATTTTTAGCAGCATCTCTTTTGGGAGGTAAGTCAGAACCAATAGATCTTCCTTTAACACCAAAACAACTTGAATATGCTCAATCATTCTTCGGAGGAGATGAATTTATTACCAAGGACTCTAATACAATGCAGGAAGATCTTAGATTGGCACCTACTTTACATGCTGAATTATGGAAGCCACTTAAGAAATTAACTAAAAATGATCCAAATATGGAAAGAGCATATGGAAAATTACCAGATACAAAACTAAACGAGGAAAAATAAATGGAAATTCAAGGAAGATATGATGAAAAATTTGAATCAATTGTAGACTGTTATAAAAAACAATTTGAGCTTGGTCTTGATATAGGTTCATCTTTAGCACTTACCTATGAAGGTGAGATAGTCATTGATATATGGGCTGGTACTAGGGACAAAGCTCAGTCGCTTCCATGGGAAGAGAATACTATCGTTAATGTTTTTTCCAGTACAAAAAATGCTACATCGCTTGCAGCTTATGTACTTGCTGATCAGGGAAAACTGGACTTCTCAACTCCGGTAGCAGAATATTGGCCAGAATTCGCTCAAAATGGAAAAGAGAATATTCTGGTGAGCCATATAATGAGCCATTCTTCAGGATTGCCAGGATGGGATGAGCCGGTTGCAGGACATGATCTTTATGACCCAGATAAAGTTGCTGCTTTATTTGAGACTCAAGAACCTTGGTGGGAACCTGGAAGTGCTGTTGGATACCATGCTATATCAGTAGGCAATCTAATGGGCGAAATTATAAAGAGAATTTCAGGAAAAACTGTTGGTAACTTCTTTAGGGAAAAGATAGCGGAACCTTTAAATATTGATTTTCATATTGGACTTGGAGATGAACATCACCCAAGGGTTGCAGAAATTCATCAAGCAGTTGAAACCAATCCAGAAGATTTATTTGAATTAGAAGAGGGCTCGGTAATGCAGAAAGTAATGACTAACGGAATTATTACTGCTCCTGATGCCAATACTTCAGAATGGCGCAGAGCAGAAATACCTGCAGCGGGAGGTCATGGTAACGGCAGGTCTATCGCTGAATCAATGGCTCTGATGGCTAACGGAGGAGCTTATAAAGGAAAAAGAATTTTTTCTGAAGACTTAATTCAATTCGCTCTAGAGGAACAAGTGAGGGGAAATGATCTTGTACTTGTTGAGCCACTAAGATGGGGTATTGGTTTTGGCCTACCTATAGAAAATGTAAGTTGGATGGGATATCTTGAAGAAGGGGCCTGTTTTTGGGCAGGTTGGGGAGGATCAATGTCTATTGCTGATACAAATAAGCATGTATCATTTGGTTATACCCCTTGTCTGATGGAAGAAGGCGCTTTAGGTGCCGATAGAAGTCAGAATTTAGTTCGTTCATTAAGCAACTTGATCTCTGAATTGTGATGGAAATTAAAGAATTTACAAAATCTTATATAGAAAAATCATCACCAGATGAAGATAGACTTTTTAAAGATTTTTTGGATTCGAAGGAACCTTATACTTCAATTTTTACAAATAATCCTTGGCTTAGACCGCCTGACTTTAAAAACCCTTTAAAATTTGATGGTCAATATTGGGATACTACAGTAGGACGAAAACATCCCTTTTGGAAGACAAAAAAACTTCCCTCGCCAACAAAAGAAATAAAACAAATTAGAAAAGATTTTAAGAAATGGGGATATGCACTTATCGAAGATGGTATGTCTCAAGATCAGTGTCGAATATTCATGGAGAGACTTCTTGAGCAAGCCGAAGGCGAAAAGTTAGCTGGCGTAAAAAGTATGACTCCCTCTGGGCAATATGTTCATACTCTTATAAACAAAGGTGAAGTATTTAGAAAATGTATCGAACAAGATACAGATGCAGTTCAAGCAGGAATTTTGATAGAGAAATTTCTCAATGAAACTCTAGGTGATGGATGGATATGTCATAGTTTTTTAGCCAATGGTGCCGAGAAAGGATTTTACCCACAAGTTTTGCATTTAGATCAAAGTCCTTTATCTCCGTGGATCACCGAAGATGCTCCTGCTCTCGTCAATACACTTTATATTCCTCAAGATGTAAATGAAGATAATGGGGGCACGTTAATAATCCCTGGTAGTCATAAAAATATAATTAAAGCAGGAAGTAATGGAAAGGTCGGCAAACTTAATCCTGCAATAAATCTAGAAGCAAAAGCAGGAACTATTATGCTGTTCGACGGAAGGTTACTTCATGGAACTGGAGTCAATAAAACAGACAAAATACGATTTGTTGCAGCAATGTCTAATGTTAAATCTTGGATGCGCTCTCAGGAAAATTGGATTATTTCTGTTGATCCAAAAATAATAAAGAGTGCTAGTCCTAAACTTTTGCATAGAATGGGAATGCAAGCTGCGACTTATGGCGGTACTATTGAGGGATTTGGAATGGGAGCTTCCGGTCGAATTAATGAATCCTTTGGAAGTATTAAGCATTTTAGAGAAGCTTTTGATGCGGGAGAATATATTCGAGTAGGTGAATTATCGCCTTATTCAAGTAAAAAAGATCTAAATAAAAAGTATACTCTTAAAGATGCTATTAAAGCAGCAAAATCATCTAATTAGATAATCAAATAAGATTAAGTTCTTTCAGTTCGGTTAAAACCTCACTAACCGATATATCCTCCATATCAGAGTTATTTGCTACCAAATGATTCTGGTTAATACCATATGTACCGATCAAACTAGTTTTGGTTGGTCCATAAAGAGTAAGTGAAGGTGTTTCTGTAATTGCAGATAGGTGCGCAAGTCCAGTATCAGAACATATTGCAAATGATGCTTGATCAACAAGATAAGCAATTTCATTCAATGGTAATAAATCTAAAGCTATTGCTTTTGATGATACATTGCATATTTCTTCAGCTCTTTGGAGTTCCATTTGATTGCCGGAAGGAAATATTAAACTCAGATCTTGTGGTAATTTTGTAATTAATTCTTTCCAATACTTAATAGGCCATTGCTTGGTTGGCCAACTTGCATTTTGAACACAAATAGCATAGTTGCTAGGTAAGTCTATTTTAGATTTAAGAAAATTTGTTTTTTCTATACCATAATCATGCTTGGATAAATCTGATTCGTAATTTAAAGCGAAAGATAAAAGATTTTTTTGCCTTTCAATTGCATGTAATTTTTTTGAAATAGACGCCTTTTTTTTGTAAGCCAAATGTGCTGGAAATTCTCTGGAACTTTTCGCATCCATTCCGATCACAGATTTTTTACATAAGAGAGATATAAATGCACTTTTGAGATTATTTTGCATATCTATTATAAGATCATAATCTTCACCATTAATGGTCTTAATAACTCTTTTAATTTCATCTCTAGATTGAGCAGAGAAGGGATTTACTTTCCATTGACGATGATTCGTTTCAATAGTTTTATTGATAGCAGGGTGCCAGCTAGGTACTGAACTAAAATTTTTATCTACTACCCAGTCGAAAATTATATTAGGAATTTGATCTTTTGCTTCTGTTATAGCAGGAAGGGCATGCATCAAGTCGCCCATGGAAGTAAGCTTAATAATTAGAACTTTCAGATTTTTTTCCTAGGAGTTAACCTCTTAAAAAAAGAGCTTACTGTGTGCCTTAAACTATGCGTCTTGAAGGTGTCTGGATATACGTAATTCAATTGAATGGAAAGCCTTTTACCTTCAAAGGGCTCAAAACCATGCCAGCAATTCTCAGTAACTTTAAAAGCAACTAAATTACCGAAACTAGAAGAAATCTCTTTAATATAATTATCTAAATTATTGTTTTCATTTAATAATCTAAGGTTTCCAATATGACTATCCCAATTTGGGTTTAAGTAAAGCAAAACTGTAAGTATTTTTGTTTTTGAATCTGTATGTATTTGTCCATCCTTCAATCTTGAAAATCCTCTTAAAGTTGTAATTACTTGTGCGTCTTTGAGATCAACATTCAATTTATTCTCTAAGATATTTTTAAATTCTCTTCCTTCAAGCTCTGCAACCAGTTCTTTCAGAGGCCCTGCAACCAGATCATTCACAGGATAACTGCCTCCAGAAGTAATATTTGGAAAGTCATCAATGATATGCTCAGGGTCTAGACTCTTGATAAATGCATTTTCAGTGTGAAAGAAAGGAAAAACCTCTTTTTCAACTATTGCATCATTGATATTTTTTTTATCCAGAAACCTCATTTTGTTTTTCTTTAATCAGTATTTTATTAAGAAAAGAAACGAAGGTCTCGGGTTCTTGACCGCCCTGAATAATATATTTTTCATTGATGAAGTATGTTGGGACGGCCCCAATGCTTTTCTCAATAAAATTCATTTCCTCATCAGCTGTTTCTTGGCCACCCTCTTTTGAATCTAAAAATAATTGTATCATTTTGGAATCCATACCTACCTTTGTGGCCACTTCCAAAAGTACTTCCTTAGATCCAATATCTTTACCTTCTGTGAAGTAACATTTAAAAAGAGCTTCCGAGAGTTCTGTTTGTATTCCAAATTCTCTAGCCTTCCATAAAAGTCTATGGGCATTGAAAGTATTTGGAATTCGTTCAGATTTAGAAAAATTAAAGTCAAATCCAAGAGATTTTCCTATTTTCTCAATTTGTTTATAGGGAGAGGCTTTACCTGACAAATCACCAAACCTTTGTTGCATATAAAGTTTTTTGTCATATCCGTTTTCAGGAATTTCAGGGTGAAGTTCATATGGTTTCCAATTTATTTCAAACTCAACTTTAGGAATTAGCTGAGTCATCGCTTTTTGCAAATTTATGAAACCTATGACGCACCAAGGACAGACAACATCGGATACAATATCAATTCTTAACTTATTCATTCTCTCAATTATAAGTTATATAATTATTGTAAAGTAAGGAATTATGAAAAGTATCTGTGTTTTTGCGGGTTCTGCAAAAGGAGTAAGGG
>CACNCK010000023.1 GCA_902618945.1 uncultured SAR86 cluster bacterium
TAGTTCGCTCAATTTTAGGTATATGAACTACATGATCAATAAAACCATAAAATAATACTGTTACAAGTTCTGTTTGCCTTTCCAATACTTTCTCATCTTTTCCAGGCCAACCTCTCTTAATAAGTCTATGAAACTTTCGTTTAACTCTTTTCCTATTGCTCTCTCCGTATTTAACGCATTTTGGTAAATAACAAGAGAGTTCTAACCGTAAATCAGCATCATTGCTTAGTGTTTCTACGAATCTTTCAAAAAATATTTCGAAAGCATTTTTGAAATCTCCGGGAGTACTGGCCTTTTTTATACGTTTATCCCAGTATCTATGCAGAGATTCCCAATCTTTCTTCTGAGCTTCTAGGAATATGTCTTCAGTAGTTGTATAGAAAGAACTTATTTCATCAATTGTCGTATCTAGCTCTTTAGCAATGGCCGCAAAGCTTATCTGTTCAATTCTTTTATTTCTCCTGAGAGAATTAACAGCTCTGTTTACTACCTTATCTTTAAGATTGCTAGCAGGTTTAGGCATATAATCTTAAGTGACGAACATAGATAAAGTTTCTGCCACGTAAGCAGGTTTTTCTACTCCTTCAATCTCCATAGTGACTTCAGTCTTCATTAAATATCTACCATCACCCTTATCATCTACTGATAAACACTTACTATGGGTTCTTACTTTAGAACCTACATTTACGGGATTAATAAATCTGACTTTATCAAGTCCATAATTAAATACCATTTTTAAGTTTTCAGGCGCAAGTACTGCTTGCGAAGTTAAATGAGGTACCAATGATAGAGATAAGAATCCATGTGCTATCGTTGAACCAAATAAAGGTGTTGCCTTCTCTGAGTCAATATGAATAAATTGATGGTCTAAAGTTGCATCAGCAAACATATCTATTCTATCTTGATCTACTTCAAACCAATCTGAGGAACCTATCTCTTGACCTACGTATTCTATTAATTTTTCTGCTGGTACTAATCCAATCATTGCTTTCTCCTATTTATTTATTAAATGATTTTTAAAATCTTCTCTCAAGCCTGTCTTCAAAAGCTTTCCAGTAGCTGTATGAGGTAACTCTTCTACAAAAACAATATCATCAGGCAACCACCATTTAGCGACTTTATCTTCTAGATACGAATTGATATCTTCCTTGGTAGGATTTTGACCAGCAGCTTTGACTATTAGCAACAGTGGTCTCTCATCCCATTTGGCATGCAAAACTCCTATTACACAGGCTTCGGCTACTTCTGGATGACCCACTGCAGCATTTTCAAGATCTATTGAACTAATCCATTCACCACCTGATTTAATAACATCCTTACTTCTGTCAACGATTTCCATATAACCCTCTGGATGTATCTTTGCAACGTCACCTGTATCAAACCAACCCTTGGCATCCATAGCACTTTCCTCTGCCTTGTAATAACGCTCGACAATGGTGGGTCCTTTTACCAATAATCTTCCAAAAGCCACACCATCATGTGGAAGTTCATTTCCATCATCATCAGCAATAGTCATATCAACCCCAAAAAAGGCCTTACCTTGCTTTTGTTGAAGGTCATATCTTTTTTCAATGTCCATATCCTCCATATCTTTTGTCCTACTAGTTGCCGTCCCAAGCGGGCTCATTTCAGTCATGCCCCATCCATGCATTAAAAAGACATCATGTTTTTCTTCAAATTCTTGAATCATAGCTCTAGGAGCAGCTGAACCACCTACTAATGCTGTTTCAACGCAATCTAAAGTTTGATTAGTTTCATTAAGATGTTGTAACAGACCTAACCAGACCGTTGGAACACCCATCAATAGATCTGGCTTTTCATTATCTATTAATTCATAAACTGAGGCACCATCAAGTGCCGGTCCTGGAAAAACTAACTTCGCACCAAACATTGCTCCAGCGTATGGTATGCCCCATGCATTGACATGAAACATTGGTACGACAGGTAAAATGCATGTAGAACTAGACACTTTAGCGACATTACCTGAACTAACTATCCAAGCATGCAAGATTGTCGATCTGTGGGAGTAAAGGACACCTTTTGGATTGCCAGTTGTCCCGGATGTATAGCATAGGCTAGAAGCAGTATTTTCATCAAACTCTGGCCAACTAAATTCATCAGACTCTTCAGATATTAAATCTTCATAACACATGGCATTATTTAATTTAGTATCTGGCATGTTCTCTTTATCCGTCAGAATGACATAACCTTTAACATCCTTTAAGTCAGATTCCAGAGACTCTACAAGCTCCACAAATGATAGATCTATGAATAGATATTTATTCTCTGCATGATTAATAATGTATATTAATTGTTCAGGAAAAAGTCTTGGGTTGACTGTATTAACAACACATCCTATTCCAGATACACCAAAATATAATTCAAAATGCCTAAATGTATTCCATGCAAGTGTGCCTACAGTATCACCCTCTTTTAATCCAAGTTTTTCTAGAGCATTGGCCAACTGTCGAGATCTCTTAGCTGCATCTCCGTATGTATATCTATGAATTGGTCCTTCAACTGTCCTAGAAACTATCTCTGCATCATTGTGATACTTCTCAGCATGCTCAATAAGGCCAGATATCAACAGCTGACCACTCATCATATTTCCTAACATTTTCTCTCCTAGTGTCTAAGTATTGTCTCTTTTAGTGGTTCAGAATATCTTCGCTTTACCCACTCTTCAAGATTAAATTTGGTATCTCCCTTTTTTAATTTCTTCAATAACAGTAAATCAGAATAAAATTGCCATAAAAAAGGTGCCCATTCGAGCTGCAAGTCACTCTTCCATTCAATGCATAATTTGTATTGAGTTTTCTGAAGCTTTTCTATTTCCCTGAGTTTTAACGAGGAAAAGCTTCTAAAAGGATCTGAGAAGAAAGGAAAGATTTTGATGAAATCAGAAGGTATATCGAAATTGTTCAAAATCTGTTTGTCTGTTTCCTCTTTCATGAATCTTGAAAGGCAGATCATATCTGTATATGGCATACCAGTAGGGTTTATTCCTATACCTTTTGTTAAGTTAACTACAGATTTTCTTCCTTTATAAGATCCTATATAAAATCTTGAAGGGCAGTAATCATTGGCGTAATAGTTGTCCCAAATTATTATTGGGTTTGAAAATAAACTCTTTAATTCTTTGATTCCCTTTTGCGGAATAGACTGACTAACAACTTCATCTCCTGTCCATAATATCGATATCGAAGGGTCAATATCCTCTGCAAGAGCATTTAGATATTCGTTTTTTTGTATATTCCCTTTGGCAAAACTTTTGCAGTAAACCGTTGGGCAAACCATCAAAGAATTTTTTTTGATAAAGTCGAAGGAGGAAACTGAATTGATGATTGTCAGATGAAATTTGGCAAGTTCTTTATCTTTTTCATGTTCAATATCGTCAAAAAATATTGCAAAGTCTTTGAAACCAAGCTGGTGAGCTTGTTTCAATTTAGAAGCAAGAGACTTTAAGAAGTTTTTTGATAATTTTGAAGATCTAAGACCTGGCGAAATAGCAAAGATAGGTTTTATTTTATTTTTCTTACATTGATCAACAAGATTTATTAAGGTTGTTTGTTCTGCTGGAGGATATGTCTTTCCCCATTCTATTCTATGGTACAAATCTTCCTTAGGTCCATATAAATAAAAGTCCATTTTGAGTTTACCCATATGATTAATTACTCTGGCTCTTTCGTCCTTAGAAAATAAACGACCGTAATAACCTTCTATATAACCTTTTAACATCTATTTAACATTCCTAAGCAAACTCTATCATCACCGTTTAAATCTTTAAACGTTCTAATTTGAGAAAAACCGTAGGTCTCAAATATTGAGACAACCAAGTCAGATTGATCATAGCCATGTTCAATGAATAAGTATCCAGCATTATTTAGAATTTCTGAAGTCTCTTTAACAATTGTTTCAATATCATATAGTCCTTCTGAATCAGATATCAGTG
>CACNCK010000024.1 GCA_902618945.1 uncultured SAR86 cluster bacterium
GATTTCAAGAACACCTTCACCTTCAATATCTTCTCCATTCTTTGCTTTGCTCTTGAGAATTCCAAATACAATATCTTGTCTTTTTGCTCGAGAAGAATTTTCTATTCCACACTCTTCGCCCAGCTCAATTAGCTGTTCAACCGGCATTTTTTTTAATTCTGTTAATTGCATAAAATAAAGTTCTTGCTTGAGATAAGGGGTTGACCAAAGAGACTTTGATAGTTTTATACTAACCTCCTTGGTATTTAGAGTCTAGTTTTTTCTATAGATTTGATTCTATGAATTCTGTTAATTGAGTTTTACTTAGTGCACCGACCTGTTGAGCAACTAGCTCACCACCTTTAAAAATTGCTAGTGTAGGTATGCTCATAACATTTTGTTTAGCAGCAGAGTTTTGGTTTGTATCAACATCTAATTTTCCTACTTTAATTTTGTCTGAAAACTCGATAGCTATTTCTTCAACAATTGGGCCTACCATCTTACAAGGACCGCACCAGGTTGCCCAGTAATCAACTAGCACAGGTTTATCGGATGCATTAACTTCAGTTTCGAAATTGTCATCCGTCAGCGTGACAACATTCATATTTCCTCCTTAGGATATTTTTGATTGGAATTTACAAAGAATCATTAAAAAAAACCATTATTGGACTAAATAGTCAAATTATCAAGATTGTAAAAGAATTATTTTTTTGTAGTTACTGCTCCTTCAGAAGCAGAAGTAACGAGAGACCTATACTTATCTAGCACCCCTCCTTCCTCTTCTTGTACAGGGCATTGCCATGACTCTTTTCGCTTAGCTAATTCTTCATCAGACAAATCAATATTTACCTGATTGGTTGTTGCATCGATGGAGATAAGATCACCATCATTAATTAAAGCTATGGGACCTCCATCATGTGCTTCAGGAGTGATATGTCCCACAACAAAACCATGGGTTCCTCCCGAAAACCTACCGTCAGTTAAGAAAGCTACTTTGTCACCAAGACCTTTGCCCATTATTGCCGATGTTGGACTTAACATCTCTCTCATGCCTGGAGCTCCTCTTGGTCCCTCATACCTAATAACCAGGACATCACCTTCTGATATTTGATTAGATAGGATCCCTTCCATTGCATCTTCTTCAGAGTTATAGACTTTTGCTTTTCCTTTGAATCTTAAACCTTCTTTACCGGAAATTTTGGCAACTGCGCCAGAGGGCGCTAAATTTCCATACAAAATTCTTAAATGACTATCTTTTTTTATAGGTTTATTTGTTGATGTAATTATTTTTTGATCTTTTGGATAATGATCATAGCCTGAAAGATTTTCTTCGAGAGTTTTTCCCGTAACTGTCATTTGATTTCCATCAATTAAACCTTTTTCGAGCATACTCTTCATCAGAGGCACAATACCACCAATCTCGATCAACTCGGACATCAGATAATTCCCGCTTGGTCTTAAATCTGCCAAGACAGGTGTTCTTTTACCAATTCTTTCAAAATCATTTAAAGATAAATTTATTTTTGCTTCATGGGCGATAGCCAATAAATGTAATACGGCATTAGTTGATCCTCCAAGGGCTATTACAACAGCAATTGCGTTTTCAAAAGCCTGCTTAGTCATAATATCGCGTGGCTTTAAATCTAAAGAAATTAAATTCATGATCGATTCACCCGCATCTGAGGAATCTTTCAGTTTACTCGAAGAAACTGCTTCTTGAGCTGAGCTATTGGGAAGACTCATACCTAAGGCTTCAATAGCTGAAGCCATTGTATTTGCTGTATACATTCCTCCGCAAGAACCTGGACCAGGTATTGCAGTTGACTCAATATCTAATAATTCAATATCAGTTATAGCTCCTTCAGAGTGTTTTCCTACCGCCTCAAAGACTGAAACAACATCGGTACGATTAGATCCCGGTTTGATGCTACCTCCGTAAACAAAAATCGATGGTCTATTCAATCTCGCCATAGCCATTACACATGCAGGCATATTCTTATCGCATCCACCAATCGTAATTAATCCATCGAAGCCTTGACCGCCAACTACTGTTTCTATGGAATCTGCTATTACCTCTCTTGAAATAAGTGAATACCTCATGCCTTTAGTGCCCATTGATATTCCATCAGAGACTGTGATTGTATTGAAAATAACTGATTTTGATCCGACTGAGTCAGCTCCACTCGCGGCAGATTCAGCTAGTTTATTGATATGCATATTGCAAGGTGTAACCATACTCCAAGTTGAAGCAATACCAACCTGCGGTTTATCGAAATCTTCAGATTCAAAACCTACTGCTCTTAGCATAGCTCTCGAAGGGGCCTGTTCTACGCCATCGACAATCTCCGATGAATATTTTCTTTTATTCTTAGACATAAGGGGAATTATAAATTAGAAACAAGAGAACTTATAAATTAAGCTAAAGCTGCAGCCAATAACTCTTTTGTATAGACATGTTTTGGAGACTCAAACAAATCTTCTGAACTTCCATCCTCTACTATAATGCCGTCTTTCATCACATACACATAATCAGATAAAAATCTAATGACCTTCAAGTCATGGCTTATACACAGGTAGGCTAATCCAAGTCTTGATTGAAGATCTTTCAAAAGATGTAATATTTGCATCTGAATGGAAACATCTAAAGCGGAGGTAGGCTCGTCTAATAATATAAGTTTTGGCTCCAAAATAATTGCCCTTGCAATTGCGACTCTTTGTCTTTGTCCACCAGATAACTCATGCGGAAATCTCGAAAAAGAAGATTGGTCTAATTCGACATCCTCAAGAGCCTTAATGATTTTTTTCTCTCTCTCATTTCTGCTTAAACTAGGTTCATGAACTCTCAGCCCTTCTCCTACTATTTCTCCAATTGTCATCCTTGGAGACAATGAGCCAAAAGGATCTTGGAAAACTATTTGAAAATCTTTTTTAAATCTTCTGGTTTCACTGGAATTCAACTGATGAATATTTCTTCCGTCAAAAATGATGTTACCCTCTGCCTTTTCAATGCCTAACAAAGCTCTTGCCAAGGATGACTTACCAGAACCAGATTCTCCAACTAAGCCTGTAGTGGAGCCACTGTGAATTGTTATATCAACTTTTTTTACAGCATTCAAAAAATCTATTGTTTTGCCAAATATATTCTTGACTATTGGATATTTTATGTCCACTTTTCGGCCAATGAGCAACTGCTCATTCTCAAGATTTAGTTCCGCTTTCTTGCCAGGTATGGATTTAAGTAACTTGACGGTATAGGGATGCTGGGGATTATCAAAAATATCCTTAACCTTCCCTGATTCAACTATTTTTCCTTCTTTCATGACACAAACTTCATCAGAAAATCTACTTACAATATTTAAGTCATGAGTAATGAATAATATAGACATACCAAACTCTTTCTGTAAATCAGACAACAATTCCAATAGTGCTTTCTCAACAGTTACATCAAGAGCAGTTGTTGGTTCGTCGGCAATTAACAGTTCTGGTTCATTTGCCAAAGCCATAGCAATCATTATTCTTTGCCTTTGACCTCCTGATAGCTGATGAGGATAAGAATCAACTTTTGTTTGTGGTTCAGGAATTTTTACTTTT
>CACNCK010000025.1 GCA_902618945.1 uncultured SAR86 cluster bacterium
AGTGCCATATCTATCAATCCATTAGTGGATGAAATAGTTAATTCTTATACAAAGATGTTTAAATTAGGTGAACCTGCTAATTACGAGCCGGATCCAGACATGTCATTTGAATCTTTGGCTAATTCGTCAAATATGACTGCACAAGAAATAGCTTATGATGCGATGCTCGAAAAAGATGGTAGAGCATTGATTTATCATCCGCTCTTTAATTATCAGACGGGTGACTTGAGCCTTGTAGAGAAAATGCTAAAACATCCTTATACAATTTCAGGTCTCGGCGATGCTGGTGCACATTGTGGTGCTATAAGTGATGCTAGTTTTCCGACAACACTTGTACAGCATTGGTCTCGAGACAGAAGCAGGGGATCGAAGTTACCTTTAGAAAAAGTTATCAAAATGCAAACATCAGAAACTGCTAACTTACTGGGTATTAAAGATAGAGGAGTATTAGAAAAGGGCTATAAAGCGGATATTAATATAATTGATTATGAAGGCTTAACTTTGCATGAGCCTGAAATTATTAACGATTTGCCTGCCGGAGGACGAAGACTTGTTCAAAAAGCTTCAGGTTATGATTACACCATTGTTTCAGGGGAAGTTGCTTTCATTAAAGGAGAAGCTACTGGTGCTCTCAATGGAAGATTGATCAGGAACTCCTAGAAGTTGTGTCTAGTCATGTTCTAGATCTTCATGGATATAGACATCATGAAGTAGATATTGCAGTTGAAAACTTTGTTTTTTTGAACCAAGAAGAAATGCCTTTAACCATAATATGTGGCAACAGTGAAAAAATGCTTTCTTTAGTAAGAACTGTATTAGATAGAACAAATGCCGAATATTACAATGGGGCAGGTCATGAGTACGGACAAATCAAAATCCATAAATTAAAATAATATGGATATTAAAATCTTAAAACCCTTAGGCGCCGAAATATCAGGATTAGATCTAAATATTCTTTCCGAGGATGATTCTTTAAAAATCAGGCAATGCTTTCTAGATAACTCGGTCCTTATTTTTAGAAATCAGAAATTAAATCCATCTCAACTGAAAAATATTTCAAGTTTATGGGGCAAACCTTTAGTTCATCCAGTCTTTAAAGGCATAGAGGGATATCCAGAAATTATTGAAATTAGAAACTATGGCGAGCAATATCATACAAATGCTCATTGGCATTCGGATGTAACATTTGAAGAATCACCTCCAGATGCAACACTTTTATACTCTTTAGTAGTACCTGAAGAAGGAGGAGATACTCTATTCTCTAATCAGTATCTTGCTTATGATGATTTAGATCATGATCTAAAATCAGAGCTCTCAGAAAAAAAAGCAATTCATAGCAATATAGGAGTATTAATGTTGTCAGGTGGAGATCTGAAGGATGCCAAGACAGTAGAGCATCCAATTTTTCGAGAGCACCCTGAAACTGGAAAAAAGGCACTTTATGTCACAGAAGCATTCGTTAAAAAAATTAAAGACTTAGATCCCAAAGAGTCTCAACAAAAGCTTGAATTTCTATATAGTCACGCATCCCAGGAAAAATATATTTATCGACATAAATGGTCGAAAGGTGACTTAATTGTATGGGACAATAGGAGTGTTCAGCATTTTGCTGAACATGGATATGGAGACAATGAAAGGACAATGCATAGATTAACCACATCAGGGAGCAAACCATATTGAGTAATGTAATCACCATTAAAAACTGTAAAGTTATAAATGAAGGTTCAATAACTGAACAAGATATTCTTATTAAAGAAGGTAGGTTTGAGAAAATAGCAAATGATATAGAGCCTCAAGGAGAAATTCTTGATGCAACAGGTCATTATTTATTGCCTGGAGTAATAGATGATCAATGTCATTTCAGAGAACCTGGCCTGACGGAAAGAGGCAGTATAAAAACTGAATCCTTGGCCGCTGTTGCCGGTGGCACAACCTCTTTTATGGACATGCCGAATGTAATCCCACCTACACTCAGCCTTGATTTGTGGAGAGATAAAATTTCCATTGCCAACCAGACTTCGTCAGCTAATTTCTCTTTTTACATGGGCACATCCAACTCCAATATAGACGAAATAAAAGCTATAAATCCTAGGGAAGTATGTGGAATTAAAATATTTATGGGTTCTTCTACTGGAGATCTTCATGTTGATAGTGAGGATGCTTTGAATGACCTTTTTAGAGAATCTCCGGTAATTATTACTACCCACTGCGAGGACGACCCAATGATAAAATCATTAGAGAGAGAATATCTTGCTAAATATGGAGAACAGATTCCTGTAGAAATGCATGGCCTCATTAGATCCAGAGAGGCTTGTTTAAAATCCTCAAAAAAAGCTATCGAATTAGCCACAAAATATAATTCTAATTTGCATATACTTCATTTAACTACCAAAGAAGAAGTAGGACTTTTCTCTAATAAACCTTTTAATGAAAAAATGATTACTGCAGAAGTTTGCATTCCTCATCTTTACTTTTCAAGTGATGATTACTCAACCAAAGGGACTTTAATAAAATGTAATCCATCTTTGAAAGAGTCTACAGATAGAGATGCATTAAGAAAGGCGTTATTAGAGGGCTATATCGATTATGTTGCTACTGATCATGCTCCACATGTTTTGGAAGGAAAATCAAATGACTATATGAATTGTCCCTCTGGTATTCCAAGTGTACAGCACTCACTCCTTGTTCTTTTGGAACTTGTTAAAGAAGGAATTTATTCATTGAATGATCTCCCATACTATCTTTCACATAAAGTTGCTGATAGATTCAAAATTGTTGATAGAGGCTACATTAGGGAAGGTTACTGGGCAGATTGTGTTCTCGTAGATCTAGAATCTAAGCATAAAGTTACTAAAGAGAATACTTTCTATTTCTGTGGCTGGTCGCCTTTTGAAGGTGAGACTTTTAGCTCAAAGATTATGAGTACTATTGTGAATGGTAAACTTGCCTATAATAATGGAAAAATTGTAGAAACTAATTTAGGCGTTCAATTAAAATTTGATAGATAGTTATGGATAAAGATATTAGGTTACATGAGAGTAATAAGAGCTTTTCTTGGACCATGCCTGATGGCCCTTACAGATTCTTCTCCGATGAAGACATCACATCATTTAACGAAAAAGGTTATGTTGTACTTGAAAATGCTTTTTCAGACGAAGAAGTCAACAAAGTAGTAAATCAAATTGACCCTTATGAGTTCAATGTAACTGAAGCATTAAAAGGCCTTGATGGTGGTAAATTTTTTATTGCTAGAGCTGAAGAAATTACTTTTACCACCCATCTTGTAACTCAGTCTGATGAACTTAAAGAATTCAGTAAACATAAAGTTTTTACTGACATATGCAGAGATTTAATCGGACCTGATGTGAGGTTATATTGGGATCAAGCAGTATACAAAAAACCAGGTAC
>CACNCK010000026.1 GCA_902618945.1 uncultured SAR86 cluster bacterium
TTAGGAGACTCTTTTGACAGGTTTATTTCTCTTCCTACAACTTCGCCATTACGCACTAAAGATGATGTAGAGCGGGCTATGGATTCGCTAGCAGAATCTTCTGATATTGTTGTAACTGTATCCGAGTCCCATAGAAATCCATTTTTCAATCTTATGAAATTTAATGGTGATGGCTATTTAGAAACCTTTTCTAAAGATAAATTGGTCCAAAGAAGACAAGACGCGCCTAAATGTTATGACCTGACAACAGTTGCATATGTTACAAGACCAGAATACATTCTTAAAAATTCCAATATGTTTGATGGAAATGTGAGCGCTGTTAACGTACCATTTGAAAGAGCAATAGATATTGATACTGAGGTAGATTTTTACATAGCTGAAGCCTTAATGAAAAGAAAAATAGATGCTGAAAAATAAATTAATACTCGTTACAGGAGGTGCTGGAAGAATTGGTAAATCTTTCTGTAGAGAAATTCTAAATCAAGATGGAAAGTTGATCATTTCAGATAAAGATTCAAAAAGAGGGCAAGCCCTTCAAGAGGAGCTATCCTCATCCGATGCAGTTTTTATTGAATCTGATACAACTGACATTACTTCCATTGATAATTTGATTTCGAAAGGTGAGAAAACATTTAATAGACCTTTAGATGGTGCAATCCATTGTGCTTATCCAACTTCTTCTGGTTGGGGTTCGGCTTTTGAAGATCTCGATCCCAAAAATCTTAAGGAAGATTTGTACTCTCAGCTTGGAGGTGCAATTATTTTTTCTCAAAGAATTATCTCTCATTTTTTAGAAAACGGAGGAGGAAATCTTATTCATATTTCGTCGATACAGGGATTTACATCTCCAAAATTTGAACAATATGAAGGTACCGGGATGATCTCCCCTATAGAATACTCAGCAATAAAGGCAGGCGTTATATCTATAACAAAATATTTAGCCAAGTACTATAAGAATAAGGATATAAGAATAAATTGCATTAGTCCTGGCGGTATACTCGATAATCAACCTGAAGCTTTTCTTAAGAATTACTCGAGTAATTGCAATTCTAAAGGAATGTTGGACTCCGAAGACCTTGTTGGAGCTATGACATTCTTACTCTCTGATTCTTCGAAATACTTAAACGGTCAAAATATAGTTGTTGATGACGGATGGTCACTCTAATTTTATATATCTGAAGAAATTTTCAGGATGTCTCTAAAGAATATAGCACTAATTGGATTAGGAGAGATTGGAAGTAGGCATCTCCAGGCTTTATCCAAGAATCTCAGTAAATGCGAGTTACATTGTGTAGACCCTGTAAAGGAATCAATAAAATTATGTAAATCCAGACTACCTAAACTTAATAAGTTAGAAAGTTCAAGGCTAAACTTCTATGATTCTTTAGATTTATTGCCTAAACATTTTAATCTAATGATAATCGCAACAGGTGCTGACGTAAGGTTTGCTATACTTCAAGAATTAGCTAAATCTTTTTCGGTAGAAAATCTTTTGCTAGAGAAAGTCTTATTTCAAAAATTAAGCCATTTACACAGTGCCCAGGAGATTCTTGATAAAAATAAAATCAATGCTTGGGTTAATTGTTCAAGAAGATATTGGTCAATTTATTATGAAGTAAGAAAGTTATTGTATGGCAGAAAAGATGTAAGATTTTCAGTGTCTGGTGGCAATTGGGGCTTGGCGTGTAATACGATCCATTATTTAGACATTTTTGGTTGGATAAGTGGATCTGCTTTGGAAAATATAGATGGAAAAAATCTTGAAAAAGATACTTTAGACAGTAAAAGAAAAGGCTTTATTGAATTTGTAGGTAGGATCGAAGTGTCTTTTAGTAATAATAATAAAATGTCACTGACCTCATCTAGAGGGGTTGGTGATTTGCTAGTTAAAATAGAAGGAAAAGATCTAGAAATAGTAATAAATGAATCCACGGGTGATTTCCAAGCTAATATTGATGGAAATAAAGATTCAAAAAAATTTCCCATACCTTTTCAAAGTGAATTAACAAACATAATTGCAGATCAAGTTCTAGAGGGAAATGAAGTTTCTTTGCCATCATATACCGACTCTTCAATCCAACATCATCATCTCCTAGAGGCTTTTATTTGCCATTTAGAAAAAACTAAAAAGGAAAAATTTGAACATTGCCCAATCACGTAAAATAAAAATTCTTTTAGTAGGTGCAGGTAAAATGGCTCAAGACTATTTTCAAGTGCTTAAAGATTTAGAAGTAGATGTAACCGTTTTTTGTAGATCTAAAGAGTCAGCTAATAATTTTAAGAAAAGGACTCGCTATGACGCCTTATATGGCAATCTAGAAGATTTAGTTCGTTCAAAATCTTTCGATAAGGCAATAGTGGCTGTGGATATTGAAAATCTTTATCTAGTTTCTAAAGTAGCAGTAAATGCAAATATCAAAGAAATTTTGGTTGAGAAGCCAGGAGGCTCCGATGGAAATGAAATTTACAATTTAGCTGAGCTAGCTCTTGCAAAAGATACAATGATTTTCGTTGGTTACAATAGAAGGTTTTATTCTTCGACTTTAAAAACAAAAGAAATCATTAAAAAAGATGGAGGTGTGCTTTCTTTCTCATTTGAATTTACTGAGTGGGCAACTAAAATCGGAGATATAGGCTATTCGAAAAAAATATACAGAAATTGGTTCATAAATAATTCTTCTCATGTTGTGGACATGGCATTTTATCTTTGCGGAAGGCCTAAAGAGCTTCATGCTCAAGTTTCTGGTCAAGGTTTAATTTCGTGGCATCCTTCAGCTTCAATATTCTATGGTTCCGGTAAAACTATTGATGATATACCTTTCAACTATAAGGCAAATTGGGCTGGGCAAGGAAGATGGGGAATCGAGGTAATCACTAGGAAAAGAAAATTGATACTCCAACCTCTTGAAGAACTTAAATTCATTAATGTTAACGAGCTCGATACTCACGAGTTTCAACTAGAGGACACTTTAGACAATAAATATAAGCCAGGTCTGTATCTTCAAACTGAGGCTTTCCTTGACTCGAATTATAAGAATCTTTGTTCTATTGAAGAGCAAAAACAATCTTTAAGCTTTCTTAACCCTATCGCAGGTTATGTTTGAACAGATACATGAGAATTTAATTAAATCTTTTTATTTTTTTGTAATTATAATACCCTCATTCGGGACCTATCATGAATAAAATAAACAAACCTCTCAAGGCGCTTGTTACAGGTGGAACTAAGGGCATAGGTTTAGCAATCTCTCAAAAATTTGTATCAAAAGGTTTGCATGTCATCTGTACTGGTACAAAAAGAGAGGGAGAGGTCGCCCATGGATGTGAGTATATTCAAGCAGATTTCTTAAAAAGA
>CACNCK010000027.1 GCA_902618945.1 uncultured SAR86 cluster bacterium
AATCGCTTTTGGAACATCTGCACCGGAAATGCTTACAACTTTCTTTGTCTCCCTCGAAAACAAAGGTTCCATGGTTATAGGAAATGTTATTGGATCTAATGTAGCTAATCTATCGCTCGTTTTTGGCTCTATGCTAATGATAGTTTCTCTAAAAAAACTTAAAATTAAACAAGAGTTAGCTATTCAAAAAAACTTATTGATTTTATTAGCTTCTGGCTTGCTTATTTGGTTAATTATTGCAGTCAATCCATTTAATATTTTATCCTCGATTATTCTTTTAACTTCACTAATTCTAGTCATTTCTTTCTGGTATAAAAATGGAGTTTCTGATGTTAATAAAAATGAAGTAGATGCATCTGAATATGTATCTTTGAAACTCATTTTATCCCTAGCCTTTCTTGTTTTTGCAGCATGGTTGATTACTTTCGGAGCTAATCAAATATTAGATGAATTTAGTTTGGGTGAGTTATTTATTGGGTACACAGTATTGGCAATAGGAACTAGTTTGCCTGAAATAGCAGCGTCTGTTTCATTAGCTTTAAAAGGAAGATATGAGACTGTCAGTGGAACTTTAATAGGCTCAAATATATTTAATGGATTATGTGTTTTAGCCATACCAGGTCTATTTATGAACCCAGAAATGTCTATAGGTTGGTCTTATTCTGATTGGTCGCCTTTATTACTTATACTCTTTATAATAACTTTTACTTTTGCTTGCTATATTTTTTCTGTTTCAAAGAAGGAAAGAAATGCAAGTTTCTTGCTTAGCTTGTTATTTTTAAGCTCATACTTTGTTTCACTTTACTTCGCTTATTAGATAGATTTACGTATATGAAAAAAATTGATCATCTCAAATCGGCAAGAAAAACCATTAAAATCGAATCTAAAGGTCTTGAAAAGCTCTCTAAAACTCTAACTGTCGAATTCAACGAGGTTTGTGATAAGTTACTGAAAACAAAGGGTAAAATAATAACTGTAGGAATTGGAAAATCAGGACATATAGCCAGAAAAGTCTCTGCAACTCTTTCTAGCACTGGGTCTCACTCAAGTTTCATTAATGCTGCTGAGGCCCTGCATGGTGATGCTGGAGAGATAAATAAAAATGATAAAGTAATAATTTTTTCTCACTCTGGTCAAAGCGAAGAAGTCATTAATTTAATTCCTTATCTCAAATCTGTAGGCTGTGATTTCTTCTCTATAACGGGATCAAAAGAATCATTCATAGCTAAGAATTCAATGATTAATATAGATACAGGTATTTCTGAAGAAGCTTGCCCTTTGGATCTTGCACCTACAACTAGTACCACTGTGGCTTTAGCATTGGGAGATTCTATAGCAGTTGCACTTTTGGAAGCTAAGAATTTCGGAAGCGAAGATTTTGCTAAATCTCATCCTGGAGGAAAACTCGGAAAAAGGTTAATCATAACTGTAAGAGATTTGATGACTAAAGATGATGGATTACCATTGGTCTCTAGAGAAAACACCCTTTCCGAAACTTTGATTGAAATCAGTTCAAAAGGTCTAGGAGTGGCCTTAATAGTTGATAAAAAGAAGTTGATAGGCATTTTTACAGATGGTGATCTAAGAAGGACACTAAATAATGTAAAGAATCCATTAGAAAAAAAGATCTCAACTTTTATGACTACAAAAACTAAAACTATTTTTGCTGATAGTTTGGCAATTGATGCTTTAAAGATAATGCAAGAAAATAAGATCTATTCACTTGCGGTTCTAGATAAAAATCAAGCTCTTACAGGGATCATTAGAATGCATGATCTTATTGAATCAGGTCTAATTTGATGTCCGATATTGATAAATATTTTGCTATTGTTTTAGTTTCTCTTCTCTGTAATTCTCTTTTTTGTGATGAACCTGAAGATCATAAATATATTTCTGTTCTAGACAAACCATTCTTTTCTTTTACTTCATCAGAAAGGCAAGTAATTCTAGAAGGTGAAACATCTAGCTTCCTCAATAGTTCTGAATTTACAATTCAATTTCCAATTTTCAAGCTGAATTCAAATAAAACATTAGTAAATATCAATTCCAAAGAGGCAATCTTTAATAAAGATATTGGATCTATAAAATTTAAAGATTCTGTGGAACTTCAGGCATTAAATAAAGAAAATAACTTGATCATCTCTAGTGAGGAAATAATCTTGAATCTTACAAATAAAACATTTTCAAGTGCAAAAAATGTATTCACTAACATCAACGATCTCGAGATTAAATCTTTAGGAATAGAAATAACACAAGTAGCAGGTAATTTACATGCTGAATTTAGCGAGGGAAGTTTTCAAATTAAGAATATCGGATCAACAAGCAGAGGATATGGTAAAAAAGTCTACATTAACTCTGAAGACGATAAAATCATCCTCGAAGAGCAAGCGCAATTAGATCAAGATGGATTTGTAATTAAGTCCGATCTTATCCATTATGACTACAATCTAAACAAAATACTTAAATCTATTAATTCTAGTATTGAGAACAATCTATGAATCTTCTCGTTAAAAATCTGCATAAAACATATGATAAAAAACCTATTGTTGATGGAATATCTTTTGAAATAACTAGTGGGGAGACTGTTGGAATTCTGGGACCAAATGGAGCAGGAAAAACAACTCTTTTTTATATGATTGCAGGTCTTATTAAAATTGATATGGGAAAAATCTATCTTTCAGGAAAAGAACTTAATCAGAAATCTATTTCTGAAAGAACTTCACTTGGACTTACTTACCTCCCTCAAGAGTCTTCAATATTCAGAGGACTAACGGTTGAAGCAAATATTTTTTCAGCTTTAGAACAAAGAAAAGATTTAGATCATAAAGAAAGAAAAAAGGAGCTGGTTTCATTGTTGAAAGATTTTGGTTTAGATGAGTTGTCGAACATACGTGGAATAAAATTATCAGGCGGCGAAAGAAGAAGAACTGAAATAGCTAGATCAGTTGCTTCAAACCCTGAGTTTATTCTTCTAGATGAACCGTTTGCCGGTATAGATCCAATAGCTGTTTCAGATCTGAAAAGCATAATCCTTAGTTTGAACGAAAAGGGAATTGGTGTCCTAATAAGTGACCACAATGTTCGGGATACCATGAACATATGCACCAAAGTACTTATCGTTAATGAGGGTAAAATTATAGCGAATGGAGAACCTTCAGAAATAGCCAATGATAAACTAGTTAAAGAAGTTTATCTTGGTCAAGAATTTGATACTAAATTGTGAAACAAAGTCTAAGACAAAAACAAAAACTTTCTGTAAAGATAACAGCCAGCCTAGGTAATCAAATAAAACTACTATCATTAAGTGGTT
>CACNCK010000028.1 GCA_902618945.1 uncultured SAR86 cluster bacterium
CTGAGCAAAGGGTTTTATTTCTTCTTTGAGCAACTTCAAAAGCAATCCTTCCAATTCTCCTAATCTCAGTTTTACTATAAATCATAGTATTAAAAGCGGAATCACCAGACTTAGACCTACCTCTTGGCTCACCAAAGTAAATTCCACCAGTTAGTTCTCTTACAATTAATAGATTTAGATCTTGAACTTTATCTGACTTGAGAGAAGAAGAATCACTTAAATATTTTGATAAGATTGCAGGTCTTAAGTTGGCAAATAAGTCTAATTCTGCTCTTAGTCCGAGCAAGGCCCTTTCAGGTCTTAGCTCATAATCAATATTGTCCCATTTGGGTCCGCCTACAGCGCCTAATAAAATCGCATCAGCCCCTTTTGCTGCCTTCAAAGTATCTTCTGGAAGAGGAATTCCAAATTCTTCGTATGCACTTCCACCAACTGCAGATTCTTCTATTACGATATCTAATTTATAAATATCATTTAGATGTTTAAGAACTTTTATTGCTTCATCACATACTTCAGGTCCTATTCCGTCACCTGGCAAAACAAGAATATTATTTTTGTTATTCATCAATCACTTTCTTTGTTAAAGATCCAAGGAGATTTTAAGGAATGTTTCCTTTCAAATTCCTTTATTTCTGACGAATGAGTTAAACTCAATCCAATCTCATCCAGACCTTCTAAGATGCATTTTTTCCTGAAAGGGTCAATTTCAAAATGCGCTATTTCATTATCTTCAACAAAGATAATTTGATTCTGTAGATCTATTTCTATTTCTTTTCTCTTGTTAGATAAGTCAAGCAAGGTTGAAATTTCATTTTCTGAAATAGCGATGGGTAGAAGACCATTATTGAAGCAGTTGTTGTAGAAAATATCTGCAAAACTTTCCGCTATTACAACCTTAAATCCAAAGTCCATTAAAGACCATACTGCATGTTCTCTACTTGAACCGCATCCAAAGTTTTTCTTACTTATTAATATGTCGGAATTTATAAATTTCTCCTGGTTAAGAATAAATTCCTTATTAATTTTTCTATCGCTTATATCTTGCCCTGGAAATCCTTCGTCTTTATATCTCCATGCATCAAAAAGATTAGGTCCGAAGCCACTTTTTTTAATAGATTTGAGAAACTGTTTAGGGATAATTTGGTCAGTATCGATATTATCTCGATTTAATGGAACGGCCTGCCCTTTATGGTAAGTCGAGGTATTTTTCATGATAAATACTCCCTAACATCTACAAAATGTCCTTCAACAGCTGAAGCTGCTGCTGTGACAGGAGATACAAGATGAGTTCTTCCTCCATAGCCTTGTCTGCCCTCAAAATTCCTATTTGAAGTAGAGGCACAATGCTCACCATCTCCCAGTTGATCTGGGTTCATGGCTAAGCACATTGAGCAACCAGGGGCTCTCCATTCAAAGCCTGAGTCAATAAATATTTTATCTAAACCTTCATCTATGGCCTGTTGAGAAACAAGACCCGAACCAGGAACTACAATAGCCCTCTTAATTGATTCAGAAACCTTCTTGCCCTCAAGTACTTTTGCTGCTTCTCTTAAATCTTCTATTCGTGAGTTTGTACACGAACCTATAAAAATCTGATCTAGCTTAATATCTTTAATTTTTTTCCCAGGTTCAAGGTTCATATAGCTCAGAGCATGTCTAATAGAGTCGCTATTAGGCTCAGGTATTACACCATCAATATTACTGACCATTTCTGGTGAAGTTCCCCAAGTAACCTGAGGTGCTATAAAAGATCCATCAATTTCTATCTCTTTATCAAATTGAGCTTCGCTATCGCTGACAAGATCTTGCCATTGCTCTTTTGCCACCAACCATTGTTCTCCTGTTGGGGTAAACGGCCTATCTTTTATATAAGCTTCAGTTATTTGATCATATGCTACAAGTCCTGCCCTAGCTCCAGCTTCAATTGCCATATTACATACAGTCATTCTTCCTTCAATTGACATATTTTCTATGACTGAACCAGCATATTCTATGGCATAACCAGTTCCTCCTGCGGTTCCAATTTTTCCAATAACCGCCAATGTAACATCCTTCGGAGTGACACCTTTTTGTAGCTCGCCTGAAATGTTAACTCTCATATTTTTTAGTTTTGATGTTTTCAAACATTGAGTAGCTAAAACATGTTCCACTTCGGAAGTACCAATACCCATTGAAAGTGTCGCCAATGCCCCATGAGTAGAGGTGTGAGAATCTCCACAAACAATTGTCATGCCGGGTAAAGTCAATCCTTGTTCAGGCCCAACCACATGAACTATGCCCTGGCGTTTATCATGAATATCAAACTGCAGTATTTCATGCTCTTTACAATTATCATCTAAAGTAACCACTTGAAGTTTTGATACTTCATCATTTATACCAGCTATTCCCTTGTCCCTGTCAGTTGTGGGAACATTATGATCAGGTGTTGCAATATTAGCTGATATTCTCCAAGGCTTACGGCCAGCTAATTTCAATCCTTCAAATGCTTGAGGGGATGTAACTTCGTGAATCAAATGTCTATCTATATATAAAAGATAGGTGCCATCTTCTCTTTGAGAGACCTCATGAAGATTCCATAGCTTATCGTATAGTGTGAATGACATGAGATTATTATGAGATATCAGGGATTTCAGTTACGACGTCAGCATTTTGAGCTCTGTTCCTCAAAAAATGGTCCATTATAACTAACGCAGTCATAGCCTCGGCTATTGGTGTTGCTCTTACCCCTACACAAGGGTCATGTCTTCCTTTAACTTGAATCCTTTTAGATTCACCCCCCGAATCTATGGTCTGACCTTCTTTGTTGATACTTGAAGTGGGCTTCAAGGCGATGGATAGTTTTATTTCTTGACCGGTACTTATTCCTCCTGAAATTCCACCTGAGTTATTTGACAAATAACCCTCTGAAGTCATTTCATCCCTCGATTCCGAACCTTTTGAATGGATGAGATCAAAGCCCTTTCCTATCTCAAAACCTTTAACAGCATTTATACTCATAAGGCCTTTTGCTAAGTCTGCCTCAAGCTTATCAAAAACAGGTTCTCCTAAACCTATCGGCATATTACTGACTGAGACTTCTATTTTTGCCCCCACTGAGTCACCATCTTTCCTGAGTTGATCAATTA
>CACNCK010000029.1 GCA_902618945.1 uncultured SAR86 cluster bacterium
AGATACGAATCTTGACCCTTTTTTTTAAAAAATAATATAATGATTTAAAGGAATATATTAGGAGAAAACTATGGAAAATTTAATTCAATTCAATGAGTCTGAAATAGACTGGAAACCTGCACCCGGACCAGATGGAGAACCCTTGGATCATGTGTCCTTGTCCTTTTTGAATGTAGATGAGAACGCTAAAATAGTTGATCTCTTATTCAAATTCTCTGCTAACGAAAAAATACAAATGCATAGACATTGCTCTAACTACAGTACTTTTACTGTTCAAGGCGAGTTAAAAACTTACTACCCTGACGGAAGCTTGAAAAGTGTTCGTCCTGCAGGAGTATTTAAGGCAGGCACTCCTGGAGAACCTCACACGGAAGGTGGCGGAGATGAAGATGTTATTGTTTATTTCAGTTTACGTCCTTATACAACTACCGATCCAATTTATGAACTTTTGGACGAAAATATGGAAGTTGTTCAGATGATGAATTTTGAGGCCTTACAAGAACTAAATGAGGAATACTCAGCTTAAGCTGCAATCTTAAAAATTTTAGTTATTGCCCCTGATAGCGTAGAAAGTTCCCAATAGCAAAAGAAATAATTGCTCGCTGGCAAAGAGAACAGATCCTCTCTCTCCGAAAAATATTCCCCAATCCGAGTGGGCTATTAATAAAGCGAATATCATTATCACCCCTATTGCTCCACCAGATACTCTAGTTACTAGGTGGCCTAGCTGGACCATTGGCTTAGCCAAAATTCCACCTACTATTATTCCTAATCCAGCCAATATTTCTCCCCATGCAACTAAGTATGCAGATGCCTCTGCAAGAGGAACTCCCTTAGAGTCTAGATAACCTATAAAACCATCAGAAATAGGTAATTTTCCATATCCATGTAAAAAGAAAGCTATACCAAGGCCTAGCCTTAAAAGCCAATCAGCAATGCCACTTAAAGGCGCTGCGATTCCGTCAAAAAAGTTATTTATTTTTTCCATTTGTTTACTCTACATTCAATAAATTTAATTACCAACTTCTAAATATATTAACCATTTCTGGACCATTTGTATTGATATCTTCATCGAAATCCAGGGCATCACTCATACCATTAAGTTCTTTAAAAAAATCATAAGGATTTATGGCTCCCTCAGGAGCAAAAACTCCTTTTCTTTGAATTTTTCCATCTATTAAAAGTTTTAAGCCACAAGCCAGGGGAATACCCGTAGCTTCACCCATACTTATCAGGCCAGAGGATTTGAATGTTGCTGTGCATGCTGCCCGTTGACCATCTTTCTTTCCTGAGGCTACCGCATACAGAGGAGGAGGATCTTCAGAATTTGCACTACTTAGATCAATACCATTTTCTATTCCCGACTCCTCTAGTTCTTTCCTTTTATCTGAAGATAGATTCTGGACAATACTTGCAGCTTTTTCTACAGAGATAATTTTCCAATCGACAAGTTTCATAATCCATTTGAGTAAACCGAAGCCACTGCCGTGAGCTAAATTAATGCTATTTTTGATCGAATCAAAGTGATGAGGAAAAGTAATCGCTTCTGGATGTCCAAAAATACGAGGTTTAAATTTATTAAAACCAGGTAAATCGACTTCAATTTCTTTCAATGGCTTGACCATCTTTGCCTCACCCTTATCTTGTATTCTGACCTTTCCAGTCATTTGCTGAACGGCATGAATCATGGCGGCATTCAGTCCAGATTGGGATGATTCTTCCTCTGGCGCAGCACCATCCATAGTCCAGCCAGTATAAAGTGTCTCAGTTTCATCTAATTCTTGTATCGCAGTAGCTCCAAGCATATTTGTAAGACCTGGACTTGCACCCATTCCAAGAATCGCTGTTATTGAGTTACTTTCTGCCTTTTCGTGTAACGCAAGCATTTCTAGGGTCGGCTCCCAGTCGTCATTTATATCAAGGTAGTGGCAGGATTTATCAATAGCAGCTTCTAAAATAGGAGGTCCATATTTATAGAAGGGGCCTACGGTGTTTATAACCACATCTACTTTTTCCATTTCCGACTTTAGTGCATTAGTATCCGTTACATCCAAACCAATACCTGAAACTTTTTCGTTCATAGATGTCGCAAATGCTAT
>CACNCK010000030.1 GCA_902618945.1 uncultured SAR86 cluster bacterium
AAAAGAGCAAAAAAATTAAGGATAACACCTAATTTTACTAAAGATCCAGGCGAGGTTTGAAGTCTATCTGCTATAACCAATTGCCCGTTTAATACACCTAATGCAGAAAGCATAAAACCAACGCTAGCAAGAGCTATATAGTTCTCTGAAGAGGGAGTTATTACGTCCTGGAAAAAAAATGAAGAAGTTTGTACTAAGGCAGCATTAGATATACCAAATCCTGCTGATACAATTAAAAAGGGCCAGACTCTGGCATCAAACAAAGTAAGCTTTTTAATCTTTTTCTCTTGAAAAATCATTGGGGGAGTTTTTTGTAAGGAAATAAAAATAATTACTATGAAGGCACCCATAGCAAAAAAGAAGAACGGAGCAGTATAAGATATTAGTAAAAGTAAACCTGCTACCGCAGGACCTAGTATCCTACCCATTGAAAATCCTGAATCAAGTCTAGCAAATGCTCTACTTCTTGTTTCAATAGAGCTTATATCAGCTACCCATCCTCCAGATGAGGGTCTAGTTGCGCTCCCAAAGATGCCATTCAGTAGTCTCGCACAAACCAACAATATAAATAAAAAAGTACCTGCTAATAAGCCGCTTTGTCCTAGTGAGATTGTAAAACTAAAAAGTATCAAAGAAATTGCAAAACCAAAAAGACCTACGACAACTATTTTTTTTCGTCCAATAGAATCACTTAATGATCCCCATATAGGACTTAGAATCATCCAAGCTAATGCTGAAGTGGCAAAAATTGAACCTATTTGAATTTCATTTAAGCCAAGATCTCGTGCAATTGGAGGAATAGTTATAAAGACTATAGATTGTCCTGCTCCAACGCAAAGCAAGCCTGCAGCAAGAATCCAAATAGTTTTAGGTAGCTTTTCAAGCGATTTACTCATACGTAATTATGAGTAAAAAAATCTTTTTATTAATAACGTCTTTGAGGACATACTCATAATAACTTGTAAGGCTATGCGACCATTCATGCTCATAAACAATAGCTTCTTGAGATGAAGAATTGAAAGTCAGACATTTCTTTAAAAAAAATGGTTCAGACTCATCATTAATTATTGAATCCAATAATTTTTTTACATTAGTAAGTTCTCTTTTACCAATTGGAGGACAGGACCATTTTGGAGTACTTACTACCTGAATAATCTCCTCTCTTAAATGAGAATTTGTAATGCTTGTAAAATCATCGTGTTTGATGCTACTCAATAAAAATGGACCATGCTTATCAGCACTCTTTTGACTGAAATGATCAAAAAACATTTCTTGGTAGGCTTGCGAATTAACCAAAGTATGAAAAAAAAATTTGTTTGTCATTTTAAGTAATTCAGGATCTACTGATAAAGGGATCAGTCTTAGAAGGCCATGGTCATGCAGACGAATGTTGAAATGCTGTTCCTTAACTAACTTAACATTTTCACTTAAAGATGATACTTTCAGAGTGTCCATTAAAACCCCTTAATACCTACAGAATTCCTTATATCCTCTATAAGTGGTGTTGAGACCTCCAATGCTTTATTGGCTCCTTCTTTTAAAACCGACTCAACATAATCTCTATCTTTTATTATCTTTAGATATTCTTTTTTATAAGAAGACAAAAATAAAGAAAGGTTATCAAAAAGATAAGTCTTTGCATCTCCCCAGCCAATACCTTCCTCGTACATTTGCTGAAAGCTCTTTACATCGTTTTCTTTCGCGATAGATTTAAAGATCGCAAAAATATTGCAATCTGTAATATCTTTTGGAACTCCTGGTTCAAGAGAATTAGTCTTGATCTTCATAATTGTCTTTTTCAAGGAACCTTCATCAGCAAAAATTGGAATCGTATTGTTATATGACTTACTCATCTTTCTGCCATCTATTCCAGGTAATACTCCGGTGAGTTTACTTATCTTCGCTTCAGGAGGTGTTAATAAGTCTCCGTAGTGATGATTGAACCTAAGTGCAATATCCCTAGTCATTTCAATATGCTGTTTCTGGTCTTGTCCAACCGGTAC